>JADKKK010000001.1:0-600000 GCA_016720545.1 Myxococcales bacterium
GGCTTTCGGGTCCCGCGCCCCGTCGCCTTGACCGCGCGACCTCGCGCGAGCACCGCCTTGAGAAACCCGCCCGTGGCCGACGTGGCGCTCTGCGCGAGCTGTTCCGGTGTGCCCTGGGCGAGCACGTAGCCGCCCGCGTCGCCGCCCTCGGGGCCGAGGTCGACCACCCAGTCGGCGCACTTCACCACGTCGAGGTGGTGCTCGATCACGATCACCGTCGCGCCGCGATCGACGAGGCGCGAGAGCACCCCGAGGAGCTTTCGCACGTCGTCCATGTGGAGCCCCGTGGTGGGCTCGTCGAGCACGTACAGGCTCCGCGCGGCCTGCGCCTTGCCGAGCTCGCGCGAGAGCTTCACGCGCTGCGCCTCGCCGCCGCTCAGGGTGGGCGCCGGCTGGCCCAAGAGCATGTACCCGAGCCCTACCTCCGACAGAGTGCGCAGCACGCGAAGGAGCGCGGGGTAGGCCGCGAACAGCGCGATCGCGTCGTCGACGCTCATCGCCAGCACGTCGGAGATGCTCTTCCCCTTGTATTTTACATCCAACGTCGCCTGGTTGTAGCGCACGCCCGCGCACACCTCGCAGGTCACGAACACGTCGGCGAGGAAGTGCATCTCGACGCGCACGGTGCCGTCGCCCTGACAGGCCTCGCAGCGCCCGCCCTTCACGTTGAACGAGAATCGCCCGGCCTCGAAGCCCCGGGCCCGCGCGTCGGGGAGCTGCGCGAAGATCTCGCGAATGAGGTCGAACGCCTTCGTGTACGTGGCCGGGTTCGAGCGCGGCGTCCGGCCGATCGGCTGCTGATCGATCGCCACCACCCGGTCGAAGTGCTCGAGCCCCTCGATGGCGTCGTGAGCGCCCACGCGCCCGTCGCTCCCGTGGAGAGCGCGCGCGAGCGCCGGCAGCAAGATCTGCCCAACGAGGGAGCTCTTGCCCGCGCCGCTGACCCCGGTGACGCACGTCATGGCGCCGAGCGGGAAGCGCGCGGTGACGCCCTTCAGGTTGTTCTCGCGAGCGCCCGCCACGACGAGCGCTTCTTTGCTCTCCCGCCGCACCGACGGCACCTCGATCGCGAGACGCCCGGAGAGGTAGCCGCCGGTGAGGCTCGCCAGGTTCGACTCGAGCGCCGCGGCGGTGCCCTCCGCCACGACGCGCCCCCCCAAGTGGCCCGCGCCTGGGCCGAAATCGACCACGCGATCGGCGGCGCGGAGGGTCTCTTCGTCGTGCTCCACCACGAGCACGCTGTTGCCGAGATCGCGGAGGCGGTGGAGCGTGCGGATGAGGCGCGCGTTGTCGCGCGGGTGGAGGCCGATGCTGGGCTCGTCGAGGACGTACATCACCCCCGAGAGCTCGCACCCGAGCTGGCTCGCGAGTCGAATGCGCTGGGCCTCGCCGCCGCTCAGGGTGGGCCCCTTGCGCTCGAGCGAGACGTAGTCGAGGCCGACGTCGAGGAGGAACCCGAGGCGCGAGAGCACCTCCACCAGCGCGGGGCCTGCGACCTTGCGCCCCGCGGCGTCGAGCTCGAGGGCGCGGAGGTGCGCCGCGGCGTCGCGCACCGACAATCGCCCCACGTCGGCGATCGAGCGGCCGCCGAGCTCCACCGCGAGGCTCTCGGGGCGCAGGCGCCGGCCGCCGCACGCGTGGCACTCGCGCTCGCGGAAGAAGCGCCGGTAGCTCTCACGCTGCGACTCGCTCTTCGTCTCGTGATACAGCCGCTCGAGGTGGCGGACCGCGCCCTCGAAGCGCACCCCGAAGGTGCCGTGGCTGCCGGAGCCCTCCTTGCCCCACGAGACCATCAGCTTGTCGCCGTCGAGGCCATAGAGCAGGGTCTTCTTCTGGGCCGCCGTGAGCCGCTTGTAGGGCGTGTCGAGAGACACCTTCGCGGCCTTCGTGGCGGCCTGGAGGATGCGATAGACCCACCCCTCCTTGCGGCTCATCGCGCTCGCCCACGGCACGATCGCGCCCTCGGCGAGGGTGAGCGTGGGGTCGGGCACGACGAGCTCGGGGTCGACCTCGAGCCGCACGCCGAGCCCCGCGCACGCAGGGCACATGCCCAGCGGGCCGTTGAACGAGAACGCCTGCGGGGTGAGCTCAGGATAGCTCCGCCCGCAGCACGCGCGGAGCGCGGAGTAGCGGCGGGGGGCCTCCTCGCCCGGCACCGCGAGGAGCACCTCGCCCTGGCCCTCGCGGAGCCCGGCCTCGAGCGCCTCGGCGAGCCGGGCGCGATCGGCCTCGGACACCTGCACGCGATCGAGCACGAGGTCTACGGTGTGCTTCTCGTTCTTCTTCAGCGACGGCAGCTCGCCGTCGAGCCGCAGCGCGGCGCCATCGATCACGACGCGCACGAAGCCGCGCTTCACGAGCCCCTCGAGCACGTCGCGGTGCTCGCCCTTGCGGTGCTCGACGAGCCTCGCGCGGACATCGACGCGCTGGCCGGCGAGCGACGAGAGCACCTCGCGCGTGACGTCGTCGGCCGAGCGCGCGCGCACCGGCTGGCCGCACTCCACGCAGCGCTGCGTGCCCGCCCGCGCATAGAGCACGCGCAGGTAGTCGTACACCTCGGTGATGGTCCCCACGGTCGAGCGGGGGTTGTGGCTCGCGCTCTTCTGCTCGATGGCGATGGTGGGGGAGAGCCCCCGGATGCGGTCGACGTCAGGGCGATCGAGCTGCCCGAGGAACTGCCGCGCGTACGACGACAGCGTCTCGATGTAGCGACGCTGGCCCTCCGCGTAGATGGTGTCGAACGCGAGGCTCGACTTGCCCGAGCCGCTCGGTCCGGAGAACACCACCACGGCGCGCTTCGGGACGGCGAGGTACGGCACGTCGAGGTTGTGCTGCCGGGCGCCCTCGACCACCAGGCTGTCGAGCTCGAGGGCCGCGCGCGGCTGCTTCTTCACGGACATGCGGCGCGAATAGCGGACCCCGGCGGCCATAGGAAGCGCGAAGCAGCGACGGGCGCGCGGCGCGCCTCGGATGGGGTAGTCTGGAGACGCGCATGCATCCGTTCTTCGACCCCCTGGCCAAAGACAAGGTGAAGGCCGCGGTGAAGGCGGTCGAGGCCCAGAGCTCCGTCGAGATCGTGGTCGCGGTCCGCGATCGCTCCGACACCTACCGCGACGTCGACTACCTCGTCGGGTTCGTGGCCTCGGCGCTGACGCTCACGGTCGTCATCTTCCACCCCGCCGAGCTCGACGAGCACCTCTTCCCGCTCGAGGTCGTCTTCGCGTTCGCGTTCGCGGCGCTCGTCACCTCGCAGCTGTGGACCGTGAAGTCCCGCCTCGTGCGCGAGCCCCGCCGGCGGGCCGCGGTCGAGGCGGGCGCGGCATCACAGTTTTACCGCGGTAAAATTTCCGCGACTCGGGGACGCACGGGCATCCTCGTGTACGTCTCGGCCTTCGAGCGCATGGTGGCGCTGCTGCCCGACGTCGGCGTCCCCGACGCGCTCGAGGCCACCCTCACGGAGGCCCGGCGCGCCCTCGAGGCCGCGCTCATCCGGGGCGACGTCGACGGCTTCACGCGGCAGCTCGAGGCCCTCGGGCCAGGGCTCGCCGCGGCCCTGCCCCCTCCCGCCCGCGCCGCCGATAACGTGAACGAGCTGCCCGACGAGGTCGTATGAGACGCCGACTGCCGGGCGTCGCGCGCCTCGCAAAGCTCCCCACGTACCTGGCCGTGCTCGCGTGCCTCGCGCTGGTCGCGCCGCCCGCCCTCGCCCTCGGCCGACCCGGCGGCGGGCAGAGCTTTGGCGGCTCGCGCAGCTCCGGCGGCTCACGCAGCTCCGGCAGCTCGGGCTCGCGCAGCTCCGGGAGCTCCGGCGGCTCGCGCAGCTCGGGAGGCAGCTCGGGGGGCTCGCTCTCGCCCGCAGGCATCGTCGTGCTCTTGATCGTGATCGGCGTCATCGTGGTGGTGCAGGCCGCGAGCCGCCGCGGGCAGAGCAACTGGACGAGCGGAACCGGACCGCGGGTCCCGATGCCCCCGCCCCAGTGGCACCCGCCGCCGACGCGGCGACGACGCTCGCTGCGCGACGCGCTGCGCGGCCTCGAGGCCCACGATCCGACCTTCTCGGTCATCGTCTTCGAGGACTTCTTGTCTGCACTCTACACGGACGTCGTGCTCGCCGTCGGCCGGGGCAACCTCGGCGGGCTCGAGGCGTACGTGATGCCTGAAGCCGCGGCGGCGCTCACGGCTCGAGGCCTCGCCGGCACGACCACGGCGCTCATCGGCGCCCTCCGCATCGACGAGGTCGACAGCCTCGAAGACGCGGCCGCGCGCTCCGTCTCCGTGGCGGTCGTCGTCGAGGCCAACCTCTCGCGACGGGACGCCGCGGGTCGAGAAGAGGCGATCTACACCCGCGAGCGCTGGGTGCTGCGCCGGGCGAAGGGCGCGAAATCGCGCTCCCCAGACAAGGCCCGCGTGTTCACGTGCCCGAGCTGCTCGGCGCCGCTCGACGCGATCCTCGCCGGCCGCTGCAAGTACTGCAGCCAGGAGGTCGCCACCGGCGCGTTCGACTGGGTGGTGCAGCGGATCGACGTGCTCGAGACCGAGCGGCGAGGCCCCATGCTCACCGGCGACAGCCCCGAGGAGGGCACCGACTGGCCCACCGTCGTCGACCCGCAGGCGGTCGCGCGCCTCGACGCCCTCCGCGCCCGCGATCCGTCGTTCGCGTGGCCGGCGTTCACTGCCCGAATTCAGCACATTTTCCTCACGTTCCAGGGGGCGTGGTCGGGGCGCGATCTCGCCGGCATGCGCCCCTTCCTGAGCGACGCGCTGTTCACCACGCAGACCTATTGGGTCACCGAGTACGTGAAGCAGCACCTGCGCAACGTCACGGAGAACCCGCGGCTCCTCCACGTCGAGCTCGCGCGCGTCACCTCCGACACCTACTTCGACGCCGTCACCGTGCGCATTTACGCAGCGAGCCTCGACTACACCCTCGCCGACGCGACCGGCGCGGTCGTCGCCGGCGACCGGCAGACCGAGCGCCGCTACTCGGAGTACTGGACGTTCATTCGGAGCGCCCAGGCCAGGGAGCGCCTCGCACCGATCCGCACTGCCCACGGTGCGGCGCGCCGCTGGCGATCAGCATGGCGGGCGACTGCACGCACTGCCAGACGAAGGTCACCGCGGGGCAGTTCGACTGGGTCCTGTCCCGCATCGAGCAGGACGAGGTCTACGAGGGCTGACCTCGGGCGCTGAGCTCGAGCGTTGACCTCGGTCGTTGCGCCGAGGCCGACGAGCGGGCACATTCCACCGAAATGACTCGCCTTCGTCCGATTCGCCGCACCCTGCTCGTCCTGCTCTCGCTCGTGTCGGCCGGCGTCGCCGCCCAGGCGGGCTGCGGCAGCGCCGAGCCCGACTCGCAGTTCGACAGCGGCCTCGGCGAAGCGGGAAGCGTCCCCGTCCTCCCGCCGCCGGGCACGTTCGACCCGACGGGTGACAGCCAGCCGCCTCCGCGCGACTCCGACCCGGACGCGCTGGGGCGGCTCGTGGTCAGCCCGGCCTCGGCCACCATCAACGTCACTCTCGTCGACGGCGTCGCCACGTTGAACGCGCCGGTCGCCTTCACGGCCTCGTACAGCGGTCAGCCCGTCACCGCGACGTGGCTCTTCGACCGCGGCGAGCTCGGCGCGGTGAGCGCGAGCGGCGCATTCCAAGCGAACGGGCGCAACGTGGGCGAGGGCACGATCACGGCGCGCTTCGGCGCGCGCGAGGGCTCCGCGAAGGTCAAGGTAGTTGTCAATGCCACGCAGAACGGCGCACCGACCGGGGTCGACGCCGGCGGCGGCTCGGGCGGGCTCGGAGGCGTGGGCGGAGAGCCGCTCGGCCCGGCGGTCACGGCCGCGGTGCGGAACAAGCTGAAGACCGAGTCGAACGCGCCCGCGAGCCCCGCGGAGCTCGGCTACCTCTACCCGTACGACAAGACCGTCTGGCCCCGCGGGCTCCTGGCGCCGCTCCTCATGTGGCAGACCACGCGCGAAGCGGCGGCGGTCTACGTGAAGCTCTCGCAGGGCAACTACAGCTTCGAGGGCACGTACTCGTTCGCGGGGCTGCCGGTGGGGAGCGCGGCGCGCAAGCGCGTGCGCCTCGAGGACATCCCCTGGAAGACCGCCACCGGCGGCAACCAGGGCGACGACCTCGTGGTCGAGGTGAAGATCTACTCCGCCGCGGAGGACAAGGTATACGGCCCGATCCGCGAGACCTGGCGCGTCGCCTCGGGCGTGCTGAAGGGCATCGTCTACTACAACTCCTACGACTCGAGCCTCACCGGGGGCGGCACCGGCGAGAACGGCGGCGTCATCGCCATCAAGCCGCGCTCGCCCGATCCGGTGCTCGCGATCCCCGGCGCCGCGGGCAAGTGCCACGTCTGCCACACCGTGTCGGCCGATGGATCCACCCTCTGGGCCCAGGACGGCAAGCTCGTGTACCCGAGCGGCCCCGACGACTACCGGCGCGGCGCCTCGTACGATCTCCGCTCGTCGAGCTCGTACGCCACACGCACCGTGTACGACGGCGCCTCGACGCCCGCGCTCGATCGCCGCTTCAACTGGTCGGCGCCCTATCCGGACGGCTCGTTCGCGCTCGCGGGGTCCCGCTTTGCGCGCGAGGCGTTCCTGCAGTCCGACGCGGCGCTGTTCGCGCGCGCGGGCGGCGGCGTCGTCGCCAGCACTGGCCTCACCGGCGTCGTAAACAGCGCCGTGACCCCCACGTTCTCGCCCGATGGCCGCAAGGTCGCGTTCAACTTCTGGGAGGGCACCGGCGCCGGCGGCGTCACGGCCGGCGCAGGCCGCTCGCTCACGATCATGGACTTCAACTGCGGCGCGGCCGCAGGCTCCACGGCGTGCGCAGCCGGCGGCCCGCGCGCGTTCTCGGGCCTCCGCGAGGTCTACCGCGATCCGGCGCGCTACCCGTCGTGGCCTTCCTTCCTCCCGGACGGCAAGGCGGTGGTGTTCAACAACCAGGTGCTCGCCGGTGACTGCGGACCGGGCACCGCGGGCAACCGCACGCTGGACCGAACCAGCCTCAACAACTGCCAGATCTCCACGTGGTTCGGCGCGAAGGCCGAGCTGTGGGCCGCCCGCGACGGCGCTGCGCCGAGCGCTCGCAGACTCGACGCCGCCAACGGCGTGGGCTTCGCGCCGACGAGCCCCGACCACCCCAACGACTCGCAGCTGAACTACCAACCGACCGTCAACCCCGTGCCCTCGGGCGGCTACTACTGGGTCGTGTTCACCTCGCGTCGCCTCTACGGCAACCTGCTGACGGACAAGCCGTGGGGCCCGTCCGGCGACGGTGGCGGACCGCAGAAGAAGCTGTGGGTCGCGGCCATCGACATCAACGCTCCCGCGGGGAACGCCGATCCCAGCCACCCGGCGTTCTACATGCCAGGGCAGGAGCTCTCGGCGGGCAACACCCGCGGCTTCTGGGTGGTCGACCCGTGCAAGCCCAACGGCACCTCGTGCGAGACCGGCGACGAATGCTGCAACGGCTTCTGCCGCCAGGCCGGCGACGCGGGCGGGCTCGTGTGTGGAGACAAGCCGCCGGGCACCACGTGCGTCGAAGAGTTCGAGAAGTGCTCGGTCGATGCGGACTGCTGCGATCCGAAGCAGCGCTGCATCCTCGGCAAGTGCGCGCAGGAGTCGCCCGTCATTCGCTGAGCATTCACCAATCTTTTCGCGCTGTTGAGTGCATGCCAGGCGCAAGACCCGCGGCGCGCGAGCACGTGGTACCATGCCCGTCATGGTGGGTGTGCGTGCACGAGCCGTCCGAGCGATCGCGCTCTCGGCGCTGACGGCGGCGGTCCTCGTCCCTGCGGGGTCGAGCGCCCTCGCCGCGCCCAAGGCGCCGGTGGCCGAGCGGGTCCCCTCGGCGGCCGACGTCGCCGCCGTCGAGCAGCAGTACGCGAAGCTCGACTACGAACAGGCCAACGTCGGGGCCGAGCGCATCGCGCAGAAGGGGCGGGGCCTCTCGCACGACGAGCTCGTGCGCACGTACAAGGTGCTCGCCGTCACCCACGCCGTGCTGGACCACGCCGAGCAGGCCAAGGACGCCTTCATCGCGCTCCTCAGCTTCGACCCGAGCTACGCGGTCGACCCAAACCTCGGCCCCAAGGTGCAGACGCCGTTCCTCGAGGCGCGGGGCTTCTGGCGCGCGCAGGGCGCGAGGCCCGGGATCGAGATCACCGCCGTCGTGCGGGGCACCGAGCCGGGCACGCTGCGGGTGACGACGCGCGATCCAACGAGGGTCGTTCGCGCGGTCAGCGTCGGCTTTCGCTGGGGCTCGACGGGCGCCTTCACGCTCGGCTCCGTCGCCGTGGGCGACGGCGTCGCGGTCGAGGTGCCGACGGCGCCCCCGGGCAAGGCGCGGCTCGACTACTACGCCCAGGCGGTCGACGAGCGCGACAACGTCCTCTTCGAGGTCGGACGCGCCGCGGTGCCACGGAGCGCGTTCGTGGAGGCCCGCCCCGCCGCCGCCCCCGCAAAGGTCGAGGAGAGCTCGTCGCTGTTCGCGAGCCCCATCTTCTGGCTCGCCACCGCGGCCGTCCTCGCGGGCGGCGCGACCGCCGGGTACTTCGCGTTTCGGCCGGGTCCCCCGGTCGCGGCGACCTACCAGCCCTCGCTCGAGTGTGGCAACTCGCGGTGCCCATGAGGCGACGAGCGGCTTGAACGCCCGCGGCGGCGTGCCCCGTCGCCAGCGGGGCCCGCCGGCGGCCCAGCAGCCGAGGCTGACGCGTGGGGGCTCCGCGGCTACTCTGCGCGAGATGACCCGTCACGTCCCCGCGAAGCGCCTCGAGTTCTTCTTCGACTACTCCTGCCCGTACGCGTACGTCGCGTCACGGCAGCTGCCCGCGATCGCGGCCCGCATGGGCGTCACGCCCGAGTACCGGCCCTTCCTGCTTGGAGGCGTCTTCCAGGCCCGAGGGACTCCCCAGAACTTGATGAACCAGCTCTCGCCCCAGAAGAGCGCGCACAACCTCGCCGACATGGCGCGCGCCGCCGCCCGCATCGGCGAGCCCCTCGTCGTCCCCGCCGAGCATCCGCGCAAGACCGTCGCGGCGCTCCGAGCCACGATCGCCTGCGACGTGGACGTGCGCGTGGTCGACGGGTTCTTCCGCGCCTACTGGGTCGAGGGGCGTGATCCGAGCGCGAAGGAGACCATCGCCGACGTGGTCTCCGCGGCCGGGTACGACGCCAGCGACGTGCTCGCCCGCATCGAGTCGCAGGCCGTGAAGGACGCTCTCCGCGCCGCCACCGACGAGGCGGTGAGCCGCGGGGTGTTCGGCGCGCCGACGTTCTTCGTCAATGGCACCGAGCTCTACTGGGGCCAGGACCGGCTCCACTTCGTCGAGGGGGCGCCGTTCGTGCCCGGCGAGGACCGCTCGGGCTCGCCGAGCGGCCGGGTGGTGGAGGCGTACTGGGACTACTCCTCGCCCTTCGCGTACCTCGGCATGTCGAAGGTGGACGAGGTCGCGCGGCGCGCCGGCGCGACGGTCGTGAGCCGCCCCATGTTGCTCGGCGGGCTCTTCAAGACGATAGGTCAGGTGAATGTGCCGATGGCCTCGTGGAGCGCCGAGCGCCAGGCCTACGTCATGGCGGACATGCCGCGCTGGGCCGAGTACTGGGGAGTCCCCTTCACGTTCCCCACGCGCTTCCCCATGAACACGATCAAGGCGCTGCGGGCCACGCTCGCCGCGCCCCCGGCGCTGCACCGCGCAATCCGCGACGCGATCTTCCGCGCCTACTGGGCCGAGGACAGGGACATCTCGGACGACGCGGTGCTCGCGGCGCTCCTCGCGGGCGTGGGCGCCGACGCGGACGAGGTGCTCGCGGCGACGCAGGCGCCCGAGGTGAAGGCCGAGCTCATCGCCGCGACCCAGGCCGCCGTGGAGCGCGGCGTGTTCGGAGCTCCGACCTTCTTCGTCGACGGCGAGCTCTATTGGGGTCAGGACCGCCTCGACCTCGTCGACGGGCAGCTCCGCGCCAGCGCTGACGCGCGCTGATGGGCGCGCGGCCAGGGCAGGCGCTCACGCGCGGCGCACGCGGTACTCGCTCTGCACGAGCCCGCTCGGGAACCCGGCGCTGCCTACGAGATCGAGGCGCACGTCGCGCTCGCGAGAGCCGAAGAGCCGCACCCCACCGCCGAGGAGCACGGGCACGACCGAGAGCGTGAGCTCGGACACGAGGCCCGCGTCGAGGAACTGCCCAATCACGACGCCACCGTCCACGTAGACACGGCGCGCTCCCTCCGTCGAGAGCCGCTCCGCGAGGGCCTCGGCGGTGCCCGAGAAGGCCTCTTCGCCGTGGCGCGACGTGAGGGCGCCGTGGGTCAGGACCACGCACCGCTTTCCCGCGTACGGCCACTGCCCAAACCCGAGGACCGCGTCGTAGGTCGCGCGGCCGAGCACCAGCGTGTCGACCCCCTCGAGGAACGCATGAAAGCCGTAGTCCTCGCCGGGCGCCTCGACGAGCGAGAGCCAGTCGAGACCACCGTCGGCGCGGGCGATGAAGCCGTCGAGGCTCGTCGCGATGTACACGCAGAACCTGGTCATTCCACGCTCGTAGCTGGCGGTGTGCGCGCCGGCAAGAACCCTCGCAACGCGAGCGCGAACGCGCGCTCCCCGCGCGCTACGCTCTCTCGAATGAGCTCCGATCGTCTCCGCTCGCGTGTCCTCCTCGCCGTCGGCCTCTCCGCGCTCCCGACCGTCGCGTGCTCGCGCGACGCGACGCCCGCACCCGGCGACACGGGGCCGCTCGCCACCGCCCCCTTCACTGCCACGCCGACACCCACGCCGAGCGGCGTCGCGACGCCGACGAGCCCCGACGCGGCCGATCTCGGCGGGCTCATCGGTCGGCCTCCCGGCGGAGGGTGCGGCTTCACCGTGATGTGCGTGCCCGCGCCGACGGGGACCCCGAAGCACCCCGCGCCGGCCCCGTACGGGCACTGCGAGCAAGATGCACCAGGGCTGTCGACCGGCTCGTTGCCCCACCGCGGGGGGGTGTTTTCGTCCGAACAGACCGCGCTTCGCTCCGGAACGGCGCGAAAGGCGCGCCAGTGCTGCTACCAAGAGCCTCGCGCCTTCTGCGGCGGCGGGCGCCCCCTCCCGGGCGCCGAGGGGCCGCTCCTCGCGCCGCGCACCCCGCGGGACGACTGGCACGACGCAGCGCTCAGCGCCACGCGGACGCCCCCACCCGATGCGGCCCTCGCGGAGCGCTTCCTCGTCGACGCCGCGTTCGAGCACGCGTCGATCGCCGCCTTCGGGCGCGCGTCGCTGCAGCTCGTGGCCCTCGGGGCCCCCGCCGACCTCGTCCGGGACACCCACGCCGCCGCGATCGACGAGGTGCATCATGCACGCTTGTGCCTCGCGCTCGCTCGACGACGCGGCGCTCCCGCGGTGGGGCCAGGTCCGCTCCCGCTGGACACGGCGCCCATCGACTGGTCCGTCACGGCGCTCGTCACCGAGACGTTCCACGGCGGCTGCGTCGGAGAGACACGGGCCGCGCTCGAGCTCCGCGAGCGCGCCGAGCGCGGCGACGCGGTCGAGCGCGAGGTGCTCTCGCGCATCGCGGAGGACGAGGAGCGTCACGCCGAGCTCGCGTTCCGTACCGTCGCGTGGGCGCTCGACGCGCTCGGGCCCGAGGCGCACGACGCGCTCCGCGACGCCGTCGGCCAGGTGCACGGCGCGCGCGACGAGGCGGTGATCGCCGTCGCGCTCCCCTGCGTCTACGCGCTCCTCGCGTCTACGAGGTCGGCGCGCGCGACGTCGTGACGCTCCGCCGCGAGGCCTCGACTTCGACGGTCTAGAAGAGCCGGCGGCGCGCGCGCCGCGCCACGGCGACCGCGAGACCCATCACGCCCGCGAGCGCGCAGAGCCGGCCGCCCGCCTCGCGATTGGACGTAGGCGCGACCGCGCAGCCGCCCTCGTCGGAGCTGCCCCCGCCCGAGGCGCCCGGATCGGTCCCACCGGCGCCGCCACCCGGAAGACCCGGGAGGCCCGGGAGACCCGGAACACCGCCATCGGTCGTCGGATCGACGCCCCCGTCGGCGCCCGGTCCCGGGCCGGGACCCGGGCCAGGCGGCGCGCCGCCCGCGATCACGCCCGAGACCGCGAAGACGATGATACGCGGCCCCGGAGTGTCGAGCGCGGCCTGGAGCGAGCCGGCGTGCGGTTCAGCGTGGTCACCTTGATGACCCTGCCTCCGCGCCCGCCCGTGGCGACCGCGCCGAAGCCTTCCGCGCCTGGAAACGCGGGGACGGCGGCGCGCGCGACTCCGGAGAGCGAGAGCAGGGCGAGGGCTGTGGCCAGGGCCGGCGTGTGCTTCATTCGCGGACCATACATCGCTCCAACGATGCGGCAATCCAGGGAGCGGGCACTCCCGTTACGCCCCCGAGGTCCGCTTCGTTTGGCGATAGCGCGGGTTTCCGCTATGCCGTGGGCACCATGGCCAAGCCAGCCCAACCCGCGAAGCGTGTGCTGTTCTCCGGGGCTCGCGCGGCGCGCGCCGGCACCGCGGCGTTCGTTGGCGCCGCGCTGCTGCTGGCGGCCTCTGCTTCGGTCGCTGAAGGGCCCCACGCCGGCGGCCACAGGCCAGGCCACAAGCCGGGCCCCACCGCGCAGGCCTCCGCCGCCGCCGCGCCCAAGCCGCGACCCACCCTCGCGCCCGATCCCCCGGCCGAAGAGAGCCCTCGCCCGCTCCCGCCGCTCACCGTACAGGTCGACGGCAAGCCGATGCGCTGCCTCGAGCAGCCGCCACAGGCGTTCCTCATCCGTGGCAATTGGTTCAAGAAGGGCACCGACTCCAACAAGGCGCTCGCCGAAGCCATCAAGTACCGCACTGAGCACTATGGCTATTTCCCCGGCTTCGGCAGCCCCTCGGGGAACGCCCACCCGCCCCGGTTCTACGCCGAGCCCGTCTCGTTCATGGGCATGACGGCCACCGTGAACAAGCACGTGGGCGTCGCGCTCCGCTGCGTCGAAGCGGCCCTGCAAGCCACGCCCGCGAAGGACGAATATCACCCTCACTCGATGGGTGGCATTCGCTTCTCGAACACCTACCGAGGCAGCGAGATCTCGAACCACGTGTATGGCATCGCCATCGACATCGAGCCGCACCTCAACACCTGCTGCGGGTGCGTGGCCCCCTGGACCGAGCACCCCCTCTGCCAGCGCCGGGTGAGCAGCATCTACGAGCGCATGGCGATGCCCAAGAGCTGGGTGGCCATCTTCGAGCGCTTTGGCTTCTACTGGCTCGGTCACGACGTGCTCCAGGACACCATGCACTTCGAGTTCCTGGGCGATCCCACGAAGATCGTCGAGCCCGCGCCGGCCGCCCCCGCGAGCGCGCCGACCGCCTCTGCCTCGTCGTCCTCGAGCGCGCCCTCGAGCCCGCCCTCCGGCGCGGCCGCTCCCGGGCCGACCGCCGCGCCAGCCGCGCACGCGCCGCCCCGCCCACGCTGAGCGCCGCGCGCCACGCGCCACGCGACGCGCTCGCTCGACGCCGAGCGCAACGAAGCGGTGATAGTCTGCGGGCATGGGAACGCCCGCGACCCGCCTCGTGTTCTTCGGTCTGGCCTCGCTCCTGGTCGCCTGCGGCGGCTGTCGAGAGCGCTTCCCGCCGCCCTTCGGCACGAAGACGCCCGCGGCCGACGGCGAGGACGACCCCGGCCCCGGCTCGGGCACCCCGCGCGACGACAGCCGGGTGGTCCCCGTCGCCAACCCAGAGGGGCCGTGGCCCCACCCGCGCGTGCTCCTCTCGGCCGATCGCATCACCAAGCTGAAGGGCGCGGTCAAGGAGGACAACCCCGCCTGGGCGCGCCTCCAACAGGGCTGCGACGCCGCGCTGCGCGAGAACATCGAGGCGGGCTACGAGGCCGAAGACTGGGGCCACGCCGCCGCGGATCTCGCCCTCTGCGCCACCATGACAGGCAAAGAGACCTACGCGAAGGGCGCGGTGAAGTACGCCGTCGCGCTCGTGGAGGACAAGGAGAAGGTCGGCGACAAGAAGGGCGGCGACAACATCGTCAAGCACAACGAGGGCTACACGATCCGCAACCGCGGCGTGTTCCCCGCGCTCGTGTACGACTGGCTCCACGAAAATCCCGCCCTCACGGCGGCGGCGAAGAAGGTCATCGTCCAGCGCGTGTACACGTATCTGAAATGGTATCGGAAAGACGGTTATCGAAACGGCGACGCGATAGGCAACCATTACATGGGCCACTTCGCGACGGTGGCAGTCGCGGGGCCGGCGTTCTCGGGAGACGACCCCAAGGGCAACGAGCTCCGCGGCATCGCGCGCAAGATGTGGCAAGAGGAGGTCATCCCCGGGTACAAGAAGCACGCGGGCGGCGACTTCGCCGAGGGCTGGCAGTACGCGCGCACCATCGCGCCCTCGATCGCGCTCCACGTCGACGCCGAGTCGCGCGCCCCAGGCGGCAACCCCCGCCTCGCCGACGAGCTCCCGTGGCTCCGAGAGACCATCGCCTTCCAGGCGCACGCGCTGCACCCCGACGGCCTCACCATGTTCGACAACGGCGACTGGAACCACAAGCCCGCGAGGCCTAGCCCGGGGCCATTCCTCGCCCTCTCGGTCGCCCTGCCCGACGCCGACTCCCAGAAGCGCGCGCTCTTCCTCGCCCGCCTGACCGAGAAGCCCGACGATCCGCTCTGGCATTGGCTCGAGTTCATTGCCAACGACCCAAGCCGCCCGGACGAAGATCCGCGAAAGGGCAAGACAAGCCACTTCGCGCCAGGTACCGGCACCATCCTCGCGCGCACCGACTGGGGAAAAGAGGCCTCGTGGGCCACCCTCACCTCTTCTCCCTTCTACTCCGACCACCAACATTTGGATCAGGGTCACTTCGAGGTGGTGCGCGGCAAGGACCTGCTCATCACCGATCCCGGCGACTACGACTCGTACTCCACCATGAGCCACAACAGCCTCCTCGTCGACGACGCGAAGGAGCTCATGAAGAAGACCCCGAACCAGTCGATCTACGGGGCCACCGCCGGGGTCCCTCGCTTCGAGGACGCGCAGCGCTACGTGTACGGAATGGCCAGCTTCGGATCGGCCTACGACAACGACCCCGACGACAAGCGCGCCAAGGCCGTCCCTCGTGCCGAGCGCGAGTGGTTCTTCTCGCGCGGCGCGTTCTCGGTGCGCTCGCCTGGCGCGTCGCGCCTCGTGGTGTACGACCGCGTGACCGTGGCCAAGGGCAGCTACGGCGTCACATGGACTGGGCACGCCGGCGCGCAGCCCAAGGGCACCGGCGCGAGCCTCCGCATCGACGTGGGCGCCTCGAGCGCGCAGCTCACGGCGCTGCTGCCGAGCGGGAGCGCGTTCAAGCTCGTGAAGGAGCCGTCGCTCAAGACCGACGACATCTTCATGAAGAACGATCCGGCCGAGGGCGTGTTCGGGCTGCGGCTCGAGACCGCCTCTCCGAAGGGGGCCACCGAGCGACGCTTCCTGCACACCGTGGTCGTCGGCGCGAGCGGCGACGCGATGCCGGGCGCGGAGGCCGTGGCCGGCGAGGGGGTCGAGGGCGCGCGCGTCGACAACGAGGTCGTGGTGTTCACGAAGTCGGGGCCGTCTCGAGCAGGAGCGGCGCCCGAGAAGCTCTCCTACAAGGCGCCCTCGGGCCCCACCACACACTACGTGGTGGGCCTCGTCCCCCAGGGGAAATACTCGGCCGCGGGCGCGCCCGACGGCGGCGCGTGCAAGATCACCGTGACCCCCGGGGGCGCCCTCACGGCGAGCGCGGCCGGAGTGCTCTCGCTGGCCGCGCAGGGCTGCGCGGTCAAGTAGCGCCGCGCGCCTCCGCGTCGCCGCGCCTGCTGCGCCTACTGGGCACGCGCGAGCTCGCCGACCAGGTAGTCCACGACCCGCTCGAACGGATCGAAGCCGAAGGCCTGCGCGATCGCGGGCCGCAGGTTCGAGTTCGCGTTGATGTCGTAGAAGATGCGGCGGCCGTCCTTGGCTTCCAGGTATTCGATCCCCGCGACGTCGAGGCCACCGGCGGCGACGATGGCCCGGCCCTCTTCCACGGCGGCGGCGGGCACCTCCTGGAAGGGGAAGAACTCCACGGGCTTCACGGGCCGCTGCTCGGGGATGTGGCACGCGGCGTCGCCGCCGTCGCTCGGGTTGCATAGCTCCGAGGGGCACAGGTTGAACGCGCCGTGCGAGACGACGCGCATCGCGTAGAGCAGCTCGCCCCCCAAGAACTCCATGCGCACGATGCCGCGCGACGGCTCAACCTCGAAGTGCTCCTGCATCAACAGCAGGTGGTCGGGCTCCCAGAGCCCAGGCGTTAGCTCGAGCGTCTTCTCGAGCTCGGCCTGGCTCTCGAGCAGGAACATGCGCGCGCCGCTGCCGCCTTGCTCGGGCTTCAGGAGCGCGGGGAACAGATTCCACGCCCGGGCCACCGCGCTCACGTCGTTGAACGCGAGGGAGCGGGGGTGCGCGATCCCGAGCTTCTTCAGGAGGGCGCCCTGCGCGCTCTTGCTGAGCTCGAGGGAGAACGCGCGCGAGCCGTTGAGCACGCGCGCTCCAGCGATTTCGAGGGCGCGCATGAACGAGAGCGCGAACGGCACCGCCCGCGTGTTGCCACGCACGTAGGCGCTCGGGCTCGCTTGGTTGAAGTAGAGCTTGGCCGAAGGCGCGAGGTCGACGTCGAACGTCGCGGCCTTCAAGTCGAAGGCCGTGAACGGCACCCCCCGGCGCTCGAGCGCGGCAAAGAGAGGTTTCTGCCATTCGGGGTGCTCGTAGAGGACGCAGAGGTCGGTCGCCATGCGCTGCGGTATGCGATCGGGCGCTCAAAATAGCAATCGCGACGTCGCACGGGCGGGCGCGGCGCGCGGAGCGTCAAGTAAGTAATTAACGTTGAAACCCCTTTGCGGATGGGTAAGGGTTCCCGCATGGCAAGGCTCGGTACGTTCATCCTGTGCGGCGCGGCGCTCTCGTTCCCATGGCTCAGCTCGGCGTGCACCTCCGAGGTCATCGTGGAGGGCCCGGGCGCCCCCACCCCGCCGGCGAGCAGCGCGCCGCCGAAGGCCCCTATGCTCGGGAAGGGCGACGGCTCCCCAGGCTCGGTCACGCTGACCGAGATCGCCAACGCCGACGCGGGCCTGAAGGACCCCACCGACCTCGACTGGAACCCCATGAAGCCCACGGAGCTGTGGGTGGTGAACCGCGGCGACGACAGCATCGTCACCGTGAGCGAAGCGCCCACCGACGCGCGCGCCACCGTTCGTCGGCGCGATCCCGCCGCCGTTCACTTCATGCCCAACCCGACCGGCATCGCCTTCGGGGGGAACGAGACCACGTTCGGCGTGCCAGGCACGTTCGCGGCCTGCGGCGAGTCGCGCAACGAGCGCGCGAACGGCTCTGCCAACGACTTCATGGGCCCCGCGCTCTGGTCTTCGGACCCCACCATCTTCGCGAAGAAGGACCCCATCGGGCTCGGCTCGCACCTCGACATGCTCCACAACACGCCGCTGTGCATGGGCATCACCCACGAGACGGCGAACCGGTACTGGGTCACGGGCGGATTCAACAAGAGCATCGACCTCTACGACTTCAAGCGCGACCACAACGTGGGCCAAGACGACCACTCCGACGGAGAGTCGTTCCAGTACGCGCGCGGCGAGCTTGGCTACGTCGAGGGGGTGCCGAGCCACCTCGCGTACAAGGTCGACACCAAGATGGTGTACGTCGCCGACACGGGCAACAAGCGCATCCTCTCACTCGACGCCAAGACCGGCACGGAGGCCAAGAAGGTGCGCGCGAAGGAGAAGATGGCGGTCGCGGTGGAGATGGACGGCGCCACGCTGGCCGACGTCGTGCCCGCCACCTTCGGCCTCCAGGAGCCCTCGGGCATCACGCTGAACGCCGACATTCTCTACGTGACCGACCACGCCACGTCGAGAATCCACGCCTTCTCGCTCGACGGGAAGGAGCTGCAGCGCCTCGACACGGGCCTCGCGCCCGGCTCGCTCGGGGGCATCCGCGTGGGACCGGACAAGAAGATCTACATCGTCGACAGGGTGGAGAGCCGAGTCCTCCGAATCGATCCCAAGTAGCGCGCGATGAGCTCCAGACCGAGCTCCGAACGCCCGTCGGCAACCACGCGGTGGCGCGCGATCTCCGCGGGCCTCCTCGTGGCGGGCGCGGCGCTCTACGGCGCGTGCTCGCCCGAGCCGCTCGGCCAAGAGCTCGACGCGGGCAAAGACGCGACCGCGGCCGACGGGGCAGGAAAGACGCGGCGAAGCCCTCGCTCTGCGTCGACGGCAAGCCCTCGCCTTACCCGGCCGCCACCAAAATCGACCTGTTCGCGACGGTGCCGGCGCTCGAGCTCCCCAAGCTGGGGGGCGGGACCTTCTCGCTCGCGAGCCGGTACAATCCCTGCGCGCCGCGCTCGAAGATCCTGCTCTTCCGCACCACGGCGGCGTTCTGCGGGACCTGCCTCTGGTCGCAGCGGCACACCCAAGACGTGATCCCGAAGGGCCTCGAGGACCGCGTCGAGCTGGTCGACCTCGTGGTCTCCGACAAGAACAACGTGCTCGTGCACACGAGCGACGATCTCGCGCGCATGGAGGCGGAGCTCGGGCCCCACGCGCCCACGGTCGTCGCCGATCCCGCCTACCGCTTCCAGTCCGTCGGCCTCGGCGACAGGCGGCTCCCGTTCTTCGTGCTCGTGGACTCGCGCACCATGCTCGCGCGGCGGTTCGTCCCCGATCCGGAGCCCGAGATGCTCGACAGCATGGTGCGGCGCGAGCTCGCCCTGCTGGACGGCCAGACGCCGCCGCTGTTCGCCGACGTGAAGTACGTCGACCAGATCTTCCCCACGAACCACTTCGATCTGCTGAAAGAGATGACGCTCCCGGGGCCCCCGCCGAAGGACCCGACGAACGCGGTCGCCGACTCGCCGGTCGCCGCCGCTCTCGGCAAGGAGCTCTTCTCCGACACGCGGCTGTCCCCGACCGGGACCGTCGCGTGCGCGACCTGCCACGCACCGGACAAGGGCTTCGCCGACGCGAGGCCGCGCGGCCGCGGCGTCGCGGAGGGCGATCGCAACACCCCGAGCGTGCTCTACGCCTCCCACGCGCGATTTCAGTTCTGGGACGGGCGCGCCGACACCCTCTGGCTCCAGGCCACGGGCCCCTTCGAGGACGCGGGCGAGATCGGCTCCAATCGGCTCTTCATCGCACACGCGATCGAGGCCTTCTACAAAGCACGCTACGACGCGGTATTCCCCACGAGCCCGCTGCCACCGCTCGGCGACCGCGCGCGCTTCCCCGCGAACGGCAAACCAGGAGACCCGGCGTGGGACGCGATGGCGCCGGCCGACAAGGCCGCGGTCAATCAGGTGTTCGTGCGAGTCGCCAAAGCCATCGAGGCGTTCGAGCGCACTCTGTCTGCGAGGGGGAATGCCATCGACCGCTATGTCGCCGGCGACCTGTCGGCCCTCACCCCGGACCAGAAGCAGGGACTCCATATCTTCTTCACCGCGGGCTGCGCGCAATGCCACTACGGCCCGCGCCTCACGGATGACGCGTTCCACAATCTTCGAGCGCCCACGGGGCGCCGCGACGGAGAGCCCGACCCGGGCGCCTCCGTGGGGCTCACCCGGCTCCTCGCCCACGAGTTTCGCAAGCCCGAGTACGCCGACGGCCCGTTTCAGGCCCTGACCCTGCCGAAAGACCTCAGGGAGCTCGAGGGTGCGTTCCGCACGCCGCCGCTCCGGGGCGTGACGGCCACGGCGCCCTACGGCCACGGCGGCAGCTTCGCGACCCTGGACGAGGTGGCGAAGCACTACGGCCTCGCGGGGCTCGAGCGCGCCGATCCGCGCGCGGTCGGCGACGTGGAGCCGTGGGTACCGAACTTCGTCGACGAGCACCGCCGGGAGCTCGTACCGCTCCTCGACCTGCTGAAGGGTGAGCTGGTCGTCCCCTGAGGTCGCCCGCCGCGCGACCCCTCCCCGAGCCGGCGCGGTTCTGCTCGTGTCCGGGCGCCCGCCCGACTACACCGTCGCCGTGCCCTCGTCGCGCCGTGAGCCCGCCCTCGCAACGCCCCCGCCCGGCCCAACCCCCGGCGACGCGAGCGCCCCCCTCGCCAGCGCAAAGCGGCTCGCGCAGGTGGTGGTCCCGCTCGTCGCGGTGTTCGCGGGCGTGAGCGTGGGCGCTGCGTTCTTTCGCCCCGAGCTCCGCGCCCTGGGGGAGGCGTTCGTGCGGCGGTTCGGCTACGGCGGGATGGCCCTCGGCGCGTTCCTATCGGACGCGTTCATGTCCCCGATTCCTCCGCAGTTCTACATACTTACGTCAGTGGCTGCCGGCGCGCCCCAGGGGCCGTCGGTCGCCGTAATCTGCCTCTCGTCGGTGGTCGCGGCGAACGTGGCCTACCACGTGGCCGGCTCGCTCGCCCGCGTGCCCCTCGTTCGGCACCGCATCGAGCGCTCGCGGGGCCTCATCGATCCGCTCTTCGCGCGGTACGGCTACTACGCCGTCGCCGTCGGCGCGGTGCTGCCCGTCCCCTTCTCGCTGCTCTGTTATCTCGCGGGCCTCTACCGCGTGCCCTACCGCCTCTACGCGGTGCTCGTGCTCCTCCGCGTGCCCCGGCTGCTGGTGTTCTACGCGCTGATCCGCCTCGGCTGGGCTCCCTGAGGGCGCGCGAGAGCCCCGGCTGAGAGTCTCCTGCGAAGCTCGTAGGGCGCGCCTCGGACCTGCGGAGTACGGACAGTACGCCTCGCGCGCGCTGGGGCGCGAGGTCGACGCTGGAGCGGGACACGCCGCCCAGGTTCGTGTGCACCGGACGCCGCCGATGAAGCCGTCACCGCGTCGCGCTCTTTGTGCCTACGCGCTCAGAAGGTCGCGCCCACGCGCCAGGCTTCCCAGGCCTACCCGACACGGCGAAACGCGCGCGGCTTGCGCGCGAGCGGACCTGAGGGTACACGGTTCGGCCCGCACCGCGGGTCACGCCATGTCCCCTCACGAGTTCTCCGTCCCCATCTCCTCGCTCGACGCCGGCGGCAAGAGCTTCACCTTCCCCATTCGCCCCGCGTGGATCCGCGGCGCGATGGAGGGGTGTGAGGTCACGCCCTCGGAGCGCGACGGCACCCTCGAGGTGCGCCTGTCACCGAGCGGCGCCGACGTCGTCGCCCAAGGTACGCTCGAGGCCGACCTCGTCGTGCCGTGCGCGCGCTGCCTCGGCCCTGCCAACATCTCGATTTCAAACAGCTTCTCGGTCATCTTCGTGCCAAACGCGTCCACGGCGCGCGGCGACGACGAGGAGATCGTGGGCAGTGAAGAGGGCGACACGCTGCCCTACGATGGCGAGACCGTCGTGCTCGACGACTTCGTCCGCGACGAGCTGTTGCTCGAGTCGCCGATGATTCCCTTGTGTTCCGAGGGCTGCCCGGGTATGAGCCCTTCCCTCGTTTCCAACGGTCCCGAGGCCGACCCGCCGAGTGACCCGATTGACCCTCGCCTTCTCCCGCTCCTGCGGTGGAAGACCCCCCAGAAGTCCTGAAGAGACCTGACGAAGGAGCATCCCCGTGGCCGTCCCCAAGAGGCGAACCAGCCGATCCAAGCGCAACATGCGGCGCGCGAACCACGACAAGGTCGTCCCGGTGCAGCTCATCGCCTGCTCCAACTGTGGCGAGCCCTCGGTCCCCCACCGCGCCTGCGGCGCGTGCGGCTTCTACGGCGGACGCTCCGTCAAGAAGACCGAGGCCGCCGGCTGAGCGCACCCGCAGACCGCGCACTCCAACGGCACGGGCAGGAAGATCCCTTCTTGCCCGTGCTCGGTTTTGTGCGAGCCAGCAATTGACTTTTTTGTTAGTCAGTAGGCCAGCGCGCCCCGCACCCTCGAGAGTCCCATGCTGCAGCCCGCCTCCCGCATCCTCGGCACCGGCCACTTCCTGCCGCCGAACGTCCGGACGAACCACGACATCGAGCGGATGGTCGACACCTCCGACCAGTGGATCATGGAGCGCACGGGTATCCGCGAGCGGCGCATCGCCAGCCCCGAGATGGTCACGAGCGACATGGCGGCCGAGGCCGCTCGGGCCGCGCTCACGATGGCCGGCCTGAAGGCGTCCGACCTCGACATGATCATCGTGGGCACCGTCACGCCGGACATGCCCATGCCCGCGACCGCGGTCTTCGTTCAGCAGAAAATCGGCGCCGGCCACTGCCCCGCCTTCGACATCTCCGCCGCGTGCGCAGGCTTTCTGTTCGGCCTCACGCTGGCCGACGGTGTGATTCGCACCGGGGTCGCCAAGCACGTCCTCGTCATCGGCGTCGAGCTGCTCTCGCGCGTGGTCGACTGGGAGGACCGCACGACGTGCGTGCTCTTCGGCGACGGCGCCGGCGCCGCCGTGTTCGGCCCTTCGGAGGGTAAGGTCGACAGCCTCGGCCGCCCCCGCGGCGTGCTCGCGTCCAGTATCCACTCGGACGGCGAGCTCGCCGCCTCGCTGTGGATCCCGGGCGGCGGCAGCCGCACGCCGGCCTCGGCCGACATGCTCGCGACGAAGGCCCACAAGGTCCACATGCGCGGCCAGGACATCTTCAAGGTGGCCATCAAGAGCCTGTATTCTGCAAGTAAAGCCGCCGTGGAGAAGGCCGGCATGACCCCCGACGAGGTCGACTGGGTCTGTCCTCACCAGGCGAACCTCCGCATCATCGACCAGGCCACGACCCGCCTCGGCGTCCCGAAGGAGAAGATCCTCGTGAACCTCGAGCGAGTGGGCAACACCTCGAGCGCGAGCATCCCCATCCTCCTCGACGAGAGCCTGCGCTCCGGCAAGGTGAAGGAGGGCGACAGCGTCGTCATGTGCGCGCTCGGCGCCGGCGTCTCCTGGGGCGGCGCGGTCGTCCGCGTTTAGACGGTGCCCTCGGCGCAGGCGGGCGCCTGCGACGGCTCGCGTCCGCCGGACGCCTGCGTCTTGCGCGGGCTGCGCGGCCCCGCGCTGGGCATCTGAACGATTGTGAAGGTCACGCTTCCCCGAGGCCGGCAACCCCAGCTAAGCTGCACCCAATGGCGCGCAAACTCCGCGTAGGCATGACACTCACGTTCCTCGCCGCGGGGGCCGCGGCGACAGCCTCGCTCACGGCGTGCCCCATCGCGACCGCCGGCATCTTCGAGTCGTACATGTCGATCGACGGCGAGCGGCGGCGGAACGAGTTCTTCAGCGACACGACGAACATCGTCTGCGCGGTCGAGGTGCGCGGCGCGCGCACCAACGTGACCACCGAGATGTTGATCCGGCAGACCCAGATCCTCACGCTGGACCCGCCGGTGCGGGCGACCGACACGAACGTGATCCTCGCCTACGCCGACTTCCAAGGCGCCGGCAAACAGGTCCTCGAGCTCAAGCCCGCCGACCCGAAGGACGCGGGCGAGGCGCCGCAGGTGAAGCCGTTCCCGGTGGGTCGCTTCCAGTGCGAAATCTACCTCGACGGCAAGCTCGAGGAGACCCTGCCCTTCAACGTGAACTTCGCACCCTGCCCGCCCCAGCGCATCGAGCCCGGCGCGCGGTGCGGCGGCTTCTACGAGAAGAACCGCTCGTGCCCCGCGGGTGGCGCGGGCATCCCCGAAGCCGGGCCGCCGCAGGTCACGGCCGGCACCTGCACCTGCGACGGCAGCATTACGGCGGTCTGGGTATGCAAATGACCTCGCGGGAGAGCCTCATGGTGCAGCGTACGGCACGACGAACCTCGCAGTCTTCCGCTCCGCGGCGTGGCCTCGCCTGGCTGGCGGTCGTGGCGCTCGGCGCCTCGGTCGTCGCGTGCGTCTTCGACTCGGGTGGCGGCTACCAGGGCGGCGGGCGCGAGTCTCCCGTCAAGAAGGAAGAGAACTCGACCACGCCCACCGAGCCCACCACCACGACGACCACGACCACGCCCCCGCCCGACTCCGCGCCTCCTCCCCCGGTCGACGCTGGCGGCGGCTGACCGCGCCACGCTCGCGCGTCCGCGGTCGCGTTGGAGAGCTCCCTCGAAACGGAGGTGGGCCAGCGAGGCGCGCGAGGGCGTTGAACAGCGCGCGCGAGGGCTGCTAGGTTCCGCGCTCGGCGAGGCGAGGTGCTCCGCCGAGGAGACGAAGGAACGTGAAGACCGCGTGGCTCTTCCCCGGCCAGGGGGCACAAACCGTCGGCATGGGGCGTCGCCTGCACGAGGCTTCGGCGGCCGCGCGCGAGGTGTTCGCGGCGGCAGACGCGGCGCTAGATGAGCCGCTCTCGGCGATGATCTTCGAGGGCCCGGAGGAGGCGCTCACGCGCACCGCCAACGCGCAGCCCGCGATCGTCACGACGAGCATCGCCACGCTGGCCGCGGTGCGCGAGCGGTGGCCTGCCCTGCCGAGCCCGAGCTACGCCGCGGGGCACTCGCTCGGCGAGTACTCCGCCCTCGTCGCGGCCGAGGCGCTCGCCCTGCCCGACGCCGTGCGCCTCGTGCGCGCGCGCGGCCGCGCGATGCAGGAGGCCGTCCCCGAGGGCGCCGGCGCGATGGCGGCGATCATGGGCCTCGACGGCGAGACGCTCGAGGGCCTCTGCAAGCGAGCCGCCGCCGACACCGGCGAGACCGTCTCGTGCGCCAACTTCAACGCGCCAGGGCAGGTCGTCATCGCGGGCACCCAGCGCGCGGTAGCGCGCGCGTCGGCCCTCGCGTCCGAGGCCAAGGGCAAGGCGATCCCGCTCAAGGTGAGCGCCCCCTTCCACTGCGCCCTCATGGCGCCCGCGGCCACCTCGGTCGCGAGCGAGCTCGATCGCGTAGTGGTCAACAATCTTGTCTTTCCGGTGGTGGCGAACGTCGACGCGAAGGCGAACCGCGAGGCCTCGCGGGTGAAGGAGCTGCTCGTTCGCCAGGTCGACGGCGCGGTGCGCTGGGAGCAGGCCGTCCGGCTGATGCACGCCGAGGGCGTCACCCACGCCGTCGAGCTCGGGCCGGGCAAGGTGCTCGCCGGGCTCCTGAAGCGCATCGCGAAGGACGTGACCGTCCTCAGCGTGAGCGATCCGGAGGGCGTGGAGGCGGTCGGCCCGTTCCTCGGGCTCGCGTGAGAACGAGTAGGCCAGCAGCGAAGGAGACAGGATGTTTCGACTCGACGGAAAGGTTGCGATCGTCACCGGCGGCTCGCGCGGCATCGGGCGCGCGTGCTGTGAGGCGCTCGCGGCGCAGGGCGCGACCGTGGTGGTCAACTACGTCCGCGGCGAGGCCGCGGCGAACGAGGTCGTCGAGGGCATCGTCGCCCGGGGCGGCAAGGCCGAGGCGGCCGCGTTCGACATCGCCGACACGAAGGCCTCGGAGGCCGCCATCGACGCTATCGCCAAGCGGCTCGGGCGCCTCGACATTCTCGTCGCGAACGCGGGCATCGCCATCGACGGGCTGCTCCTGCGCCTGAAAGACGAGGACGTGAGCCGCATGTTCGACGTGAACGTGAAGGGCTCGCTCGCGTGCGCGAAGGCCGCGACGAAGGTCATGATGCGCGCGAAGACCGGGCGCATCATCTTCGTCTCCAGCGTCATCGCCGAGATGGGGAACGTAGGGCAGACCGCCTACGCCGCCACGAAAGCCGCCCTCCTCGGCGTCACCAAGTCGATCGCGCGCGAGTTCGCGTCGCGTCAGATCACGGTGAACGCGATCACGCCCGGCTTCATCGAGACCGACATGACCCACGCCATGCCGGAGGCCATGAAGGAGCAGGTGCTGAAGGCCATCCCGCTCGGGCGCATCGGCGCCGCCAACGACGTCGCCGCCGCCTGCGCCTTCCTCGCGAGCGACGAGGCCGCCTACATGACCGGCCAGGTGCTCAGGGTCAACGGCGGCATGTACGTCTAGCTAGCGATCCCCCCGGCGTGCGTCTCATCGGCGTCTAAAAAACGAGGTTCCCAGGCGACCGAATTGAGGTAGAACGCCCACGTTCACTTGGTGCACGCCCCCGACGGCGTCCGCACCGGCGCTCCGCGAGCCTGGCGCCTCGAGGGCTCCTCTCGCAGCAGGCGCCCAACCGACTCCCCGTTCTTTCCCACCTCTTCGTAAGAAGCATCGACCCCCGAGGGCACGAAATGGCTCAGGACATTCCCAGCGAAGTCAAGCGCATCATCAAGGAGCAGCTCGACGTCGACGACAAGGACATCAAGCCCGAATCGACGTTCATCGAAGATCTCGGCGCAGACTCTCTCGGCCTCGTGGAGCTCGTGCTGGCGTTCGAGGAGGCCTTCGAGATCGACATCCCCGACGAGGACACCGAGAAGATCCGCACCGTGCAGGACGCGATCGACTACATCGAGAAGAACGCCAAGAAGTAGCCTCTCGCGCGAGCGAGCGACATCCACTTGGTCCCTCCGCGGGCGCACGACGGCAGAGCGCCGCGTGCGCCCGTCGCGCATTCGGTCGCTTGCCTTCGAGTGCGGCTGGACGTATCTGGCAGCGAAGCGCCTCCACCTCACCGCGTCACCGTCGTCTTCACGCCTCCGGGCCCGAGGGAGCACATGGAAAGAGTCGTCATCACCGGGGTCGGCCTCATCAGCCCCGTCGGCATCGGCACCGAGCCCACCTGGAACGCCCTCCTCGAGGGCCAGAGCGGCGCCGGCCCCATCACGCTCTTCGACGCCTCCCAGTTTCGCGTGCGCATCGCAGCCGAGGTCAAGGGCTGGGACCCCCTTGGGGCGGGCTTCATCGAGAAGAAGAAGCTGAAGGAGATGGACCGCTTCATCGAGTTCGCGGTCGCGGCGGGCAAGCTCGCCATCGCCGACGCCGCCCTCGAGCTCGCCGAGGAAGAGCGCGATCGCGCCGGGTGTTTCGTGGGCGTGGGCCTCGGCGGCCTCGCGACCCTCGAGCGCACCAAGACCACGCTCATCGAGAAGGGGCCTACGCGCATCAGCCCCTACAGCATCCCGGGCATCATCGCGAACCTCGCCGCAGGCCACTTGTCGATGCTCTACGGCCTCCGCGGCCCGTCGTTCTGCACAACGAGCGCGTGCTCGAGCGGCGCCCACGCCATCGGAGAGGCCCTCCTGTGGATGCGTCACCGCCGCATGGAGGTCATGGTCGTGGGCGGCGCCGAGGCCACCATCACGGGGGTCGGCATCGGCGGATTCGAGGCCATGATGGCCCTCTCGAAGCGCAACGACGACCCAACCGCGGCGAGCCGCCCGTTCGACCGCGGTCGCGACGGCTTCCTCTGCGGGGAGGGCGCAGGCGTGCTGGTGCTCGAGACCCTGAGCCGTGCCCGCAAGCGCGGCGCCAAGATCTACGCGGAGGTCAGCGGGTACGGCGCGTCGAGCGACGCCCACCACCTGACGGCCATCGCCCCCGGGGGTGCAGGCGCGGTGCGCTCCATGCGCATGGCCCTGGAGGACGCGGGCCTCGCGCCCGACGCGATCGACTACGTAAACGCGCACGGCACCTCCACACCGATCGGTGACATCGCGGAGTCGCAGGCCATCACCACCACGTTCGGCGCGCGCGCCACGGACCGCAAAGCCGACGGGCTCTGGGTGAGCTCCACGAAGTCGATGACCGGCCACCTGCTCGGCGCCGCGGGCGCCTTGGAGAGCGCCGTGTGCGCGCTGGCCCTCGCGCGCGGGCGGGTCCCGCCAACCATCAACTTAGTTGACCAAGACCCCGAGTGTCGCCTCGACTACGTCGCGAACACGGCGCGCGAGCGCCCGATCCGGCACGCCCTCAACAACTCGTTCGGGTTCGGCGGCACCAACTGTTCGCTCGTGCTCTCTCGCGTCGGGGCCGAGTCATGAGCGCCGACACGCCCGCGCCGGCGCTCGCCCTCGCCGCCGACCACGGCGGCCTCGCCCTCAAGGAGGCCCTCAAGGCCGCGCTGCTCGCCAAGGGCGTCGCGCTCGTCGACCTCGGCACGCACACCCCGGAGTCGGTCGACTACCCCGACCTCGCCCACCGCGCGGCGCGCGGCATCGTCGCGGGCGAATTCCCGCGCGCGATCCTCGTGTGTGGCACGGGCGTCGGCATGGCGATCGCCGCCAACCGCCACCCCGGCGTCCGCGCCGTAAACTGCTCGGACACGTACACCGCCTCGATGAGCCGGTCGCACAACGACTCGAACGTCCTCACGCTGGGCGAGCGGGTCGTGGGCCCGGGGCTCGCCTTGGCGATCGCCGAGGCGTGGCTCGCTGCGCCCCACTCCGACGACGCGCGCCACCACCGGCGCGTCGGGAAGATCGAGCCGGCGTGAGCGCCACGCGACGCGCCGCGTGCCACGCGCCCTCGGGCGTGGTATCTCGCGCGAACGTGAAGATCCCCGCAGAACCGTGGCGACCGCGGCCCGCCTCCGGGGCCGCCTCGGAGCGTGCGCGATGAAGTGCCCCTTCTGCGCGAACGGCGAGAGTCGGGTGACCGACACGCGCGCCTCCGTACAGGGCGACGTCGTGCGCCGCCGCCGCGAGTGCGAGTCATGCGCCCGCCGCTTCACCACGTACGAGCGCGTCGAGGAGGTCCTGCCCCTCGTGGTCAAGAAGGACATGCGGCGCGAGGCGTTCGATCGCCAGAAGCTGCTCGGCGGGCTCCGCCGCGCCTGCGAGAAGCGCCCGGTCTCACTGGAGGCTCTCGAGGCGATGGCCGACGCCACCGAGCGCGAGCTGATGGACTCGGGCGAGAAGGAGATCACCTCGCGCGCGCTCGGCGAGTCCGTGATGCGCCGCCTGCGCACCGCCGATGGCGTGGCCTACGTCCGTTTCGCGAGCGTTTACCGGCAGTTTCGTGACATCGACGAGTTCCGCACCGAGCTCGAGACCCTCGCCCGGGACGGCGGGCCACGCGCCGCCGAAGCGCCTCACCCTGACCCGAGCGCAGCGCTGGCGCTCGCGCCCGAGGCGACGCCTTGACCGCGGTCGACCACGAGGCGTGGATGACCCTGGCCATCGGGGAGGGCCGCTCCGGGCGCCCCTCGCCGAACCCCCACGTGGGCGCGCTCGTCGTGAAGGACGGCAAGATCCTCGCGCGGGCCCACCACGCGCGCGCCGGCGGGGAGCACGCGGAGCTCGCCGCCCTCCGGCTCGCCGGCAGCGAGGCGCGCGGGGCGACGGTCTACGTCTCGCTCGAACCCTGCAACCACCACGGCAAGACCCCGCCCTGCACCGACGCGCTCATCGCCGCGGGGGTCGCGTGTGTGGTGGTCGGCGTGCTCGACCCGAACCCGCACGTGCGCGGCGGCGGCGTCGACGCCCTCCAGAAGGCCGGCATCCAGGTGGTCACCGGCGTGTCCCAGGCCGCGGCACACGCGCTCGCGGCGCCCTGGCTGAAGCACATCACGCTCGGTCTGCCTTACGTTTCGCTCAAGCTCGCGCTCACCCTCGACGGGCGCATCGCGACGCGGAGCGGGGCGAGCAAGTGGGTCACCGGCCCCGAAGCGCGGGCGAAGGTGCACGCGCTGCGCTCCTCACACGACGCCGTGGCCGTCGGCGTGGGCACGGTCGTGGCCGACGACCCGCGCCTCACCGTGCGCGACAGCCCGGGGACGAGCCCGGTGCGGGTCGTCTTCGACACCACGCTGCGCCTGCCGCTCGACGGCCAGCTCGTCGCCTCCGCGCGCGAAATCCCCCTCGTGGTGCTCTGCTCGCTCGACGCCTCCCCCAAGGCCGAGGCCGAGCTCCAGAGCCACGGCGCCGTCGTGCTGCGGGCGCCCGAGTCCACCGCAGGCCGGGTCGACATCGAGAGCGCGCTGCGCCTGCTCGGCGAGCGCGGCATCGTCTCCATGATGGTCGAGGGCGGCGCCGAGCTCGCGGGCAGCTTCCTCGCCGGGCGACTCGCGGACGAGCTCCACGCGTTCATCGCGCCGTCGCTGTTCGGTCCGCGCGGTCGGCCAGGCGCGGTCGACTGGAAGGGCCCCGCGACCCCCACCGAGGCGCCCCGCATCACGCGGCCCGTGTGGGAGTGCTGCGGCGACGACGCCTACGTGCACGGCCCCGTCGCCTACCCCGACGAAGAGTAGTCCGCCGCGCATGAGCTCGCGACGCGGCGCATGAGCTTGGGGGGAGCGGAGGGTGCATGCATTCTGCACATTCACCAAGGTCCCCGCCCGCACCTTGCGAGAGCGCTGCGCTGTGGCCATTTTTGCGCTAAAGGGCCTCTCCCATCATGATCCTCACGATCCTGCATTACCCCGACGAGCGACTGCGTCAGCCCGGCAAGAAGATCGACGCGGTCACCCCCGAGCTGCTCCGGCTCATCGACGACATGGCCGAGACCATGTACGCGGCGCCGGGCGTGGGGCTCGCCGCGCCGCAGGTGGGCGAGGCGCTGCAGCTCTTTCTCATCGACGTCGCGACCGAGGAAGAGCCGAGTGATCTGCGGGTGTTCATCAACCCCGAGATCGTGGCGAAGGACGGCGAGACCACCTTCGGCGAGGGGTGCCTCAGCTTCCCGGGCGCGCAGGAGGACATCGTGCGGGCCGAGCGCGTGACCGTGAACGCCCTGGGACGGGACGGCGAGCCCTTCACTCTCGAGGCCGAGGGCCTCCTCGCGATCGCCGTCCAGCACGAGCTCGACCATCTCCATGGCGTGCTCATGATCGACAAGCTCGGCCCGCTGAAGAAGCGGCTCCTCCACCGCAAGATGACCAAGCGCGGAGAGCGTTAGCAGCCTGCCGCGGGTCCGACCGACCCGCCCGTCGTTCACGCCGCCTCGGCGGTCTCTCGAGCCCCGCCGTCGCCTTCACCACCGCCGCGTCAGTCGATGCACGACTCCCAGACGTTGGGGTTTGGCGCCGCCATCGCGCACCGGTGCTCCTTCTTGGTGATCTCGGCCTCGCACTGCTCGAACACCTTCCGGTAGGAGGGCTGCGCCTTCCGCACGGCGCGCTTCATGTCGCGCGCGATCTGCTTCTGGGCAGGCGGCAGCTTCGCGAGCTCGGGGTCGTCGGCGATCACCATGTCGAGGTACTTGTCGAGCATCTGCTCGCAGTCGGCCTTGGTCGCGCGGCCGTTGCACCCGAGCACCGACACCGCGAAGGGCGCGAGCGCGAGGTGACGGGCCAGCGCGGCACGAGCCAGGGTGCGGAGAACGCGCATTCCTCGGTGTATAGCCCATCTGCGGCCGCTCCGTCCCCCTCGCTCGCCTTGACGCGGGATCCCGGGTGTGAGAGCACCGCGGGCGCGCGCGGCGTCCGCGCCCACTCTCGCGCCCATCCCGCGCCTCCGCTCGCGCCCACCTCTCGCGCCACCTCGCGTAAACCATGTCGGACCTCGCCCTCCTGCGCTCGCACATCTCCAAGCGCCGCACCTTCGCCATCATCTCGCACCCGGACGCGGGCAAGACCACGCTCACCGAGAAGCTGCTGCTGTACGGCGGCGCGATCCACCTCGCGGGGTCGGTCAAGTCGCGGAGGGCGGCGCGCCACGCGACGAGCGACTGGATGGCCCTCGAGAAGGAGCGCGGCATCTCGATCAGCACGAGCGTGCTCCAGTTCGACTACGCCGGCTGTCACTTCAACCTGCTCGACACGCCCGGCCACAACGACTTCAGCGAGGACACCTACCGCACGCTCGCCGCCGCCGACTGCGCGGTCATGCTCATCGACTGCGTGAAGGGCGTCGAGCCCCAGACCATCAAGCTCTTCGAGGTGTGCCGCATGCGCGGCATCCCGATCGTCACGTTCATCAACAAGGTTGACCGCCCCGGGAAGCTGCCGCTCGATCTCCTCGACGAGATCGAGCAGGTGCTCGGCATCCCCTGCGCGCCGATGACCTGGCCCGTGGGCATGGGCCCGTCGTTCCGCGGGGTGTACGACCGCGAGACCACCACCTTCTATCGCTTCGAGGAGGGCGACGACATCGGGCACAAGGCCGCGATGGAGGTCGGCAGCCTCGACGATCCGACGCTGAGGGAGGAGATGGGCGAGACCCAGCACGCGCAGCTGCGAGACGAGCTCGAGCTGCTCGACGCCGCGGGGAACGCCTTCGATCGCGAGGCCTTCCTTCGGGGCCGAATCACCCCCGTGTTCTTCGGCAGCGCGATGAACAACTTCGGCGTGGAGCCGTTCCTGGCCCGGTTCATGGGGCTCTGTCCGTCGCCGACCACGCGCATCGCCGGCGACGTCGAGATCCCGGCGGACGCCGAGTACTTCACCGGCTTCGTGTTCAAGATCCAGGCGAACATGGACCCGCAGCACCGCGATCGCATCGCGTTCGTGCGAATCTGCTCCGGCAAGTTCGAGCGCGGCATGGACGTGCGCCACGTGCGCACGAAGAAGAAGCTCACGCTGTCGCGCTCGCTGAACTTCCTCGCCCAGGAGCGGGTCACCGTCGACGAGGCGTACTCGGGCGATATCGTCGGCGTGTGGGACCCCGGCGTGCTCCGCATCGGCGACGCGCTGAGCACCGGCCCCGACGTGGAGTTCGACGGCATCCCGCGCTTCTCGCCGGAGCACTTCGTGCGGGTGCGCTCGGCCGATCCGATGAAGCGCAAGCAGCTGAAGAAGGGCCTCGAGGAGCTCTCGGACGAGGGCGCTGTGCTCCTCCTCTTCGACCGGGACGAGAACGACGCCGAGCCGATCCTCGGCACCGTCGGCCCCCTCCAGTTCGACGTCGTGCAATACCGGCTGAAGGCCGAGTACGGCGTGCCCGCGCTCTTCGATCGAATGCCGTACAACTACGCGCGCTGGATCGAGGAGACCCCCACGGCGAAGTTCACCGCCGAAGAGATCGTGCGGCGCGGCTCGATCGCGTGCGTGTACGACGTGGAGCGCCGCCCGCTGCTCCTCTTCGACACCGAGTGGGTCATGCACCGCACGCAGGAGAAGCTCTCCGGCCTCAAGTTCATCGCCGCGGCGCAGCCGGGGCGACGAGCCCACGGCAAGCGCTGACCGACGCGGGGCGCCGCGGCGCCGGCGAGTGGCGCACGAGCTCGTAGGCCGCGAACGGCGCGTCGCCGAGGGTCTCGCTCGACGGCGCGCCACCGGCCGCGACTCGGCGACACATTTCGCCTTGACCCCCCCTTCGGCGGGTCGTACGCCACCTCGATGATCTGGCGCCCCGCCGACCCCCGCCTCTCGCGTCTCCCGCTCGCCGCCCTCACCCTCCTGGCCGTCGCAGCCGCCGGCGCGGCGTGCGGCGGCGGCGCCCCCGACGAGAGCCCCGGGGCCGACGCCCCCGCGACCAGCGCGCAGGTTCCGCCCGGCGCGACGGGATCCGGCGCGCCGTCCACGCCCTCTACGGCGTCCACGCCGCCGCCTTCGCCGTCCACGCCGCCGTCGGCGACCCCCGACGCGAGCCCGCCGCGTGACGGCGGCCCCGACTCCAGCGTCGACGCCGCTCCGCCGGACGCTGGGCCGCCGCCGGTGCTCCGCTTCGCTGCGCTCGGCGACACGGGGAAGGCCAACACGGGCCAGCGCGCCGTCGGCGCCGCGATCGCGGCGAAGTGTGCGGCGGACGGCTGCGACTTCGTGCAGCTCCTCGGCGACAACTTCTACGACAGCGGCGTCTCTTCGCCCACCGATCCGCTCTTCCAGAGCCATTTCGAGGTGCCCTACGCGAGCGTGGCGGCGCCCTTCTGGGTGGTGCTCGGCAACCACGACTACGGCGCGGGCGGCGCGGGCACCGACTTCACGCGGGGTCAGCACCAGGTCGATTACACCGCGCGCTCCACCAAGTGGAAGCTGCCCTCGAAGTACTGGCACCGAACGGCGGCGCACGCGGAGCTCATCGGCCTCGACACGAACATGATGATGTTCAGCCTCGCGTCCGACCAAGCGCGCGACGTGCCCCGCTGGATCGCCGCGGCCACGTCGACCTGGAAGATCGCGTTCGGTCACCACCCGTACCTGTCGAACGGCCCGCACGGGAACGCAGGCTCCTACGACAACCTGCCCATCGTGCCCGTCGCGAACGGCAAGGGCGTGAAGGACTTCCTCGAAGACAACATCTGCGGCCGGGTCGACGTCTACATCTGCGGGCATGATCACTCGAGCCAGTGGATCACGCCCAAATGCGGCGCGAACACGGAGCTCCTCGTGGCCGGCGCGGGCGCGTCTGCCACGACGCTAACCTCTCGAAACGCCTCGTATTTCCAGACCGAGACGTTGAGCTTCCTCTACGTGGTCATCGAAGGCAGGAAGCTCACCGCGTCGTTCATCTCGGACACCGGCGCGACCCTCTTCACTCGCTCGTATACGAAGTAGGCGGAGGGCTCGTGGGCCTCTCCGCGCATCCTCCGTCGCCTCGCTCCGAGCTCATCCTCGCCTCCACGTCGCGCTACCGGATCGAGCTCATGGACCGCCTCGGGGTGACGTACCGCGCGGTGGCGCACGGGTGCGACGAGCGCGCGGTCGAGGGCGCGGTCCCGCGTGAGCCCGCGACTGCGCACGAGGGCGCGCGTGGCTACGACGAGCGCATCGCCCTCACGCTCGCCATGGCGAAGGCCGAGAGCCTCGCCGCCGCCCACCCCGACGCGTTCGTGCTGGGCTCCGATCAGGTCGTGAGCCTCGACGGGAAAATCTTCGGCAAGCCCGGCGGGCACGAGGGCGCACGCGCCCAGCTCGCGCGCCTCTCCGGGCGCGAGCACCGCATCGTCACCGCGGTGAGCTTGCGCGCCCCCGACGGCGTGCACCGCTCCCACGTCGACGTGCACCGCATGCGCATGCGCACGCTCACCCCCGACGCCATCGCGCGCTACGTGGAGCGCGATCGGCCGTTCGACTGCGCTGGCTCGTACCGCATCGAGGCGCTCGGCATCGCGCTCTTCGAGCGCATCGAGGGCGCCGACCACACGGCGATCATGGGGCTCCCGCTCACCGCCGTGGTGCCGCTGCTGATCGGCGTCGGCTTCGCGATCCCGTAGTGGGCGGGGCGTCGCTACGAGCTCGCGGCGCCGCCGCCGACCGGCAGCCACGCGCGGGTGAGGTTCTCCGGGGCGCCGCCGTCGGGCCCCACGAAGAGGTCGTCCTCGATGCGCACGCCGCCGAGCGCGCCGAGCGCTTCGACCAGAGCGAAGCTCACCGCGCCCGCGCTCGCCCCCTCGCGCAGCTCCGCGAGCTTCTGATCGATGAAATACACGCCCGGCTCGACGGTGAAGGCCTGCCCCGGGGCGATGACCGCCGTATTTCGCAGAAACGGGTTGTCGCCGCGAGGGCGCTCGATCGCGCACCCCACGTCGTGGGTCTGGAGGCCGAGCGAGTGCCCGAGCCCGTGCGGGTAAAAGAGGCGGCTTATGCCGCGGGCGCAGATCTCGTCGGGCGAGAGGCGCACGAGCCCCACATCGGCGAGCACCGTCGACACGCGCCGGTGCGACTCGTCGTGCAGCTCCTCGTAGCGGAGCCCTGCGACCGCGCCGAGGCACAAATCACGCTGGAGGGCCTCGACGCCCTGGACGAGCCCGAGGAACGCCGAGGCCGCGGCGCTCGCGCCCTTCACCCAGGTGCGCGTGATGTCGGAGCAGTAGCCCTGAAACGTCGCGCCCGCGTCGAGCAGCAGGGACTCCTCGCCCTTGCCCTCTCTCAAGTACGCGATATGATGAAGAATTGCGCCATTTCGCCCCTTGGCGACGATGTTCTTGTAGGGCGTCTCGGGGTCGTCCTGCGCGGTCGCCCCGAGGAACGCGAGGTGAAGCTCGAGCTCCGAGGCGTCACCGGACGCGAACGCGCGGCGGACCGCCTCGTGCCCGAGCGCGGCCACGCGGTTCGCCTCGACCAGGCAGGCGCGCTCGTACGCGGACTTGGTGACGCGGAGCGCGTCGAGGTCGCGCAGGAGGGTCGCGGGGTTCTCCGCGGTCGCGTCGAGGCCCCAGTCGGCTGCGGCCTCCGGGTCCTCGCCCACGAAGGCGATCGCGCCCGTGGGCGCGAGGTCGCGGAGCAGGTCCTTACCGGCAGCGTACGCCCGGGGCCGCTCGACGCGCAGCGAGCGGTCGAACGCGGTGGTCAGCGGCGCGCGTGGGCGCTCCCAGAAATCGAGGCCGCTCGGCCACACGAGGGTCGGCGTGTGCCCGGGCGCGACGATGAGCGCGCAGTCGGGCTCGTTCAGGGCGAGCCAGTGCTGGAAGTGCGGGGTGGAGCGCAGCGCGAACGACTGGTCGTCGAAGCGCGAGCGGGACTTCGGGCGACCGCCGTGCACCACGATGGCGGCGAGCCCGTGCCGCTCGGCGATGCGCCCGTACGCGGCGGTGAGGGCGCGGAGGTGGTCGGACTGGAGGGCGTCGAGGGCGGCGAGGGTCGTCGAATCCACGCGCCGACCGTAGCACCTCCGCGGACGCGCGCGACCCGATGCCGCCGGCGCGGGAACGCCACCGCAAGCGAGCGGCAGCCTTGGGCCGCCGCGAGCTCGGGTGCTAGCCTGAGGACGCCGTGCGAGCCGTCTGCCCTCGGTGCCAGAGCGTGGGTGATGCGGGGGCCCCCGCGCCCGCGCCACACACCGCGTGCCGCGAGTGCGGCGAGGCGCAGATCGCCGCGCCCCGGGCCGACCCGACGGGCCTCGTGAAGCGCGACGAGCTGTTGCCCGACGGCACCCTCGTGCTCCGCCTGACCCGGCCACGCGAGCCAGCGGTCCGCGTGCTCGTCGTCGCCATGGCGTGGAACGCGCTCGTGGCGAGCGCGCTCGTGATCGCGTGGGAGAACGATGGCGGCACCATCTTCGTCGTACTGGCCCTCCTGCTCTCGGCGGGCCTCGGGGCCACGTACCTCGCCGTCCGAGGCCTCGTGAACCATGTGCACGTCGAGGTGGGGCCACGAGGACTCTGCGTGGAAGAGCGCCCCCTGCCCCCGTGGACCACCGCGTCGCAGCGGTCGCATCCGCGCCCCGCGCTGCTCGGGTTCGCCTTGGACGCGAACGCCGACGCCTGGGCCGGCGAGCGGGTCCACGTGCTCTTGCGCGATGGCCGCGCGGTGCCCCTGCCCTACGCGTTCGCGCGGCGCGAGCACGCGGCCTGGGTCGCGGAAGCGCTCCAGCGGCGGATCGACGAGACGAGCGCCGAGACCCCCTACCGCTGAAGGAGCCATCCCGCGCGCCCCTCGCCGTCAAGGCGCCGCGGCCCCACCCCCGGCTCGCCTCGGCTCCGCGACGCCGATCCACTCGAGCCCGGAGCGCCCGATGGCGGGCGCGTCGGCGATGTGCCCGCGCTCTTTGAACGTGTACCCCATGCCCTCGAGGCGGGCGCGCGCGGGCGGTAAGAGACCACCGGTCTCGTAGGTGACCTGGTCGGGCAGGTGCTGCATGTGGAACCGGGGCGCCCCCACCGCCGCGCCCACGTCGACGCCGTGATCGATCACCGCGGTGAGCTGCTGGAGCACGGCCGTGATGATGGTGGGCCCTCCGGCGGCGCCGGCGATGAGCAAGACCTTGCCGTCGGGGCCGGTGACGATGGTCGGCGCCATCGACGAGAGCATGCGCTTGCCCGGCGCGACCGCGTTCGGCTCCCCCTGCACGAGGCCAAACCCGTTGGCTGTGCCGGGCACGGCGGCGAAGTCGTCCATCTCGTTGTTGAGCACGAAGCCGGCGCCCTTGACCGTGACGCCCGATCCGAACCACCAGTTGATGGTCGTCGTGAGCGCGACCACGTCGCCCTGCCCGTCGACGACGGAGAAGTGGGTGGTGTGCGGCCCCGTGCCCGACGCGGGTCCGTCCACCGCGATCGCGCTCGACGGCGTGGCGCGGTCGGTGGCGATGCCCGCGCGCTGCTCCTTCGCCCACGCGTCGGAGAGCAGGCGCTCCACCGGGAGCTTCACGAAATCGGGATCGCCGAGCCGGGCGTTGCGGGCGGCGTAGGAGCGGCGCATCGCCTCGAAGACGTAGTGGAGCTCCTCCGGTGACTGCCAGGGCAGCTTGCCGAGCTCGTAGCCCTCGAGGATGTGGCAGATCATCGCGAGCGTGAGCCCGCCGGACGACGGAGGCGGCATCGAGGCGACGCGGTGGCCGCGGTAGGTGAACTCGATCGGCGCGCGCCACTTGGGCTTGTATTTCGCGAGGTCCGCGGCCGTCATGATGCCCTTGTCGGCCTTCATCTGCGCCACGATCGCGGCCGCCGTGGGGCCCTCGTAGAAGCCCTTCGGGCCCCTCGCGGCGACGCGCTCGAGCACGGCCGCGAGCTCGGGGTTCTTCCACGTGGAGCCGAGCGCGGGTGGCTTTCCGCCCGGCAAAAAGAGCGCCGCGGAGGCGGGGTACTTCTTCAGGCGCTCGGCCGCCTGCTCGATGGTCTGGACGAACGCCGCGTCCACGACAAACCCGTCGCGGGCCAGCGCGATCGCGGGCGCCACGACCTCGGCCCAGGTCAGCTTCTTGGAGCCGAGGACCCTGTGGAGCTCGGCGAGGCCGGCCACGCTGCCCGGGACGCCGGCGGACAGGATGCCCTCGCCCGAGGCCCGGGTGGGCTTGCCGCTCGCGTCGAGGTACATGTCGCGGCGCGCGGCCTCCGGCGCGGTCTCTCGAAAATCCAACGATTTCAGGTGTTTGTCACCGAATCGCGTCACCGCGAAGCCCCCGCCGCCGAGGTTCCCGGCGGTGGGGTACGTGACCGCGAGCGCGAACGCCGTCGCGACCGCGGCGTCGGCCGCGTTGCCTCCGCGAGCGAGCACGTCGCGCCCGACCTTCGTGGCCAGCGCGTTGTCCGACACGACCATCCCCTTGGCGCTCCGCACGGTGGCGGGTGACGCGTGAGGCCACGCGGGCGCGGGGGGAGTGGACGCGTCGGCGAGCGAGGCGTCGGCCGGCGAGGCGTCGGCCGGCGTCGCGGTGGGGAGCGCCGTGCGCGCCGGGGCCGCCGGGGCCGGCGTGGGCGCCGGCGTCGGGGAGCAAGCGAGGCTCCACGCGAGGAGCAGCGCGGACGAGAGCGCGCCGCGAGGGCTAGGTCGGAGGCGAGGTCGCATCGCGCCACTCTACGCGAACCCAGCAGCCTGTTGATAAACGGACCGAGCCCGCGCGTCGTCCGCGCGGCATCGGGGAAGGCGCGATCCGAGGAGCCGGCGGAGCCTACTCTTGTAGGTGAGCAGGCACCGGAGGATCGCAACGAAGCCCGTGCCGATGCGGCGGCGCGCGGGCGACGGGAGTTTATCAACGGGCTGCTCGGCCGCTCGGCGCGGCGGCGCGTGGTTCAGGACGTCGGCGGGAGCGTCGGCCGGCGCGACGCGAGCAGCTCGATGAGATCCATCTTCGTGAGGATGCCAAGCACCGCCCGGTCGTCGTCGGTCACGAGGGCCACCTCGCCACGCTCGAAGATGCGCGGGAGCTCCCCTGCGCTGGCGCCGAGGCCGATCGAGGACACCCGCCGCACCATGACCTCGGCCACCTTGGTGTCGCCCGTCACGCGCCCGTCGACGAGGTGCGACAGGAGGTCGGTCTCCGTGAGAATGCCCGCGAGCTTGCCCGCGTCGAGCACGGGCAGCTGAGAGATGCCGTGCTCCTTGAACAGCGCCATCGCCTCCTTCAGAGGGGAGTCCACGCGCGTCGCGACGACGGCGCGCTTCGGCATCGCGCGGAGCAGATCGCCGATCGTGCCGAGCTCCCAGTCGGACTCGGAGAGCCCGTGCTGCCGCATCCACGCGTCGCTCACGAACTTGGAGAGGTAATTGCGGATCGAGTCGGGCAACACGACCACCACGCGCTGGCCGGCGGACATGCCGCGCGCCACCTGGAGGGCGGCCCACACGGCCGCGCCCGACGAGCCGCCGACGAGCAAGCCCTCCTGGCGAATGAGCTGCCGCGCGACCCGGAACGAGTCGCGATCGTTCGACTTGATCCAGCGGTCGATCACGCCACCGTCGAGCACGTCGGGGATGAAGTCGTAGCCGATGCCCTCGACCTTGTAGCTCTTGATCTCGCTCGGACCGGCGAGCAGCGAGCCCTCAGGATCGACGCCGATGATCTGGCAGCTGGGGAGCACCTTCTTGATGCCTCGGGCGACGCCGGTGATGGTGCCGCCGGTGCCCGCGGTCATGACCACCGCGTCGAGCCGGCCTCCGCATTGCGAGAGGATCTCGGTGGCGGTGCCCTCCTCGTGGGCGAGGGGGTTCGACGGGTTGCCGTACTGATCGAGGATGTGCGAGTTCGGGATGACCTCGCGGAGCCGCCGCGCCACGCTGATGTGGCTCTCGGGCGCGTCCCACGCGGCCTCGGTGGGGGTGCGGATGATCTCGGCGCCGAGCGCCTCGAGGACCACCTGCTTCTCCTGGCTCATCTTCTCGGGCATCGTGATGATGACCCGGTAGCCACGCACGGCCGCCGCGAGGGCGAGCCCGATGCCCGTGTTGCCCGAGGTGGGCTCGATGAGCGTGTCGCCCGCCTGGATGCGGCCTTCGCGCTCGGCGTCGAGCAGCATGCGCACGCCGATGCGGTCCTTCACGGAGCCGCCGGGGTTCATGAACTCGCACTTTGCGAGCAGCTCGCAGGGGAGCCCCTGCCCGACGCGCGCGAGGCGCACCATCGGCGTGTCGCCGACGGCATCGCAGATGGAGTCGAGAATGCCCTGGCGCGTCTTGCCGATCATGCGCACGGGATCGCACGAAAAGCGGGGGTTTGCTAGCTCTTCCGCGCGAAAAACGGTCAGGCGACGGTGACGCCCGCCGCGGCCTCCCGCAAGCGGGAGGCTTCCTCGGGGCGCGACATCATCGCGTAGAGCCGCCCAAGGAACGTGAGGCAGGCGTGCTCGCCGCGAGGGTGCCCCGCCTCCCTGGCCCGCGCGAGCGCGGTCAAGCCCTCGAGGAGGGCCTCCTCGAATCGCGAGGCCGCGGCGTACGCGATGGCCAGCGCCAGGGCTGACTGGCTGCGCGTGCCGGCCCCCACCTCTGGGCCGTGTCGCACGCGCCGCAGACCTCGGAGCGCCTCGCCGGTCTCTCCGCGACGCAGGCGGGCGATGGCGCGGACGCGCTCCGCCAGGACGTCGCCGACGCCCGCCGACGAAAGCAGCCGCTCGAGTTGGTCTTGCTGATTGGCCTGGAGGGCCGCGCGGAGCTGCTCGGCCAGCGTCGGCGGCGCCAGGGCGGCCTTGGCGCGGGGGTGCGGCGTGAGCGTGCGCTGGAGCTGCGCGAGGCTCGTGAGAACGGGGGCCGCGTCGGCGATGGTGGGCGGCTCAGAGTCCGCTGGAGGCAGCGCCTGCGGGTTCTGCTGGGTGGGGATCTTCGACTCGATCCCGTCGCTGAGCGGAGAGGGGACCGAGGCCGACATGTGGGCGGAGGCAGGACCTCCCTTCAGGAGCACGAAGGTGGGCTCGCTGGCGGGCGGGGGCGCGGGCTCCTCGACGCGCTCGGCGGCGGTCGCCTCGGCGAGCGGCTCGCGCTCGACCGCGGTGTGCTCGTCCGTGCTCTCGATGACGGACGAGACGGGCGCGAGATCCACCATGGCGCGGAGGCGCGTCGCGGCCCCGGTGTGGCGCGCCTGGCCGAGGCCGAGCTGCTGCACCGTCACGATGCGCTGCGCGCGCGCCAGGTCGCCGGCCGCGACCGCGTGAGCGACGGCGTCGAGCCTGGCGAAGCCCGTCTCGGTCTCTTCGATCACCTCCGCGGCGGCGCGGTGGAGCGCGGCCGCGAGCGGCGCCTCGAGGAGCTGCCCGAGCGCCGTGACGTGGGTGCGCGACGGCAGCGCCACCCACCCGGGCTCGGGCGCCAGGAGCCACCGGGACCGGAGCAGCTCGGAGACGCAGGCTTCGACGCCGAGCGACTGGCCCGCGGCCTCGATGATCTTGCCGAGCGGCTCGACCCTCGCCTCACCTCCGAGGAGCGCGACGGCCGCGAGGACCGTGCGGGCGGCGGGCGAGCACTCGTGCGCGCGCAGCGTGATGAAGTGGCTCGTCGGTCGGGCCTTCCCGCGCCCCGACGACTTGCGGCGCGGCGAAGCGCGATCGCCGATCCACGCGAGCTCGGCGCTCTGCAGCCCGTGCGCGAGCGCCTCGTGGAGTCCGAGCGGCGTCCCGTCGCTGAGCGTGGCCCAGCGCTTGCGCGCGTCGTCGGTGAGCGCGCCCCCCGTGAACGCGCCCGCGAGCGCCATCGCGGCCTCGGGCGAGAGCGGCGCGACCTCGACGGTCGCCTCGGGTGCGCGTCGCGCGATGAACTGGGCGGGGATGTTGGCGGCGGCCGCGATGCGCAGCACCACGGGGAGCCCTGGCGCGCTCACCATGGCGGCCGCGACCACCTGGAGCGACTCCGGATCGACGAGCTCCGCGTCGTCGATGAGCACGACGCCCTGGGAGCCGCCTGGGCTCCGCGGGCCCATCAACGCCACCACGAGGTCCTCCGCCACGTCGGCCGCGAGCGGCTCCGCGGAGAGCAGCGACTCGAGCGCGGCGGCGTGCGGCGCGAGCGCCGGCGGCATGTCGTCGCGGATGGCCCGAGAGACCGCGCGCCGGAGCGCGCCCAGCGGCTCGAGGGAAGCGCCCGCAGGCGTCATGAGGAGCGCGCGGTCGCCGAAGCTCGCGGCGAGGGCGCCGAGGCGCCGGGTTCCCCCCGCGCCCCGCGGCGCGACGAGCACGCCGTAGTTGCCCGGACGCACGGCGAGCGCGCGGTCGGCCTCGGCGCCGACGAGCGACGGGTCAGCGAGACGATTGACGGAGGCCGCGGCGTCGCGCTTCCACGGCTGCTGCACGTCGAGCGCGAGCCCCCGGAGGCGTAGGCCGGCCTCTTCCGCGAACCTGCCACCGTTCAGCACGAGCTCGCCCCTGCGTACGGCCTTCACGCGGTCCGCGAAGTGCACCTGGCCGGCGCGGCCGGCCATCGCGAGGGCCCCCGCAGCGACCAGCGCGGGGCCCCACGCGAGGTTCGCCTGGAGGCCGTCGTTCGCCACCTGCTCGATGGTCCCCTGGGCGACGCCGAAGGCGAACCGCTCTTCGCCCTCCAGGGTCTCCTCGCCGGGCTTCGTCACGAGCGCGATCACGTCGTCGATGGTGGTGGGCTCGAAGGCGAAGTAGATGCGCGCCGCGCCCCACGCCACCAGCGTGCCGCCACGGGCCTCCGCACGCACGAGGAGGGAGCGCGCGCGCTCGAGGTAGCCCCTTCCGCGGGCGGGCACGCCAGCGCTCGGGAATCGGCAACAGAGGATAAGCTTGTCGCTCACGGGATCCCCCACCGTAGCGTGCGCTTGGGCCGGGCGTCGACGAGAACGTGGCCCAGCGCCCCGCCAACGCCAACGCCGCCTGCGCGTGCCCCCGGCACGATCAGATCCGAACCCGCTTCTTCAGGGCCGCGATCTCCGCGTCGATGTCGGCGTCGCCGCCCGACTTGCCGTCCTTACCGATCGAGTGCTCGAGGTCCCGGAACTTCGCCTCCAGATCGTCGCGCTTGCCGGTGCCGAGGGCGTCCTCGACCTCCGCCATCGCCGAGCCCTGCGCCGCGCGGTCCTCGATGCGCTCTTCCATCTCGCGGAAGTTCGCGAAGGCGCTCGAGCCGCCCCTCGCGCCGAGGCCATCCTCCGAGGAGCTCGCCGCGCGCGCTTGCTGCGCCTTGCTCACGATGGAGCCCTTGCGCAGCTTCAGCTCCTCGAGCTTCTGCTCCATGCGCTCCAGCTCCGCCTTCATCTTCAACGCCGCGTCGCGCTGCTCGACGCGCGCCTTGTCCACCGTCTCGACCTCGCCGGACACGCGCTTCTTCTGCTTGATGGCTTCGCGTGCGAGCGCCTCGTCGTCGCTCTTCATCGCCAGCTCGGCGCGCTTGTCCCACTTCTCGACCTCGCTCACGAGGTCGTCGTGCTTCTTGCGGAGCTGCTTCTCGGCGGCGACCGCGCTGACCACGTCCTGGCGCCCGCGCTTCAGCTGCTCGGCCATCTCCTCGAGGTTCAGCTCGAGCAGCTTCTCGTCGTCCTCGGCCTTCTCGAGGAACGAGTTGACGTTGCTGGAGATCACCTTGCCCATGCGATCGAAGATGCCCATGAGAGATCCTTTCCGGGCGCCTCGCGAGGGTGCGCGCGAGCGTCCGAGCGGTCGGCCGCGGGCCGAGCCGCGGTGCAAAGGGAGCTTAGGGCAAGTGCGCCCCGAAGCGCGAGAGGAGTCGCGTGGAACATGCTACCCTTCGAGCAGTCGCGGCGCAGCTGCGCCCCGTGGGCGCGCGCGTCGCCCCCCCGCTCGCACCCGCTAGGCAAAAACCGGAGACGAATCGCATGGATGAATGGCGCAGCCGCCTGGCCAACAAGCTCCTCGGTGACAAGGGCACTCCGTCCTTGGCCCTCGACGCGCGCACCACCCTTGAAATCGCCTTTGGCCGCGCTCGGAGCGAGATCACGTACGTGCTCGAGCTCGGCCGCGCCCACGCGCTCCCCATGGCGGGAAGCGTCACGGGCGACGACGTGTGGCTGCGGCTCGGCGAGGCGGTCCTCCGCTTCCGCCTCGATCGCCAGGCCCTCGCGATCGTGGCGTTCGTCCCCGCGGAGCGCGACACGACGTTCTCGTTCGACCCCGAGCTCCGCACGATCGTCCGGAACGGGCGGCAGCCGGTCGATTTCGAGCAGTTCGTGAAGAGCTCGGTCGAGGGGATCGTGCAGGGGTGGCAGCGCTCGATGCGCGCGCCGAGCGAGACGCTCCCCGACGTGCCCAGCGTGCCCCCGCCGCCCAACCTGCAGACGACCTCGCCCGAGACGCCGAGCTCGATCGGTACCCCGGAAGAGGAGCGATAGCTTGGCCGTCTGCAAGGCGTGCGGCGACGAGGTCGACGCCCTCGTCAGCGTGAAGGTCGACGGCAAGACCAAGAAGCTCTGCGAAGACTGCGCCGACCGCGCCCGCGAGGCCTCGGAGATCGCCGAGGCCAGCGAGTCGGTCGTCCAGGGGATGATGGGCTTCAAGGGCCGCCGCTGAATCAGCCGTGATGAGCGTCCTGGCGCCTCCCGGCGGCCCTCGAGCAGCGGGCCCGGGCCGACGGGGGAGCGTCGCCGACCCCGGCGCGCGCCGCTCTGCGCTCAGCGATTGAGCACGTGGATCGCGTGACCGAGGCCGTGCATGCTGGCCTCCATGAGCCCCTCGCCCAGCGTGGGGTGCGGGTGGATGGTGAGCCCGAGGTCCTCGAGGAACGCGTGCATCTCGAGGGCGAGCGCGCCCTCGCTGATGAGGTCGGTCGCGGAGGGGCCGACGATGTGGACGCCGAGCACCTTGTGGCTCTCTTGCTCCGCCACCACCTTGAAGAAGCCCTCGGTCTCGTTCACCGCCATCGCGCGCCCGAGCGCGGCGAACGGGAACTTGCCGATGCGCACCGCGACGCCCTGCTCCTTCGCCTGGGTCTCGGTCATGCCCACGGTGGCGATCTCGGGATCGGTGAAGATGGCGCCGGGGATGCCGACCCAGTCCTTCGCCGCCTTGTGGCCGGCGATCACCTCGGCGACGACCTCGCCCTCCTTGCTCGCCTTGTGGGCGAGCATCGGCGCGCCCGAGACGTCGCCGATGGAGTAAATGCTGGGCACGTTCGTGCGCCCGAACTTGTCGGAGGGGACGAAGCCGCGCTCGACCTTCACGCCGAGCTCTTCGAGGCCGAGCCCCGCGCCATTGGGACGCATCCCCACCGCGACGAGGACCACATCGGCCTGCACCGTCTCGGGCGTGCCGCCCACGTCGATTTTCACGGAGAGCGAGCCGTCCGCGTTGCGCTCGTACCCCATGGCCTTGGCGCCCTTCATGATCTTCGCGCCGTGCTTGACGAGCCTCTTCTCGACCACCGCCGTGACGTCGGGATCGACGCCCGGGAGCAGGCCCGGAGTGGCCTCCACCACGGTGAGTGCCGCGCCGAACTTCTGGTAGACGCAGCCGAGCTCGAGGCCGATGACGCCGCCACCGATGACGAGCAGGCGCTTCGGCACCTCTTGAAGGCTCACGGCCTCCTTGGCGCCGATGACCTGCGAACCGTCGAACTTGAACGTGGGGATCTCGATCGTCGACGAGCCCGTGGCGACGACGATGGCCTTCGCCTCGAGCGTCTCGACGGTGCCGTCCTTCGCCGTGACCTCGACCGTGTTCGGTCCCGTCACGCGCGCGGTGCCCATCACGAGCTCGACGCCGTTGCCGCGGAAGAGCCCGCGGATGCCGCCGGTGAGCTTCTTCACGATGCCGCTCTTCCACGCCTGCATCTTCGCGACGTCCACGCGGACGTTGTCGATGATGAGGCCCATGTGCCCGCCATCCTTGGCCTTTTCGAAGTTGTGGCTCGCGGAGATGAGGGCCTTCGAGGGGACGCAGCCCCAGTTCAGGCACACGCCGCCGACCTCCTCCTTCTCGACGCAGACGACCTTCTGCTTCAGCTGGCCGAGGCGGATCGCGCACACGTAGCCGCCCGGCCCGCCACCAATCACCACCGTATCGACTTCTCTCTTCGCCATGTTGGAGCCTCTCGCGCAGTGTTCTTCGGCTTTGGGGTCTGTCCGGTCGCGCGACCAGCCGTGGAGCGGCCGAGAGCGCGCGTCGCGCCCCCGTTCTTACAAGAGTTTCCACTCCGGGGATCGCGCAAAGTCGGGCGTGGAGCGCGGGCTCAGGCGCCGTGGGCGGGCGCCGGCGGCAGCGACTCGAGCTCGGCGCGCTGCTCGCGCAGGTGCCACGGCAGCTCCGCGTAGACGTCGTCGAACAGCGACGTACGCGCAGGTGGCGGGAGCTCCTCCACGGCCCGCACGGCCACGGCGATCTCCTCGGTGAGCTCTGCCTCGAGGCGCGCGTCGCTCGCGTCGTCGACGAGGCCCAGGTAGGTGAGGTGCTCGCGGAGGCGCTTCAGGGGGTCTCTCCTGCGCCACGCCTCGACCTCCTCCTCCGCGCGGTAGCGCGTCGGGTCGTCGCTCGTCGAGTGCGCGCCGATGCGGTAGGTGAGCGCCTCGATGAACGTGGGTCCGCCCCCGGCGCGCGCGCGCTCCGCGGCGCGGGAGAGGACCGTGTAGACCGCAAGCAGATCGTTGCCGTCGACGCGCACCGAAGGCACCCCGTAGGCGCGCCCCTTGATCGCGAGCGTCTTGGCCGCGGTCTGCTTGGCGGTGGGCACGCTGATCGACCAGTGGTTGTTCTGGCAGACGAGCAACGCGGGCACCTTGAAGAGGCCGGCGAAGTTCATCGCGTCGTGGAAGTCGGCCTCGCTGGTCGCGCCGTCGCCGAAGAAGCCTACGGAGACGGGCCGCGCGTCCCCGCCCTTGCCCGCTCGCTGGCGCAGCTTCATGGCCCACGCCGCGCCCACCGCCTGGGGGATCTGAGGCCCAATGACCGACGACCAGCTCACTTGGTTGACCGACCTGCCGGAGTGGTGGCTAGGCATCTGGCGGCCCTTCTGGACGTCGCCCGAGTTGCCGAAGACCTGCGCGATGAACTGCGTGAGCGGGAACCCGCGCACCAGCATCACGCTCTGCTCGCGCAGCGCCGGGAACACCCAGTCTTGCTTCTGGAGGACGAGCCCCGTCGCGATGGGCACGGCCTCTTGGCCGGTACACGCACCGTAAAAGCCCACCCGCCCCTGGCGCTGCAGCAAGATCATCTTGGCGTCGATGAGCCTGAGGCGGGTCATCTCGCGGTAGCCGTGGAGGATGGCCTCGATGGGCACGCGCTCCACGTCTTCGCGAGCCGAGCCGTCGTCCTGCAGCACGCGAAAGAGGCCGAGATCGGGCGCGAGTTCGGAGCTCATGACCCGGTCGTAGCGCATCCCGCGGCGCTGAGGGTGCGCAAAGTCGCGGAGCCCTGCCCCTGAAACTCCGACGCGGGCTCACCCCCCGGAGGAGTAGGCCCGCGTCGTCACGTTCACCGAGCGCTCGCGCCGATCAGCCGCCGCCGCCCGCGTCGGTGGGCGTACCGCTGCCGCCGCACATGTACGCCGCGACCTTCCTGTAGGCCGCGTCGAAGTCGGCGCCGTCACAGATGGGCTCCCATTGGGCCTTGGCGTCGTCGACCGCCTTGGTGCACGCCGCGTCCACCTCGGACTTGCAGACCTTGGCCGAGGCCTCCGTGCGGCACGCGTCGTAGGAGGAGTCGTCGGGGTCGCAGGACGCGCAGGCCGACTCGAGGCAGACCTCTTGCTTGGAGAGCTTCTGCGCGCAGTCGGGGCGACCGATCACGAGCGCCGCGCAGGCGAGGACGTTCGGCGCGATGAGGTCCTCGCTGACGAAGATGACCGCCGGCATGGGCGTGTTCTTCTCTTCCTCGCCTTCGAGGACGCCGAAGATGCAGCGCCCGCAGTCCTTGTTCGCGTTGACGAACGCGGTGCAGTTCGCCTCCGTTGAAGTGGACGCGATGCACTTCGCCTCGGCCTCGGTGAGCTGCGCGGCCGAGCACTTGCCGGAGTTCTTGACCGGGGGCGTGCCCTCCTGCAGAAACGCGTCGTTCTCCGAGTAGCAGGCGCCGCCGCCGCCGTCGCCGCCGTCGGGCTTGGGCTTGCCGCTGTCGACCGGCGGCGTGGGGCCTGCCTCGGCCGTCGGCGTGCCGCCGTCTGCCGCGGATGGGGTCGAGGTGGACGAGCAGCCCACGCCCACGACGAGCGCGAGCGCCCCCGCGACCCCGAACGAACCGATGATCTTCTTCACCATTGTCGAGCCTCCATTGAGCGGGCCGTGAGGACCGCGCCCGAGTTGTTCATGGCCTTCGAGGCCCGCACCGCCCGCGCAGTTTGCACAACGCGTGCCCACTGGCAAGCCTCAGACGAAACTCACTTGCCTCCGTCGCGTGCCAGCGCCCGCTTCAGGGCGGGCGCGCGGATCTTCGGCCCGACCAGCGAGGCCGACGTCGATGAGGGTGCCGGCTCGGCCTGGGCGGCTTGCGGCGTACTCTCTACGGTGGGCTCGCGGTCACCGCACGAGCTGCAGCCCGCGGTCGTGATCATCGTCACGAGGCCACCCACGACCATCCCCACAGCGCTTGTCATTTTCATGGCGACTGGCCTCAGGGAGAGGTCGAGCCCGCCTCTACGGGAGCGCCGGCGTCGAAGGACCGCACGAACCCCACCAAGCCCGGCCGCGTGGCGGTGGCCGTGAGCCCAACCGCGGGCAGGGAAGGCTCGAGCGCCGAGGGGGCCGGCGCGGGCGTGCTCGTCGTCTCGGTACCGCAGCCTCGGCATCCAGGAAGGGCGACCGCCGCGAGTCCCGCCGCGAGAACCATCGCCCAGCGCCCATACGAACTCACCATGAACGGCTCACCCTTCCGCTGGTGCCCCAGCGCTCTCTGGAAAAAGACACGCGCTCCCGGCCTGCGGCCCGAGCCCTCTCGTAGAAACGGAAAAGGACAGCCGTGGCTGTCCCTTCCCTCACGACTCCGTCACACGTCGGGACGGATCAGCCGCCGCCGCCCGCGTCGCCCGAGGCCGTGCCGCCGCAGGCGCCGGTGATCAGGTTGATGATCGCGGGCTTCCCCGCGACTTCGCAGACGTCGCCGGCCGCCTCGAAGCGCGCGTCCTTGCCGCACTCGGAGGCGATGCCGGGACCGAACTCGGTCGCGCACTGGCCGCCGTTGGCGTAGGTGTCCTTCTCGCACGCGTCGGCCTCTGCGCCCTCGGCGCAGGTTCCGCAGGTGACCGCCGAGCACTTGTCGAAGAAGTGGATCGCCTCGGCGCACGCCTTGCTCACGCCCTGGGCCTCGAAGCAGCCGGCGGTGTTCGAGAACGCGCCGAGCCCGGTGGAGGTCTGCACGGTCACGTAGGGACCCCAGGTCGCACCAGCCTGCGCCTTGAACGCGCAAGCGCCGCAGGCGGCGTTGATGGTGTTCAGCTTGGCGATGACCTCGGCGTAGGTCGCGGTGGCCGAGAGGGTCTTGAGGTAGGCCTCGAAGTCCACCATGTTCTGGGCGCTGCACTGGCCACCCGCCGCGGGGGTCGACTTGTAGGGGCCGAAGCCCTTGGCGGCGTCGGCGATCGCGGCGCGAACCTCGGCGGCCTTGCCCTTGATGTCCTGCTCGCAGGTCTTGACCGGCGGCTTGGACGTGTCGGGGCGCCCGCCATCCGTCGGGGCGGTGGTGGTGGTGGTGGTGGTGGCGCTCGCGTCGCCGCCTGCGCCGCCGTCGGTGGTGGTGGTCGAGGTGACCGTACAGCCGATGCCCGTGACCATGAGAGTGACGCCCGCGAGCGCCGCGAGACCGATGACCTTCTTGAACATTCTATGCCTCCTACCTTGAATGCGTTCGCGGACCGGGTCCGCAAGCCAACTCGATGATTCTGTGGAACACCCAACCGGAACAGCCGGAGTTTTCCTGGAACATGACCCCCGGCCGAACGGTTGTCCGCAGGCAGGGCCCTTGGGGTTCGACGTTGAGCTCGCGAATTGCTTCACGGTTCCTGAGCGGGGGCGTATTAGCTCTGAGCTTGGACCTCGTCAACTAGGGAGCGATTCGCTCCGTCGCGCCGCCCCGAGCCACCATGGCGCCGGCTGCATGCGCGACAACTTCCTAACGCCACCCGAACCCCGCCGCGGGCCACGAAAGTGAGGCGACCGCGCCCCCTTCGCGAGCGCGCCGGCCCTGGGGGAGGGACCAAGCGCTGGCGGGCGCCGTCCCGGCCCACCGCTCGGAGGCAAAGCACGTCGCGTGCCAGGCGGTTCATGGCGAGACCTCGCCGCGGCCCGCGGCCTTGGTCGCCTTCGTGACTCGCTCGCTCAAGGCTCAGGTCGGCGGGCGTGGCGCGCCTTCGCTTTCGCGCTCGTCCTCCCGCTTCGTCGACGCGCCCACGCCCGCGCCGGCGGGCGGCGGCGCCACGAGGAGGCCGAAGAAGGCGACCCCGAGCGCGAACTGGAGCTTCCCGGAGGCCGAGGCGCGCGCGTGCACGACCTCGAGGCGCTGCCCCAAGGGGCCCGACCCGCGCACCGCGCCGCGGCGGTGCAAGTCGGCAATTTCGGGAGAGAACACGGCACCTTGCAGGATGACGAGCCCGGCCATCACGACGAGCAAGCCGGCGCGCAGCAGGTCGGCGCGCTCGACCCGCGGGCGGAGCTTGGCCCCCGCGACCTCGCAGAGCAGCGCCAGGGTCGCCGCCGTCATCGCGACCCGGTCGAAGCGCTGAAACACGGCCGTCATGGTGTCGGCCGAGGTGGGGGCGGGCACCATGCCGAAGACGAGAGGCGCCACGATGGCGCCGAGAGTGAGCAGGCCGCCGACCCAGAGGGCGACGCAGAGAGCCTCGATCGCGAGCACGAACCGGAGGATGCGCATCGCGAGGGCTTACCACCTCTCGCGCACTCCTCTCGCGCACTTCTCGCGCACTTGTCGCGCGCTCCTCGCGCCGCGCGCGCCCCCCCCGCGACGGCTACCGGAGGCGCTCGAGCGCCTCGCGGGCGAGCGTTCGCGTTGCGTCTCGCTCGGCCAGGGCCTCGAGCGCGGGGATCGCGGCCCGGAGGCGGGCGCGCCCCGCGGCCATGATCGCCTTGTCGCGCCTCGAGGCCTTGGAGGAGCTGAGGTCGCCCAGCAGCTCGCTCACCGCGCGCTCGTGGCCCAGCGCGGCGAGCGCGACCTTCGCCGAGAGGGCTCCGGTGTCGGATACGAGCCGCGCGAGCCCGTAGGCGCGCCGCTCGAGCGCCGGGATGGCCGCGGTGAGCCCGAGCTCGCCGCACGCCTCGAGCGCGCCGTGCTCCTCTTCGGTGGACACGCCGCGCACGCCGCCGCGAGCGACCTCGAGGAGCCGCGGGTGCCCGCGGGGATCGCCGAGCCTCGCGACGAGGATCGCGGCCGCGACCCGCACGTCGGGGTGGGCGTCGCCGAGGAGCCTCACCGCGGCCTCGCCCGCGCGCGATCCGGGCCCGCGCGCGGCCGGCGGCGTCTTCTCGAGGCGCTCCTCCACAACGCGGAGCGCGATGTGACGGACCGCGTCGTCGTCGTCGGCGAACGCGCGCACCAGCGCCTCCTCGGCGTCGTCGGGGCACACCCGCGAGAAGGCGATGACCGCCTGGTAGCGGACCTCGGGTCGAGAGTCCGTGAGCGCGCGACGCAGCTTGGAGCCCGCGCGTGGGTCGCCGAGCTCGCCGAGGGCCGAGAGGGCCATCTGGCGCACGTACCCATCCGGGTCTTCGACGGCCACGAGCAGCGACGCGAGCGCGGTCGTCGCCCGGGCGTCTGCCAAGGCCGTGGCCGCGCGACCTCGCACGCCCGGGTGGTCGTCGCGGAGCGCGTGGGCGAGGGCCTCGACGCCACGCGCGTAGGGTCGCCCGTCGCGCTCGTCGTGGCGGTCCCCGCGCTCCGCGCGCTCACCGCGTTCAGGGCTCCCGCCGCGCTCGGCCCCCTCGTCCATCGCCGCGAGATGCCGCCCGAGCTCCTCGCAGGCCTCGGCGCGGACCTCGGGCCGCTGGCTGGCGACGTCCCGGAAGCACGCCTCGAGGGTACGTGGGAGCGGGGGCGGCGCGAGCATTCTCTCGGGGTATCCCCCGAACGGGCCGCTGTCCACCGCGGCGGCGGCGCCGGGCTCGCGTCCGGGGCCGGCGTACGTATACTGGGGGGGCCCATGTCCAGCGCCGCAAGCCCGTCCCCCTCGCCGTCCTCCGCCGACCCCGCAGCCCCTGCTCGTCCGTACATAGGGGGGCAGGCCGTCCTCGAGGGCGTGATGATGCGCGCGCCGACCTCGTTCGCGATCGTGGTGCGCCGCCGCGACGGGAGCCTCCACGTCCGCGAGCGCGCCGCCACCGTCCCCACCGGTGTCGCGCGATGGCCGCTCGTCCGCGGCGTCATGTCTCTCGTCGAGTCGCTCCGGCTGGGAGGCGAGGCCCTGCGCTTCTCCGCCGAGCAAGCCGAGGCCGACGTCACCGCGGCGGAGGCTGAAGCCGTGGCGGGCACCAGCGCCAAGACCGGCGCGCTGTCGGCGCTCACGGCGCTTGGCTACACGCTCTTTCTCCTCGCGACCCAGGACGCGGAGGCGGCTCCCGCGCCGCCCGCGCCGGCCACTCCCGCCGCGCCGCCCGCGCCGACCACCGCTCCAGCGCCCGCACCGGCCGCCGCCGCGAGCGCGACGAACCGCACCGGCCCGGCGATCATGCTCGCGGTCATGGTGTTGTTCATGATCGCGCTGCCGCAGCTGGTCGCGGCCATCATGAACCGCGTGTTGCACTTCGATCTCAAGGTGCAGTCGCCGCAATTTCAGGCGATGACGGGCGTGTTCAAGCTCGCGATCGTGATCGGCTACATGCTGCTCATCCGCCGCGTGCCAGAGATTCGCCGGGTGTTCCAGTACCACGGGGCGGAGCACAAGACGATCAGCACCTACGAGGCGGGCGAGGCCCTCACGGTCGAGAACGCCCGCAAGAAGACCACGCTCCACCCGCGGTGCGGGACCACGTTCCTGGTCATGGTCGCCATCGTCTCGGTGCTCGTCTTCACGGTGCTCGGTGGCCTCCTTCCGCAGATCGATACCGGCAGCAAGATCATCGACAACGTTCTCTTTTTTGTCGCGAAGCTGCCCTTCGTGCCGGTGCTCGCCGCCATCACCTTCGAGATCCAGCGCGTGTTCGCGCGGTACTTTACGAAGGGCCCGCTCCGTGTCGTGCTCGTGCCGGGGTTCCTCGTCCAGAAGATCACCACGATCGAGCCCGACGACGAGCAGCTCGAGATCGCCCTCGCGTCGCTCCGCGCCACCCTGTTTCGTGAGCGGGCGGCGGCGGGGGCGGCGGAGACCCCCGCCGAGGTCGACGACGCGCGCTTCGACGACTACGCCGCGTTCTACGCGACCGACTCGCTGCGAAGCCCCGCCTCCTGACCTCGCTTGGTGGCTTCGTTACAGGCAATTGCCGCGGCGAGCCGAGCGTTGGCCCTCGAATATCCGTCGACTTGATTGAAGCGAGCGACTAGACCCGCCGAGCGTTCGCATGTTGCCCCTCGATAAACTGGCCGATCTCTCGCGGCGTTTCCGCGACATGGACGAGCTGCTCTGCCAGCCCGACGTGCTCGCCGACCGCGCGCGCCTCGCCAACTTGAACCGCGAGCGCGGTGAGCTCGAGCCCATCGCCAACGCCTTCGCGCGCTACCAAGAGGCGCAGCGCCGGCTCGAGGAAGACCGCGAGGCCCTCGCGGATCCGGAGCTGCGGGAGCTCGTCGACGAGCACGAGATCCCCGCCCTCGAGGAGAAGGTCCTCGCGCTCGAGCTCGAGCTGCAGTTCCTGCTGCTACCCCAAGACCCGGACGACAAGAAGAACACGATCATCGAGATCCGCTCGGGCGAGGGCGGCGAAGAGGCCGCGCTCTTCGCGGCCGATCTGTTCCGCCTCTACTCGCGGTACTCCGAGGCGCGGGGCTGGCAGCTCGAGGTGCTCTCCCTCTCCGAGAGCGCCACGGGCGGCTACAAGGAGTGCATCTTCCTGCTCTCGGGCAAGGACGTCTACGCCCACATGCGCTTCGAGGGAGGCGTGCACCGCGTGCAGCGCGTCCCCGCCACCGAGAGCCAGGGGCGCATCCACACCTCGACGGCCACCGTGGCGGTGCTTCCCGAGGCGGACGAGGTCGAGGTGCAGATCGACGACAAGGACCTCGAGATCTCCATCGCCGCCAGCGGCGGTCCCGGCGGCCAGGGCGTCAACACCACGAACAGCGCGGTGCAGATCCTCCACAAGCCGTCCGGCCTCATCGTGAAGTGCCAAGACGAGCGCTCCCAGCTGAAGAACAAGGCGAAGGCGCTGAAGGTGCTGAAGAGCCGCCTGCTCGACATCGAGAAGGCGAAGCGAGACGCCGAGGTCAGCGCCGAGCGGCGCGGTATGGTCGGCACCGCCGAGCGCAGCCAGAAGATCCGCACCTACAATTTCCCCCAGAACCGCGTGAGCGATCACCGCATCCAGCTGACGCTCCACAAGCTCGATCGCGTGATGATGGGCGATCTTGAGGAGCTCATGACGGCGCTCCGCACCCACCGGCAGGCCACGATGCTCGAGGCGCAGAACGGCGCTGACGGCGGGGCTCACAAGGCGTGAGCTCGTGAGCGCGTGAACCGCGAGAGCCAGCCCTCCCTTCTTCGCGACGGCGCCCTCGAGGGCGCCGCGCTGACCGAAGCGCTCGCCGTGGCGATGACCGTGGCCCCGGGGCTCTACTCCCGCAATCGGTTCTTCGACCTGCACCGTCGCCCGGAGGTGCGGGCCGCGCGGCGACGCTCGGCGCTCCTCCGCGGCGCCCTCCGTCACCTCGAGCGAGCCGTGGAGCCCGCGCTCACGGCGCGGGGCGACGGGCTGTTCGAGCTCACCTACCGGCTCCCCGACGTCGACTTCAGGCGCCGCGTGACCGTGTCGGGGCTGGAGGTCGCGTGCCTCCGCTACCTGCTCGGGCGGCAGCGGCGCGCTCCATTCGGCGACACGCGCGACGCGCCCGAGGGCGAGGATCCCCGCGCGAGCGTGGAGGCCGCCATCGCGCGCCTCGGCCCGCCGCCGGCGACGCGCGCCGCGCGATAGCTACGTGCATTCTACATGCACGCGCGTGGCCCGCTTCAGCCGGGCGGCCAGCTGAGCGCGCGGCCGCCGAGCACGTGCACGTGCAGGTGGAACACGGTCTGTCCGCCGTCGTCACCGTTGTTGATTACGAGCCGGTAACCCGAGCCGCCGAGGCCGAGCCGCTCGGCCACCTCTCGCGCGCCGAGGACTACCGCGCCGAGGAGCGCGGCGTGCTCGCCCGTGGCCTCGTGCACTCTCTCGAGGTGCACCTTCGGGATGACGAGCGCGTGCGAGGGGGCGACCGGCCGAACGTCACGAAAGGCGAGCACGTGGTCGTCCTCGTACACGATGTCGGCGGGGATCTTCTTCGAGACGATGTTGCAAAAGAGGCAGCCCATGCTGGCAGGGTACCTCCCGAGCGCACATCTGTCGCGCCGCGCGGGCGCGCGCGGGACGTACGCCCAGCGTGACTGGGCTGGTAGGCTCGACGCATGGTGAAGCACGATCTTGGCGGCGGACGCGCGATCTCGGCGGAGCGCGCGGCGGAGAAGCTGAACCTCCGCGCGGGGCTCCCTGGCGCGTTCCTCTTCGACCAAGCCGCGCACGCGCTGCGGCGCGCTCGACCCACGCTCCCGCTCGAGGCGCGACTCGATCTCGCCCTCGCGTCGAGCTGGCTCGTGAACTCGCCCGCGCCCTCCCCCGCCCTCCGCGCGCTGGCGACGCCCCCATGGCGCGAGGTGCTGCTCGCGCTCGCCTTGGCCCTCGAGGCGCTCCCGGACGAGCCGGTCGCCGGTTCGCCCGAGCTCGCCGAGATCGCGGCGGCGGTCGACCAGCTCTCCGAGGCGCTCGGAACGCGGCGCGCGCAGGGCACCGAGGCGCTCTCCAAGCTGCTCGCGCTCCTCGTCCCCGAGTGCGTGCCGCTCCTGCCCGAGCCGGCGTGCCGGCACTTGCTGGGCGAGCCGCCGCTAGCGCAAGGCGCGCGCTTCATCGGCGCGTTGCTGGTGTTTCGACGCGCGACGAACGCGCTCTACGGCGAGCTCGTCGCGGTGGCGCGCGACCACGACGCGGCCGTGCTGGACGCGGCCCAGGTGCTCGATCGGGTGCTGTGGTTCGACTCCGAGGGTCACGCCCACTTCCCGCCGCTCGAGTGACGACCGAGGACTCGACGCCGCAGCCCACTGCACGCGGTGGGCTCAGTCGAACGCGGCGAGCCCGGCCGCGGTGAGCACCTCGACCGCGCGGAGCAGCTCGGGGGCGGCGGCGCCCGACTGCGCGCCGAGGCGCAGCACCTCGCGAAGCGCGAGGGGAGGATCGAGGAGCGCGCGGAGCGCCGACACGCTCGCGGGCCACGTGACCCCGACGAGCTCGCGCGGCGTCGGGCGGCTCCGCAAGGTACGGCTCAAGTGGCCGCGGTAGCGGTCGAGCGGCACGTTCCCGGGCATCTCCGCTTCGAGGCCGGCGACCAGCAGCTGCGGCAGGTCGAGGTCGAGCGGGAACTCGACGTGGGCCGCGGTGCGGTCGCGATAGAACGACACCTTGCCGAAGCGCCACGTGAAGAGGTCGGCGACGCGATCGCGCCCTTGCTCGCGGATCGCGCGGAAGATCTCGACGGCGTCGACGAGGCCGAGCGAGATGAGCGTGTCGCCCATGCGGCCCTGGTACCGAGGGAGGATGCCGAGGGCGAGATCGAGCTCTTCGCGCGCGAGCTTGCCGCGGCGCACGAGGTACTCGCCGAGCAGCTCGGTCGCGTTCGTCGAGGCGACGTGATGCAGCCGGCCGGCCTGGAAATAGAGCTCTTTGCGCATGGGCGCCGCGCCGCCCCCGGCGCCGCGCTCGGCGAAGAGAACGCCCGAGAGGCGCTCCCGCAGCACGGGCATGAGCACCGCCAACATGCCCATTTCGGACAGCTCGCCCTGAAACTGGGGCAGGCCAGGGTCGAGGGCTCCGCTCGCGGTGGCGGTGGAGGGCGGCAGGAAGCGCGCGAGCTCGCCGATGTCACGCAGCGGCTTGAGGCCCGTGCCGGCGTAGTTCACGCGATCGCGCTCGGCGAGCTCGCCCGTGGAGATCGCCTCGACGAGGTGGGCAAACGAGATCGGCCCCATCAGGCGCCCGTCAGCGGTGACGACGAACGAGGGCTCGAGCACGTACTCGCTGGTCTTGCGGAGCTGGGGATCGCTCACGCGCGTAGCCTGCGCTTCCACCGCCCGAGCGCGACCAGGCGTCACCGCGCTGAGCTCGCGGCTGGGGGCGCCGGCCTGCGTGGCGCGCACGAGGGCCGAGAGCTCGGTGATCGCGGCTTGAGGCGGGCTCTCGAAGGGGGCGAGCCGGGCGGCGAGCTCGGACGCCGTCCCGAAACGCCGATCGGGCGCCTTCGAGAGGGCGCGCTCGAGCACGTCGAAGAGCCCCTTGGGGAGGGAGTGTCGCGCCGACTCGAGGACGTCGAGCTTGCAGTCGCGAATCGCGAGCAGCACGGCGAGCTGCCCGCCGCCCGCGAAGAGCGGGACACCGAGGAGCATCTCGGTGAGCACGGCGGCGAGGCTGAAGAGATCGGCCCGGTGATCGGCGGGGTCGCCCTTCACCTGCTCGGGGGCGAGGTACGCGTACTTCCCCTTCAGGGTGTTGCCCGCCTCGCTGCGCATCGACGCGCGAGAGGACGAGTGCGCAATGCCAAAATCACCAAGCTTTACGCGACCATCCACCGAGAAGTAGATGTTCGATGGGCTCACGTCGCGGTGCACGATGTGGAGCGGCGCCCCGTTGGCGTCCCGCGCGGTGTGCGCGCTGGCGAGCGCGCGCAGGACCTCGCGGGCGATGTAGACCGCGACCCCGACGGGGAGCGTGCGGCCCTCCTGCTTCAACCGGCGGAGCAGGCGGTAACCGTCGACGCCGTCGACGTGCTCGAGGGCGAGGAACGGCTCGCCGGTCGCCTCGTCGACGCCGGCGAAGTAGACGCGGACGACGTTCTCGTGGCGGATCGACGCGTGCAGCCGCGCCTCGAGGTCGAACATGGACCTCGCGCTGGGCTCGGCGAGCATGTGCGGTAGCAGGCGCTTGACGACGACCCGCTCGGGCAGATCGCCGCCGGGCTCCGCGGGGCGCGCCGTGTGCACCTCCGCCGTACCGCCGACGGCCAACCGAGCCTCGAGAACGAACGGACCGAACCTCCGCATCAGGGTGGAACGGTAGCACGCGGCCGATCTCACGGACGATTCGACTCTGTCGTGGAATGGGCGATTTGTTCCGGCGGTTGCGGTATGAAGGCCGCGCCGGCTCGGGCAGCGCGCGCAGCGCGCCGCGCGCGCACGGCGTTCGCAGGGAGGTGTCGCTCGTGAGGCTCTTCGCAAGCCCGTTTCGCCCGCTCGGCCTGTTCACGTCGCGCGCAGCGATCGCCGCGGCGCTGACAGGGGTCTTCGCGCTGGCCGCCTGCGACGGCTGTCGCCCTCCGACGACGGAGCCGGCACGCACCCGCGACGAGCGGCCCACTGTGCGGCTCTACTTGGTGTCGGACCTCGCCGGCGCCCTCGAGCCCTGCGGCTGCGTGAAGGACCAGCTCGGGGGGATGGACCACTTCGGTGCGCTCGTACGAGCCGAGGAGGCGTCCGCCGCCGCCTACGCGACGCTCACGGCGGGCCCGCTCTTCTTCATGGACCCCGACGTCACGGCCGACAAGCGCGGCCAAGACGTCGCGAAGGCCGAGACCATCGCGAAGGCGCTCGCGTCGCTGCGACTCGCGGGGTTCGCACCGGCGCGGAACGAGTGGGCCGCCGGCGACCAGACCCTCGCGTCGCTGCGCGAGGCCAGCGGCGCGCCGCTCTTGTTCGCCAACGCGACCCCCGCGGCGGGCCCGCGCACGGCCACCTCGGTCAAGGAGCTCGGCGGGGTCAAGGTGGGCCTCTTGGGGGTCTCGGCGCCCTCTCGCGCACGTGAGGGCAAGCCGCTGAGCGAGCCGAAGGACGGCCCGATCCAAGAGGCGGTGGGCGCGGCGCTCGCGGAGCTCGAGAAGCAGGGCGCGCAGGTGGTCGTGCTGCTCGCCTCGATCGGCCGCGGGGAGGCGAAGCGCCTCGCCGACGCGTTCCCGAAGCTCCTCGCGATCCTCGTGGGCTCACCCGGCGGCGCGGGCGAGGCGAACACGCAGGCGGCGCCCATCGAGCGCGTCGGTGACGTGCTCCTCGTGGAGACCGGCAACCACCTCCAGACCGTCGGCGTCCTCGACCTCTTCGTGCGCGACGGCAGCATGGCGTTCGCGGACGGCGCCGGGCTCGAGGCCACCCGCAAGCGCGAGGCGCTCAGCGCGCGCATCGACGACCTCCGGAAGAAGATCGCGACCTGGGAGACCGATCCCTCCGTGGCGAAGGCCGACATCGAGGCCCGTCGCGCCGAGGTCGCGAAGCTCGAGCAAGAGCGGGCCGTCCTCGACAAGTCGCCCACGCCCGCGAAGGGGAGCTTCTACCGATACGCCCTGCGCGAGGTGCGCACGACGCTCGGCACCGACAAACTCATCACCGACAAGCTCTCCGCCTATTACAAGCGCGTGAACGACGAGAACAAGCGCGCGTTCGCGGGTCGCACCCCTCGCCCCACGGCCGCCGACGAGCCCGCGTACGTGGGCATCGACGTCTGCTCGGCCTGCCACGCCGACGCGCGCAAGGTGTGGAACGGCACGGCCCACAGCCGCGCCTACAAGACCCTCGAGGACGGCTTCAAGGAGTTCAACCTCGACTGCGTGTCGTGCCACGTCACGGGCTACGAGCGCCCCGGCGGCAGCACGGTCACCGCCGTCGCCGCGCTGAAGAACGTGCAGTGCGAGGTGTGCCACGGCGCGGGTTCGCTCCACGTGAAGGCGCCGGCGCGCGTGCACGTGCCGGTTCCGAAGCCGAGCGGTGACACCTGCCTCTCGTGCCATCACCCGCCCCACGTGCACGAGTTCGACGCGAAGACCAAGCTCTCGGGCGTGCTCGGACCAGGACATGGCCGCAAGTAGGCCGTCAGCGAGCGCGAGATCGAGGGCGCACGCGCTCTCCCTCGCGTGCAGCGCCGCGGCGCTCGGTGGGCTCGGCCTCACGCCTCGCCCCGCGCGCGCCGAGACCCCGCCGACCACGCTCGAGCGAGCCATGGCCGAGCTCGAGACCGAGAGCTTCGCGGAGGCGTGCCCACTACTCCAGCGCGCCTTCGACGAGGTGCCGGCGCCCGCCACGCTCGCGCTCGCGGCCGACTGCCTCGACCGGGGCGGGCGCCTCGCGTCGGCCCATGCAACCTACACGCGTCTCCTCGCGCGCGAGGGCGGCTCGCTCCCGGAGGCGACCCGCGAGCGCGCCCGCAGCCGGCTCGCGGAGCTCGGCCCGCGCCGCTCGCGGCTCACCGTCCGCCTGCCGCCCGATCTCCGCGCGACCCCGGCGCTTGGCGTGTGGATCGACGGCGCGGCCGTCCCGCGCGACCGGTGGGACGCGCCTCACCCGCGGGACGGCGGCCCGGTCACCGTGCGCGTCGCGGCGAGAGACCTCGCCTTCACCGCCACGGTCGCGCTCGCCGCCGAGGGCGACGACCTCGTGGTCGACGTGCCGAGCCTCGCGGGGCTGACGAGCTCGCGCGTCGCGCGGGTCGAGCTCTCGCCGCGTGCCCTCGGGCGTGCGCCCGCCGTGGGGTACCTGGTCGACGAGGGCAACCTCGGCCCCGCGAAGCTCACGGGCGCGGCGCTGGTCGCGGGCGGCGGGCTCGCGGCGATCACGGGCGTGGTGCTCGGCGTGCTCGCGAAGGCCGATCACAGCCGGGCCGCGACGCTCTGCGAGGCCAACCGGTGCGCCGACCGCGCGCAGGTGGACGCGGCCGCCGACGCGCGCGCCAAGGGCGACGTGGGCACGGTCGTGGGGCTCGCCGGCCTCGGCCTCGTGGCGGGCGGCGCCGCGCTCTTCTGGCTCGCGCCGGCTCGGACGCCCGAAGGGGTCGCCAACTCACGCACGAGCCTCTCCGTGGCGGCCCGCGGGCTCGGCGTCGTCGCCGAGGGCTCGTTCCGGTGAGGCCCACCAGGCCGCGGATACGCTCCCGTCGTCCGTGCGGCGCCGCATCGCGACCGGCTGCTCGGGCGCCTTGGGCCGCCGCGCTGCTGGCGTGCGCGGCCTGCAACGCGGTGTTCGGGCTCGACCCGCTGACCTACGAGGAGCCGACGCGCCGCGCGCCCCCGAGCGAGGCCGACGCGGAAGCGGGCGCCGACGCCAGCGACGCGAGCACCGACGCGTCGCCCGACTCGATCCCCGACGCGCCCCTCGACGGCGCGCGCCCCGACAGCGGCTCGCTCGAAGCGAGCGCCGACGCGTCGCCCGAGTAGCTCATCCATGGCAGCCCGAGGATTCGCGCCGCGCCTGTGTGAGGCCGCGATCGAGGGCGAATTCTGCGGGGAAATGCGCGTCCACGAGTTGCCTCTGTCTTCCATTCGGCGCTAAGAGAACTCCCATGGCAACCAAGCCCACGCCGCCGCCGCCGCTCGCAGACGAGGCCGCGCGGGACTCTCGCGCCTCTCGCCCGTCGCGTCGAGAGGCGCTCACCCGCGTCGGCGCGGCCGCCGGCGTGCTCGGCGGCGCGGCGCTCCTCGGGCGAGGCGTGTGGGACAAGGGCGGCTTCGGCGCTCGCGACGGTCAGGGCGACCGCCAGGTGCGCGACTTCCGCGGCAAGGCGAACGAAGACGCCGATCTCTCCATCGCGCGTGGCCCCAAAGGTGACGAGAACGCCAGCGCCGACGACGTGGTGCGCAGGGCGGTCGCCGCGCTCGGCGGCATGAAGCGCTTCGTGTCGCGCGGCGACGTGGTCGTCGTGAAGCCCAACATCGGGTGGGATCGCATGCCGATCCACGCGGCCAACACGAACCCCGACGTCGTGGGGACGGTCGTGCAGCTCGCCTTCGAGGCCGGCGCCAAGCGGGTCGTCGTGGCCGACGGGAGCTGCAACGACCCCGATCGGTGCTTCCAGCGCTCGGGCATCTGGCGCAAGGCGCACAGCCTCGGCGCCGAGGTCGTGCTCCCGCTCCAGCACCGCTTCCGCTCCACGCGTATTCGCGGCGAGGTGCTCGACGAGTGGCCCATCTTCACCACGCTGGTCGAGGCCGACAAGGTCATCAACGTGCCGGTGGCGAAGCACCACAACCTCGCGAAGTACACGGCGGCCATGAAGAACTGGTACGGCGTGCTCGGCGGACGGCGAAATCGCCTCCACCAGAACATCGACGTGTCGATCGCCGATCTGGCGACCTTCATGCGCCCGACCCTCACCGTGGTCGACGCGATGCGAGTGCTCATGCGCAACGGCCCGCAGGGCGGCAACATCGACGACACGAAGGTGATGAACACCGTCATCGCCGCCATCGATCAGGTCGCCGCCGACGCGCTCGGCTGCACCCTCATCGGCCAGACACGCGAGAACCTGCCGTACCTGAAGATGGCCCACGAACGCGGCATCGGCACGATGAACTGGGAGAGCCTCCGAGTGAAGGAGGTCTAGGGTGAGCCGCGAATCTTTGCATTCTGCACGCTCCTCGCAGGGAACCGCCCGCGGGGATCGCGCAGCGCAACAAGCGGGCGCGCCGCACGCGGCCGTGGTGCTCGACGTCACCGCGCTCGAAGCCACGGCGGCCGACGATCTCTCGAGCGGCCACGCCGCGCCTATCCCTTGGAAGACCGGCGAGGTCGGGGTCGTCGCCGCGCTCGATCAGAGCACGACGGTGACGCTGGTCGCGCCCGCACCCACGCGGACCCAGGGAACGTCCTCGGCGTCGCGCTCACCCACGGTCGACCCCACGGCGTGCACCACCACGCCGCCGAAGCCCGCGGGCGGCTGCGGCTCGAGCGGCTGCGGCACCGGCGGGTGCGGGAGCACCGCGAAGAAGCACGCCTCGGCGGTCGCCGAGCGCGCACCAGGCCCCGCTGGCTCTCCGGCTCCGGGCTCCCCGAGCGGTAGCGCGGGCGGCGGCGGCGGCGGCGGCGCGCGCAAGGCGACCGGCCCGAGCCTCGTGGACAAACTCCGCGCGAAGCTGAACCCGAAGCGCGCGGGCTCGGGCTTGCCGGCCCGGCCCATCATCCGCGGCCTCGTGTGGGCGCGGCGCGTGTCGCAGGCAGGCTTCTTCAGCCTGTTCATGTACTTCCTGTTCCAGACCGGCTTCCGGGGCAATTTCGCGGCCCAGGCCGACCAGGCCGTGCGCCTGCCGCTGCCGGTCGAGGCGTTCTTGCTGGCCGATCCGTTCGTCGGCGCCATGACCGTGCTCTCGACCCACACGGTCTACCGCGGCCTCCTCTGGAGCCTCGGGCTGCTCGGGCTCACGCTGCTCGTGGGGCGCGTGTTCTGCGGGTGGATCTGCCCGTTCGGCACGCTCCACCACTTCTTCGCGTGGATCCTCCCTTCCCCGAAGGGCCGCGGCGCGTCGCGCGTGGAGGCCAACAAGACCCACGGCTACCAGCGCGCGAAGTACTACCTCATGTACGCGTTCCTGCTCGCGAGCGTCGCGGGCAGCGCCATCGGCGGCATGATGGATCCCATCTGCGTGGCGGTGCGCTCGATCGGCCTCGGGGTCATCCCGGCCGCGCAATACCTCACGTCGCGTGGGCTCGGCGCCGCGCAGAACGTACCGTCGCGGCCGCTCCAGGGCGCCGCCGACCACACGCAGGACTTCCTCGCGCAGGCCGTCTGGCAGAACAAGCAGTTCTACTTTCACCAGACCTGGCTCATCGTCTTTCTGCTCGTCGCGATCCTGTTCATGAACCGGTTCGTGCCGCGCTTCTGGTGCCGCGTGCTCTGCCCGCTCGGCGCGTTCCTCGGTGTGTTCGCGCGGTTCGCGCTGTTCGGCATGGAGAAAGACCATGCAAAGTGCACCGATTGCAACCTGTGCCTCGTGAACTGCCAGGGCGCCGACAGCCCGCAGGGCGGCGTGAAGTGGCGCCAGGACGAGTGCCACATGTGCATGAACTGCGAGGCGTCCTGCCCCGAGGACGTCATCAAGTTCCGCTTCTTGCCGAACCGCAAGAGCGCGATCGTGAAGCCCGACACCGACCGTCGCACCCTGCTCGCCACGGTCGCGGCCGGCGCCGCCGCCATCCCCGCGATGCGCATCGCCGACTCGCTCGACGTGAACTACCACTCCAAGGTGATCCGCCCCCGGGCGCGGTGGAGGAGCGGGCGTTCCTCGAGCGGTGCATCCGCTGCGCCGAGTGCATGAAGGTGTGCCCGAACAACGCGCTCCACCCCGCGTTGTTCGAGGCCGGCGTCGAGGGCCTGTGGACGCCCATCCTCATCCCGCGCATCGGCTACTGCGAGCACTCGTGCGTGCTCTGCGGGCAGGTGTGCCCGACCGGCGCCATCCAGAAGATCACCGAGAAGGAGAAGCTCGGCCAGGGCACGCCGCCGGTGAAGATCGGCACCGCCTTCTACGACCACGGCCGCTGCCTCCCGTGGAGCATGCAGACCCCCTGCATCGTGTGCGAGGAGTTCTGCCCCACCTCCCCCAAGGCCATCTGGGTCGAAGAGGTCGAGGCGCCCATGCGCGAGAAGACCCCCGGCCCGAACGGCGCCGAGCCGGCGATGAAGCAGGTGAAGCTCCAGCGACCGCACGTCGATCCGAGCCTCTGCATCGGCTGCGGCGCGTGCGAGAAGGTCTGCCCCGTGCAAGACCAGCCGGCCGTGTACATCACGAGCGTGGGCGAGACGCGGTCGAAGACCAACGTCATCCTGCTCGAGTCCACGAACTACAACCAGAAGTCGTAGCCCGCGCGGGGTCTTCCGCCGCACCTCGCTGACGGCGGCCCTGCGCGGGCGGACCCTGGCCGCGCTGCGCCACTCCGCGCTCGGTGACTTCTTCGCCACCGCCGTCGCGCTGAGGGTCGCGCGCCGGACGAGGTGCACGTCGTGGTCGGCCACGCCTGGTGGGACTGGTCGGACGCGCCCGAGGAACCCGACGATCCGGCGCGCTGGCCGCTGCGCGCCATCGCGGTCGTCTTCGAGCCCGACCGGCCTCCGTGGGACGAGGATGATCAGCTCCTCGAGGCCCCGAAGCGAATGGCCAAGGCCAAGCCACCTGCCGGGGGTCGAGCGCACGTCGCCCCACGGCGTTGTCGCGTTGCGCTGGACGCGCGACCCGTGCGACCTCGCGGCGGCCGAAGCCGCGTCCGCGGCGCATATCGCGGGGATTCTGAAGACCGCGCCCGCGAGGGAGCCTTAGCAGCCCGTTGATAAACTCCCGTCGCCCCCGCGCCGCCGCATCGGCACGGGCTGCGTTGCGATCCTCCGGTGCCTGCTCACCTGCAAAAGCAGGCTCCGCGGGCTCCTCGGATCGCGCCTTGCCTGATGCCGCGCGGACGACGCGCGGGCTCGGTCCGTTTATCAACAGGCTGTTAGCCGTCGAGCGTGCGCTCTTCGTCGCTTCGCGCACCGAGGAGTCCGACGATTCGGTCGGCGCCATCGCGCCGACGCAGTCCGCTTCCGTCTCGCTGCTTATCCCTGCAAGTGCCCGGAATCTTTGGGGTGACCGACGGGGATTGAACCCGCGACAGCTGGAGCCACAATCCAGCGCTCTACCAACTGAGCTACGGCCACGAAGCGTGGCGAACCATAGTCGTGACGCGCGTGGGTGCAACCAAATTCGGCAGCGCGGGCGCGTCGTTCAGAACGGGACGCCCTTGGCGAAGTCGGCGTCGATGGTCGTGGCCATCTTGGTGACCTCGGCCACGTTGTCGGTGAGCAGGCCCACCTCGCGGTTCTTCAACAGCGCGGTGAACGTGAAGTTCTGCGAGCCGACGTAGGCGCGCGCGCGATCGACGATGATGGCCTTGGCGTGGATGTCGGGCGTGCCAACCTTCACGATGGGTATGCCGGCCGCCTTGAGCGCCGCGAGGGCGGTGACCTGCCCGGGAGAGCCGTCCTGGTCGTTCAGGATGATGCGCACCGTGCGCCCCAGCTTCTTCGCGGCGATGAGCGTCTCGACGATCTGGGTGTCGGCCAGCGACTCGCCCTCGAGGTCGATCTGCGAGGTGGCGGTGCGCATGAGGGCCACGAGGCGTCGCTGCGCGTCGACCGGCGTCGCGGAGCCGGGGGACACCACGAGCTTGCCTGGCAAGTCTACGGACTTGTTCGAAAAGTCAGCCTGGAGAATGGCCACGAGCTCCGCCACCTCGGCGGCGCCGGTGACGCGCACGAGGTACTCGCGGTTCTCGGTCGGGCTCGTCTGCGTGAGGTTCATGGTCATGATCCAGCCCACGGTGCCGTCGAGGACGAGGATCTTCGAGTGCGTGAAGGAGAACACCGACGGCGCGTAGACCACCTCGACTCCAGCCGCCTTCAGCTCGTTGAAGGTGCCGGCGTTGGCGTTGCCGCCCTGCGGGAAGGTCTGGTTCAGGATGACGCGGACCTGGCGCCCCTGCTGCTTGGCGGTCTTCAGCGCGCCGATGACCGCGCTGTTCGTGAGCTGGTACATCTCCATGTGGATGGAGGTCTTCGCGCCCTTGATCGCGTCGAGGATCGACTGCCCGCGATCGCTCGGCATGACCTGCACGCTGAGCTCGGAGCTGTACGCGAGGGGCGTCTCGACGCCACCCTCCGGGAGCGGGATGGGCGGGACATCCGGCGCGTCGGCGTCGGCCGTCGCGGTGGTCGTGGGGACGGTGGTGGGGGCGGGCTTCAGCGGGTCGGAGCTGCACGCGCTCGCGCCGACACCGAACCCCACGAGCAGCGACAAAAAGATAAGCGTACGCTTCACTTCGCAGAGGATGTACCGGCGACCAGGGGAGGGCCAGCGAAAACGCGCCCCTCCGCAGGCGAGCGAGCTCGACCATACGTCATGCGGCCATGACTCACCTCCACAGCCCCGACGGGTACTCGATCGATGGGCCGCTGCACGCGGGGCGCTTCTTCGTCGTCTTTCGCGTCGCCCGGGGCGACGAGGTCTTCGTGTGCAAGCGCCCCACGCCCAGGTTCGCGGGCGACGGGGCAGCGGCCGCGCTGCTCGAAACGGAGGCGCGAGCCCTCGAGAGGCTCGCGGGCGCCGCCGCGCCGACCGTGGTGGCGTCGGGCGACGACCCACGGGGCCCTTACCTCGTGACCACGCTGGCGCCGGGCGTCCCCCTCGCGCCGTCGGGGCCAGCCGGCGCGACCGACCCCGAGGCGACGATCGCCCACGTCCTCCGCGCCCTCGCGGTCGTGCACGCCGCGGGAGTGGCCCACGGCGACGTGAGCCCCTCGAACGTGCTCGTGCGCGGCGCCGACGTCACGCTCATCGACTTCGCGCTCGCGCGCTTCCCCGCGGACGCGAGCGCGCGCGCGCCGACCGCGGGGGACTTCCGGGGCACCGTGCTCTACGCCGCCCCAGAGCTCGCGCGCGGCGAGGCCGCCAACTACGCGAGCGACGTGTTCGGTGCGGCGGCGTGCCTGCTCCACGTGGTCACGGGCCTACCGCCGCGGCGCTCGAGCTCGCTGCCGATGGGGCTCGTCGAGGCCGCCGAGGAGCCCGTCGCCCCTGCCCTCGTCCACGCGCTCGAGCGAGCCGCGCCCGCGCTCGGCCCCTGGCTCGCGCGCGCGCTCGCGACGGAGCCCGGCGCGAGGCCTTCGGCGGCCGACATCGCGGGCGAAGCGAGTGTTCTCCTCGGCGAGCGCCTTCGTGGTAGTCGAAGCGCATGAGCTCGGCAGGCGCGAAGTTCTACACGAAGCTCGAGACGAAATTCGACACGCTGTGCATCCACGCGGGCCAGGCGCCCGACCCGATCCACGGCGCCGTGATGACGCCCATCGTGCTCGCGAGCACGTTCGCCCAAGACGGCCCAGGCGGCCACAAGGACTACGACTACTCCCGCGCCGGCAACCCCACGCGCACGGCGCTCGAGGGCTGCCTCGCCGCCCTCGAGGGCGCGAAGCACGGTCTCGCCTTCGGCTCGGGCTGCGGCGCGGCCACCACGCTCTTGCTCACCCTGAAGAGCGGCGATCACGTGCTCGTGTGCGACGACGTGTACGGCGGCACGTTCCGCATTTTCGACAGAGTCCTGAAGCAGTTCGGCGTCGAGGCCACGTTCCTCGACATGGCCGACCCCGCCCGCGTGCGCGCGGCCGTACGCCCCAACACGAAGATGATCTGGCTCGAGACCCCCTCGAACCCGATGCTGAAGATCTTCGACATCGCCGCCATCGCGGACATCGCGCGCGCCTCGTCGCTCACCCTCGCGGTCGACAACACGTTCGCGACGCCGGCCCTCCAGAGCCCGCTCGCGCTGGGCGCCACGGTGGTCGTGCACTCGACCACCAAGTACCTGAATGGCCACTCCGACGTCGTCGGCGGCGCCGTCATGACGAGCGACGACGCCACGGCGGACCGCCTCCGCTTCCTCCAGAAGTCGGTGGGGGCCGTTCCGAGCCCGTTCGACTGCTACCTCGTGCTGCGCGGCCTGAAGACCCTTGGCGTCCGCATGCGACAGCACGTGCGGGCTGCGGAGACCCTCTCCCGCTTCTTGGAGGCGCACCCCCAGGTGCGCCGCGTGCACTACCCGGGCCTTCCGTCCCACCCCGGACACAAGATCGCGACCCGGCAGATGAGAGGGTTCGGCGGCATGATGAGCCTGGACCTCCGAGGTGGCCTGCCCGCCGCCACGGCCTTCCTCAAGGCGCTCGAGATCTTCGTCTGCGCGGAGAGCCTAGGCGGCGTCGAGTCGCTCGCCGAGCACCCGGCCATCATGACCCACGCGAGCGTCCCAAAGGACGCGCGCGACGCGCTCGGCATCGGCGACGGCCTGATCCGCCTCTCCTGTGGCCTGGAGGACATCGGCGACCTGCAGGCCGACCTCGAGCGCGGGTTCCACGCCGCCGCGGCCGCCTGAGCGCCGCCGGGCGCACCGGACGTTTGGTGCCCCGCCCCGAATGGAGCTAAAGTCGCCCTTACAGCTCTAGGCCAGGTCGCGGACAACCGTCGTCGTTCTGGCACGTTACCGCCACCCGTCGTTCCGCGAGGTCCGACCACCGCTTCGCTTCGCTCGCTTGCTTCTGCCAAGGTCTCAGGAGAACCATCCATGCGCCCAGCTGCTCGTTCGCTCATTCGGTCCTGCCTCGCGCTCACCGTCCCGCTGGGGCTCCTGGTGGCGTGCTCCGATCCGGTGCCGGCCATTCCTCGGGTCATCATCGACTCGCAGATTCGCCCTGGCACCAACGGCCAGCAGGTGTGCGGCATCTCGTCCCGGGAGTGGATCACGATCGGCAACTTCGGAGGCGTCGGCACCGCGCCGCGGCCGGTCGAGACCGATCAGACCGAGGGCAGCGGCACAGTCACGGTCGCGTGCAGCGTCCTCGCCGAGGGCGAGGGCTTCCGGGTGAACGCGTCGGCGACGGTGTCCGGCGCAGAAGCGGGTACGGTCAGCATCACCGGCTTGTTCGCGTCGGCCCGCGTGCCCCAGCAGAACATCACCGTCATCTTCAGCCGCCGGGACTTCGGGCGCTTCGAGCAGAAGGACTGCGTGGCCACCTACGACGTCAACGCGAACGCGGGCGTCGCCTCCGGTCGCGTGTGGGCGAAGGTCATCTGCCCGAAGGCCGTGAGCACCGACAACGGCGAGAAGAAGTGCGAGACCGAGGCCCAGTTCCGCTTCGAGAACTGCGAGCAGGCCGCCCCCGCCGCGAAGTAACCATCGCGACGCTACCTTGCGTGGTCGCCGCCCGCCTCGCGGGCGGCGGCCACGTCGTTTTCTTGCGGGCGCTACTTGCGCTTTCCGGTGGCCATGTCGGCCAAGACGGCCCGCACCTCGGTCGCGACCTCGAACTCGGCGCCCGCTTCGAGGAACGCCTCGAGGTGCCGCCGCGCCGCAGCGTCGTCGCCCCGCGCGAGGTGCGCCATGCCGAGCGCGTAGAGCGCGTCGGCGTCGCCAGGCGCCTGGTCGAGCGCCCGGTTGCCCTCGGCGATCGCCTCCTTGACCTCGCCGAGCTGACGCAGGACGTGGCAGAGCGCGACGTGGGCGCCGAGGTGCTCCGGCGCGACGAGCACGCACGCACGGTAGGCGTCCCGCGAGGCGGCCACCTCGCCACACTCGTAGAGCGCCTGGCCCATGAAGAAGTAGGCGTAGGCGTTCTTGGCGTCGGCCTTCACGACGTCGCGGAGGAGGCCAAGCGCCTCGCGAAAACGCTCCTCGTGGAGCAGCTCGACGGCCTCATCCACGGCCTCCCAGCGGGCGTGGTCGACGGGTGCGGGTCTCTCTTGGGGCATCGGGCGGCATACCACGGGGCGGCGGCCGCGTGGAAGGGACTCGGCGCGCAGCACCTGCCATGCCGAGTCGCCTCGAGGACGAACGGACGGCCCTTCAGCGGAGGCCGAGCTTCGCCTTGATGCGCGCGACGTTCGCCTTCGAGCGCTCGTCGGCCGGGGCGAGCGCGAGCGACTCCTCGAAGAGCCTGAGCGCCTGGTGGAGGTCCCGGCGCAGGTATGCCTCGGTGGCGCGCTCGCGGAGGATGGTCGCGCTCTGCGACGGGAGCGAGCCGCTCGAGGCGGGCGGCGGGGGCGGCGCCCCGAGCGGGGGGGCGTGCGCGGGCGCGTGCGGGGCCGGTCCGCTCACCGGCGCCCCTTGGCGCGGCGGCGCGAGGGGCGTGCCGAACGCCGGGACTCGGGGCGGAGGCGAGGGCGCGACGCGCGCGGAGCCTGGTGGTTCGGGGAGGGGCCGTCGCTTCTGCACTTGCGTGCGCGCCGCGTCATCGACGACAGCGCCGGGCGGCTCGTACGCGAAGTCATCGAGCGTCCGCCCAGACGCGGGGGGCTCGGAGGCCCTCGCCCGCAGGGAGTGCGACTCGAGCGGCGCGGACGGCGCAGCAGCCCGATCGGAGAGGATTCGGCCGTCTTCCAGGCGGGGCGCACGGCTGGAGGGTCGGGAGGCCAGAGGCTCCCACTCGGAGCCGAACGGAGCACGCTCATGGGACGCGGCGTGCGCGACGGGCGCCGCGACGGGCGGCACCGACGTGCGGCGGCGGGGTTTCGGCGCCTCCCACTCGGTGCGCTCCTCGACGGCGGCGGGCACCGCGAGGGACTCGGGCGGAGGGGGCGCAGACGTGGCGCGGAGAGAAGAGCTGTCGCGTCGCCGCGCTTCCTCCTGCGTCGGGCGCCGCATCGAGGGGAGCGTGCGGTGGCTGTCGCGCCGCCGAGCCGCCGCGGGGGCGGCGCGCGGGACGACCGGCGGCAGCGACACGTGCGGGGTCGCGTCCATGGGCGGGGGCAACAAGCCGGCGTGGTCGCCGCTCGCGCTCGGCCCGCGCTGCGCGTTCTCGACGAACGCGTCGAACGCGTCAAACCCGCCGAGCGCGGCGTCGAGATCTTCGTCGCCACCGCCGAGCTCGGCGTCCTGCCGCCGCGCAGCCTCGATGAGGAGCGACTCCCAGGTCGCCTCGGCGAGGCTCGGGTGGATGGAGCCCGTCGAGCGCTCGCTCACGACGCGCACGGTGTACCGCCCGTGGCGCTGCTGCATGAGCTGGAAGAACGCCTCGAGGCCTACGCGACCAAAGGCGACGCACCGTACGACGCGCCCGCCGTGCACGACGAGGCGCCCGACCTGAGCGCCGTCGAAGGTGACGTCGATCTCGCGGCTGTTCCGCGCCGCGCAGAAAAGCTGGACCAACTCGGGCAACGCGACGTCCCCGAGCTCTCCCTCCAGCACCACCCTGGCCACGTTGAGGCCCATCCGCACCCAAAGTAACGCTCTTCGAAGGCCGGCGCCATGGCCCAAAGGCGCCGCCGACACGAGCCTCGCTCACCGCGGCCCCCACATCGACCGAGCTCGAGGCTCACGAGACCTCGCCGCACCAGCACGTCGCGGCCCGTATCGAGCGTGCCCGTGTGCCCAGGAGCGCCGACGTGTGCAACGAGCGCGACACCTGTGCAACGAGCGCGACACCTGTGCAGCGAGCGCGACACCTGTGCGGCCCGTGCGACCTGTGCGGTGTCTCGGTGCGCGCACGCTTCGTATCGCGGCGGTCCGCCGCGGGGCGTGTCGCTACGACCGGCACGAACCTTGCTGAAGTGCGTCCATGTCGCAGGAGCGCGAATCATGACTTTGCGACGGAGCCACGGCGCGCCTCGCTCGCCGCGTTCGACGAAGCGGAGGGGTGCCTCGCCCGCGCGAACAAGCCACGAGGCGACGCCGTCGCCTCCGTCGGCCGAACGATCGGAGAGAGACATGGACGACCTGAACCACGAACGCGACGCGAGCGCGCTGCAGGCCGCGCTGGACGCCCTCGGAGCGCCCGCGTTCGTCACCGATCGCGCTGGCCGACTGCACGAGGCGAACGGGGCCGCGCGGGCCATGGACGCCGCGGACCGTCAGGCCGTCGTCGCTGCGCTGCGCGACGTCGCGCTCCAGCGCCCGAGCGCCTTCGAGTTCCGGGTCACGCGCCTCCGGCGGCCCTTCGGCGCGCCGAACGAGGAGCCGCTCGGCTACCTCGCCGTGCTCGAGTCCGGCGCGCAGGTTGGACGCGCCGGCGCCTCCGGGCGGATCGCGGCGGCGACGGTGCAGTGGGGGCTCACCCGCCGGCAGGCCGAGGTGCTGGCGCACGTCGCGCGTGGCCTCGCCACCGAGGAGGTCGCGGCGTCCATCGGGATCGCGGGGCGCACGGTCGAGCACCACCTCACGGCGGTGTTCGACAAGGCCGGCGTCGTCGGGCGGGCGGCCCTGGTCGCCGCGTTGCTCGAGATCGCGCCGCGCTGACGGTAACGGGGCCATTGCCCGGCTCACCTCCGCGGGTGTCGAGCCGCGATGATAGGTCTGATGTTACGTCGCGTCACTCCGCTTCGCGGCGAGGGTCGCGGGGGCCGTCGGGCTTCCTGTGCACCTCGGTCAGGCCCGCGCGCCCCGGGCGGTCGGAGCCCGAGGTCTGCGAGCGCGGCGCAGGTCGAAGCGACTCGACGAGCGCCTCGCGCAGCAGTCCCTCAGGGGTTGGCTCCTCGCGCGGATCGGGCCGCCTCGACGCCGAGGCGGCGGGCGGGACCGACCTGCGCCCCGGCGTCGACCCGCTTGCGCCGTTCTCCGTGTTTGCGGCGGTCGCGGCGCTCGCGCCGTCCGCGGGGGGCGGGAGCGTGGGCGCCGTCGAGGCGGCCGCGTTGTCGAGCAACCGCGCGGCGACGCCCGCGCTGCTTCGGTCGCTCTGCGCGGCGAACGGCGCGAGCGCGGCGGCGAGCACCGCGATGTCCGAGAAGCGGTCGGCCGGCGTCGAGCGCAGACAGCGCAACACCACGTCGTCCAGGCCGTGGGGAACCTCCGGGCGAACCTCTCGCAACCGCCGAGGGGCCCCCATGAGCACCGCGGAGAGCATGTGCGCGGTCGACGCGCCGTCGAACGGTCGCGCGCCCGCGAGCAGCTCGTAGAGCGCGGCGCCGAGCCCCCACTGGTCGGTCCTCGCGTCCACGTGCATGGGCGAGATGAGCTGCTCGGGAGAGCGGTAGGCACCGGACCGCGCCGCGCTGCACGAGAGACCATCGGCGCTCGCCGCGCCGAAGCCGAGCACTTTCACTCGCGGGCGCTTCCCCGGCCGCTCGGCAAGGAAGAGGCGGCGGAGCCGCAGGCTGCCGTGCACCACACGCGCCCCGTGCGCCTCGGCCAGCGCCTCGCAGGTCTCGAGCGCGTAGCGCAGCGCCTCCTCGACGGGGAGCGGCCCACGCGCCTGCGCTACGGTGGCGAGATCGTGCCCCGTCAGGTATTCGAAGACGAGGAGAGGGCGCCCGTCGTCGAGCTGCTCGACGTCGAGCAGCTGCACGGTGTGGTCGCCCCTCAACCGCGCGGCGGTGCGCGCCTCGCGTGCGAACCGCGACGGAGCGTTGTCGCCGTCGAGCCCCGCGGGGCGCGGCAGCTTCAACGCCACGCGCTGATCGAGGTGCAGGTGCATGGCCACGACCGCGCACCCCTCGCCCTGCCCCTCGCCCTGCCCCTCGCCCTGCCCCTCGCCCCCAGAGCTGAGGGCGCCTTCGACTCGATACTTCCGCGCGACGATCGTCCCTGGTGCGGGCGCTCGACTCATGGGCCCTCCCCTCTCCTTCGCGTTGGCGCCGCAGCCTGACCGCGGCACCACGCGCCCCCTCGGTCCACGCCGAGCACTTGCATCATGCACGGTCGAGCTGCAGCCGCCAATGGCGCCTTCCCGCAAGACGCGAGACGGTCTAATTCGACCAGGCGCCCAGCCGCGGCGCACGGCGCCCTTTCGAGGCCCGGCCGCCGTCTGCTACCCTCTCGCGCATGGTGGGAAAGGCGAGCACGGCGACCGAGGCGAGCACGGCGAGCGGCGCGGCCACACCGCCCGGCAAGCCCAGGGCGATGTGGCTCGCGCTCGGCGTGGTCGCGCTCGGCCTCGGGGGCCTCATGATGCCCATCAAGTCCGAGCTTCCGCCCAGCAGCGCGACGAAGGTGCCCCGAATGGATCTCTCCTCGTTCTCCGGCGCGAAGCCGGCCAGGCCGCTGCGTCTCCTCTTCGTGCACCACTCGTCGGGCGGGCAGCTCTTCGCCGACAAGGGCGCCGAGAACGAGCGCGCGAACTGCATCCTCGAGACCCACCCGAACGGCGGCGGCTTACGCAAGCGCCTGACCGGAATGGGCTACGAGGTGCACGAGGCCTCCTACGGGAGCGAGGTCGGCGATAAAACAGACCTCTTCGACTGGAAGCCCAAGTTCTCGCAGAAGATGGAGAAGGTCCTCACGGTCGATGAAAACGACCGGTTCCTCGCGGCGGGCAAGAAGCACGACGTGGTCATGTTCAAGTCCTGCTACCCGAACAACCGCTTCGTGACCCGCGGCGAGGGTCCGGGCGACCCCGCCGGCCCCGAGCTCACCGTGGTGAACGCGAAGGCGACGCTCCGCGCGCTCCTCGACGACTTCAAGAAGCACCCCGACACGCTCTTCGTGTACGTGACCGCGCCGCCGAACGCGCCGCCCGGCAGCGAACGAGCCTTCAAGGTGGTCCTGAAGAAGCTCACGGGGAAGCCCACCGCGGCCGAAGCGGCGCGCGAGCGCGGGCAGCTCGCCCGCGAGCTCAACCAGTGGGTCGTCGCCAGCGACGGATGGCTCAAAGACTACCCCCTGAAGAACGTCGCCGCGTTCGACTACTACGACGTGCTCACGGGCCAGGGGCGCTCCGATCTCACGCTCTACCCCACGGGCGACGGCACCGACGAGCACCCCTCGTCGGAAGGAAACACGAAGGCCGCCGAGGCGTTCCCCGAGCTGCTCAACCGGGCGGTGCGCCGCGCCGGCCTCTCCGACTGAGCCCCGCGAAGACCTCTCTGCGCGCACCCCGCACCGCGCACCGCGCCGCCGCGATCCCCACAGAACCCGAACCCCGAAGCGAGGACCTCCTCCCGATGGCCTACGTCGCGCAGCCACTCGATCTCGACACGCAACGAGACGTTCTCACCGCCCTCTGGGAGGAGAACCTCTCCGATCCCGGCATCGCGACCGCGAAGGAGCGCCGCGTCACCTGGCTCTATGGCGAGAACCCGGCGGGCCCCTCGCGCACGTTCCTCGTGAACGACGACAAAGACGGCCTCATCGGCTGCGCCTCGGCTTACCCGCGGCGGGTGGTGTTCGGTGCCCACGAAGTGCGCGCGGGGGTGCTCTCCGACTTCGCGGTGAAGCGCGCTCACCGCGCCGCCGGCGCCGCTGTGACCGTGCAGCGCACGATCGCCCAGGCAGCCAAGGAGGAGAGCACGGCGCTGCTCTACGGATACCCCAACAAGGCGTCGACTCCCATCTTCAAGCGCATTGGCTATAAGGTCGTCGGCGAGGCGAGCGACTACATCAAGCCGCTCCGCGCGGGGGCCTACCTCGAGCGGCTCATCAAGCCCCAGGTCGAGAGGCGGGCCCCGGCGCTCGCGCCGTACTTGGAGGGCCCCGCGCTCGAGTCGATCACCGCCGTGGGTGGCGTGCTCGCGGACCTCGCCGTAGGCGCCGCCGAGCGCGTCGCGCGCTACGGGCTCGGCTTCGACCTCCTGTTCGAGGACTCGTCCCGGGTCGACGCGCGCTACGACGCGCTCTGGGAGCGCGCGCGCGGCCAGGTCGCGATCGAGCAGCCCCGCGACGCGGCCTACCTCAACTGGCGCTACGCCGACTTCACGACGGCGCGCTACCGCTTCTTCTCCGCCGCCTCGCGCAGCAGCGGGCAGGTGGTCGGCTTCGTCGTGTACACCCTCCAGAACGGGTGGGTGAACGTCGCCGATCTCTTCGTCGAGAGCGCGGTGGTGCACCAAGACCCCCTCCTCGCGGCGTTCGCGAGCGCGATGCGGGGCGAGGGGCACAAGGCCATCTGCATCGCCCACGTGGGCACGAAGGCGCTGGCTCCCCGCCTCGAGCGCCACGGCTTCGTCGCCCGACCCAACGGGCGCTTCCTGATGGCGCAAGTGCTCGACGCCGCTCCCTCCGAGCTGCGGACGGCGGCGCTCGACATCGAGAGCTGGTCGATGTTCGACGGCGAGCTCGACATCTAGTCCGTGTCTTCACTGCGGCTCCCCAGAGGACTGGGCGACTCGTTTGGATGGCCGCGCTTCCCCCGCAGACGTGACGTGAGGAGTCTTTCCATGGTCGTGCCCGTTGCGTTCGTCGTGAACAACTTCGACGTCGGAGGCCTCGAGAAGGTCGTGCTGAGCCTCATCCGCACGCTCGACCGCGCCAAGTTCGAGCCCTTCGCGGTGTGCGTCGACGGGCGCGGGAAGCTGTTCGACGACGTACCGCTGCCCGCCGACCACATGCTCGTGCTCGACAAGTCCAGGGCCCGCAAGATCGGCCCGTTCTCCTTCGACCCCACCGTGCTCACCCGCATGGCGCGCTTCTTCTTCGAGCGCGACATCCGCATCGTCCACGCGCACAACCTCGCCCCGCTCGTGTTCTCCGGCGTCGCCGCGCGGCTCGTGCTCCCGCGACCGAAGCTGGTCTACTCCGAGCACAACCAGATCTACAGCGCGAGCGAGACCCACGCGAGGCGCTTCGGCTACTACGTCAAGCTCGCGGACCGCGTGGTGGCGGTCTCCGAAGACCTCCAGCGCACCCTCTCGCGGCGCGTCGGCCTCACGAAGAACGTGTCGGTCATTCACAACGGCATCGACGGCCGGCGCTTCACTCGCGACGAGGGCGCGATCGCGCGCATTCGCGCGGAGCTCGGCGTAGGCCCCGACGAACACCTCGTGGGTACGGCCGTGGTGCTCTCGAAGCAGAAGGGCATCGTGCACCTGCTCGGGGCGGCGGAGCGCGTGCTCGCGAAGGACCCCAAGGTGCGCTTCGCGATCGCCGGCGACGGCCCGCTCCGCGCGGAGCTCGAGGCCGATCTCGCGCGTCGTGGCCTGGGCGACCGCGTGCGGTTCTTGGGGTATCGCTCCGACATCCCGCAGTTCGTGTCGGCGCTCGACACCTACGTGCTCTCGTCGCTTTGGGAGGGCCTCCCGCTGGCGCTGCTCGAAGGGCTCGCGATCGGCGTGCCCATCGTCGCCACCACGGTCGGCGGCAACCCCGAGGTCATCGTCGAGGGGGAGAACGGCTTCCTCGTGCCACCGCAGGACGACGAGGCGCTCGCCGAGGCGCTCCTGCGCGTGAAGGCGGGAGGCCCGGAGCTCGCGCGGGCGGTGCGCGCGCGGGGTCGGGCGCGGTTCGACGCCAAGTTCAGCGAACAGGCGATGACCCGGGCGCACGAGCGCCTGTTCATGTCGCTGCTCGCGTGACGCCGCGTTGATGACGCCACCTCGCCTGCGGCTCGGGGTCGCGATCGACCTACGTTCGCCCTTCGGGGCTCACTTTGAGGTTCGCTCCGACTGAAACCTGCCGTTCCCACTGGAACGCCCAGCGCGGGCGTCCGCGGTCGCCGTGACGTGGTATGAGCACGCGATGAAACGCGCGCACTTCGCCGCCGCGGTCTCCACCGCGCTCACCCTGCTCGGGCCCGGACCGAGCGCCTACGCGGCCACCTTCGACGCGCGCACGGGCGCCGTCACCCTGAGCTCCACGACGCTCCGTTCGGTGAGCCTCGACGACGCGTCGTCGCTCAAGCCGTTGCGCGCGCGGACCGCCAAGTGGAGCAGCTCCGCGTTCGAGTTGCTGTACTCCGAGCCGACACCAGAGGCGCTCGAGGCGCTCTTCGCTCGGGAAGACGGCGACTCCATCGAGGGCGCGGGCGCCCTCCGCCTCGGCAAGAACAACACGGGCCTCGTGCTCTTCGACGCCGAGACCTTCGCGAAGGTGAAGGAGGGGCGCTTCGAGGTGTCGTTCTGGTCGCGCGCCGACGGCGCGGCGCCGAGCTTCTTCGTGGCCTACGGCCGCACCGACGCCGACGTTTATGAGAAGGGTCGTTTCCCCTTCGCCCAGGTGCGCGCGCTCCGCACGGGGAAGCAGACGTCCGACGGCTGGGCCGAGTTCTCCACCGGCACGATCGACGGCAGCGTATATGGGGTCGGCGTGCGCGCGGTGGGCTTCGTGCCCCGCCGCATCACCGAGGGCGACACGTTCCTCGTCGACGCGCTCGAGATCCGGAAGGTCGACGACCAGCTCACGAAGCCCACCGCCTGCACCCAGGACGACGTGGAGACCACCTGCGGCGCCGAGGGCGACTGCATGTACGGACACTGCGTGCCGTCGGCGGTCACCTGGGGGCCGCTCCCCAGCGCCTCGATCCGCCAGGACCTCGCGGAGCGTTGGGCTCACATCGCCACGCGGATCCACGGCGACCGCAACTCGATCCGCATCGCCAAAGAGAAGCTCGAACCGCAGGCCCTGCGGCTCGCGCGCGAGGCCAAGTCGTCGCGGCAGTTCGTGGGCGGCCTGACGCGCCTCGTGAACGAGCTCCGCGACAACCACACGACCTTCGGCTCGCCCACGAATTTTAGCTACTTCGGGCCTCAACTTACCTACGCGAGCTCGAACGGCCTCGGCTGCTTCGGTGTGGTCGACAAGGACCTCCTCGGCGGCGGCGTGGGGTATGGGCTGTTCGCCTCGACGGACGAGCGCGTGAAGGTGGGCGACGTGCTCACCACGATCGACGGGCAGGATCCGAAGGTCTGGGTCGACAAGCACTACCCTTCGTTCGCGCGCACGCTGCCGAACGATCCGCGATCCGACTGGGGGGAGACCGCGAACGCGCTCTCCGAGCTGCTCGTCGCGCGCGCGCGGAGCTTCACCCTCACCCGGTGCGCCTCGGCCACGGCCTGCACGGGGCCGGCGCGCACGACGATCACCTTCGACATCGCCGACCTCGTCTACAAGTCGATCCTCGAAGGGAAGACCGGCGGGGGCGGGCAGGTCGCGTGCACCACGCGCTTCAAGAACGCCGTGTCCAACGTGAGCAACCCCTCGTCATCGGGCGAGGACCCGGTCGACAGCGAGCTGCGGCCCTCGGGTGAGGTGTCGGTGCAGTTCGACGGCTTCTCGGGGGGAGCAGGCTGGGAGTCGAAGATGGCCGCCATCTTCCAGGGCGCGCCGGCCACGGTGCTGATGGACACGCGCGAGGGCCACGGCGGCTACTACTCGGCGATCGACGCGCTCTTCAGGATCATGCGCGGCCCGACCGAGCCCTGGGGCGTCGTCTCCATCGGGCGGGGCGGCCACGACAACCCCGATCCGCTCGCCCTCTTCAACGCGGGCGAGGCGTGCACCACCGAACGCGGCTCGAACGACTTCTCGTGCTTCGCGTCCAACATCAGCGGCTTCTTCTCGATCGTGGGCCAGCCCGACCCGCCGGGCATGCGCAGCAAGGTCGCGTGGCTGAACACGAACGACGTGTCGGCGAACGACTTCATGCCGAAGCTCCTGCAGGGTCGGTCGAAGCTCCGCATCTTCGCGCCGCACCCCACGTCCGGCGCCTTCGGCGCGGTCATCCGGCTGCCCTCGCTGCTGCCCGGCTACCAGGGCGGCTCCATCCAGATCCAAGACAGCCGCTTCGCCACCACCTACGCGGCGGCGCGCTCGGCGCGCTGGGAGAGCGGCCACGGCGTGGAGCCCGACCAGGTCGTCACGCAGACCCAGTCGGACCTCCTCCGCGGCGAGGACACTCTGCTCAACGTCTCCCGCGCCTGGCTGGCCGCCCCGTGAAGGAAGCATCCATGAACACTGCACGCATCTTCACGCGCCTCCGCTCGCTCCCCTCGCTCGGCTCGACCGCGCTGCTCCTCGCTGCGCTGCCGCTCGCGGGGTGCGGCGGCGACGACACCCCCGGGGTCCTCCCGGCCCCCGCCGCCACGCAGCTGCCCGCGCCGTCGACGGCGCCGGTGCCGCTGCCTGCGCCTAAACGCACGCTGGTGACCGGCACCCTCACGCCGACCCGCGCCCAGAACCTGCTGCTCGATCCGGGATTCTGGCTCACGGCGGAGGGCGAGCAGGGCAGCGGGACGTTCATCGCGTTCTACGCGGCGAGCTCCACGCGGCTCGAGTTGAGCGTGAGCACGCGCTCGGACTCGCCCGCCGGCTTCGGCGGCGGCGTGGTGCTCTTGAAGGACCCGAAGGCGACCGACGACAAGTCGCGCAGCATCCAGCTCATCGCGGGCTTCACGGGCGGCAAGGGCCCGTTCGACGTGAGCGTGTGGGTGTCGTCCATCGACGCCGCCGGCGCGCCGCGGCCCTTCCCGGAGGACGGGGGCGGCTTCGAGGCCACCGTGGCGGACGCCCAGCAGCGGAGCTCCGCCATTCTGAAGCAGGACCCCGAGAAGACCCTCACGCTGGGCAAGCGCACCTGGGTGCAGTTCCGCGGCCAGCTGACGAAAGACATGGTCGGCGGCGGGCTCATCTCCATCGAGACGGGCACCAAGGGAGGCGGCTTCGAGGCGGCTTCGCCTGAGATCGTGGCGCTCCCTACGCTCACCACCGCGAGCACGTCGCGCTCGCGGCGCGCCCCCGAGGTCACCTGGCGGCCCATGCGGGCCGACGAGCGCGCGACCTTCGCGGCCTACGCCGCCATCCCGCGCCAGTACGTGCCGGCGGGGCGCATCGAGCCGAACGCGCGCGCCCCGCGGCCGCCGCTCGCCGCGAAGAAGGCCCCGAAGGCGCGCTAACCCCGAGTATTCATGGGGTTCGTGCGACGAGGCGCTCCGCACCAAGTTCGAGGCGGCATTGATACGGCGAGCGAGGTATGCCACCTCGACGAAGGGGCGCTCGTACCTCGGGCGAAGGGGGCGGAGCCCCCGGGAATGCCGAGTCGTCGGCCGGAGAGGGCGGGCTTCGACCCGCCCGTCCTCATCCTGCCGCGTCGTCGCGCGATGCGCGGCGCCGCGCGACGAGCCCGAGCAGCGCCAAGAGGCCAAACGCCGCGACGCCTGGGGCAGCGTTTCCCGCTGCGCCCACGGCGCAGCTGAGGCCACCCCCCTCGAGCGAGCCCTGGTCGTTGGGGTCGGCGGGCACGGGCGCGGGCACGGGCGCGGGCGGCGTGGTCGGCGTAGGCGCAGGGACAGGCGTGGGCCCGGGCGCGGCGTCCACCGGGGGCGGCGCGTCGGGTCCCGCGTCTACCGGGACCGCGACACACTGGCCGATCGCCGCGGTCGTCGACGTGCACGTCGACCCGGAGGGGCAGCCGTTGCCGCCCTGCCCGCGGCATCCATCCCTGCACACGCGCGCGTCGCACACGCGCCCGCTGGTCACGCCGCCACACTCCGGATCGGCCTGGCACTGGCCGAGCGTGACGCACTCTCCCGTCGAGAGGCACTTCGGGGTCGCCGTTGGGCAGTCGCGCGCTCCGCCCGCCCCGAAATCGCCCGTGCAGCCCGCGCAGCCGGTGGACGTGGCGTTGGGCAGCTTCGCCATCTTGAGCAGGTAGCCATCGGTCGTCCCGCCACCGAAGGTCGGCTGGGCGACCGCACCAACCACGGGGATCGCGTTCGCCTGACCCCACCCTGCCACGAAGACGGTGTCCGCAGAGTCGATGACGATCTGGGTGTTCACCTGCCCGAACGGGGTGAGGTACTCCCAGCCGGAGCCGTCCACCTTCAGCATGCCGAGGATGCCCCTATCCCCCGGCCGCCCGCAGCCGTTCACCGTCGTGGCGCCGAGCGTACCGGTGCCCGCGACGAAGGCGTTGCCGGCGGCGTTCACGGCGATGTCGTAGACGCCGTCGAGCTGCTCCTGGCCGAACAGGCGCGAGTAGACCCGCGTCTTGGCGGTCGGGTCGAGCTTCAGAACGAAGCCGTCCATCGCCGTCGTCGCGCTGCCCGGTCGACCGACTTGCCCTGGAAAGTCGTTGGAGTTCGTGACACCGCCAAGGTAGACGCTCCCGTCGGCCCCGAGGGCCAGCGCCTGCCCCACCTCATCCGCGCTTCCTCCGATGAACGTGGAGTAGTCGAGCGTGGCGCCCCCGCCGCCTGCGAGCTTGAACCTGACGAGGAACGCGTCGCCCAGCCCCAACCCCGAGCCGCCGCTGTAGCCTGTCTGGAAGGCGCCGGGCGTGACCGGGAAATTGGGGGAGCCGGTCACGCCCACGATGTAGGCGTCGTTCACGGCGTTCACGGCGACATCGAACGGATAGTCGAACTGAGAGCCACCGAAATACGACGCGAACGTCACCCCGCTCCCGTCCGGTCTCACGCGAACCACGAAGCCGTCCTGATCGTCGGGATCGGGGTTCGGTTTCGTCGCCTGAACAGGGTTGGCGGTGGGGAAATCGCTGGAGTGCGTGTGTCCTGTCACCCAGGTGTGGCCGGTGGAGTCGATCGCGATCGATGCCCAATAGTCCGAGTTCGAGCCGCCGAGATACGTCGAGAACTCGAAGGCGTCGCCGGCGGGGTTGAGGCGGCTCAGGGTGACGTCGAGGGCGCCCAGCGTGCGGTCGAACGCGCCAACGGTCGTCGGGAAGTCGGCCGAGAACGTGGTGGTCGACACGTGGAGGCGCCCCTGCGCGTCGACGGCGCAGTTGCGAGGCCCGGTGATGAATCCGGCGAAGTTGTCAGTGAGGTACTCGGTGCTCGTACCGCCTATGTAGGTTGAGTACAGCACCGCCGAGCCGGTCGGGTTCAGCTTCGTGACGAACGCGTCGACGTCGCCGAGCGCCGCCCCCCCGCCTGGCGGGCTCCCCTTCGTGGGGAAATTCACGGAGCTCGTCTCCCCGGAGAGGTACAGGTTACCCGCCGGATCGCGCGCCAGGCACGTGACACGCTCTTGGCCCGCGCCGCCGAGGTACGTCGAGAAGTTGATGATCGGGTCGACCACGAGCTCGAGGTCCGGATCGTACGCGCCGACCTGCAGCGTCGCGCTCTTGCCGTGGACGCGGTAAGCGACCTCCACCGGCTTCCGCTCGCCGTGCGCGATCTGGTAGCTCACGGGCGGCTTCATGATCACGGTCTCGGCCCCGACCGCCACCTGCAGCTCGCCGCCCTCGCCGCGGGTCACGCCCCGCGCGTCGTCGAACGCGAGCTCGATGCGCCGCGGATCGGCGCCCTTCTTGACCACGAAATCGTACTCGAGCGCCCCATGCTCGCCGCCGTGATAGACGACGTCGATTCCCTCGTAGACCCCACGCATCCGCACCTGTCCGAAGCGCGAGACGCCGCGCTTCCAGGCCGACGGATCATTGCCAATCAGGTAATTGGCCCTCCCCGCGAGGAGCTCCTCACCGACGACGTCCGCCGTCGGGAGCGCGTGCGCGAGGCGCATGTGGAGGGCGCTCGCCGTGGCAGGGGCGGGCTCGCGAAGTCCGCGCCGCTCACCCCGCCCGCCCAGCAGGAACACGGCCTCGTTCCGGGCGAGGAGCACCGACGAGGCGCCGCCGCGGGCGACGAAGCGCACTTCGTCGCCCGCCTGACCGACGTTCTCCTCGAAGGCCACGGGGAGCCCACCGAACGACTCGCCAGGCGCCGAGACGCCTCGCGCAGCGGCGGGCCTCGCGGCCGCCGCGGGCAGCATGGACGACGCGACCTGCGCTGCGGCGCTCGGCGCCCGCGCGACGTGGCCAGGGCCCGCGAACGCGAGCGCGCCCAGCGCTCCGCACATCACGACCCCAACCCCCATCAACGCCCTTCCACGACGCACGCGCCGAACGTCGTCGCCAAGGTCCACACGCCCGCCCGCCCCACGCTTTCCCGTCGCGTCCATCGATGTGCTCCTTGACCGACTCGTCGACTCGGCGAGCTACGGCTAGCACGTTTCATGCCCAGCTCGAGACGGCCCAGACTTCGGGCGGGCGAACCGGCCGCGACGAGCAGTCACGAGTGCACCCGGCCTCGCGGCGTGCGTGACGCCCGCCTCACATGAGGGCCGGACGCCGCATCCGCGGAGAAACGACGACGCCCCCGACCGCGAGGTCGGAGGCGTCGTCATCGCGGCGCGCCCTCGCTGGCGCGGGCCGCGCCGCGGTCACTCCTCGGCGGCGGCGTCGAGGGTCTCGGCGGCCTGGGCGTGCGGGCTCGCCGCGCGCTTCGCGGCGCGGATCTCGCGGAGCAGCACCACGTCTTCCTTGAGCTTCCGAGCGGTCTCGGGCCCCTCCTCCACCGCGCGCCTCACGAGCTGAATCACGAGGTCGGGGGACCTCTTCACGACGGTCCGCGAGGCCGTCGCGAACGAGGTGAGGCGCGAGCGCCAGCGCTGCGCGCGGGTCATGGTGATGTAGGGCGCGATCTCGGCGACGAGGTCGGCCGCGTTGCCGTTGTAGACGTGCGGCGCCTTGTGGAGCGCGCTCGCGTAGGACGGATTCGCCTCGAGGAAGGCCTCGACCTGCGGCTTCGTCACGCCGTGCTCCGCGAGCGCCTCCGCGTACTCGGCGGCGGCGGCCTGCTTCGCCTTGAAGAGGTACATCTGGACCCGCGAGTAGAAGTTCACTCGCCCGTCGCCGCTGGTCTCGACAGGGCAGTAGATGGTGGAGGGGAACTTCTCGATGATCGCCGACTGCACGCCGTCCGAGACGCCCGCGCTCGGCATGCAGCCAAAGGGCTTCACGCTGAGTGTCATGTGCGCCTTCTTGTGCGTGGCGTTCAGGATCAGCTTGCCGACCTCCATGTGGCCTTCACCGCCGCGGAGATCGTTGTTGTAGTACTGGTGCGCCACGGTCGCGATCGCGTCCATGTCGGGCAGCTTGTAGCCATAGAGCCCCATCGTGTGGGCGAAGGTCTGGAAGATCGCGCGAACGAGGGTGTCGCCCGCCTGCACCATCAGGAGCTTCTTGCCGATTCCGAAGCCGTCGAGCCCACCGAGGCCGTACTTGGAGTGGTCGGCGTTGCGCAGGTTCTGGCGGTCGAGGGTGTCGTGGCGCGCCTCCCACAGCATGTAGAGCACCCACGCGGCCACGAGCTGGATGTCGGCCTCGGCGCCCTCCTCCTCGAGGAACGCCTGGAGCTGGTAGTTGCCGTCGCCCTCGGTGGTCATCGCCCAGAACTCACCGATGATGGAGACCTTGGGCTTCGGGAGCGTGCGCTTCACCTTCACGGCGGCCATGATGGGCTTGCACTTCCACACCGCGAGCAGGATGTTCGTCTGGTTCTCGAGCGCCGCGTACAGGATCTTCTTGCACTGCTCGAGGGCTCGGCTGGTGTCGCCCGGGTTCACCTCGTAGGGGCGAATGCGGTAGCCGAGCGCGTTCAGCACGTCGCCGGTGAAGAGCGCCTTCACGAGCGCGAGGAAGAAGGGCGGAGTGAGCTCGAGGCCCGACTCGTCGCCGGTGGCCTGCTTCATTCCGCCGGTCTGCTGGAAGAGCACCACGCGGAAGCCCTCGAACCCGGCGTCGCGGAGCGCCTTGCGGTACTCGGTCACGTACATGCCGAAGCGGCACGGCCCGCACGCGCCGGCCGTGAGGAAGACGAACTTCTTCACGATCTCCTGGGCGGTCATGCCGTGCTTGTCGCGGAGCGTGATGAGGTGCTGAACGAGCGCGCCCACCGTGAAGTACGTGGGGTTGCACTGCCCACGATTGCCGAACTCCTTGCCTGTCTGGAAGGCGGCGTTGTTGGGTACGTCCATCATCTGAACGTTGTACCCAACGCCTTTCAGCGCCCCCTCGACGAGGTAGTCGTGGGCCAGGGTGAGGCCGCCTACGAGCAGCGTGATCTCGGCGCGCTCGGCCTTCGTGAACGTGAGGTTCGCCATGTCCTCGACCCAGTGCTGGGTGGGCGCATCGAGCCCGAGGCGCGCGCGCTCCTCCGCCTCGAATTTGGCGAGCTCGGCGTCGATGTCGAGGTCCTGCCCCGCCACCTTGAGTCGCTTCTTCTTGGCCACATCGACGTTGACTTGCTGGCTCATGGTTCGATTCCTCTCACACGTCTGTCGTTGTCCCGCGGGGCGGGAGTGAAACCTCGAGGCCGCTCGCCGACGGCCTATCCGTGGGTGTCGCCTACTCTTCGGCGTCCGCCGTCGCGTGCAGCGCCGGCGCCTGGGGGGGGTGGGGCGCGTGGGCGGCGCGGGGCTCAGGCGGTGCACCCGCCGCGACGCGCACGATGCCGTCCTTGGTCTTCTTGCCCAGGCGAATGACGCCCTTCTCGGGCTCGGGCGCGCGCACGGGCGCCTCGTAGGCGAGGACGCGACGCCGCACGTCCTCGAGCTGGGCGAGGAACTCGGGGTCTTTGGTCTGTCGGTCGGCCAGCTGCTTGGCCCGGAGCTCCATGAGCTCGAGGCGCTTCTGGTCGAGTTTGTGCTCGAGCTGGCGCTTCTTGTCGCTCGCGTCCTGGAGGCGCTCCTCGTGGAGCTTCAGCGCGTGCGCGTAGGTCTTCACGCGGATCTTGATGCTGCCGCTGGGCTTGTTCGCGTCGATGTCGTGCAGCGCCGCGTAGGGGGTCTTGCTCGCCTCGATGATGCCGTCGATGAGCGCGTAGGTGGGCGCGTCATGGCCGCACTTGAAGCTCGACAGGTCGAGGACCACGACGTTCGGGTGGTGCGAGGCGAAGTTCGCCGCCCACACCTTCTGCGCGCTGTTGACCGAGTAGTTCTCGGGCCACACGTGGTTGAGCTCGAGCGGGGTCTTGATGGTGCCCGCCTCCAGCTCTTCTTTGTAATAGCGGTCGAGGTACTCGCGGGTCTTCGGGATGGATCGCACCGACAAGATGGGATACCCGAGGAGCTGGAACTCGTCGGGGATGCCGTGGTTCAGGCCCGGGTCGGAGTGGTAAGGGCGACCCATCATGAGAATGGCGACGCGGTCCTCCGCCTCCACGGTCTCCAGGATGGCGCGCCCCTTCTCCTCGACGTCGTTGTCGAAGATCGTGAGCGCCTTCCATGCCTCGCGTGCGGCGTGATCGCTCTCGTCCTCGGTGATGCCTAGGCGCTCCGCGAAGGTCTCGAAGAGGCGGCGCGCCATGAGGTTCGGCTCCTCGAACGAGAGGGAGGGGTCGAGGTACTCGATGCCGCGCGTGGCGAAGAAGTCGACCTCCTTCGTGAACGCCGCCTTCATCACGTCGGGGGCGCCGGCGACGATGGGGCAGCACGCGTTGTCCATCGTGTCGGCCACGAAGTTCGTCACGTGCGTGAGAATGGGGAAGAACAGGAACTTGAGCGGCTTCTTCTCCGTGTGGTGGGAAAAGAGCAGGTTGTGGATGTGCGCCTGCGCCACCTTCGACGGGTAGCAGGGGTCGATGCTGCCGTACTTGCCGCCCTCGACCCACATCTCCTCGGTGGTCTCGTCCGAGAACACGACGTTCTGCTTGGGAATGCCGAGCGCCTCGAAGTAGGTGCGAAAGAAGGGCGCGGTCGAGTAGATGTTGAGCACGCGCGGAATTCCGATTCGCACGCGACGACGGGCGGCCCAGGCCTCCTTGTTGGAGCGTCGGAACGGCCTCGTGATCGGCACGTGGCGCTGCCCGAACACGCCCCGGCGGACCTCGATGTCCTTGATGGGCGAGCCCTCGAGGGGCATCGGCGCCGGGTTGTAGAAGTGCATGAACGCGCGCTTCGCCTCGTAGTCGACGAGGTTCGGGTACTGCTGCGCGATCTTTTTGCGGTCGGCCACGAGGGAGAGCATCGCCTCCTTCGACTCGACCGTGCCCTTCTCGCACGAGAACCCGGCGATGTAGCGGCTCGTGCGCCCGTCTTGGGTCTTCGTGTCGATGAACGTGCGCTTGCACTCGTTCGGGCAGAAGTGGCAGACGGTCTCTTCGTCGTTCTTCGTGGTGTAGTCGAGCTGGATCGCCGCATCGAGGCCGATGAAGGTGCTCTTGCCGGAGCGCCGCACCACCCTCCGGGTCTCCATCGCGGCGCCGATCGCGCCGGCCTCGCCCGTGTGGGGGTGCACGTACACCTCGGCGTTGGGGACGCGCTCCTTGATGTAGTCGACCTGCGCTTTGACGGCGGCGAGGTTGTACTGCGTGCCGCCCTGGAGCACGTACTTGGTGCCGAGCGCCGCGAGCCGCGGGATCTGCACGACGTACTGCCACACGTTCTTCGGCAGCACCTGGGCGAGACCCGCGAGCATTTCCTCTTTGGAGAAGCCTTCCTTCTGGAAGTTCACGCGGTCGGTGTCGAGGAAGACGGCGCAGCCGTAGCTGAATTTGGGCGCCAGCTCGGCCTTGAAGGCCACGTCCGCGAACTCGGTGACCTTTACGCCGAACGAGTCGGCCGTCGCCTGCAGCAGCATCCCGTTGCCGGCCGAGCAGCTGTTCGACAGGCGGAAGTTCTGGATGTCGCCGTTCTTGATGAAGAGGACCTTGATGTCCTGTCCGCCGATGTCGCAGATGACGTCGACGTCGCCGAAGAAGTGAACGGCGCTCATCATGTGCGCGACCGTCTCGACCACGTTGACGTCGCTCTTCACGCACTCCTCGAGCACGTCGGCGGCGTAGCCGGTGGCGCCGAAGCCGGTGACCTCGAGCTCGGCGCCCTGGTCGTGGACGTACGCTTTGAGCTGCGCGAGCAGCTCTTTCGTGTCCTGGATGGGGTTGCCCTTCGAGAGCTGGTAGCCTTTGGCCAGGATGGCGCCGCTCTCGTGGTCCACGAGCACCGCCTTCGACGACGTGGAGCCACCGTCGAGGCCGATGACGCCGCGCACGCGCTGGCCGGGCGTGAAGGTGGCGCCCTGGAACTTGGGGATCTTGTAGAGCTCACGGAACTCGGCGAGCTCGAGCTCGGTGGCCGAGAGGGGCGGGCCGGCGCTCTCGCCGAGGCGCGCCTTGCGGCCGGTGGTGATGTACTCGTGGAGCCCCTCGAGGCCACGGAGCACGCCCACGCCCTCGGGCTCGTGGAGGCCGTACATGACGGCGCCGAACGCGGCGTAATACTGCGCGTTCTCGGGGACGAAGATGAGCTCCTCGACCGGCACGTCTCGGGGGTAGTCGAAGCCGCGCTCCTCCCAGATCTGGGGGATGCGGAGGCGCCAGCAGTCCTGGAGGAAGGGCAAGTAGGTGTTTGGCCCGCCGAGCAGGAGGACCCGCGTCTTCAGGGTGCCGCCGCGGGTGAGCACCGAGAGGTTCTGCATGACGATGGCGTCTGCCAGCGAGCAGAGCACCTCGGTCGCGGGGATACCGCTCTTGATGAGGTTGACGATGTCGGTCTCGGCGAAGACTCCACACTTCGCCGCGACGTGGTGGAGCTTGGAGTCGTCGAACCGGAGCGTGGTGACGAGCTCGGGCGGGGCGTTCACCTTCAGGAAGCACTTGTCGATCGTGGCGCCGGTGCCGGACGCGCACTTGTCGTTCATCGACGCGGTGGCCGTCTTCTCGCCCGTCGCCGGATCGGTCTTGAACATGATGATCTTGGCGTCTTGCCCGCCAAGCTCGACGACAGAGCCCACGTCGGGGTGGAGCTGCTCGACCGCGAGGGTGACCGCGTTCACCTCCTGCACGAACTTGCCGCCGGTGGGCGCGCAGATGGGCGCCGAACCGGAGCCGGTGAGGAACATCTTCCAGCCGTCCGCGGGGTGGTTCGGGAAGGCCTGGAGGATCTGCTCCAGCATCGACAGCACGTACTCGGGCTGCTTCGTGTGGTGGCGCTGGTAGTCGCTCCAGAGGATCTGCTTGTTCGCCGGGTTCACGACGACGGCCTTCACCGTGGTGGAGCCCACGTCCATGCCGATCGCGAGAAACTTCCCCGAGCTCGTGGCCATCTTTTTCTCTCCGGTGGGCCCCAAGCGGCCGCGCGACGCACACATCGTTGGGTCGGCGCCGACGCCGGCCCCCGAGCACAACGAGTAGACTGACGTGTCAGTTCCCAAGAGCTAGCGGAAAAGTAGACTGACGTGTCAGTTTTCTGACCGGCCCCGTCGTTCTGCGACCCCGGTGCCCGCTTCGCCCCTTTCTTTTTCTTGGGACGCGATGCGAGGGCACACGGGGCGCCGGGGGCCCAAGCGACCGAGAGGCGTCGGCGGCGCGACAAACGCGACAACGCGACAACGCGACAACGCGACAACGCGACAACGCGACGGGGGGCGCCTCGCCTCCCTCGTCGCGTCTCGCTTCGTGCCCTGACTACGTGGCGCGCATGACGCCGCGCAGGCCGCGGCGGGTCGACGCGACGCGGGACGCTACTTCAGGCCGACGATGCCCTTCCAGAAGAGGCCACGGATGCCGTTGTGGCCGGCCGAGTTCGGGTGGATGCAGTCCTTGTAGAACCAGTTGCTCTCGGCGGCCTGGTTCACGTCGTGGCCCTTGTAGAGCGCCTTTAGGTCGAGGAGCGCGACGCCCGGGTACTTGGCCGCCTCGGTGGTCATCGCGGTGTTCCACTCAACCAGCGCGGGCTCGGTGGCCTGCCCCTCCGGCCAGAGCTGGAAGGTGCCGGTGCACTTGCGATCTTCTGGGGTGAAGCGGAACCGGCCGGTGCCATCGCTCGGGTCGAAGATGTTCGTGATGAGCACGTTCACCTTCACGCCGGCGCCAAAGCGGTCCGGCTTGGTGAGCTCACCCATCGCCGCGCCGAAGCCCTTCACGTAGGCGTCGACGTCGGCCTTCGCCTTCACGGTGTCGCCAAAGAGCACGTTGGTGAGGCCGGCGAGCACGTCGTTGCCACCGATCGAGCCGACGACCAAGACCGGGCCCTCGAGCGTCGCCGGGAGGCTCTTCACCTGATCGAAGAGGATCGAGGCCTTGCCGTCGGTCTTCTGCGTGGCGATGGCGCCGCCCTTGGACACCTTGACGACCTTGGTGGCGTCGAGCTTCCAGCAGGTGGCGAGGTCGAACCCCTTCCAGTCCGGGTACTTCGCGTCGTCGTTCTGCGCGAGGAGCGTGCGATAGAACGGCTCCTGCTGATCGCGGGTCTCGCCGCTGCCGACGTCGGAGATCGAGTCGCCGACGATGACCACGGTCTTGTGGACCGCGGTGGGGCAAACCTTCGAGGCCGTCCCGGGCCCGGCGTCGCCGGCGTCCGTGCCGGGAGTGGGCGTGGTCGCGTCGGGCGACCCGGTCGACGCGTCCGCCGCGGCGGTCGTGCTGCTGCACGCGGAGAGGGAGAGACCAACGCAGAGCGCGCCGAGGGCGCCAAGGGCAAGACGCATGGACATAGTGGGGGACCTCTTTCGAGGAGATGTAGCGCGAAAGGGCGCGCCGGGGTACCCGAGCGTCGGCGCGGACCGTCGACAACGGCTCAGCTCGGCACGCGTCCCTCCGTCACCAGCCGTTCCTGCGCGTCGACCTCCGGGCCCGCCCCCGCCGCCGCGACGAGCTCGCGCGAGGTGTCGAGCGGGACGCCTAGGGCGAGGAGCACGCAGATGGCCAGCGTGCCCGTTCGGCCCACGCCGGCGGCGCAGTGGATGAGGACGTGCTCGCCCGACCGGAGGCGGCTGGCCGCGCTCTTCGCGACCGCCCAGAACGCCGCCGTGTCCGCCGGAGCGCCCAGGTCGTCGATGGGCAGGTGGTCCCACTCGAGCGACGGTAGCCCGGCGCGGACGCCGAGCGCGCACGACTCGACGGCGCGCGCGTATTCGGGTGACTTGCGCGCGAGCTCGTCCTGGGGGGAGAGGCACACGACGCAGTCGATCGCGAGCTCGCCGAGCGCAGCAAAGGCGGCCTCGAGCGGCTCGCGCCGACCGGGCATGCCGTGGAGGTAGAGGCGCCCGGGGATCGGAGCCGGGAGGGCGACGCTGCGAAACATCGAGGGACCACCTTTCGAGAACGCGGCCGAGCCGCACTTCCTCGCAGGCTGCCACTCGGGGCGGTCCTATTCGCGCTACTGGGCGGACGGTCAGTGCGCGCGGGCTTGTGCGTCGAGGCCTCGAGCGGCTCGCGAGACCTCACCCGACGCGCGACGCTCGGCCTCGAGGCCCGCGAGGAGGTCGGCGACGGCGGCTTGGCACCGCCGGCGGAGGTCCTCGACGCGAGCCGCCTCGTCGCCCTCGCGGCGCGGCAGGATGGGCGCGCCGATGCGCACGCGAATGCGGGGGCTCACGCCGATGGGCACGGTGATCTTCCCGCGCGGCAGCACCCCGTAGGTGCCGTCCAGAGCCACGGGCACGACGGGCGCTCCGGCCCGAACCGCGGCCAAAAAGCCGCCGTTCTTGAACGGTTTCAGCTTTCCGTCGGTGGAGCGCGTGCCCTCGGGAAAGATGAGCAGGGCCTTCCCGCGGCGCAGCACGTCGACGAACCGCGAGATCACCTCCGCGGCGGCCTGCGGGCCGCGCTTGCGCTCGACCGGGACGTGCCCGGCGAGGCGCAGGTGCCAGCCCAGGAACGGAATGGCGAGCAGCTCGCGCTTGGCCGCCCACTTGAAGTCTCCTGGGAGCCCGGCGCCGAGCGCGAGGATGTCCATGTGGCTCTGGTGGTTCGAGCAATAGACGAACGGGCCGTCGGTCGGCACGTGCTCCTGGCCGTCCACCTCGACGCCGATGCGGAGCCACCGCGCGTTCTCGATCGACCAGCGGCGCATGGCCCACACGCTCGCGCGATGGTCCCGCGTGAAGGGGCCGAGGGTCAGCGAGATCGTCCCGTACACCACCGTGCGGATCGAGAATGGCACGTACTGGACCAGGAAGTTCATGAGCTCGCGCACACCCTGTGCTCTAGAGCCTCGCTCGCCCCGTGTCAGCTCTCGCGCTCGTCGGGGCGGGAGGAAGCGGGTTTCCTGGCGATTTTGTCTCGACCGCGCCGCGCTCGCGCGGAAGCGGCTCACGTGCTCGTGACCTCGAAGTCGAGCGCCTCGATCCGCCCGCGCAGCGCAAGCAAATGCCGTTTCAGCCCGCGGAGCACCGCCGGCGGGAGCGCCGCGCGGTCGACGAGCGCGGCCTCCACCTGGGCGACGAGGACCTCGGGCGACGCAGCGGGCTTGGCCATGCTCAAGAGGTACCACGGCCCCGAGGGGCGAGCCCGGCGCGCGGCAGCCGCCCTGGGGCTCCGGGGACCGCGCCGGACAGGCCGCGGCCAGCTGCCATGCTTTGGCACGAGCCTGTGGAGGATGGGCGATAGACGACGGTGAGTGGTGCGAGGGTGAAGCTCCGGTAGTCGCGGTCCTGTCGGAGCCTTGCCGCCGCGAGGCGCGTGGGCTAAGAGCGGCGGGATGGCGACTTGGCGTGTGCGCGAGGCGACCCCGGCCGACGCCGACGCGGTCTGCACCTGTATGTCGGAGATCCTCGCCGAGACCGGCGGGCAGAAGGGCCCCGGCTTCGGCGCGCCCCTCTGGACATGGCAATACGTGTCGGGCACCCACCCGGCGCTCGTGGTGGTCGCCGAGGAGGGCTCGCGCTTCCTGGGCTACTACCACGTCCCCATCGTGAACCTCGTCGTGCGCGGCAAGCCTGTCTTGGGCGCCGTCGTCCAAGACGTGGCGACGCTCGCGCCGTACCGGGGCGTCGGAGTGTTCCGGGAGATGGGGGCGTGCGCGCTCGAGGGCATGCGGCGCCGCGGCGTGGGGCTCATCTACACCTTCCCGAATCACCGGAGCCTCCCGAGCTTCCAGCGCAACCATGGCTACACGGTCATCACGAAGGCGCCGGTGCGCATTCTGCCGCTCGACGTCGGCGCCGTGCTGCGCACACGCCTCGGGGCCCTCGGAGCCCTCGGCGGAGCGCCCGCGACCGCCGCCTTCGGAGCGCTCTCGCGCCGCGTGGGTCGCCTCGAGGCCGGCGAGGACCTCGTGCGCGTCACGGAGCCCGACGCGGAGCTCGAGGCGATCGCGCGGGAGCTCGCGGGCGGCGTCTCCGCCGCGCTCGACCGCACCTCGCGCTATCTGACGTGGCGTTTCCTCGAGAAGCCGACCGGGGAGTACGAGATCCTCGCGCTCCGGCGCGGCGGCCGCCCGCGCGCCTACGTAGTGACCCGCCTCGCGCCCCTCTTCGGCACGACGTGCGCCATGCTGATGGACTTCGGCTGCGCGCGCGGGGAAGAGGCCGCGCTCCTTCGCTTGATCGCCGCGCATCTGCAGGCGCGGCGCGCGCAAGGGGCGGCGCTCGCCGTGACCATGGGACTCCACCCGTTCCTTCCCCGGCTCACCCTCGCGGGCTTCGTGAAGGTGCCCGAGCGCTTCAACCCCTGCCCGTTCAACCTGGTGGCCAAGATCCTGGATCCGGGCCTACCGACGGACATCCTCACGCCCGAGAGCTGGATGATCACGCTCGCCGACTGGGACGTGATGTAGGGGAGGCGTGGAATGAACGAGGCGAAGACGACGCGACGTGGACGGGGCTTGGCGCTGGCGCTCGTGCTGGCGACCTTCGTCGCCTGCAAGGCCGGGACTGTGTACGACGGAGACGGGACGTGCTTCGCTCCGGACCAGTGCCTCGATCGCTGCGGCGGCCGCGTGGTGGAGAGCGGCGTGTGCGGCTCGTGCCCGGCCGGCACGGTGTCGTCCAGAGAGTGCAGAATTGAGCTCGACGCGACCGCGCCCAACTGCGCGACCACCCCGTGCGTCCGCGCGATCCAATGCGTGAGCGCGTGCGGGGGCGCCGTGGTTCAGTCAGGCTGCTGCCCCTGCCCGGCCGGGACCTTCGACGACCTCGTGTGCAAAGACGCGGGCGCGGACGCGAGCGCGGACGCGGACCCGAGCGACGCGAGCGGAGACGCGAGCGACGCGAGCGGAGACGCCGCCGACGCGCGGACCGACTGAGGAGTCGCGCCTCGCCCCGGGAATAGTCAATCGGTCGGGAAAGGTCGCCCACGTCTTCGCGGCGCGCGCGCCCCGTCTGGTAGGCTCTTCCCCATGCTGGCCCGCGCGCGCGCCCTCACTCTCGCGACGCAGTCCACGTTCGCCACGTTCGCCACGCTCGCCACGCTCGCCGCGCTCGCCTTGGTCGCCGCGCTCGGCGGGCTCGGCTTGGGCGCGTGTGGCGAGGCGGCCCCCGGCACAACGCCCGAAGACGCGGGGCTCGAGGCGCGCGCCGCCGACTCCACAGGGCCGGACCCGTCGGACGCGGCGGTCCCGCCGGACGCTGCCGCGAGCGACGCGGGGACGGTGGACGCGGCGGTGATCGACGCGGACGCCGCGCCGCGCCCCGTACCGCCGCTGCCTTGGACCGACGACCCCTGCGCCGGAGTCGACGCGGGGGCCGATCCGTTCGCGGACGTCGTGCGGGAATACGCCCGGCAAGACGATCTCGCGCCGCCGGCCAAGGGCGGCCTCGTGGTGGTGGGCTCGTCCACCATTCGGCGGTGGCGCTCGGCGGCGAGGGTGCTCTCCGCGCACGATCCGCTGCAGCGCGGCGTGGGCGGCGCGCGCATGGTCGATCTCGCGGCGCACGCGGAGGCGCTCGTGCTGCGCCACGGGCCCGCGGGGGTGCTGCTCTTCGCGGGCACGAACGATCTCGCCGGGGGGAGCAGTCCGCGGGCGGTGATCGACGCCTACCGGTGCTTCGCCACGCGTCTGCACGCCCGCAGGCCCGGCGCGCCGCTGCTCTACGTCGGAATCACGCCGACGCCTGCGCGCTGGGCGGGCTGGGCCTCGGCGGCCCTGGTAAACCAGGAGATCGCGCGGCTCGCGACCACCCACCCCTCGCTGCGCTACATCGACTCCCCCGCGGCGTTCCTCGCGGCTGCGACCGCGGGCGAGCCGCCTCCCGCGCGGCTCTTCGTGGCGGATGGATTGCACCTGTCCGCCGAGGGCTACGCGCTCTTCGAGTCGACCGTTCTGCCCGCCGTGGCCGCGGCGCTCCCAAGCTCGCGCCTCCCGCTGCCGGCGCCGCCCACCCCCGGCACGTTGGTGCGTGTGGACCTCGGCCCCTCCAATCCGCTCGACGGCACGCCGGCTCCCGCGATAGACGCGTTCGGCATTCGCTGGAACAGCTGGCACGCGGTCGACGGGGGCCAGCAGGTGCACGCCGGGGAGGCGCTCCGTCGCCTGCGCGGCACGCGCGGCGAGACGACCAACGTGAGCCTGGTGATCACGGGCGGCTTCCGCGTGAACGGCCTCCGCAACGGCGGCCTCGTGAGCCCAGAGGCCTCGCGGCTCGGCACGCTCGCGGTGCCGGAGTCCACCGGGGACTTCTTCTACTCGGGGGATCCCGACGACGCCGCGGGGCTCGCGCTCGAGGGGCTCGCGCCGAGCGGGCGCTACACCCTGCGCCTCTTCGCGAGCCGCGCCGCCGCCGACGAGCGTCGCACGGGGTTCACCGTGCGGGGCGCGGGCGCAGCGCGCAGCGCGAGCGTGCAGACCAGCGGCGCGGGGCTCGGCGCGGGAGGCGCTCAGGCGAACGACCGCGAGGTCACCGTGCTCGCCGGCCTGACGCCGGACGCGCGCGGCCGCTTGTTCGTGGACGTGGATCGGTGGGTCGGCCCGTTCGCGTACGTGAACCTGCTGGAGCTCCAGGTCGACCCGTGACGCCGGCTCCCGCGCGGGATTTCACGCGGTCGCCCGCGTGGGGCCTGGCCGACTCATTGGCTAGCGTAGCCGCCTTGTCGCTCGCGAGTGACTCCTCGGCGGCCTTCGCGAACACGGCGACGTCGTCGCGGACTCCGGCGGGCAGCTTCTTCCAGTCGAACGCGGGCTGCGACACCGCGCCCGTGGCGCAGGCCGCGGCGATCGCCCGACGAAGATGACCCAGCGCGACGCGGGGCGAACGCGTCGTCGTGCCCGCGGAGACGGCGTGAGCGCGGCGCGACTCGAAATTGACTATGGCACGACACGCGCGATACTTCGCGGGATGCGAAACGCCTTCGTCGTCGCGACCGCCGCCTGCCTCGGCGCCGCCTACGCCTGCTCGACGTTCGGAGCGGGAGACCCCTCGAGCGACGCGGGCGACTCCCAAGCCCCACCGGCCGACCAGGGTGTCCCCAGTGACAGCGGTCCGCCGCCAGCCTTCGACGCGGGCTGTGAGCTCGTGAAGGACGACTTCGCCCGGGGCCTGGATCCGCGCTGGCGGGAGGTGCGAAGCGTTGACGCCGCCCCGGGCCGCTTCACCAACGGAGTCGCCGAGCTCGCCGCAGAAGGATACGGGACGTACTCGGTCCTGAACGCCCCCAACCTCTCACTCTCCGACGGCGCGGCCTACGACCCCAGCTATCTCGAAAGCTCGTTCGAGGCGCGCCTCGACACCAGCGGGACTGAGCCGAACGTCACCATCATGCAGGTCGTTGGCCTCTTCTCCCACGGAAACCTGGCCGTCGTCGCCACCACCTCTGGAAGCGCGCGCCGGCTCACGCTTCAGTACACCGGAAGAGCCGGCGTGGTGGTGAGCGCACCCGGGGTCGAAGTCGGGCTGTCGGATACCCTCTTCGTCAAGGTCGTCCTCACCCGGGAAGTGGGGACGAACAAAATGCATTCCCGAATGGACGTCGGGGCGAGCGGTGCCAGCACGAGCCTATCGGGCCTGCCGCTCGCGGCCCCAGGTGAGTTTGAAGTTGGGGTCAACTTCTTTCAGATCGGCCCGTTCACCAACTTCGGCAACCTCAAGGCGAACGTGGTCTACGACAACGTGGACATGCGGCGCTGCAAGGGGCCTTGATGGTAGCCCCGCGCTGCCGCGGCCGCGGGGGCGCATCCGGCTCAACGAGCTCCGACTCAACGATGCCGCCAGGCAACGCAAGGACCCAGAATTCGAGCGGCCGGCACCTGCGCCTGTCGCTGGTGAGCGGCGTGTGGGCGACGCTCGTAGCATCGAGGAGGGCCACGGCTCCCGAGCCGTTTCTGGCGGGCCGGCTACGTTGCCGAGATTAATGGGCGCCCCCGGCAGGAATCGGACCTGCGACCTTCGGTTTAGGAAACCGCTGCTCTATCCACTGAGCTACGGGGGCGAAGAGGCTTACCTGACCCGCGTGGTGTAGACCGGGAGCGGCTCGCCCTCAAGCGCGGACGGCGAGGGGGCCAGAAAACCGCTACTGGGCGCAGGTTTGAGGGGCGCCCGCCGGGGCCTGGAACGCGCCCACGCTGAGCTCACTCGCGCGGGGCCTGCCGAGGAAATCCACCGAGGGCGAAGCGCCTGTGGGCGCGCGCTTCACGATGGCGCAGGCCGGGAGCGCCGGGAGATCCAGGGCCGTGAGGTCCGCCCGCCACGCCGCCGGCGTCACCGCGCGCAACGCGAGGGCGAGGTACGGCACCCGCACGTTCGCGTCCGCGGCGGTCGAATAGGCCGAGAACAGCGCGATCGTGGGCGGCGTGTCTGCCTTCTCGAAATCGATGACCTCGGCGATCACGGTCGGCGTGGCGAGCACGTTGCCCGTCATCATGAGCGACGCGCCGTCGCGGCTGTAGATGCGCACGCCCGTCGTGCCGTTCTCCGAGCCCCCGCTGCCCGGGTGGACGAAGAGGTTTCGGTCGAGCGTGACGTGCTTGGCGTGGACGTTGGCGCCGAGGGCGAGCGAGGGCGCCACCACGACGGGCCCCGTGTGCACCGTGTTGTGCCGAAACACAATCTCCGGCCCGTCGGGGATGACGCACACCGGCCCCGGGTTGCAGCCAGTGTTCGCCTCGAGCCCGGTCGCCTGGAGGATCGCCTTCGTCTCCTCCATGCCGAGCAGGATCACGTTGTTCTCGGCGACAAACCCGCCACCTCCGGCCACGATCGCGCGCTGCGTGACCGCCATTCCCGGGTCGGCCGTGAGCTCTCCGAGATCGATGAGGTTGCGCCTCAAGCCCACCGTGGCGCCGCCGCTCGACGCGACGCCGAGCACCACGCAGCCGCGCTCGCACACATGACGCCCGAACCGCACGGTGTTCTCCGCGAGGCTGGCCGCGACCGGCCCCGTGAGGTTCACCGCCAAGAGGAGCGGGTCGGTGGTGCCCCCGAGCGACTTCGGCGCGCCGCCGAGGAAGAGGTTCCGCTCAATCTTCACCGGGGCTCCGGGCGTCACGCTGTCGGCGGTCACCGTGAGGTGGACCGCCCCGCGGATCCCCGAGACGCCGCCGGGGTCGAAGACGTTGTCGATGAACGAGCTCTCGCCAGCGTTCAGCAGGTAGGCGAGGTTGGCGGCGGTGCCGCTCGGGTTCTTGCCGATCGTGCCCCTGAACGACGAGCGGCGCACGACGACCGCGCCTCCGGACACGTCGAGGCCGACGCCGAACACCTGCGGCCCCTCGCCGCCGCCGAGGACGAGGCGCACGTCCGCGAGCTCGGTGCGCGCCTTCGGCCCCACGAAGATCGCGGTCGACGAGCGGTTGACCGTGGCCGCCTCGACGGTGAGCCCCTCGAGCAGCGCGCCGTCGCTGCCTTCGACGAAGCGCAGGGTGGCCGTGGCCCCGTCGTCGGTCGCCTTGAACAGCACCGTCTCGACCGGATCGGCGCTCGCTTCAGCGCGCGCGTTAGGTGAGCCCGCCGGGCGCTCGAAGGTCGCGCAGTCGTAGCCCCCGCGCAGCGTGACCCTGCGCGCGATCTTGAGCCCGACCGGCTCGCCGTAGCGGCCCTTGCAGGCGCGGATCTCCCCGAGCCCCTGCGACGCGGCGAGCGCCAGCGCGGCGCCGAGCGTCTTCAGCGGGGCGTCGGGCGCGCGGCCGTGCGCGGTGTCGTCACCGCGCGGGGAGACGAAGACGATCGGGCCGGGCGGCAAGGGAGCGGCGTCGCCGGCGTCGAGCAGCGGGCTCGGCACGGCGGCCGAGGCGTCCGTCGACGCGTCGACGGCGGGCGGGTCGGCCTGGCCGAACGACGCACACCCCGCGCCGAGCGCGACGAGCCCCGAGGCGCACGCCGCGCCCACACCGAGTAACCACCCCAGACGCCCCTGGGCTCGCGCCAAGCTCATGCCCGGCACGCTAGCTCGCTTGCCCCACCCCCGCCACCGGGGAGCGCGGCCCAGGGGTGGAGCGGGCTGTGAGCGCGAGGTACGGCGGCGCGAACGCGAGGGCATAGAGCACGAGCGCGAGTTGCTGACGCGCGAACACCGCGAGCAGGACGAAGAAGAAGAGCGCGCCCGGGATGCGCGTGACCAGGTCGGCCCGCGAGAGGGCGACGCGGCGCGCGAGCACGGCCCAGGTGAGGCCGGCCGACAGGAGCCCCGCCACCGCCACGAACGGCGTCTCGTCGACGCCGCGGGGGAGCCACCGGAACGCGAGCCACCAGCCCGCGAGGAGGAGGGCGTGCGCGGCCAGCGGGCCCACGAGCAACACCGCGGGACGCCCGCGCACGAGGGCCGCGCCGAAGGCGAAGAAGCCCCACCCGAGAATGCCAATCAGGGGCACGTGGAACGGCCCCGGCACGGTCCACCGCCAGAGGCCGGTGGCGACGGCGATGGGCTCGATGAGCGACGCGTCCGCCACGACGAGCGCGCACACGAGCGCCGCGAACGAGATCCGGCGCGCCTCACCGGCCTCGCCGACGAGGCCCCTCGCGAGATCTGTGGCCGAGAGCACGACGACAGGCCAAATGCAGACGATGGCGAGCGGGACCTTGTCGAGGAAGCCGATCCACCCGGGCGAGTAAAAGTAGAACCCGTAGAGCCGAATGCAGCTCTCCTCGCCCAGCCAGGCCGCGACGGCGAGCCACACGAAGCGCGCGACGAAGACGCGTATCTCGGCCTCGCGGCGCACGCGGAGGAGCATCCAAGCGGCCACGATCGCGACGCACGCGAGCTGAAGGGCGACCATGGTGGCGGGCGAGGGCGGCGGGATCGTGGGCATTCAGGCGGCTCCCGGGAGGCCGAGGCGCTCCCACACGTGATAGCTCATGAGCACGCCCGCGCCGAGCCACGTGAGCGCCACGCAGTCGGTGGTGGTGATTCCCCTCTTCACCATGCGGGAGGTCACCGCGAGCTGCGCGAGCGGGGCGACCGCCATCACCGCGATCCTCCAGGGCACGGCGCGCGCGAGATAGGCCACGAGCAACACCGAGAACGCGGCCACCATCTGGCCTGCGGCGATGCGAAAGCCGGTCTGGACGCCGAAGAGCACCGGCCAGGTGTGCACCTCGGCCAGGCGATCGCCCTCCGCGTCGCGCAGATCGTAGAGCACCTCGTAGCTGAGCTCGAAGAGGAAGAAGAAGAGCACGGTGGCCCCCACGGCGGCGGGCGAGACGTCCGGGCGCCTCGAGAGGAGCGCGAGCGGATAGCCAAATACGGTGATGAGGAAGCCCGTGGCGGACGCCGTGTTCTTCCAGAAGGCGAGCTGCTTGATGCGGCGCCGGCCCGGGAGGAGCGGCCAGTTGTAGGCGAAGCCGAGCGCGTGAAACGCGACGCGGAGCGGCGCCAGCACAGGGGCGAGCGCGAGCGTGAGGGCGAAGGAGAGCCCGAGCACCCCAAAGCCCACGGCGAGCACGGCGCGGCGGTGGCGCGCGACCCAAGCGGTGCCCGGGATGTCGTTCGCGGCGTCCTCTTTCAGGTCGACGACGCGGTTCAGGAGGTTCACCACGAACCAGTCGGAGGCGCACAGGAGGGCGAGGCCCCATGGGCGCGCGCCGCAGAGCACCCACGCGAACGTGAGCGTCCCGGTCGCGGCGATGACGACGATGTGGAGCCTCGCGATCGAGGCGAGCGTGGCGAGCGTGGTTCGCACGGTGAGGGGCGGGGCGGGGCGCGAGGGAGCGCGAGAGCGCGCGGCGAGACCTCTTACACTCCCGTACCTCACGCTCGCAAGGTCGGCGTCTCGCGGCGGGTCACAGGGGCGCGTCGGCGCGGGCGTCGGCGGGCGCGGCGTCGGCCCCCGCGTCGGCGGGCGGCGCCGCGTCGAGGCCGGCGTCGGGCTGCGGAGCCCCGGGCCCGAGGAAGATGCGTACGAACGAGAGCGACTCGCCCGGCTCGGGGGTCGCCGAGCCCGACGTGTACGTGGCGCCCTCGAACTCCACGGGGAACGGGAGCGGCGCGCACGTGGGGTGCGTCACGGTGACCTTGAGCGGCGCGCCCGTGGGCACGTTGTAGATGAGCGCGCCGTTGTTCTCGCCCGCCACGATCGACGTCCCGCTCCCGGGGAGGCCGTTCACCGTGTATTTCACGAGCGGCTTTGCGTCGCCGGGCGCCTCGATCGCCACGACCGCGCCTGTCTCGCTGGCGCAGCCGGTCTTCTTCACGACGCGGATGGCGATGAGCCCGCGGGTCTTGTCGTAGCCGTCGAGGAACGCGGAGAGCAGCTGCGCGGTCTGCTTGGCCAGCACGAGCGAGTCGCCGCGCGCGTAGGGGTCCTTCGTGACGAGGTACTCCTGTTCGATGAGCTGGTAGTGCTCCGGCGCCGTGAAGCGCAGCGTGAACGGAGTTCCGCGCGGCACGGAGAGCGTGTAGGTGCCGTCCTCGGCGGTCGTCGCCTGCTTACCCGCCGCGCTCACCGTGGCGCCCGCGAGCGGCGTCGCGAGCTGCACCACCATCGCCCGACCGGTCTGCGTCGCGAGCCCGGTCGGGGCCGCCGCCTCGGACGGGGTGCCCGCCTCCGGCGGAGCCACGGACGCGTCTGCTGCGCCCGTGACCGAGGTGGAGCTGCACGCCGCGGCGTGGGCGCCGGCGACGGCGAGCGTGACGGCGGCGAGGGCGAAGCGGGTGGCGCGAGGCATACGATACCCTACCACCGACGCGCCCGCGGCGGACACCGCCGCGCGCGGCGAGGCCGCGGGGCCCGGGTGGGCGAAGGGCTCACGGGATGTCGCGGACGAAGAGGCCGCTGCCCGCCTCGGTGAACACCAGCAGCTTGCCGCCGGGGGCGACGAGCGCGGCGAGATCGACCCCTGTGACGAGCGGCTTCGGGGCGCCCGTGGGATCGACGAGCTTGTAGTCGACCACCGGATACTTGTCGCCCGCCACGGTGATCTCGCGCTCGTTGTGGCCGAGCACCACGGCGTCGGTGCCGTCGATCTTCCCCAGGAAAATCGAGGCGCTCCCCAGGTCGACGTCGGCTCCGCCGGCGACCGCGCGCGCCTTGAGCGAGGGCGTGGGCGCGGCGACGTCGGGCACCCAGAGCACGTAGCGGCTGGCGTGCGTGAAGCCGAACTCGAGCGCCGTCGCCGTGGGTACGACGCCCACCGCGGGGCCGGGGGTGGCGAGCGTGGAGAGCTGGAGATCGAAGAGCGAGCCGTCGGCGCCGCCCGGCGGGAGCTTGTGCGACAGCACCGTCCTGAAGTCGCGGGCGACGCCAAGGATGCCGACCAGGCCCCCGTTGGGGAGCAGCTCGGTCGGCGTCGCGGGGGCGACCGTGTTGGCCTTCTTGAGCGCGCCGAGGCGGGTCCGGTACACGACCGTCGAGCCGTCTTGCGCGATCTGCCCCTCCGCCACGCCGGACGCCTCGATCGCGAGCTCGGTGACGGCGGTCGCGCCCACGCTGTACACGGCCGCGGCGCCGCCGGTGCCCGTCCCGGTGATGCGCTTCGCCGAGAACACCTTGTCGCCCGTCGCGCTCGCCGAGAGGAAATAGGGGGCGAGCCCAGTGTCGATCTGGAGGATGGCCCCGGCAGGGGTGGTGCGGCGCGCCGTGGCGGTGAGGCCCGTGCCCGTGCACGTGGACGAGAACAGGTTCTGCCCCACGAACGTGTAGAACGCGGGGCACGGGTTGGCCGCGCTGCCGTCGCCCAAGGCGTTCTGCACCACCACCACGTTGGCGGCCTCGAGGGTCGCCGGCGCCGTGACGAGCTGCGCGGTCGCGCCCGTGCCGCGGACGAAGGCGAGGCGCGCGCCGTCGGCGGAGGCGTCGACCTCGTAGATCGGCGAGACGTCGGCGGCGAGCTTGAGACCGGTCGCCTTGGTCCACACCGACAGGCGGCCAAGGCCCGTGTCCTCGTTGACCGCGGTCCACACGCCGACCGCGCCGCCGATCACCGACACGACGTCGTCCGTGTCGGCCCCCTCGAGCACGAGATCGGGGACGATCACGGTGACCGCCCCGCCCGTCGGCGACACGGCCTCGAGGCTTATCTTGGCGCCGTACCGGTGAAAGATGATGGTGCCATCGAGCAGCGTGCTCACCACCTCGAGCTCACCGGAGGCGAGCTTGCGCCCCTGCCCGGCGGGGCCTCCGTCGGCCTGGGCGTCGGGCTTGCCCGCGTCGGTGGGCGGCGGCGGGGGGGGAGGAGGCGTGCTGCCGTCCGGTCGAACCACGGCGCCATCGGGCTCGGTGGTGACCACTCCGGAGTCGCGGTACACGGGACTGTCGTCGACCGGCGGATCGTCGCCACGGCAGGCCCCGACGGCGAGGGCACCAAGAGCGGCGAGGAGCGGGAACGCGCGGCGGCGGAGCGACCGGAAGGAGAGAGGAGCCATTCGCCGAGCTTACCGCGAAACGCCGCGTCGTCACGCCGCGGTTGAGGCGTGCGGGGGTGCCCACGCGGCGCGCGTTGACAGGCTGTCAGGGCGCAGGGGCTCCCGAAGCGCGGGCCGCGACAGGGTGTCATCGAGTGGCCGGCGGGCGCCCATTTGTCGAGAGATCCAGCCCGCTAGCGCTGGCACGCCCCTCGCTATTCGGTGAGGCATGACCTTCACACTCTCCCTGCTCTCCCTCCTCTCGCTCCTCTCGCGCGTGTGCTGGCTCGGTGTGGGCGTTGCGCTCGTGTGGATGCTGCGCGCGTCGGTCGCCCGGCAAGAGACCGAGTGCCGCCCGTTCGCTTCTGGACCCGCGCCCGCGCCGGCGCCGCGCGCGCCGCCAGCGCCGGAGAGCCCCGCGCCCGTCGCGCGAGTCACGCCTGATCCCCCCTCGACGGGCTGGGTCGATCCCTCGGCCGCTCTCGCTGGCCCGCGCGAGCTGCGCGAGATCCGTCCCGGCTGCCCGCGCGACGCGGTGAGGGCGCGCACAGCTCACCACACGCGCGTGCTGCTGCCTCGAGAGCTCGCGTCGTGGATGTTGGACCAGGAGGCGTCTGCGCCGCTCCGACCCACGAGAGCCCTGCCCGAGTCGCGCTTTGGCCAGATCGTGGGCCTTCGCTTGGTGCGAGCGCCTCGGGGCGAATCGCTGCAGCGCCTGGGCTTCGAGCCGGGCGACGTGGTGGAGACCCTGAATGGCTACGATCTCGCGACGCCCGACCACGCCCTCGAGGCCTATGCGCGCCTTCGGACCGCCGACCGTTTCGTGGCCGTCGTCGAGCGCCGAGGTCTCCCGCACGTCGTGTACGTGACGATCTGCTGAGCAGCGCGCAGGGATTGGCGGCCCCGACCGAGGGGGCTGTCAGGGGGCTGTCAGGGCGCTGTCAGGGCTGCCGCGAGCCTTCACGAGAGGGCACCGCGTCCCTGCGCTCCACGAACGTCACCAGCACGGTCGCGAGGAGGAGGGCGTTCGACGCGGCCATGATCTCGTACCGAGACGCGAACCACCGCGAGATAGCGAAGTACGCCGCGAGGTAGCCCGCCGCCGGCAGCGCGAGCCGGGGGATGACCGTCACCGACATCATCGCGGCGATGAGAAACCAGATGTAAGGGATGAGGCGCTGGCTCTCGTCGGGCGGCACCTTCGCCAGCCATGAGCCCACGTGCATCATGAGCTGCGCGAAGAAGGCGATCGCGAGCGCCCCGAGGATCGCCCGGTTCATGGCGGTGCGCCCCATCGAGCGCCGCGCCACGAAGCCGCTGATGAGCACGACGCCGAGCAGCGCGCCCGGCACGGGCACGAGCGCGCCGTAGTCGGGGTTCGCTGCGTAAAACTGCCCTACGAGGAGCGGCACCAGAATCCACAGGAGGCCGAGCACCACGAGCAGCGCCGCGCGGCCACGGCGACCGGCGTTCGGGTCCATGTCTTTCCCGAGGGCCTCGAGCGCTTGCACCCGCGCGGCCGAGCGGGCGGCGCGCCCCTCGAGCTCCACGACCTCGGCGGAGAGCGCCTCGTCGGGCGGGTCGAGCCGAGCCACGAGGAGCCGCGCGGCGCGGGGATCGTCGTGCGCGATCTCGTAGCGCGCCAGGCGGACCGTGGCCTGGCGCAGGCCGGCGCGCGCCTGCTCATTGGCCGACCACTCCTGGAGAGCTTGGCGAAACCCGAAGGCACACTCGCCGAAGAGGTTGTAGATGGCCTCGCGCCCCTCGGCCGTGCCGGGCGCGGCGGCGGCGAGGCGCCGCTCGAGCTCGGCCAGCGAGGCCTGTGCCCCCGCGGCGAGGCGGTGCGACGCGCGGTGATCGAGGTAGCGCTGGATCGCGAGGCGGAGGGCCTCGGCGCTCGGCTGCCGAGCCTCGCGCTCGTGCGCCATCGCGGTCTGCCACGCGGCGACGAGCTCGGGCGGGGCCGACTCGGGGACCGGCGGCGGCGCCGCCATGCTCGCCATGATCTCGACGAGCGTGTCGCCCTCGTGCGGCGGCCGGCCCGCGACGATCTCGTAGAGCGTCGCGCCGAGCAGGTACACGTCGGTGCGCTCGTCGGGCGGAGCGCCGCCGAACATCTCGGGGGCCATGTAGAGGGGGGTGCCGGCGATGTCGATCGCCTCCTCCGCGAGCGGGAAGCGGTTCGTACCGTCGTCCGTGAGGGCGACGGCGATGCCCCAGTCGAGCACGTACACCTCGCCGAACTCGCCCACCATGATGTTGTCGGGCTTGATGTCCCGGTGGACGATCCCCCGGCGGTGGGCGAAGTGGACGGCGCTGCAGACCTGCATGAGCGTGCGCAGGTGCCACTCGAGCACGTCGGAGGTGGCGAAGCGGGCCTCGACGAGGTCGGGGTCGGCGAGCAGATCGCGGAGCGAGACGCCCGAGATGCGCTTGAGCACGAGCATCGGCGAGCCCTCTGCGTCGAGGCCGAGGTCGTACACGGGTACGACGTTCGGGTGCTCCAGCGAGCCCGTGATGAGCGCCTCGCGCAGCAGCCGACCGATGCCGAGCCCGCTCGCGTGCGGCTCCTTGCGGAGCGTCTTGACCGCGACGTCGCGCCCGAGCGAGCGTTGCGTGGCCGAGCGGACGATGCCCATCCCCCCCTCGCCGAGGACCGGCCCGAGGGCGAGGCCGCCGGCGGGCCCCGCCGAGAACACGCCGGGGGCAGCGCCGCGCAGGTGCGCGAGCGTGTCCAGGGTCCACCGCGGGTCGGCCGGGCCGAGCGGGCCGATGGTGGCCGCCATCGCGAGCGTGTCGAGGTCGTCGGACGACGCGCATGGCTCCAGCGTGTCGGTGATCGCCGGGGACGCGCCCTCGGCCGGCGACGAGGGCTCGGAGGAGTCGGGGGTGATCGTCGAGTCCATGGCGCTACGCCAGACTACACGTGCGGGCCCACCGTGCGCGTGATGCTGCGGTAGAGTCGAGGCCATGAAGATCGCCCCGGCAGATCTCGAGTCGCCCGCGCTCCGGGCGCTGCTCGCCGAGCACCTCGAGGAGATGCACCGCGTGACGCCCGCCGGCAGGGTGCACGCGCTGCCGCTCGAAGCTCTTCGCGGCGCGGACGTCACGATCTGGTGCGCGTTCGTCGGCGACTCGCTCGCCGGGTGCGGCGCGCTGAAGGCGCTCGACCCGCGCCACGGCGAGCTCAAGGCCATGCGAACCGCGCGCGCCCACCTGCGCGCGGGCGTCGCGAGCGCCCTCGTTCGGCACCTGCTCGCCGAGGCCGAGCGTCGAGGGTACGAGCGCGTCTCGCTCGAGACCGGCAGCAGCGCGGCGTTCGACCCCGCGCGGCGCCTCTACGAGGGCTTTGGCTTCGCTCCGTGTGGGCCGTTTGGTGACTATCGCCCCGATCCCCACAGCTCCTTCCTGACCCGACCTGTGGGAAGCTCCCGCGCCCGGACTTCCCCCTGAGGGCGAAGACGCCACGCCACGCCCATGCCTACGAGCTCGCCCCCGCCTCCCTCGACCCCCGCGCCTCCCGCGCCTCCCGTCGCGCTGCGCGCCGTCCCCGTGGCCCTGACGAGCCTCGCGTGGCTCTCGCTCGTGGGCGCGCGGGCCTTCCCACAGATCGGCGAAGCGCTCGTGGGGCTCGCCGTCGCCACGTGGGTGCCGCTCGGGCTCGCGGTCATCGGCGCTCGTGACGAGCGCGATCGCCATCCACCCGCGGCGATCGCCACGCTCGCGCGACGCCTCGTGGTCGTCGCCTCGCCCCTCGGGGTGGCGTCGTTCACGTTTCCACCGGGGCGGTTCGCCGCAGCCCTCGCGAGCGCCTGGCTGGTCGCGACCCTCGGCGTCGCCGCCGCGGGCCTCGCGCGGCTCGCGCGGCGTGGGCCGAGGCCCATCGAGGAGACAGCGATCGACGTGGGGCAGCTGTATTTGCCAGTGGGCGCGGCGTGGCTCGTCGCCTCGCGCGGCGCGCTCGAGCCGCTCGGCTTCCACGAACCCATCGTGCTCTACACGTCGGCGCACTTTCATTTCGCGGGCTTCGCCGCGCCCGTGATCGCGGGGCTCCTCGGGCGGGACCTCGGCGTCAGCGCGGCGCCGGGCGCAGCTCGTCGGCGCGGCGCCGGAACGGCCGTGCGGCGCGCGCACGCGCTCGCGACGCTCGTGGTCCTCGCTGGGGTGCCGCTCGTGGCCGCGGGCATCACGCTCTCGCGGCGCCTCGAGTCCCCGGCGGCGCTGCTCCTCGGCGCGGGGATGTTGGTCATTTCGGCGCTCCTCGCACTCGCCGGGCTGCGTCGTCTCCTCGGCCGCGCCGCCGTGCCCGAAGGCGCGCTGGGCTCGCTCCGCGCGCGTCTCAGCGGCGCCCTCCTCATCGTCGCGTCGCTGTCGCTCGTCGGCTCGATGAACCTCGCGGTCGCGTTCGCGCTGACGGGCTCGGCGGGGCGCGGCGCCGGCCCTTCGCGAGGCCTCATCTCCTACTCGGCGATGGCGACGTACCACGGCGTCGCGAACGCCATCGGCTTCGCGGGGTGCGCGCTGCTCGCGTACGCGCTCGCGGCGCCCGAGCGCCACGCGACCCGCGGCGAGGCGGGCCCCGTCGAGTAGCTCGCGCGGGCGCCGCCGCCTCCGCCGCTCGCTTCCCGCAAAGAGGCTCGCTCGGCCTTGACGTCCCGCGCGCCCACCATGGCGGCGGCGGCCGATCGCAGTCGTCGAAGTCCGCGTGGTCGCCGAGCAAGCACGCGGGTCTCGCGGGTCTCGTTTGTCGCGCTAGGCGAGCGCCCCGTCGAGGAAACGCAGCGCCTCGAGGGTGCCTATCTCGCGCAGCCACGGCTGATCGTGCGGGCCGGGCGCGACGCGCAGCTCGTGGCGCACGCCGCGCTTCGCGAGCTCGCGTGCGAGCGCGCGGGTGGGGCGCAGGTACGGATCGCCGAGGCTTGACACGAGCTGCACGCGCGCCCGCGGGCCCACGGCCAAGCCAGGGACCGCCGCGAGCTTCGCGGCGTACGCGGGCGCGCTCGCCTCACCGATGGCGGTCTGGACGCCGCTCACCGCCCCGAACCGCGTGGGGTGAAGGAGCAACACGTCGAGCGCGACGGCCCCGCCGAGTGAGCACCCCGCGAGCCCCACGCGCTCGTCCCCCGGGTGGACCTTCGCCTCGAGGCGCGCCCGGGGGACGAGCGAGTGCACGAGCCAGTGCGCGTACCGCGCCGTGGCGGCGCGATCGCCGGACACGTTCGGCATGTGAGGGCACGCGAGGACGAGGCCGGCGAAGGGGCTCGCCGCGAGCTCGGCGGTGAGCTCGCGCGCGCGATCCGACGTGAGGTACCCGCGGGCCTGCGTGGCCGCGAACGGCGGCCGGCGAAGGCGCGCGTACGACGAGAGCAGGCCGTACAGCTCGATCCACGCGAAGGCGCCCGCGCGCTCGTTTCCGGTCTCGCCGAGACCGTGGAGCAGCAACGCGAGCGGAGCCGGCCGATCCGCGGGCAGGTGTCGCGGCTTCACGAGGGTGAAGCGCCGCCCCGCCTCGCGGAGATCGCGCACCTCGACGCCAGCCTCGGCGAGATCAGCGCGGAGCGCGTCCGCCGCGGCAGACCGCGCGAGCGCGAGGCCTGCGGCCGGGAGGGCGTGAAAGAGGGCGCGACGTGTGAGGAGCATTCTCGCCAGTGTAGCGCTCGCCAGGCTGCTCCGCGGCTCCCCTTCGCCTCCCGCTCGCCTTCCCCCCCCGACTCACCTGCTTGGCACTCGGATATCGCGCATTCGCGTATTCGCGTATTCGCGTATTCGCGTATTCGCGCATTCGCGTATTCGCGCGCTCAGTCATTGCGCCACGAAGCTGGCGCTCGCGCCCCCGCCGCCGGTCGGGCACGGCATGGAGACGCTCGCCCGGCCGGTGATCCCGACGTAGACGCGGAGGTACTGCGCGTGGACGTGCACGCCGCTCACCTCGATCTTGTCGGCCTCCGCCTTCACGCAGCCTTGGCCGTTGCCGAAGGCGAGGTCGGTGGAGAGCTTCTGCTTGACCGGCGCGAGGCGCTCGCTGAGGTCGAGGCGCAGCGCCGCGCGCGCCTGATCACGGATGTTCGACGCGTCGAGGCGCGCCTTCAGGTTCACGAGGAAGCTCGTGGTCTCCACCGTGGGCTCGAGGTCGGGCACGCGCAGCTCGTTGTCGACGACGACGGGGTGGCCCGTCATGAAGAGATCGCCGTTGAGCTGGAGCCCGATGCCGTATTTTTTCACGGGTCCGCCGAGGTGGAGCTTCAGCACGATGCGATCAGCCGCTGCGTAAATCTCGGGGTTCGAGAGATAAAGCTCAGGATATTCTTTCGAGAAGAACAGCTTCCCGTCGGTGAAGGCGAGCCCCATCGCCTTCGCCAGCTCGTCGTAGCGCGCGGCGATGGGAATGCTCACCGTGAACGGGCCTGGCTGGAGCGTGGCGACGTTCGCCAGCGGGGGTAGGGCCTGGGGCTTGTCGTCGACCGCGCACGGGATGGTCACGCTCGGCGCCACGACCATCGCGAGATCGCGCTCGAGGCCGTCGGCCATCACGAGCGGCCCCGCCTCGACCCCCAGCACCTTCAGGTAGGCGCACCCCTTCGCGTCGCCGAGCGGCAAGGGGATGGGCCGCGCGATGCGCTGGAACGACTCGCCCAGCGTCGGGCGGAGGTCGTAGGAGAACGCGAGGAGCTTGGTCTCGATCTCGTGCTGGAGCTTCGGCAGCACGTCGGCGAGCTTGTCGACCGCGCGCACGAGCTTGCCCTGCGACGACACCTTCACGTCGAGCGATTGCAGCTTGGCGACGTACTCCGAGGTGACGACCGGCTCCGCCTGGATCGCGAAGTCGAGGGGCACGTCGAGGCTGCTGATGGGCAGATCGGCGTTGGCGTCGACGTGGAGCGAGAGGCCGATGCGCCCGCGGTCGAACTTGAGCCCGATCGGACCTCGTCGCCACGTGTAGCGTCGGTCCTTGCCGAGCATGGGGAAGGTGCCCTCGCCTGTCTGCGGCACGGTCTCGTCCAGCGCCTTCGCGAGCCCGGCGGAGGTGACCGTGGTGTGCATGACGACGCGGGACGGCGCCGGATCGGCGATCGCCTCCCCTGGCGTCGACGGAGGGCGCGGTGGGTAGAGGGCCTCGCCGCCGCCGCACGCGCCGAGGCCCAGCGTGGCGACCGTGGCGAACGCGGCGAACGTGGCGAGCGTGGCGAGCGTGAGCGCGGAGGCCGCGCGGACGACGGCGCGGCCCTGGGGCAGGGAGCGAGGGGTCTTCATCGGGGCCGGAGGAGAGTCTCTGGCGAGCGCCGTGTCAATGCGGGGCGCGGCCTCGATCGTGCGGGTCGGGGCGAAGGCCGGCCAAGTGGCGCTCGCACGCCCGCGTCCCCTACGATGCGCTCATGTGCTGCTTCTCTGCCCCCACCGCCGTGCACGGCACGACGCTCTTCGCGCGGCTCGTGCGACCTGGAACGCAGCTCCTCGTCTACCAAATGCGGTACTCCGCGAAGACGCCCACGGCGATGATCTTGCCGCTGCCCGTGGCGCTCCCCGCGCGTGAGGACTCGGTGCGCTTCAAGAGCTTGAAGGCCTACCCCGAGCTGTTCGCGCACCTGGCCGCTGGATTCCCCGAGCCCCCGCGGCGCGCGGTGTGGGGCTCCAAGAGCGTCGCCGCGTCCCAGGCGGCCCCGACGCTCGCGGTGCACGACGTGGGGGACTTCGTGGCGACGTTCATCCCGTCGCAGCGCGACTTCGGGCGCGTCGATCCACGCTTCGCGCTGCGGCCGGAGGTGTGGGCGAAGCTGCCGGCCTACCGCGACTACGGCTTCGCTGTCTTTCAGCTAAAGGGGCTCGCGGGCACGCCGCACCCGATCGCGTTCGAGCTCGACACACGCCTCGACGCCGCCCTCTTCCTCCCCACGGTGCACATCCACGACGGCGAGGTGCACGACACGGGGGATTTCGATCATGCACTCTACATCCAATCGGCGGCGCTCGACGCGCGCGCCGGCGACTACGAGGGCCCAGAGGTGGTGGACGAGAAGACCGGGTTCGTCCGCTCCCAGGGCCCCGCGCGCGCCTTCGTGGAGACCGAGCGGGCCGATGAGTCGCGAGGGCTCGTCGATCCGGAGCTGCTCGTGCACCGGCGCACGCTGCAGGGCACTCTCCCGAACCGCGACACGTTCGTGGACCTCAAGAAGATCGCGGCGTCCCCGCGCGGCTGCTCGCGCTGCTCCACCCCCGGAGGCTCGCTCGGCGACGCGGCCGTGCCGCTCGGCCTCACGATGGCGGGGCTCGGCTGGGTCATCGATCGACGCCGCCGCCTGCGTGGCACTCGCACATGAGCGGACCTCGAGCCCTCGCGGAAGAGCCACGCGCGCTCGCGGCGCTCGTCGCGTGGCTAGGCCCTTGGGCGCCTGCCCGCGCCCCGCGCGGCGTCACGCGGGCCACCTGGCTCTTGCGCGAGGGCGCGCCGCGCGGCCGGCGGGCTCGCCAAAGCGGCGCGTGGCGCTCCGCGGGCGGAGGGCGGCTCGAGCCTACGCGCCTCGAGGCGTATGTCTACGAGCCAGAGGCCGCGGCGCGCGGCCCCGCGCGCCGCGAGCCCGAGCAGCCCGTGATAGGCACCTTTGTGGTCGCGCCCGGCCTCCACTTCGACGGCCCCGCCGATCCACGCTTCGACCGGTTCTGCCGAGTCCTCGCGCGCGCCGGATTCCGCGTCGTCGCGCCGTTCCTCCCTTCCTATCTCGAGTTGCTCGTCACCCCCGAGGCGCCCGAGGACCTGGAGGTGTGCGCCCTCGCCACCGCGCAGAGGTGGCTCCGGGCCCGGCGAGCGCCTCACCCTCTTCAGCATCTCGTTCGGGTCCTGGCCCGCGCTCGAGGTGGCCGCGCGGCAGCCCGAGCTCGTCGACGCGGTGATCACCTTCGGAGGGTACGCCGACTTCCACGCGACCGTGCAGTTCTGCGCCGACGGAGTGGTCCACCTGCCTGGTGGCGAGCGCGCGCTGCGCCCGTTCGATCCGCTGAACCCGCCCGCGCTGTTCGTGAACCTGCTGCCCTGGCTCGACGCCCCTGCCGAGGCGCACGAGCCCCTGGCCGAGGCGTGGCGGGAGCTCGCCTACCGCACGTGGGGCCGCATGGAGCTGAAGGCGCCCGGGAGGCTCGCCCCGTTCGTGGAGAGCGTGGCGGAGGGCCTGCCCGAGGAGCAGCGCGCGCTCTTCCGCGTGGGGTGCGGAGCGAGTCCGGGCACGGCGACGCTGGTGGCCGAGGCGCTCGCGCGCGCCGGCGCCGCGTTCGACTTCGCGAGCCCGCGCGAGGCGCTCCGCAGGCTCTCGTGCCCCGTCGTCGTGTGCCACGGCCGTGACGACGACGTCATCCCGTGGACCGAGGCGGAGGCGCTCCACGCCGCGCTCGCAGGCCGGCCCTCGCGCCTGTTCGTGACCGGGCTCTACGACCACACGGGCTCGGCCCTCCCCTCCCCGCGCGCCGCGGTGTCGGAGGCGGCGACCCTCCTCGGGCTCGCTCGCGTGCTCGCCTCAGGCGGCAACGTGCGGGCCCTCGTGCGCTGAAGAACACGCCGGCAAGCGGGACGCTCCCGCGCCAAGGCTCGACACGTCGCGAGCACCGGGCGCGCGGGGATGCGCGCCCGGTGGCACGACTCGACACTCAGGAGATGGCCATTCTCGACTTGTTGCGAGCGAGCCAATCGGCGAAGCTTTGGAGCTCCGGGTTCAGCCCCTTCGAGAACGCGATGTCCCTCGCTCCGCAGAACTCGGCCTCGAAGTCGCGCTTGTACTGGAACATGTTCGCCAGATCGTCGGCGCCCGGGAAGCCGAAGGTGGCGTACACCTCCGGGGGCACGTAGGCGTAGGCCACCGGCTGCTCGAGCGCGCGGCCGAGCGCCGCGGCCATCTCCTCGCCCGTGAGGTGCTCGCCGGCGATGCCGACGGTCTTGCCGGCGAGGTCGGGCCGCTTGAACACGCCATACGCACACTTGCCGATGTCCTCGGCGGCGATGCCGGGCAGCTTCTTGTCGGCCATCGGCAGCACGAAGGCGAGCTTGCCGTCTTCGCCCTTCCTCGGGCCCATTCCAAAGTATACGAGGTTATCCCAATAGAACGAGGTGAGCAGCATCGTCGTGGGCACTCCGGCCTCGGTGAAGAACCGGTTCGCCTCCCCCTTGGCGTCGAAATGGGGCACCTTGTACTTGTCTTTCAACGTGGGCATGCGAGCGTCGCTGACAGGCACGCGGAGGCGGGTGTCCTCGAGGGTCGACCACACGGCGTGAGACACGCCCGCGGCCTTGGCCGCCTTCGCGAGCGACGCGGCCTGGGCCATCTCCTTCTCCGGCGAGAAGTGCTCCCAGAAGTTCGTCACGCAGAACGCGCCGTACGCGCCGGCGAACGCCTTCTCGAGGCTCGCGTCGTCGTCGAGGTCCGCGGCCACCACCTCCGCCCCGAGCGCCGCGAGCTCCTTGCCCTTGTCGCCGTCTGGCTTGCGCGTGATCGCGCGCAGCGCAAACCCACCCTGCTTGTCGGCCAAGATGGCCCGCGCGAGCCCCCCGCCCTGAGCCCCGGTCGCGCCCGTCACAGCGATGATCTTCTTGGTCATGTTCGTCCGTCTCCTGGTTGGAGGCGGCAGGGTACCACCGCGGGGCGCGGGGGGGCGCGGCGGGCGGCGCCCCTCGCCGCGCCCCTCGCCGCGCGACACGCCGAGTTGCCGCGGCAGCGAGGGCGGACTATTCCAAGCCGATGCGCTCGCCTCTCCCCTCGCTCCGCTCCGTGACCCGACTCACCGCGCTTACTGCGCTCGCCGCGGCAGGGCTGCTCGCGGCTTGCGTCGGCACCGACCCCGTGCCGGGGGGTGGCACGCCGAACCCAAGCGCGACGACGACCACCACGAGCACCACGACGGGCACCACTCCGGGGACCGACGCCTCGCTCCCCGACGGCGCCGCCCCCGACGCCTCGCTCCCCGACGGCGCCGCCCCCGACGGCGCCGCCCCCGACGCAGCGGACGCCGCACCGCCGCCGCCCGCGCCTCCCGTGGTGTCGCCGAACGTTTGGCTCGACGCGCGCAAGATCCCCGCGACCACCACGACCCTGCGCACCTGGACCGACAGCACCGCGAACGGCGCGAACGCGACGAGCCTCGCGGCGCTCACGTTCTCGCCCACCGCGGTCGGCGGGCGACCGGGCGTCGTGTTCGTGGGCGACGCGTCGCAGGCGCTCTCGATCCCGGCCGCGAAGGTGCCGCCGTTCCGCGCGTTCGCCGGGGCGGGCTACGCCGTGTTCATGGTCGCGGCCTACAAGGACACGGCCGCGCGGACGGCGCAGGCGGTGCTCTTCGCCCGGCGCGCGTCGACTGGCATTTTTCCAGCCTTGGAGCGCGTGGGCCTCCAGCTCACGATGAACAACACGCTCACCGAGGTCGCCGCCGAGCTCACGAGCTTCAGCGGCACGCAGGTCACGGTCGAGGCCAAGGCCGCCACGCCGACGAAGACGGCGCCGCACCTCTACGTGGTCCACGGCGTCGGCGGCGCGGTGACCTTGCGCGTGGACGGCGCCGTCGTGCAGACCGCCTCCGGCTTCGTCGAGAACAATTTCCCGACGAACGCCGACCTCCCGCTCGACATCGGCGCATACACCTCGACGACGGCGGCGCAGTTCGGGCTCGTCGGCGCGATCGGGTTGGTTGCAGTCTACACGCGACCGCTCAGCGTCGCCGAGGTCGCCGCGGGCGAGGCGGCCACGAAGGCGGCGTGGGGGATCCCGTAGCGCGGGCTCGAGCGCTCGCGCTCACTCCGCGCGGGTGACATGCGCGAGGATCAGCTCGTTCACGGACACGGCGTGGGTGAGCGGCCCGGCGTGACCGGCGCCGGGGATGACCACGCGCTCCGCCCGTGGGAGGGCTCCGTGCAGCAAGCGGCCCACCTCGCGCGCGGCGAGCGGCGTGCGTTCACCGGTCAAGAGCAGCGTGGGGGCGCGCACGCCCGAGTAGGCGGCCGCGGGCGCGCGGTCGCCGAGGACAGACTGGACCTCACGCGCCACCTTTCGTCCCACGCGGAGCGCCTCGGCGCGCGCCTCCGCGGGAAGCATGTCCCACGCCTGCTCGCCGCCCCAATAGGTCATGAACGCGCGAAACCAGAGCTCGGAGCCCTGGAGCGCGGGGTCGGACAGGGCCGACCTCGCCACGAGGTCGGCCACCTCGGCCCGCGCGTCCGCCGCAGCGGCGGCCTCGAACAGCACACCGAACGCGACCGGATCGTAGAGCGCGAGGGTGCGCACGAGGTCGGGCCGCTCGAGCGCGACCCGGAGCGCGAGGAGGCCTCCGTACGAGTGCCCCACGAGATCGACCGGTGCGTCACCGGCGAGCGCGCTCTCCGCGAGCACGACCTCCGTGACCGCAGCCACGTCGAGCGCGAGGTCGAAGGGCGCGTCGTCCGGCCACCGCGGGTTGTCGCCGTAGCCGAGGAGATCGGGGGCGACCGCGCGGCGGTGCGCCTTGGCGGCCAGGCGGGCCATGAGCGGCCGCCACTGACGCGACGACATCGCGCTGCCGTGGAGGAGCACGACGGGCGCTCCCGCGCCGTGAGCGCGCGTGACGAGCGCCACGCGTCAGCCGGCCACGTCGGGGGGGGCGCCGTACAAGGGCACGACCGAAGGCGGCTGCGGGCCCGCGTCGCCAGGCGGCGCCGCAGGAGCGCCGGGCGTGGTCGTGGAGGGCGCGGGCGGCGCGGGCTCGAGCGGCGGCGGGCCGCCGTACTTGGGCGCGCAGCTCACGGCCGCGGCCGCGGCGAGCGCCACGCCGCCGAAGACGAGCGCGGCGCGCGTGCGCAGGGCGACGTCACCCGATCGGCCCGCCGGCTCGAGGAGCGAGCGCTCACCGCAGAACGGACAGCAGGGCTCGGCGTCGCGGCGATGCCGCTCGCAGGCGGCGCATGGGCGGAGGCTCATGCGGGCCAGCCTACCTGCGGGTCGACGCGTGTGGAAGGCGGCGCGATCGCCGTGGGTCGGCTACAGTCTCGCCATGGAAGTGCGAGCGAGGCCGCGAGCGCAGCGACGAGGTACCTGGTGGGTGCGTGCGGCCGCCGCGTCGCTCGGCGCTTGCGTGGTGGGGCTCGCCGCGCTCGGCGGCTGCGGCGGAACAGATCCGACCTATGTGTACGTGCCGGTCTCTTCGTCCGACGCTCGCCCGGGGCGTGTGAGCCCCAACGAGCCGCAGGGCAGCGGCGCGAAGCCAGCGCGCGCCACCTACTCGCGGAAGTGCACGACGAACGCCGATTGCGTGCTCGTGAGCTTCGCCGAGGCGGCGTGCGACACATGCAAATGCCCCAACGACGCCATCGCGGTGGAGGAGCAGCGGCGCTTCTTCGACGAAGAGGGGGCCTTCCGGGACACCTGCCGTGAGACCCCGAAGCCGTGCCAGGCCGACTGCGCGCCCCTCGCCGCGCGGTGTGAGGGCGGGGCGTGCACGCTCGTGAAGACCGGCGGCGCCCCCGCGCGCGACGCCGGCGCTCCGGACAGCGCGCCAAACGATGACGCGGGCGACGCCAACCCGGAGTAACGACCGCCGCGCCCGCGGCACACGCTCAGGGGCAGCTCCCCGCCCAGGCGTCCCCGCAGGCGCGAACGGGCGACCCGGGCTCGACCACATTCCCGAGCACCGAAGGCACCGACGTGAAGCGCACGGCAAACGACGAGGCGTCACACGCACCGTCTTTGCCGTCTTGGGTAGGATCTTCGAGGAGATCGCGGCTGGCGCAGATGCTGTCGCGGAGGTTCAGGTAGAGGCGGTCGGTTCCACACAGATAGGCCCCTGGAGTGAGCGGGTGCGGCACGCTCTCGAGGCCCGTGAGGAACTTGGTGACCACGAAGCGCCCCGACACGACGCCGTCGAGGATGGCGTAGCTGTCCCCGGTCTTCGAGAGCCTGCCGGTGATGAGCCCGCCGACGACCGGGAGGGGATAGGTCCCGACGCGCACGAGACCGGAGAACGAAGCGACGAGCACGCCGCCGCGCACGTACGCGCGGGTGTCGAAGATCGTGGGGACATACGGGACTCCGCCGAACAACGAGCTGCGGTCGACGGTCCACCGATCGGTGCCGTCGAGCTTCGGCCGAGGGGCGTCCGGGCCGCCGTCGTTCGCGCCCTCGAGGCCGAAGCTCGTGAAGAGCGCGAGCTCGACTTCCGAGTCGTCGGGCTGCTCGTTGTAGCCGCTGACGCGAAGGAGCAGCCCGTTGGTGCCCGCGCGGAGGCGCGCCGTGATCGTGTTGCCATCACCGAGGACCGTGAGCAGCGACAGCAGGTAGGTGCCCGCGGCGTTGTCGACACCGTTCGGGTAGTCGCACACCCCGGGGCCGCTGGCAGGCTTGCACGAGCGAGGCCCAGGGCACGTGCACGTGCGGTCGAGATCGTATCCTTGGGTGTTGGGCGCGCTCGGGTCCCGGGGATCGCCGGCCTCGAAGCTGACGAACGCGTTGACGAACGACTTGGCGCCACCCCCCACCCCCACGGGCCGCTCGGGTGGGAGCGCGGACACACACGAGGGCGCCGCGTCGCGGTCGGCCCCCGCGTCGACGACGCCCGTCTCTTCGGGGATCGGCGGGGTCACGACGACGTCGGGGCCCGTGTCGGGCGCGCCGCCGGTATAGCCCTCGAGCGGATTGAGCAGCGTGCACGCCGCCGCGACGAACGCGAGCCCGCCAGCGAGGGCGAGTGAACGCGCGAGCGCGGGAGGGGAGCGCATCCCGTGACGGTATCTGGCGCCGCTGGGCTCGTCCATGGTCGGAGGATTCGACGCGCGCCGCAGCCTGCCGCCAGGCTACTCGTGGGATCGCCCCTCGGGCGCCCGCGCGACCGTGACGGGCACTCCGCTGAACGCCGCGTTCGCGCTGAGCCCGTCGAGGAAGGTCGCGTCCGTCACGTCGTTCACGCTCGCGCCAGGCCTCGCCCCGGCGACGCGGAGCCCGTCGCCGCCGTGCCCCCACCCGTGCGGGAGGCTGACGACGCCGCGCCGGATCTCGTCGCTCACGAACACGGGAACGCAGACCTCGCCGGTGCGCGAGCGCAGCGTCGCGAGGTCGCCGGAGGCGAGGCCGCGCGCCGACGCGTCGTCCGGGTGCATGAGCAGCGAGCAGTCGTCCGCGCCCTTCCTCCCCTTCGTGAGGCGCTCGACGTTGTGGAGCCACGAGTTGTTGCTTCGGAGTGACCGCCTCCCGATGAGCACGAGCTCGTCCGGAGCGCGCGCGGGCCGCGCGAGCGACGCCCGCAGGCGCTCGACGTCGCCGAGGAACACCGCCGGCGCGACGCGCACCTTGCGGCGCCCCAAGAGCTCGCGGAGGCGCGGGGTGAGTGGCCCCAGATCGCGCCCATGCGGGGCCTCCTCGAGCGCGCGCAGCGAGAGCCGGTGCGGGCCGGTGCGGAGCAGCCCGTCGAGCACGCGCTTGGGCCCGAGCGCCCGGGCCGACCTGACGGCGAGCCGCGCACGCAAGGGCCCGAGCCCGCGCCGCCGCGAGACGATCCGGTGGGCGAGGTCGGACAGGATGTCGAAGTCGTCGCGAGCCTCGCCGCGCGGCGGGAAGACCGCCGGGGCGTAGCGCGCGAAGTTCCGCACGGCGAGAGCGTAGAAGACGAGGTCGTAGTGATCGCGCTCCAAGCCGAAGGTGGCGGGGAGGATGAGATCGGCGTGGCGCGTGGTCTCGTTCCGGTACACGTCGACCGACACCATGAAGTCGAGCCCAGGCAGCGCGCGCGCGAGCGCCGCGCCGTTGGGGGTGCTCAAGACGGGGTTTCCGGCCATCGTCACGAGCGCGCGGATCTGCCCCTCGCCGGGCGTAGAGATCTCCTCGGCGAGCGCCGCCACGGGCAGCTCCCCGGCGAACTCGGGCAGGCCGCGCACACGCGTGCGAAACCTCGCGAAGCTGCCGCGGAGCCCCAGCGCGCTGCCGAGGCGCACCACGTCGACCGCGGGCCGCGCGAGCATCTTGCCGCCGGGGCGGTCGAGGTTCCCCGTGACCACGTCGAGGGCGAGCGCGAGCCATGCCGTCACTCCGCCGAACTCCTGGGTGCAGGCCCCGAGGCGCGCGTAGCACGCGGCGCCGTCGGCCTTCGCGTGCTCGACGGCGAGGCGACGGATGGTGTCGGCGTCGATGCCCACGGCGGCCGCCACCTGCTCGGCCGAGAAGCCTCGCGCCACCGCGCGCAGGTCGTCGAGCCCGTCGATCGGCGCGCCCACGCGGTCGGGGCGCTCGAGCTTCGCCTCGAAGATGGCGTCGATCATCGCGGCGAGGAGCAGCGCGTCGCTGCCCGGGCGAACGAGAGTGGTGCTCGTCGGCGACCTCGGCGGTCTCGGTGCGGCGCGGGTCGACGACGACCACCTTGCCCCCGCGCGCGCGAAGCTCCGCGAGCCGGCGCTTCATCCCGGGAGCGGTCATCACCGACCCGTTCGACGCGAGCGGGTTCGCGCCGAGCACGAGCAGGTGGCGCGTGCGATCGAGGTCGGGCACGGGCATCATCAGCTGGTGGCCGAGCACCTCGTAGGCCGCGAGCATGTGCGGGAGCTGGTCGGCGCTGGTGGCGGAGAACCGCGAGCGCGCCCCCACCTGCTGTGAGAACAGCACCGAGCCGAGGAGCCCCGCGTACGAGTGCGCGAGCGGGTTGCCCGTGTAGGTGGCGAGCGCGTGCGGGCCGTGGCGATCGAGGACCGCGGCGATGCGGCTCGAGGCCTCGTCGAGCGCCTCGTCCCAGGCGATGGGCGCGTGCCCGCCCGCGCGAGTCTTGCGCAGCGGCCGCACGACGCGGTCGGGGTCGAGGCGCACGTCGTCGAGGGCGGCGGCCTTCGGGCACAGGTACCCCCGACTGAACGCGTCGTCGCGATCGCCCTCGACCCGCAGCACGCGGCGCTCGCGCTTCGCGGCGCGCTCGTTCGGAGGATCCGAGCCCACCGTGAGCACCACACCGCACGAGGCCTCGCAGAGCATGCACGTCGCGGCCACGCGCTCGCGCCCAGCGTTTGCGTCGCCTGATCTCCCCGCGCTCTCCGCCCCGCTGGTGCCCTGCATCGAGCGAGCCTCCGCGCAGTCTCGCCCCGCGTCAAGCTGGGCCGGGGCGGGCTCCCTCCCCCTTGGCTGCGCGGCGAGGGCGGAATTGTTCGGCCCTCGTGTCTTCGCTTGACACTATCGAAAATGAAAATCATATTCATATTCATCAAACGTGCGGGGCGTACCCGTGCACCACGGCGGGGAGGCGACGGAGAAGGCGATGGAGCTGCGGGCCGGGTCGATTCGGAGAGTCATCGGGTGGTCGGCGGCGGTGACGCTCGGCGCGGGTGCCCTCGCCTACGCTGTCGCCCACGGCGGTCGACCGGCGGAGGCGCGGGCGGAGCGGGAGCGGAAGATCGCCCTCTTGCTCGTGAACCACGGCTCCCGCTCCGAGGCCTGGCGCAAGGGCCTGCTCGGGCTCGAAGACGACGTGAGGGGTCCCGTCCTGAAGGGGGACCGCGTCCGAGGAGTGAAGACCGCGTTCATGGAGTACACCGAGCCGTCGATCGCGACGCGGCTGAAGGACCTCGACCACGAGGGCTTCTCCGATGTCCTCGTGGTCCCGATCTTCCTCACCGTGAGCCCTCACTCCTTCGACGACATCCCCACGATCGTCGGGAAGAAGGAGAACCCAAGATCGGTCGAGCTCCTGAAGATGGAGCGGATCGAGCGCTACACGCCGAGGGCCCAGGTCCACATCGCGCCGCTGCTCGACTTCACCGACCTGCTCCGAAAGAACGTGCTTCGCCGAGCGCGCGCGCTCAGCCGAGACGCCTCCAACGAGGGGCTCGTGCTCATCGCGTACGGCGACGAGACCTACGAGAAGGAGTGGGACCGCCTGCTCGACTCCGTGGGGGCTCACGTGAAGGAGGAGCTCGGGATCACGGAGCAGGCCCACGGCTGGTGCGGACACATCGCGCACTACGACCCCAGCCACACCACGCGAGCCATTCAGAGGGTGCTCGAGAAGAAGCGGCGCGCCGTCGTCGTCCCCGTGCTCGTCGCCTACGACGAGATGTTCCAGGTCAAGATCATCGGCGATGGCGTCGCCGCTGTGCCCAACGCGCGCGACCGCGTGGCCTACAAGCCAGACGCGATTTTGCCAGACCCCAACGTCGAGGCGTGGGTGGTGCAGACCACGCGTGAGCACGTCGACCGCATCGTCGGCGGCGCCGCCGCGACGCCAGGCCGACCATGACCCATCGACCGGAGTGGAGCGCGCGCTGGAGGCGACTCAACGCGGCCGTGCACCGCGACCTCGGCTACTTCTTCACTGCGCTCATCATCGCCTATTGCCTCTCGGGCGTAGCGCTCAACCACATTGAGGACTGGAACCCCGACTTCGTCATCGAGCGTCGTGCCGTTCGCCTCGATCGCACGTACTCCGGCGAGGAGCTGTCTCCGGCGGTGATCGCGGCGTTTGGGAGTCGCGTGGGCGAGCCGCGCTACAAGGTCTACGACCAACCGACGCCCACTCAAGTAAAGATTTACTACGACAACGCGACTCTGCACGTTCACCTCGACGCGGCGGAGGGGACGTACGAGCGAGTGGGGAGGAGGCCGCTCTTCTTCCAGGCCAATGTCTTGCACCGAAACAGCCTCAAGGGGTGGAGGTGGGCTTCGGACGTGTTCGCCGGCGCGCTCGTCGTCGTCAGCGCCACCGGGCTGCTGATCCTGCGAGGCAAGTACGGGCTCGCGGCGCGGGGCAAGTGGCTTGTGTTGGCCGGGCTCGCGCCCCCGTTCGCGGCGCTCCTCCTCTTCGAGTTGAAGGCATGACTCGCGCGTCGACGACGCCGAGCGCGCCTCCGCGCGACCGTTCATTGACAATGACCATCTTCTTCATTTTCAGTCCCTACGCCGCTCGGCGGCGCTCTGGGTCCCGCCCACCTCGCGGGTGCCTGTTGGCGGCCCCGCTCCTCGCCGCGGGCCTCGTCCTCGCGCGCCCGGCGCTGGCGCAGCGGGCACAGGCCGCCGAGTCCGTGGTGGTCACAGGCACGCGCACCCCCGAGAGCGCTCAGCGGTCCACCGTGAAGACCGACGTCGTGACCCGTGAGGAGGCCGAGCGTCGAGGGGCCACCAACGTCGCGGAGGCGCTCTCTTCCCAGCCCGGTGTGCAGGTCAACCCCGGCGCCTACGGGACGCTCGGCGGGGTGAGCGCCATCCAGATCCAAGGGTTCGACCGCGACCGCGTGCTCGTGCTGGAGGACGGGGAGCGCGTGGTCGGCGACGTCGGTGGCGCCATCGATCTCGCGTCACTTCCGACCGCCGACCTCTCGCGGATCGAGGTGGTGGCGGGCCCGACGAGCTCGCTCTACGGGACCAGCGCGATAGGCGGCGTGGTGAACGTGCTCTCGCGTGGACCGGACGCGGAGGGGCCGAGCGGGCGGCTCCGGCTCGAGGGGCGCAGCCAGCCGGGATACCTCACCCAAGGGACCGTCGCCTATCGCAGGGGCGGGGCATGGCTCGCCCTCGACGGCGACGCCGTCGGGACCCGCGAGCGCGCCGACAGACCCGGTCTGCCGGACTTCACGCTCCCCGCGGTGACGCGCCGATCGATCGGCGCGCGCGCCGCGATGGAGGTGCTGCCGCGGGTCGACCTTCGAGTCCGCGCGCGCTACTTCGACGACCTGACGCGCGGGCTCGAGACCACGCTCGCGCCCGGGCTCGGCCGGTATTTCGTCGATCTCCCGACGCGCACGCGTCGCGTCACGTTCCACGTGATCGAGCGCGTCGACCTCGGGGGAGGCTCGAACCTCCGCCTCACGCTGGGCAAACAGGCCGCCTTCGGGGAGGCGACGAAGGACCGTCGTGACTCGCCCGTCGACGAGTCTCGACTCCGAGAGCATGGGATGCAGAGCGCGGAGGGCGCGCTCACCCTCGCCGACGGCGCGCGCACCTGGGTCGTGGGCGCGCGCCTCGAGGCGGAGAGGTTCTCCCAGGACCTCCAGCGAACAGAGAGCCGAGCGGGCGGGCTCGTGACCTCCGAGGGGCCTGAGGTCGCCCCGGTCGGCTTCGGGACGGCCGCGCTCTACGGGCAGCTCGCCTGGAAATTCAAGCAGCTCACGGTCCTCGCGGGGGGCCGGGGCGAGCTGCACTCGCGTTACGGCGGAGTGGCCGTGCCGCGCCTCGCCGTGGCCTACCGGCCAAGCCAGGCCGTCCAGGCGCGCGCGTCGTTCGGGCGCGGATTTCGCGCCCCCAGCGCGAAGGAGCTGGGGTTCTCGTTCGATCACTCGTTCTACGGGTACCGGGTGGTCGGGAACCCCGGCCTCGGCCCGGAGGCCTCGTGGGGCGGGAGCGCGGACGTCTCGTACGCCCCCCACGCGGCGCTGACCCTCCGCGCCGCGGGCTTCGTGAACCGAGTGAGCGGCCTCATCGACGTGGACACCGCCGCGGGCGTGACGAACGGGTCCGTGACCGACTACCGGTATGTGAACTTCGGCGACGGCACCACGCTCGGCGCCCAAGCGGGCGTGGTCGCGAAGGTCGGGGCGACGCTCCGCGCCGAGGCCACGTACGACTATCTCTACACGCGCGACGAACGGAACGAGCGGCCCTTCGGCGGGCGCCCTCCCCACACCGTCACCGCGAGCGTCCGAGCGGCGCCGCTCTGGAAGGTCGAGGCCGTCGCTCGGCTCCGCGTGGTGAGCGACGCGTTCGCCAGCGACGAGCTCCGGTCGCCTGGCTACGCGGCGCTCGACGTCCGCCTGGGGCGCGCGCTGTGGCCGAGCGCGCAGGCGTACGTGGGGGTCACGAACGTGCTCGACGCGAGGCAGGACCAGGGGCGCGTGGGCGACCTCCGCCCCCCGTTCGGTCGCGTCTTTTATGGGGGCATTCGGGCCGAGTTTCCTTGGGAGGACGAGACATGAAGACGCTCACATCGCGCACGTCGTCTCGCACCGCGCGCGCGGCGCTCGTCGCGCTCGTCACGCTCGCCGCGGGCTGGGCGACCGCGTGCAGTGACTCCGCGACCGCGCGGCCGGACGCGGGGACCGGCCAGCCCGGCGGGGGCGGCGCGGTGGAGGCGGCGACGGCCTTCGCGAGCGGCCAGGAGATCGCGATCGCGGTGCCGGAGAAGGGGAAGGTCTTCCTCTCGCTCTCGCCGCTCGGGATCGTGCCCGCGCCCGCCGATCCGCGGGTCTCCACCGGGTGGGACATGGCGTTCGAGCAGTACACGATCACGACGAACGGAGGGGTCTCCGGGCCGGGACAGGCGGCGTCGTTCGGGCCGCTCGACGCCGCCGCGTTCGTGGGCGACGCCGCGCCGACGGTGCCGTTCCTCGTCGCCGACAAGGCAGCAGGCGCGTTCCTCGATTGGTTCGCGTACGAAGGCGCGCCGTCCCACGCGCTGTTCTCGCGCTTCCACGTCGTCGGCGTGAAAGACGGAGAGCGCCTGTGGAAGGTGCAGCTCCTCTCATATTACGGAGAGCGAGACGGCGCGCCGATCAGCGCGCTCTACAGCCTCCGGTACGCGGAGCTCACGGACCGGGGCGAAGGCCCGACGCAGCAGGTCGATCGCCTCGAGGGCACCGCGGGCGGGCCAGGCGGGGGCCCGAACGAGCCGAGCGAGCTCCTCGACCTGGCGACGGGCGCCCGGTCGCAGCTCACGCCCGCCGACGCGCTCGCGTCGCGCCTATGGCACCTCTCCTTCCGGCGACAGACCGTGGGGGTGAACGGCGGCCTAGGCGGCCCGCGCGGCGTCGCCGCGTGCGATCTGGACGAGGCCGGCCTCAAGGACGAGACGATGGACGTGGTGCGGGCCCGCACGCCGGAGAGCGAGCGCGCGCGCTTCGCGAGCGTCACCCGGGCGTCGTTCGACGGCAGGTCGTTTCGGGCGGACGGGGTCGTGAGTGGCTTCAGCGACGCGTGGGTCGACCGCGCCGGCGCCTCCCCCGCGCCGGCCTACGCGACGTGGATCGTCGTCGACGCAGAAGGCAACAAATTCATGATTGGTTTCAGCAAGTTCGTCTCTGCCAGCACGACGTCGCCCGGCACGATCGTGATGCATCTCAAGCCGGTCTCGAGGTGAATTGAAATGAAGCAGACCACTCGACTCGCTTGCGCCCTGGTGTCGTTCGTGGGCCTCGTCCCGCTCGTGACCGAGGGCTGCTCGGACACCGCCGCGAGCGGCGACGCGGGCCCGGCTACGTCCGCGTCCGCGCAGCCGAAGGGCGCCGCGCCGCCGCAGCCCAGCGCTTCCACCTCCGCGCCGCCGCAGCCCACCGACGGCGGCGCCGACGCGTCGCCGAGCTGCGACGTGGCGCTCGATGCCGCCCTCAAGCCGATCGACACGGTGTCGACCGGCGCGGTCACGGTCCTCGAGGAGAGCGGCGGCGCGCGCCTGCTCTTCGTCGACGCGACGGCGGGCGGCCCCGCCGCGGCGAGCACGAACCCTCGCGTGTACCTGGACCTCGGCACAGGGCGGCGAGTCGAGGTCTCCGACAAGGCAGCGCGAACCTCCTCGGGCTGGGACCTGGCGCTCGAGCGCGCGGTCATTTTCACCAACAGTGGCCACGGCGGCCCGGGCGTGGGCTCCGCCGTGTACGTCGCGAAGCCCTTCGCCGACGTCACCGCCGCCGACGCGGGCGGGAAGACCTTCCCCACCGAGCGCTTCGTCGACGAGCGCTGCGCGCCGATCCTCGACCCCGGCGGCGCGCTCAAGACCTCGTTCGACGGCTGGTACGACTACGACGCCGCCACCAACAAGGTCACCCCGAAGACTGGCACGTTCCTCGTGAAGGGCGCCAAGGGGGCGCTCTACGGCGTCGCGGTCACGCAGTACTACGCCACCTCCGACGGCGGCGGGCCAGGCGCCGCGGGCGCGAACCCGCGGGCCCCCCCGTCTCCTGGGGCGTGACCCCGGCCTTTGAAGGGAGGGGTCCGTTTTCGGCGGGGGGGGCGCGTTCTGCGGTACACTGCCCTGAGGGACGGGCCGCCGCCGCCGAAAACGGGCGGACCAACGAACCACGACTCCAGGAGACTAGCGCCGCGGGGAATGCGCGGGCGGGGCGCGGGGGCGTTCTGCGCCACATGGCACATGCTGCCGCGGATGAGGCGCGGAAATTGGCGACTTTTGGGGGCGTCGCCGCTTGGCCCGCATCCTGCTCTAGCTACCGCCATGGCCCGTTCTACTCATGCCCTCGCGCTCTCGATGCTCCCCCTCGCGATCGGCGTGGTCGCCGCGTGCGGGGGCCGCGTGGACGTCGATCCAGGGGAGCCGGTTCCCGTCGCGAGCACGACCGCCACTGCCACGGCGACCGCCACTGCCACGGCGACCGCCACCGCCACGGCGACCGCCACCGCCACCTCAACCTCCCCGCCCCCGCCGCCCCCGCCACCGTCCTGTGTGCCCGAGAACTGCAAGCTGCCCCACACCGCCTCGGCGACCTGCGTGGAGGGCCAGTGCGTGCCTGTCACGTGCGAAGACGGGTTCGGGAGCTGCGACGGCGTCGGGAGCAACGGCTGTGAGGCCGCGTTGGTGATCGCGTTCCGCGACGCCGACGGCGACGGCTTCGGCGATCCCGCGCAGCCGACGCTCGCATGTCCGACCGCCGGCTACGTGGCGAACCAGGGCGATTGCTACGACGGGAATCCCGACGCGCACCCCGGCCAGACGGCGTTCTTTGCGACAGCGCGGGGCGACGGAAGCTACGACTACGACTGCAGCGGCGACGAGACCAGGCGGTTCCCGCGCACGCAGCAATACTGCCTCTGCACCGACTTCGCGTGCAGCATCGATGAAGGCTGGATCGCCACGGTCCCCGGGTGCGGCGCGGAGGGGAGCTGGGCGCTCCCGGCCGGTGGCTTGATCTGCGAGCCGATCCCAGAGGGGCGTACGCAGGCGTGCCGTTGACGCGCGCGACCGGCTCGGGTCCTAGCTAGAGCGTGGGGTAGTCGGTGTAGCCCTTCGGACCCGGCGTGTAGAACGTGCCCATGTCGGGGGGGGTGATCTCGGCGCCCCTCCTCGCGCGCTCGACGAAGTCGGGATTGGCGAGGAACGGGCGCCCGAAGGCGACGAGGTCACCCTTCTTCTCGGCGAGATCGGCCTCGGCGCGGGCGGCGTCGTAGCCACCGGAGAGAATGAACGCGCCGCCGAACGCGCCGCGGAGCGCGGCCTTCAGGTCGGCGGAGACGGGCGGGGCGCCCATCGACGAATGATCGACGAGGTGCAAGTACGCGACGCCGAGCGCGCCGAGGGCCTTCGCCAGGTCGGTGAACTGAGCGTCGACTCCCTCGAACCCGCCCGTGGCGTTGAAGGCGCCATACGGCGACAGTCGAATGCCAACTCTGTCTCTGCCAATGGCGTCGGCCACGGCCCGAACCACCTCGAGCGCGAACCTATTGCGGCCCTCGGCCGAGCCGCCGTAGCCGTCGACCCGGGTGTTCACGTTGGCGTTCAAGAACTGCTCGATCAAGTAGCCATTTGCGCCGTGGACCTCGACACCGTCGAAGCCCGCCCGGAGGGCGTTCTTGGAGGCGGTCACGTGCTCCGCGACCGCGCGCTCGATGTCCGCAGACTCCATGGCCCGCGGCTTGCCATGGGGCTTCATTCCCGCCGCGTCGGTGTACATTTCGCCTGGGCAAGCCACGTCGGTCGGACCCACGATCTCGCCCCCGGCGGGAAGGTTGAGCTCCGCGGAGACGCGACCTGTGTGCATGAGCTGGGCGAAGATCTTCCCGCCCTTCGAGTGAACGGCCTCGGTCACGAGCTTCCAGCCCGCGACCTGCGCTTCGGAGTAGAGGCCGGGGATGCGCGGGTAGCCGAGGCCATTCGGTGAGGGGGAGGTGCCCTCGGTGACGATGAGGCCCGCGCCCGCGCGCTGCCCGTAATACTCCGCCATCAGCGCGTTCGGCGAGTTGCTCTCGACGGCGCGCGAGCGGGTCATGGGCGCCATCACGAGGCGGTTCTTCAGGGGGAGGCCAGCGAGCGTGGTGGGGTCGAAGAGCATCGGGGGAATCCTGTCGTAGAGGGGTCCGCACACCCTACGGATTCGCTTCCGAATCGGAAGTGCCAACTTTCGGAACGCACTGTTGATTCTGGAGGGACGATGTCCATCCAGCGGCCGAGGCCTCATCTTGCTTCGGGTGAGGTGGACCGCCGCTCACGCTCGCGGTGGTGCACGACCGCGGGCACGCCGCCCTTGGGGCGCAGCGTCGCGAACGCGTCGGCCTCGATGGGCTGCGTAGGCAGCTCGAAGCGCGCGCGTCGGAGGAGCGTCGCGAGGACCAGCGGGCCCTCCATCATCGCGAAGTGGTTTCCGATGCACACGCGCGGTCCCACGCCGAACGGCAGCCACGCCGACTTGTGCCGCGTGGCCTCGCGCTCGGGCAAGAAGCGATCGGGGTCGAAGCGGTCGGGTTCGGGCCACACGTCGGCGGACATGTGCAACCCGTAGGGGTTCACGAACACGATCGTCCGCTCCGGCAGCGCGACGCCCGCGATCTCGACAGGCTCGAGGGTCCGGCGGGGCAGCAGCACGACCGGCGGGTAGAGGCGCAGCGCCTCGCGGAACACGCGCGTCGTGTACGCCAGCCGCTCGGGCTCGTACGATGTGGGCCCCTCGGGGCCGAAGGCGTCGGCCTCGGCCTGCGCGCGGGCGAGCGCCTCGGGGTGCCGGCCGAGGAGGGAGAACGACCAGGCCAGCGCGTTGGCCGTGGTCTCGTGTCCCGCGACGAACAGCGTGTTCGCCTCGTCGCGCACCTGCTTGTCGCTCATGCCCTCGGTGCGGCCGCCCTCGACGTCGCGGACGAGGAGCAGCTTCGTGAGGAGATCGACGCGCTCCTGCGGGCTCGCGCGGCGATCGTCGATGAGCGCCTGCACGTAGGTGTCGAGGCGCTGCACGGCCGCGACGAGCTCAGGATCCCGGCGGCCCGGGAGCAAGATGGGGTCACGCAGCGCCTCCTCGAGCTTGGCCTGCACCGAGGCGAGCGGCGCGGGCACGACGGGCTGGAGCTTCTCGAGCAGCTCGATGAGGGTGATCTGAAGCGTGAGGTAGCTCGACGCCATTTGACCGTCGACCCACTTGAGCGCCACGGTGAGCGCGTGGCCGATGTCGTCGGCGTCGCCCGCGCTCTCGGCGCCGAAGAGCGTGGCGGCCACGACGCCCATCGCGATGCGGGTGGTGAGGCGCGACAGATCGACCCGCTCGCCATCGGCCACCTCGGCGAGCGCCCGGCGGGCGACGTCGCTCATCGTCGGGGCGTAGCCGGCCAGCGGCTGCGCGTGAAAGAGCGGCGACATGAGGCGGCGCTGCTTCTTCCAGAGGTCGCCCTCGCTCGTGAAGAGCCCGTCGCCCGCGAGCTCGTGCAAGAGCACCCGGATCCCTGGCGACTTTTCGAACGATTTCGCGTGCTCGACGAGCACCGCGTGCGCGGTCTCGGGGGCGCTCGCCATCACGACCCACCGGTGCAGGAAGCGCAGCCTCGAGAGGGGGCCGGTCTCGCCCACCGTGCGCAGGAAGCGCAGCCGGTCGTCCTGAAAGAGGTGCACGTGACCGAGGACGTTGCCGCCGGGCACCACGGGGAGCTCGTCGATGGACATACGCTCGAGAGTACGCGCGATACCCCACGACGCGAGCGGCGATCCGCGACGGCGCCGACGCGGGCCCAAGCGCGGCCTTTTTGGCTATTCACCAGCCCCCAAAGCCGAGAGACTCACCGCGCGAGGTCTTTCCATGCAGCGCTCCGTCTGGCTTCTCGGCGTCTTCATCACGCTCCTGGCGCTCGGTTGCCCCGGTCAGAAGCCCCCCGTCGCGCCGCCTGGCCCGGAGGTCGCGAAGGCCCCCGAGGAAGAGAAGATCGTGTGGCGCCTCTCCAAGAGCGGCCTCGGCTTCCGCCTGAGCCAGGCGGACACGGACACGCCCCACAAGGCGACGCGCGGCGCGGTGACGACGCCGCTCGACGAGAAAGACACGGCGAAGCTCCTCGCGCGGCTCGCGCCCATCAAAACCGAGCCCGAGGACGTGGTGCCGTTCGCGATGCGCGCCAAGTCGCTGCCGCCGCCCGTCACCGGAGAGACGGTGCGCGAGCCCTTCCCGCCGCCCCCGGGCCCGCCGCCCGCCGAGGTCGCGCGCGGGCCGCTCAAGGTGGAGCGGGCGCTGCCCAAAGGAGAGGTGCCGATCGCGCCGCACCTGGCCGTGACGTTCTCGCAGGCGATGGTCCCCATCACGTCGCACACCGAGCTCGCGAAGCTGCCCTCGCCGGTGCGCCTCAGCCCACAGCCGCCGGGAGAGTGGCGGTGGCTCGGCACGCAGACGGTGGTCTTCCAGCCTGAAGCGCGCTTCCCGATGGCCACCGAGTACAGCGTCGAGATCCCCGCGGGCACCCGCTCGCTCGCCGGCGGCGCGCTGGAGAAGGCAGAGCGCTTCACCTTCAGCACGCCGCCTCCGCGGGTCGTGGGGATGTGGCCGAGCGGCAGCGAGGTCAATGCGGATCCGCTCATGTTCATTGAGTTCGACCAGGCCGTGGAGCCGTCGCGCGTCCTGCCCTTCCTCGAGCTCGGCGGCACGACGGGAAACGTGAAGCTGCGCCTCGCCTCCGACGACGAGATCGCCAAGGAGAAGGGCATCGCCCTCCGGCTCGAGCGGGGGGAGAAGGGCCGCGCGTTCGCGTTCAAGGCCGAGCAACCCCTTCCTCTCGCGTCGAGCTTCGGCCTCGTCGCGCGGAAGGGCACCCCTTCGGCCGAGGGGCCTCGCGGCGCCGCCGCCGACCACCGCCAGACTTTCTCCACGTACGGGCCGCTCCGCCTCGCGGGCTCAAACTGCTCCGTGAAGAAGGAGCCCTGCAGCCCGGACGCGACCTTCGCGCTGGCGTTCTCGAATCAGCTCGCGCTCGATTCCTTCGAGCCTGCCAACGTGATCGTCGATCCGCCGATCCCCCACGCGAAGGTGAGCGCGGGCTGGCGCTCGATCACGGTGTCGGGGCGCAAGAAGGGCAACACCACCTACCGCGTCACGGTGAAGGGAGGCCTCCGCGACGTGTTCGGCCAATCGCTCGCGCAAGACGCCACCGCCGAGCTCCACGTGGGCCGCGCGGCGCCCGCGTTCTTCGAGGAAGACACCGCCATGCGGGTGCAGGACCCCGGCGGCGTGCCCGAGGTGCTCGCGTTCTCCGTGAACCACAAGGCGCTCCGCGTGAAGCTCTACGCGGTCAAGCCGGAGGAGTTCTCGGCCTACGAGAAGTTTCGGCGCGACTGGGACTGGCACAACAAGCGCACGACCCCGCCGGGGAAGCTCGTGCTCACGAAGGTGCTCACCCCGCGGAGCGCGCCTGACGACCTCGTGGAGACGCACATCGACCTCACCCCCGCGCTCGTGGGCGGGGTCGGCAACGTGCTCGCGATCGTCGAGCCCGTCGCGCAGCCCCGCCGCCCGGAGGCTCACCTTTGGTCACGCCAGTGGGTGCAGGTCACGAAGCTCGGCGTCACCACGGTGCACGAGCCCGGCGGCGGGCTCGCCTGGGTGACCGATCTCGCCACCGGCGCCCCGGTCGCCGGCGCCAACGTGCACGTCGACGCGCACCCGCCCGTTCAGACCGGCGCCGACGGCGTCGCGCACTTCCGCGCGGAGGCGGTGAGGCTGCTCGTCGCTCGGCGCGGCGCCGACGCGGCCTTCCTGGGGGGAGGCGAGAACCCGTTCTACTCGAGCTACTCGCCCTCCGAGCGGGTGACCTGGTTCACCTTCGACGATCGCAAGCTCTACAAGCCCGGCGAGGAGGTGCACCTCAAGGGGTGGCTCCGCGCCATCGACTTCGGCAAGAAGGGCGACGTGACGCTCCCGACCGAGCTCGCCGGCAAGCCCGTGAAGTTCACCGCGCACGACGGCCGCGGCAACGAGATCGCCAAGGGCGAGGCCACGCTCGACCCCGCGTACGGCTTCGATCTCGCCTTCAAAATCCCCGACAACGGGAACCTCGGGGAGGGCGACATCCGGCTCGAGTGCGGAGGCAACTCGCGCTCGCACGGGTTCATGATCGAGGAGTTCCGGCGGCCCGAGTTCGAGGTGTCCATGACCACGGGCGAGGGGCCGCACTCGGTGGGAAAGCACGCGATCGCCTCTGTCGCGGCCAAGTACTTCGCGGGCGGCGGCCTGCCGAACGCGTCGACCCAGTGGCAGGTCTCCAGCCAGGAGGCGCAGTTCACGCCGCCCAATCGCTCCGACTTCCTGTTCGGGCGCGTGCCTGACTTCTGGTGGTCGTGGCACCGGCATGGCCGCTCGAGCCATAGGGGCCAGGGGCCGTCGCAAGAGTCGCTCACCGGCACCACCGGGCCCGATGGAACGCACCGGGTGCGGGTCGACTTCGACGGCACGGAGCCCGCGTTCGCGCGGCAGCTCTCCCTCACCGCGACCGTGACCGACGTGAACCGCCAGGAGTGGGCGGCGCGCGGCTCGATGTTGGTGCACCCGGCGAGCGTGTACGTGGGGATGAAGCTCTCGAAGACCACGCTGCGCGAGGGCGAGAGCGTCTCGGCGCGGCTCGTCGTGACCGATCTCGACGGCAAGGCCGTGGCCGGGCGCAAGGTGCACGTCGACAGCGCCCGGCTCGAGACCGAGCTCCAGCGGGGGGAGTGGGTCGACAAGGAGCTTGACCAAGCGAGCTGCGATCTCGACTCGACCGCAGAGCCACTCCCCTGCGACCTCGCCACCAAGCGCCCGGGCGTCTACCGCGTGCGGGCGACCGTGACCGACGAGTGGGGCCGCAAGAGCCAGACCGAGGCCTCGGTGTACGTGTACGGCGGCGTGGAGACCGACCGCAACCTGCGCTCCGAGACCGTGACGATCGTGCCGGACCGCAAGGAGTACCGCGTCGGCGACGCCGCCGAGCTCCTCGTGATGTCGCCGGTCGCCCCGGCCGAGGCGCTGCTCACCGTCGAGCGCTCGGGCGTCGTGCACGAGCGGCGCTTCCGGATCGAGCGGCCGACCCAGCCGCTGACCGTGAAGCTCGAGGAGGGCTGGGCCCCGGGCGTGACGGTGTCGGTCCATGTGGTCGGCAGCGCGGCGCGTGAGAACGAGCGAAACCAGGCCGATGCCTCGCTCCCCCGGAGACCCGCGTTCGGCAGCGGCGCCGTGGTGCTCTCGATCCCGCCTGTGGACCGCGGCATCACCGTGACGGTCAAGGCGCGCCAGGAGCGGGTCGAGCCCGGGGCCCGGGTCACCGCCGACGTCACCTTCCAGAACGAGCGCGGACAGCCGCTCCCCGAGGCGCGCGCGGCCATCGTCGTCGTCGACGAGTCGGTGCTCGCGCTCGCCGGCTACAAGCTGCCCGATCCTCTGGCCGCGTTCTACCCGCAGCGCACCGCCGGCACGCGCGACCGGGAGCTGCGCACGGCGGTGCGCGTCGCGGAGCCGGGCAACCTGAAGCAGGTCGCCGACGACGACGACGCCCCCCGCGCTGGGTTCGCGAAGAGGGCCGGAATGCCGGCGCCGGCGCCCACCGCGTCGGCGGCGATGAGGATGCAGAAGCCCGAGGCGAGGCTCGTCTCGGCGAAGGAGAAGGGCGCCCCCATCACGATCGCCGAGGTGGCGATCATGGGCCGAGAAGAGGACGCGAAGATCAGCGTGCGCAAGGACTTCAGCGCGCTCGTGGCGTTCCTCCCGCGCGTCGCCGCCGACGGCCGAGGCCACGCCGAGGTGACCTTCAAGCTCCCCGACAGCCTCACGCGCTACCGCATCATGGCGGTGGCCGTGAACGGCGAGCACGACTTCGGCAAGGGCGAGGGCACCGTCACCGCCCGGCTCCCGCTCATGGTGCGGCCCTCGCCGCCGAGGTTCCTGAACTTCGGCGACGTGTTCGAGCTGCCCATCGTGCTTCAGAACCAGACCGATCGCCCCCTCGCGGTCTCCCTCGCGGCCCGCGCCACCAACGCGCAGCTCACCGATCCGCGCGGGCGCCGCGTCACCGTGCCGGCGAACGACCGCGTCGAGGTGCGCCTCCCCGCGCGCGCCGCGAGGCCAGGCCGCGCCCGCTTCCAAATCGCCACGTCGAGCGGCGACAAGGCCGACGCGGCCGAGGTCGACCTGCCCGTGTGGACCCCCGCCACGACCGAGGCGTTCGCCACCTACGGCGTGCTCGACCAGGGCGCGGTCGCGCAGGCTGTGACGATGCCGGCCGGGGTCGTGCCCGAGCTCGGCGGCCTCGAGGTCACCACCTCGTCCACCGCGCTGCAGGCGCTCACCGACGCGGTGCTCTACTTGGTAAACTACCCTTACGACTGCGCCGAGCAGCGCGCGTCGCGGGTGCTCGCCATCGCGGCCCTCCGCGACGTGCTCACCGCGTTCCGCGCGAAGGGGATGCCGCCGCCCGAGCGCGTGCTCGAGTCGATGGCGATCGACCTCGCCGAGCTGAAGGCGCGCCAGCACTACACGGGCGGGTGGGGCTTCTGGCGCTCTCACGAGGCGAACCCCTTTGTCTCCCTTCACGTGGCGCACGCGCTCGTGCGGGCCGAGAAGAAGGGCTTCAAGGTCGACGCGGACATGAAGCGGAGCGCCCTCCACTACCTGCGCTCGATCGAGCAGCACATCCCTCGGTGGTACAGCCTCGAGTCGAGGCGGGCGCTCATCGCGTACTCGATCTTCGTGCGTGAGCTCGCCGCCGACGCCGACCCCAAGCGCGCCCACGCCCTCTTCACCGACGCCAAGGGCCCCGAGCACCTCTCCATGGAAGCGCTCGGCTGGCTCCTGCCCACGCTGAACGGCGACGCCAGCACGAAGGCCGACGCCTCCGCGATCCTGGCGTTCCTCGCCAACCGAGTGACGGAGACGGCGGGCGCGGCGCACTTCACGTCGTCGTACTCCGACGGCGCGCACGTGCTGCTCCACTCCGACCGGCGCGACGACGGCGTGCTGCTCGAGGCGCTCATCCGCGTCGACGACAAGAACACGGTGATCCCCAAGATCGTGACGGGGCTCCTCGCGCACCGCAAGCGCGGCCACTGGGGCAGCACGAACGACAACGCGTTCGTGCTCCTCGCCCTCGATCGCTATTTCAACACCTACGAGAAGGTCACCCCCGACTTCGTCGCGCGGGCCTGGCTCGGCGACACGATGGTGTCGGAGCACGCCTTCAAGGGCCGCACGACCGAGCGCGATCGGGCCGACGTGCCCATGAGCTTCCTCGCGCGCGGCGGCGACAAGGCCCAGCGCTTCGTCGTGGGCAAAGACGGCCCGGGGCGGCTCTACTACCGCGTGGGCATGCAGTACGCGCCCGCGGATCTGCGGCCCCCGCCGATCGATCGCGGCTTCGTGGTCACGCGGCGCTACGAGGGCGCGGACGACCCGAAGGACGTCTCGCGCGACGCGAGCGGCGTGTGGCAGGTGCGCGCGGGCGCGAAGGTGCGCGTGCGGGTCTCGATGGTCAACGTGGCGCGGCGCTACCACGTCGCGCTGGTCGACCCGCTCCCCGCCGGGTTCGAGGCGATGAACGCGGCGCTCGCCATGACCGGGTCCATCCCCGACGATCCGGCCCCCGCGGAGGGTGGCCGCCGCGCGTGGTGGTCGCGCTGGTACGAGCACGAGAACCTGCGCGACGAGCGCGTGGAGGCGTTCACGTCGCTGCTGTGGGAGGGCGTGCACGAGTACGTGTATGTTGCACGCGCCACGACGCCCGGGGAGTTCGTGGTGCCGCCGCCGCGCGCCGAGGAGATGTACATGCCCGAGACCTTCGGCCGCGGCCCAGGCGACAAGGTGGTGATCCGCTGAGCGACGACGTCCCGTTCTCCTTCTCCTTCTCCTTCTCCTTCTCCTTCTCCTTCTCCTTCTCCTTCTCCTTCTCCTTCTCCTTCTCCTTCTCCTTCTCCTTCTCCTTCTCCTCCTTCTCCTTCTCCCTCCTCCGCGCGCGAGGGCCCAGAGCGTGGGTGGGGCTCTCGGCCGCGGGTGGGAGGAGCCGCATGTCCGAGGTCGTCGTTCCCGCGCGCTCCCAAGCACCTCCACCTCACCCACCCCCACCCCGCCACCTCCACCGCGCTTCACTCTGCCGAGTCGCGGAGGGGGGGGGGGGGGGGCGGGGGTGGGGGGGCGGCGGGGGGGCCGGGGGGGGGGGGGGGGGGGGGGGGGGGGCCCGGGGGGCCCCCCCCCCCCCCCCCCCCCGGGCCCACCCGCGGCCAAGAGCCCCACCCACGCGGTGGCCCACCACGCGCACCCCCGCCGTCCCAACACCCGCGCGCCCCGCGCGCCCCCGCGCGCACCCCCTCCCTCCGAGGCCCCTACCCCGGCCGCCCCATCGCCCGCACCACGCCGTACGCGTTCGGGACGAAGTGCTCGGCGACGCCCGCGTCGAGCGCGGCGTGCATCGTGAAGTACGGGTCGCGCAGGTGCCCGCGCCCGATCGCGATGAGATCGGCGCGGCCCCCGGCCAGGAGGGTGTTCGCTTGATCGGCGCTCGAGATGTTGCCGACGGTGATCGCGGGCATGCGCGCCTCGTTGCGCACCTCGTCGGCGAACGGCGCCTGGAACATGCGGCCGTAGAACGCGGGGCGGCCGCCCGGCACGGTCTGCCCCGTGGAGACGTCGACCACGTCGCACCCGGCCGCCGCGAGGGCGCGCGCGATGGCGACCGCGTCCGCGCCCTCGTTGCCGCCCGCGGCCCAGTCGGTGGCTGAGAAGCGCACGCTCATGGGGCGCGCCGCGGGCCACACGGCGCGCACCGCCGAGAACACCTCGAGCGGGAAGCGGAGGCGGCCCTCGAGGCCGCCACCGTAGGCGTCGGTGCGCGCGTTCGTGAGCGGCGAGAGGAAGCTCGCGAGCAAGTAGCCGTGGCCCATGTGGAGCTCGAGGAGGTCGAAGCCCGCGCGCGCGCCTCGCTCGGCGGCGGCGACGAAGTCGGCGGTCACGCGCGCCATGTCGGCGCCGTTCATCTCGCGCGGCGTCTGGCTGTGAGGGAAGTACGGGAGCGGAGACGCGGAGAGGAGCGGCCACGCGCTCGCGGCGTCGAGCGGCTCGTCCATGCCCTCCCACATGAGCCTCGTGGCGCCCTTTCGCCCGGCGTGCCCGAGCTGGAGCCCGATCTTCGCCGGGCTCTCGCGGTGCACGAAGTCGACGACGCGCGCCCACGCCGCCTCGTGCGCGTCGGTGTAGAGGCCCGCGCAGCCCGGGGTGATGCGCGCGTCGGCCGACACGCACGTCATCTCGCTCATCACGAGGCCCGCGCCGCCGATCGCGCGGCTCCCGTAGTGAACGAAGTGAAAATCGGTGATCAGCCCATCATGTGCAGAATACATACACATGGGCGACACGACCACGCGGTTCACGAGCCGCATCTCGCGGAGCGCGAACGGCGTGAACATCGGCGGAACGGCGGGCCCCTCGGGCGCGGAGGCCACGCCCGCCCGCGCGTCGAAGTCGCGCGTCACCTCCTCGACGAACCCGGGGTCGCGGAGCGCGAGGTTGTCGTAGCCGATCTTCTTGCTGCGGGTGAGCAGTCGGAAGGTGAAGGCGAGCGGATCGAAGTGGAGGTAGCGGCGCGTGTGCTCGAAGAAGCGCAGGCTGTCCTCCGCCGCGGCCTGGGTCTTCTCGACCGTGAGCCGGCGCGCCGCGTCGTACGCGGCGAGGGCCCGAGGGAGCTCGCTCGGCGACTGGACGTCCGCGAGCGCCTCGGAGAGAGAGATCGCGTCCTCCATGGCGAGCTTCGTGCCCGACCCGATGCTGAAGTGCGCGGTGTGGCACGCGTCGCCCACGAGCACGACGTTCTCGTGGCTCCAGGCCTCGCAGCGCAGGGTCTGAAAGGTGAGCCAGGAGGAGCGGTTCGACTCGAGCGGGTGCCCGCCGAGGTGCTCCGCGAAGAGGCCTTCGAGGAAGGCGAGCTGCCCGGCGAGGTCGAGGTCGGCGAGGCCCGCGCGCGCGAACGACTCCTCGTCGGTCTCGACGATGAAGGTGCTCGTGTCCTCGTCGAAGCGATACGCGTGCACCTGGAAGAGGCAGCGCGGGTCGGTGGGCAGCTCGGCGAAGAGGAACGTGAAGGCCTCGAACTTCTGCTTCGTCCCGAGCCAGATGTAGCGCGCGTTGCGCCGCTCGAGCGTGGGACGGAAAGTGCGCTCGTAGAGCGCGCGGGTCCGGCTGTTGAGGCCGTCGGCGGCGACCAAGAGATCGCAGGACCCGCGCAGCGCCTCGATGTCGACGACGTCGCGCCCGTACTCGACGACCACGCCGAGCGCCTCGGCGCGGCGGCCGAGGATGTCGAGCAGCGCGCGGCGCGAGATGCCCGAGAAGCCGTGGCCCACCGAGCGGGTGCGCTCGCCCGGCGCCCACGAGAAGTGCAGGTCGATGGCGTCCCAGTGGGCGAACGTGCGGCGGATCGCCTCGTGCGACTCGGGGTCGTTGTCCTCCAGGTAGCCGAGGGTCTCGTCGGAGAACACCACGCCCCACCCGAAGGTCTCGCCGCGCGCGTTGCGCTCGAGGACCGTTACGTCGTGCGAGGGGTTGGCTTTCTTCAGCAGGATGGCGAGGTACAGGCCGCCCGGGCCGCCGCCGATGCAGACGATGCGCATGAGGTCTTGTACCTCACGCGGGCCGGCGACCGTCACTCGTCCGCCCGCGGTGACCGAGCCCGCACCAACAATTTCCGGTGGACGGCTGGATCACGCTCATGGATCATGCCATAGCCATGGACCCGGTCGCCGCCGGCGGGATGGCGCAGAAACATCGGGAATTTTCGCTGTAGGACAGCGGCACACCTTTCGCAACATAGCGGACAGCAGCCCACAGGCGGGGCCGCTCAAGGAGAAACAGCATGGCCCTCTCGGATTGGATGTCGAAGTCGCGTTGGCTCCCCCTCGTCGCCTTGATGGCGCTCGGCTCGTCGGTGGGCTGTTCGGCCGCGGTCGCGGAGGGCGAGGGCGAGGCCGAGGAAGAGGGCGTGTCGACGGACGACATCACGCAGCTCGACCACACGAAGGTGAAGCGCCAGTCGATCGGCAACTGCTGGCTCTACGCGGTGGCGTCATGGACCGAGGCGCTGAACAAGCGCTCCACCGGCAACGAGGCCAACGTGTCGGAGTCGTACTGGACCTACTGGCACTGGTTCGAGCAGCTCGCCAACGGCCGCGCGTCGACCGAGCTCTCCACGGGCGGCAGCTACGGCACGGCCGCGGGCATCATCGACCGCTACGGCCTCATGCTCGAGAAGGACTTCATCCCCGAGGAGGCCGAGGCCGAGATGTCGGCTCGCCAGTCCTCTGCGCTGGAGGCCATCAACACGTCCCTCAAGAGCGGCCCGCTCGCCGACTCGGCCGTCCGCCGCGACCGCGCGAAGGTCCGCGCCGAGCTCGACAAGGCCTGGAAGCTCTCGCCCGAGACCATCACCAAGCTGAACAACGTGTTCGGCGCCGGCGTCACCAAGACCCTCGACCGCAGCTACACGCGCCGCACGCCGGGCAACACGGTCATCCGCGCCCGCGACTTCGAGGCGCGCCTCTACGACTTCCGCACGAAGGCCGAGCGCAAGATCAAGCTGCAGGACGCCATCGGCACCGGCTCGTCGTGGTCCCGCACGGGCCCGAACGCGTTCCACGAGGAGAACTACCCCTCGAGCGCCGCCTCGCGCCGCAAGTTCCAGATCGCGGTGCAGGAGTCCCTCCACGCCGGCATCCCGGTCATCATCTCGTGGAAGGTCGACTTCAACGCGCTCTCGAGCAACGCGCAGTTCTCGATCGAGGAGCTGAACCGTCGTGGCCCGGGCCGCCAGGGCGGGCACATGACCGTGCTCGACGACTACCAAGTGAAGCTCGCCGACGGGAAGGTCCTCGCGGCCGGCACGCCCGTCACCGACCAGAGCCTCCTCGGCGCCGCGCTCTCCCCCGCGGCGCAGATCGAGTTCTTCCGCGTGAAGAACTCGTGGGGCTCCATCCGCCCGGACCGCTGGAACGAGGCGGCCAAGCCGGGCTTCCACGACCTCACGATCGGCTACATGAACGGCCCGATCAAGGAGTGCCCCGAGGGCGTCACGGACGCGACCAAGTGCACGAGCCAGGTCACGCCCTGGTGGGACGCGGTGCTCCCGGCCACCATCGGCACGGACATCTTCTAGTCCGCACGCGCCTCTCGGGGCGCGTCACGGTCACGCTCGCGGGCGGTCCAGTCACGGATCGCCCGCTGGCGTTTTGTGCGTGCCCTGCTCTACGCTGCCGAGGATGAGACGTCCTCTCCTGCTGGGCATCGCTGCAACGGGCCTCATCGCGGCGGCCTTCGCCTGCGGGAGCGAGGAGTCGGCGCGGACGACGACGACGCCCCCCGACGCGACGCCACCGATCACCGTCCCCGACGCGCGGCTCCCCGACCCGCCACCGCCCGACGCGAGCGACGCCGCGCCGACACCGCCGGACGCCAGCGACGCCGCTCCGACACCACCAGACGCCGAGGGCGGCGCGGACGCGGGGCCACCGCCGAGCCCGCTGTCGGGCGTCTGGCAGGGCACCGCGATTCAGGAGGGAATCGATCCGTTCACCGTGCTCGTGAGCGTGCACCCCACGGCGCTCGCCGCTCCCGCGGGCGCGGTGGTCGGCCTGATGACCTACCCCTCCCTCGGCTGCGGCGGCTACCTCACGCGGCACGAGCCGGCCACCGGCGACGCCGGAATGATCGACGCCGGCGCACCAACGACGAGCCTCCGCCTCTTCGCCCACGAGTCGGTCCCCCCGGAGGTGGCGTGCATCGTCGAGGGCGACGATCTGCTCACGCTGCAGCCCGACGGCACCCTGCTCTACGAATACTGGAGCACGTTCGGCGGCGCCCCCCAGTACGCGAGCGGCGTGCTCACGCGCGTGGGCGCGGGCGGCCCGGTCGAGGCGCTCGGAGGCAGCTGGGCGGAGCCCACGGCGGCCCCCAACGGCGTGCGCACGCTCATGGCGAGCCTCGTGCGCACCGACACGATCGGCGCGCCCGCGGGCCTCTTTCTCCGCGCGAACGCCGACCGCTCGTACGCGTGCGGCGGCGTGTGGACCCTGCGCGCGCGGACGTCCGCGACCGATCTCCTCGTGGACGAGAGCTTCCCGGCGGGCCAGCTCGGGTGCGACGGCCTCGCCCCCGGCGGCGCGAGGCTCCAGCAGGCAGGCGCGCAGCTCCAGGTCACCCGCGCGACCGACGCCGGGCCCGAGCCGCCGATCACGCTCACCCTCGGCGGGCGCTGACGCCCCACGCCTCTCGGAAAAAGTCTGCTCTATTTCTGGGCCAGGGACGAGGCGGCGCTCAGCGCGCGAGCCTCGCCCCGAGCTCGGCGTCGTCGAGGCCGCGCGCGATGGCGGCGGCGCGGCGACGGAGGGGGCTGGCCGGCGAGGCGCCCTTCAGGTGCGCGAGCAGGCCGAGAGACACCGCCCGCAGGCGCACGAAGCCGCCGTCGCCGGCGTGGCGGGAGGCCGCGCGCGCCATGGCCAAGGCCTCGGTGTGGGACCCCTGGCGCCCCAAGACGTAGGCGAGGCCGAGCGCGCGTCGACACGCCGCGTAGGGCGTCTCCGCGGCGATCCCTTCGTAGAGCTCGCGGGCGGGTCCGAGCTCCCCGCAGCGGAGGTGCTCGTGCGCCAGCTGATCGGCGAGCCGGGCGGCGTAGTTCGCGCGCTCGGGATCGGCCACGTCTAGGGCACCGACGAGCTCCGTCGCCTCCTCGAGGGCGTAGGTCTTCGACTGGAAGCTGTCGAGGCGATCTTCCACGTAGGCGAAGACGAGCGCCCGCTCGAGGCGAGCGGCGACGGCCGCCGTGATCGGCACCTCGGCGAGCCGGGCGTGGGCCCCGCCGTAGTCGCGCTTCCTCACCGCCAGCTGCGCAAACCCAAGCGCCAGCCACACGCGATCGGCCGAGTCCGAGGCTGGCGGCCGATTCCAGACGTTCAGCAGATCGCGGAGGAGGTCCGCGGGCAGATCGGCGCTGCGGCTGTGGAACATGCCGAGCCACCGCAGCCGGACCTCGACCGAGCGAGGGAGCCCGTAGACGCGGAGCAGGCGCACGCCGTGCTCGCCGCCGTCGCGCGTGCCCCGGCCGCGGAGACGGCGCAGTCCCCGCTCGACGGACTGGGCGTCGAGGGCGGGCGTGGCGTGCTGCGCCACCTTCAGCGCGACCGCCGCGAGCGACCCTGCGTCCGCCACGAGCGCGTCGACGTAGTCCCCCCACGTGTAGCCGGGCTGGCGTGGATCGAGGGCGGTCTCACCGTACATTCGCCCCATCCTACAGCCGGCGCGCGGGGAGGGCGCGGGGTCGCGAGCCGAGGACGCGCTTTTTTTCGCGGGACCGGGGGCGAGACGCCGCCTCCCCTTTTTCGGCCGACTTGCTACTCTGTAGGAGATGCGCGAGACGCCGACCGATCCGCGCCGCGAGCACATTCTCGACGCCGCGCGGCGGCTGTTCGCCGAACACGGCCCGCAGAAGACCACGGTCGCCGACATCGCCAAGGCGGCCGGCGTGGGCGTGGGCACGGTGTACCTCGAGTTCGACTCGAAGGACGCGATCGTGTCGGAGCTCTCCGGGACGATGCACGGCGTCGTGCTCGCGGCCATGCGCGAGGCGGTGCGCGAGCGGGACGCCGACGCCGATCTGTCCACCGCCTTCATCGCGGTGATCGAGGCCCGCACGCGGGCTTTCCTGTCGTTTCGAGAGAAAGGGCCCGGGGGAAAGGGCTGTGAGCTGCTCCAGTGCCGCACCGAGGTCACGCGCCGCGAGCAGGCGCGCTTCTTCGAGCGCGAGCGGGCGTTCTACGCGGAGCTCTTCGCGGTCGCCGGTCGCCGACGCGAGCTAGGGCCCCACGAGCCGGGGCGGGCCGCGGAGCTCGTGCAGCTCGCGCTGGCGTCGCTGTCGCCTCCGTCGCTCTTCATTCTGCCGCCGGCGGACGCCGCCGCGCGCGCGCGGGATCTCGCCGCGCTGCTCGTCGCGGGGCTCGCGGCGCGACGGTAGGTGCACGCTCAGCGCGGCGCCGCGCCGCTGGCGTCGGGCGGCTCGAGCGCGGCCCGCAGCGCCGCCTCGAGGTCGGCGAGCCGGTAGGGCTTCTGCAGGAACACGACCCGCTGGTCCGAGAGTTGCTCGCCGACGTCCTCGAGGCTGAAGCCCGTCGAGAGGATGACGGGCAGCGTGGGCTTCATGTCGCGCAGCGCCTTCAGCGTCTCGACGCCCGACAACACCGGCATGGTCATGTCGAGCAGCGCGAGCACGATGTCGTCGCGGTGCGACCGGAAGAGCTCGAGGGCCGCCCCGCCGTCGGGGGCGGCTACCGTCTCGAAGCCTAGCGTCCGGAGGAGGACGCCGAGCGTGGCGCAGATCGCGCGCTGGTCGTCGGCGATGAGCACCGTGCCTCGCCCCTTCCAAGCGGAAGGCGGGGGGTCGACCACGGGCGGCGGCTCTGGGAGATCGACGGCCGGGAGCAGCAGCGTGAAACGAGCGCCATCGCCGGGCGTGGACGCCACCGTGATCGCGCCGCGGTGACCACGCACGATGCCGAGCACGGCCGACATCCCGAGCCCGCGGCCGGCGAATTTGGTCGTGAAGAACGGCTCGAAGATGCGCGCCTTGGTCTCCTCCGACATCCCGCAACCCGTGTCGCTCACCTCGAGCGCTACGTATTGGCCCGGGGCGAGACCCAGGCCCTCGGCCTCCGCCTCGGCGACCGCTCGCGCGGCTGTGCGCAGCGTGATCGTGCCCTCGCCGTCGCCGAGCGCGTCGGAGGCGTTCGTGAGGAGGTTCATGACGACCTGCTGCAGCTCGGCGCGATCGCCCATGACACACGGGAGCGTCGACGCGAGGTCGTGGATGACCTTGGCCCTGCGCGTGATCACGACCGCGAGGAGACTCGCGAGGTCGGCGAGGAGGGCGCCGAGGTCCACCGGGGCCATGACGAGGGGTCGCATGCCCGCGTACGCGAGCAGCTTCTGGGTGAGCTCGGCCGCGCGCAGCGACAACTTCTCGATCTGCTCGAGCCCGGTCGCCACCCGCGCGAGATCGGCCGGCTCCACGCCTGCCCCGGCGCGCTCCTCCAAGGTCCTCCGCGCGAGGCTCGCGTGGCCGAGCACGCCCGTCAGCAGGTTGTTGAAGTCGTGGGCGACGCCGCCAGCCAGCACGCCGAGGCTCTCGAGCTTCTGCGACCTGGCGAGCCGCAGCTCGAGCTCGTGACGCTCGGCTTCGGCGCGCACCCGGCTCGTGACGTCGAAGACGTATCCGAGGTAGTGCGTGGCGCTCCCCTGGGCGTCTCGCAGGATGTGGGTGAAGTCGTAGAGCCAGATCACCTGATCGTCACGGCGCCGCACGCGGTAGGGCTCGTGCTCGAACGACTCTGCGCCGGACTCGGTCGCGGAGGTCACCTCGGCGCCCACGCGGGGGAGGTCCTCGGGGATCACGAGGCTGCCGTACGACACGGTGCCCGATAGGAACTCGTCGGCCCCGTATCCGAGCAGCTCGTGGACGTTCCCCGAGACGTACTCGACCGGCCACCCGGCCTCATTCCTCCACTTGAAGACGACGACCGGCCCGCGCTCGAAGAGAGCGCGCTCGTCGAGGTGAGGGAGCGGGTGCGGCACAGCTCGACTATACCGACGCGCGCCACCTTCGCCTCGCGCAACCGTCAGCGCGCGCGAGCGGAATCGCCCGGGGCCCCCGTTGACGCGGCCGTGAACGAAATTAGGTTCTGTTCACGACGGGGCGGCTGACGCGGCGCAAGGGTGCGCGGCGGCGTCGCGGCCCGCCTACGACAGCCCAAAGCGGCGCGGATCTCCCGCGCCGTGGCGGTCGACCTACGGCTCTGACTCGCCACTGCCCCCAGAGAAAAGAAGAAGATCCCCATGACGACGTCCCGTGGCGGCGCTCCCGCGCCCACAGCTCCCCTCGCCGCGCTCCCCCTTCGCACCGGGGTGCTCTTCCCCGGCACCACCCTCACGCTCTCGGTCGGTCGGCCTCGCTCGCTCGCGCTCCTCCGCACGCTCTACCCGGGCGACGTGATCGTGACGCTCACACAGCGGAACCCGAAGACCCAGAACCCCGAACGGCAGGAGCTCCACACCGCGGCCACGCTCGCGAGGGTCGAGAGCATTCAGAAGCGGAGCGAGTCGGACTGGCAGCTCTCCGTCACGGGGCTCGATCGCGCGACGCTCATCGACCTGCACGACGACGGCCCCTTCCTGCGGGCCACGGTCGAGAAGCTGCAGGAGCGCGGGGGCGACACCCTCGAGGCGCAAGAGCTGGCCGCGGCCCTCGTGCGCTCGCTGAAGGACGCCACCGAGTCGGAGGGCGGCGCCCTCGCGCACCTCGACGCCCGGGCGCTCGACCCCGCGACGCTCGCGGACACCGTCGCGGCGCAGTCGAACGTGGCGACCGAGCGCGAGGTCGCCCTGCTCGCCGAGCTCGACGTCCCGAGCCGTCTGCGAGCGCTCACTGACGCCCTCGGCGAGCTGCGGGCACGCGGCGAGGTGAAGGCGAAGATCGAGAGCGAGGTGCGGCAGCGCTTCGGAAAATCGCAGCGCGAAGCCGTGTTGCGCGAACAGCTGAAGGCGATCCAGAGAGAGCTCGGCGACGACGACGACGACAACGAGACGAGCGAGCTCGGCGCGCTGAAGAAGCGGCTCGCCGAGGCGAACCTGCCCGAGGAGGCGCGCAAGGTCGCCGATCGCGAGCTCGCGCGGCTCGCCCAGATGGGTGGGCAAGGCGCCGAGGTGCACGTCATCCGCAACTACCTCGAGCTCATCGCGGATCTGCCTTGGTCGAAGCGGGCCGAGGTGCGCCTCGACGTGTCGGCGGTCGAGGAGCAGCTCGAGCGCGATCACTACGGCCTCACCGACGTAAAGCGGCGGATCCTCGAGCACATGGCGGTGCTCGGGCTCGCGCAGGGGTCACCCGAGACGGGCGACATGGCGAGCGGCGACCCCGAGCGCGGCCCCTCCGAGCAGCGCGGCACGCTGCTCTGCCTCGTGGGTCCCCCGGGCGTCGGCAAGACGAGCCTCGGCGAGTCGATCGCGCGGGCCACGGGCCGCCCCTTCGTACGCGTCGCCCTCGGCGGCGTGCGCGACGAGGCCGAGGTCCGCGGGCACCGGCGCACCTATGTGGGGGCGCTGCCAGGCCGCATCCTCCACGCCCTGCGCAAGGCCAAGGTGAAGAACCCCGTCGTGCTCCTCGACGAGATCGACAAGCTCTCCCAGGGCTTCCAGGGGTCCCCGGAGGCGGCGCTGCTCGAGGTGCTCGACCCCGAGCAGAACCACACCTTCACGGACCACTACCTCGAGCTCCCGTTCGATCTGTCCGAGGTGCTCTTCCTGTGCACGGCGAACACACTGGAGACGCTCTCCGCGCCGCTGCGCGACCGGCTCGAGGTCGTCGAGCTCTCGGGCTACACGCCCGAGGAGAAGGTGCGCATCGCGAAGACGCACCTCGTGCCGAAGCGGACGCGTGGCCACGGCCTCTCGAGCGCCACCGGAGAGCGCCTCACGATCACCGACGAAGCGCTCCTCGCCGTCATCCGGGACTACACACGAGAGGCCGGCGTGCGCCAGCTCGACAGGGAGCTCACGCGGCTCTGCCGGGCGGCGGCGCTCCAGATCGCCAAGGCGGCGAAATCGCCGAGCGCGACCGACGTCACGGCCGACACGGGAGATCCGGCGAGGGTGCACGTGGAGGCGCGGAACCTGGCGGAGCACCTCGGCCGCCCCCGCTTCGAGCGTGAGGCCCACGACGCCACGTCGACGCCCGGCATGGCCACCGGGCTCGCGTGGACGCCCTTCGGCGGGAGCACACTGCACATCGAGACCTCGCGCATGCCCGGCAAAGGTCACGTCGAGATCACAGGTCAGCTTGGCGACGTGATGAAGGAGTCCGCCCGCGCCGCCCTCACCTACGTGCGCAGCCACGCGAAGGAGCTCGGCCTGCCGCCGGGCACGCTCGAGAGCGAGGACGTGCACATCCACGTACCGGCGGGGGCGGTGCCGAAGGACGGGCCCTCAGCGGGCGTCACGATCTTTACCGCGCTCACCTCGCTCTTCACCGGCCGCAGCGTCCGAGCCGACACGGCCATGACCGGCGAGGCGACGCTCCGAGGGCGCGTGCTTCCGGTGGGCGGCATCAAGGCCAAGGTCCTCGCCGCGCACCGCGCCGGACTCACCCGGGTCATCCTCCCCGACCGCTGCGCGCGGGAGCTCGACGAGGTGCCAAAGGAGGTCCTCGACGCCCTCGAGATCGTCCTCGTGGAGGACATGCGGCAGGTGCTCGAGGCCGCGCTCGAGCCGGCGCCCCCCGCCCTCGCCGACGACCTCTCCCCTCGCTCGAGCGCTGCCATCAAGGCGCAGGAGGGAGCGCAAGAGGGAGCGCAGGAGGGAGGTGGCCTCCCCGGCTGAGCAACACGACGAAAGCCTCCTCGAGCCCCGCGAGCACTCCCCTCGCGGGGCTCGGTCTTTCGCTCGCCGGCAGCGACGGCCCCGCCCGCGAGGGCGAGTTTTCCCTTCGCCGACACTTTCCGCTATCGTCTCGTCCCGACACTTCGCGCGCTCGTGCGCGCGAAGGCGTGAGGCTTCCGGGAGGCGTTTCATGAAGAAGATCGCAGCGTTGGCGATGATGACCGGGGCACTGGGTGGGTGCTGGGGGTGTGGCGAGAGGCTCCCGCCGGGCCCGCCGCCGCCGCCGTCCGGCCCGCGGGTCATCGTGGAGGGCAACGGCGAGCCGCTCATCGTCGACTGGGAGCCGCAGCACCGCGGCAACCTCGAGGTCGCGATGAAGGAGGGCCTGGCGGTGGTCGAGTACAGCGACCGCGGGTTCCGCCTCTTGAAGAATTGCAGCGTGGACGGCCAGTACGATTTCGTCGGCATGTCGACCAAGGAGCAGCTCGTGCGGCTCGAGTCGGCCGACGACATCCGCGCCAACCTGCCGCTCGGCGGCGCGGGGCTCGTGGGGCAGCTCGGCGGCGAGCTCGGGCGCTCCACCACGCTCGACGTGGCGATGGTGATGATCGGGAAGATCCGCACCACGTGGAACCACGTCACGAAGAAAGATCTCCGCGGCGAGTGCGCCGGCGCCTCGCACTTCGTGAAGGGCGCGATGGTCGGCGCGTTCGTGATGGAGACCGGGGACAAGGCGCACGCGCGCGCCGTGGCCGAGTTCTTCAGCATCGGCGCCGGGGGCGGGTCCACGCGCGCGTCCAAGATCCACAACTCGGACGGCAAGCTCGAGGACTGCAAGGCGGCCCTCCCGGAGTCGCTCAAGGCCCCCGCGCGCTGCGCGGCGCTCCTCCGGGTCGAGCTCATCCCCATCGCCGCCGAGAAGCCGGCCGAGGCTGCCGTCGCCGCGGCGGAGAAGCCCCAGGCCGTGCAAGAGTGCCCGAGCGGGATGGTCCGCGTCGGCGGCAAGTGCACCGCGCCGACCCCCGAGGCGACCACCGCCGCGGCGACCGAGTGCACCTACGGGCAGGCCAAGCAATGCGCGGAGCTCTGCGAGCGCGACAGCGGCGTCAGCTGTGGTCGCCTCGGGCTCCAGCTCCTTCGCGGCGAGAACATCGCGAAGGACCTCAACGTGGGCTCGAAGGCCACGCTCCGAGGCTGCAAGCTGAACGACGGGCCGTCCTGCGAGTACCTCGGCGACTTCCTCGCGAGCAACGAGGGCGGCGCCCGCAACATGAAGGACGCCACGGCCGCGTGGGGCCGCGGCTGCGAGCTCGGCCAAGACCGCGCGTGCACCTCGGCGGGTTCGACGTTCTACACGGGCGACGGCGTGACCCAGGACTACGCGCAAGCGTCGAGGCTGCTCGACCGCGGCTGCAAGGGCGGCAACCACAGCGCGTGCAGCACGCTCGGCATCATGTACCTCGGCAACGCCGGCGTCGGCACCGATCGCAAGATGGCCGCGAAGCTCTTCAAGCAGGCGTGCGACGGCGACTCGGCCGGTGGCTGCTCGAACCTCGGCTACATGGTCGAGTTCGGGAAGTCGGTGGTGAAGAACGCTTCCCTCGCCGTGCGCCTCTACGAGAAGGCGTGCTCACTCGACAAGCAGGCGTGCGTGTCACTCGCGCAGGTGACCCACGCCGGCATCGGCGTGACGAAGAGCGCCGGAGACGCCATCGAGCTCTTCAAGACCGCATGCAACGCGGGCGAGCCGACGTCGTGCTCGGTGCTCCGCGCCTACGGCAACCGGGGCGGTACGGTCGACGAGGCCGCAGCCAACCGAAACCTCCAGATCTGGAAGGGCACGTGCGCCTCCGGGATCGAGCGCGACTGCACGGCCATCGGGGTCGCGTTCACCGCCTTCGGCAAGGTGAGCGAGGGGCGACGCTTCATCGAGCGAGGCTGCTCGATGGGGGACGAGTGGGCGTGCGCCCTGCTGAAGCTCAAGGTCATGGTGCCTGAGCGTTGACGCGCGGAACGCCACGCGCCAAGTGTGTCGCGCTCGGCCTGCTCGCGCAGCTCGGGCTGGCCACGGGCTGCAAGGGCGCGACACGAGCGGGGCAGGACGACGATGGCGCCGCGCGGAACGCCGCGCGCCCCACCTCCGCGCCGCTCATCCCTGCGAGCGCGTCGCTGCCCGGGGAGTTCTTGCCAGCGAAGGATCCGGTCCCGCACCCCGCGCCCCCGGCACCGGAGCCGACCTGGCTCGGGTTCGAGGCGTATCCGGGGGTCGAGCTGCTGTGCGACGAGCACGTCACCGCCGCGCCGGGCGGCAAGGTCCGCGAGATCCACTGGGCCTCGTACGGGAGCGAGTCGCCTCACTACGAGATCACGTCGTATTACAAGCGCCACGACGCGGGCGCCCCCGAGCTCGATCGCGACGAGGCCACGTTCGCCCTCGGGAGACACCAGCGGCTCTCGGTCATCCGGCTGCCCACCACGCAGCCCTTCCCCCGGTGCGAGCGCGCGCCGAAGCCGAAACACAAGGCGGTGATCGTCGTGTCCCGCGCGGTACCGCGGTGACGCGCGGGGATCTTGGCCCGACGGCGAGCTCTCGCCTAAGGGGACCGGCGGTATGCGCTGGAACACCCTCCGCGACGACGATCCGACGATGCGCCCGCCCAGCGGCGCGCACGTCCGCGAGGTGCGACTTGACGCGACCGACGCGACGCACGCGACCGACGCGACGCACGCGACGCACGCGACCGACGCGACCGACACGACCGACACGTCCCGCCCGACCGAGGTGCCCCTGATGTCCGAGCTGCGAGCGAAGCGCGCTAGCGAAGAAGAGGGGCTCGACACCCCAGCCGCCGCCGAGGCGCTGCGCCCGGCGCGGCTGCCCCGGGACGCGGACGAGCTCCTGCGCGCCTCGATCGCCCCGCCGGCCGCACCGATCGAGCCTGGCGGCGCTTCCCGCTCCGCGCGTCCCGCACCGACGCCGGCGGCTCACGCCGTGCTGCTCGTGCTGGGTGGTGTCCTCGCGATGTGGGTGATCGCGATGGTGGCCCTCGCCGTGGTGCACTACGCCCGCTGAGCCCGCGGAGGTACCGGGGGGTCGGGAGCTCTGCGTCGGCGCGCGCCGCGCCATGGTCCGCGCGCGCACGCCCGCGCGGACGGAACGCTCAACGGCAGCGAACGTAGCCGCTGAAGGGGAACGCCGTCGTGACGGCGCTCTTCGTCGTGTTCGCCGCGAGGTCGTGGACACGGAGGTAGTAGGAAGTGTCGACGGACTCCCAGAAGGCCACGCGGCCGTCGGCGAGGGCGCACGGGGTGTTGAAGTCCATATCGGTGAAGGGCTTCGGGGTGAACTCCTTCACCGCGCCACCAAACTTGTAGAGGAACAGGTGGTCGCCGGTGTTGGCGTCGTCGTCGCCCTCGAAGACGAGGCCCGACCCGTCCTGAAGGAAGTGCGGCGCCTGGGCGTAGAGCGACGTGAACGGGCTGTACTGGGACGACACGTCGGCCCCGAACGTACCATCAGGATTCACCTGAAATATCGAATACATACGCGGAGCGACGATGTTCTCGGCGTCGCCCCACTTGAAGGGCTTGACCCCGGAGACGACCGCGAGCGTGCCGTCCGGCGCGACGTCGTGGACGATCTCCACGTCCTTGCCGATCGACACCGGCGCCTCGAAGGCGAGGTCGGCCCCCTTCCGGCGGGCGACGAACGCGCCGCCGCGGCCCGAGAGGAAGAGGCGGTCGCCAGCGTAGCTCGTGGTGCCCCAGTAGAGCGCCTGGGCGAACAGCGTCGTGACGTTCCCGTCGAAAGGGATGAGCGCGGCCTTGCCGTCGGCCCCCACACTGTAGAGCCCGCTCTTTCCGCCGCCGGTGTAGTGCGCGTAGTAGCGCCCCGTGACGGGATCCCGGACGTCCCACGCGGTGCCGGCGACGGCCCGGGAGAGGCCTCCGGGATAGCTGGCGGCGAGCACGTCGCGCGCGACGAGCGTGTTGGCATCCACCGCGCGGGTGACGCCCCGCGCGACGTACCGCAGCTCGGGCGGCACGGCCGGGCCCGGGGGCGGGCCACCCTCTGGCCCCGCGGGCGCGCCGTCCGGGAGGGTGCCCGTGCCTGTGCCGGTCGGGCCAGGCGGCACGATGGCGCCGTCGGGCAGCACGGCCCCGCCACCGTCGGCATCGGGGACGCCCACGGGATCGCCGCTGCACGCGGCAAAAGCGAGCGGACCGGACGCGAGCAGTGCGATGCACGGGAGCAGGAGCGAGCGCATCCGGAGGGCATAGCACGGCGCACGTCCAACGCTCGCCCACGACAACGTTCCGGGAGGGCTCACGGAAAAGCCGACCGGCGTGGCTCGTCGGAGGAAGGTCGGAGCGAAAGCGGCGTATGACCCCGGCGAACCCCAAGGAGTCGTCATGAAGCCGCTCGCATTCCTCGCCCCGTCGATCCTCGCTCTCTCCGTGCTCGCCTCGCCCTCGCTGGCCCTCGCGCTGAGTGAAGACGGCGCCAACACGCTGCGCTCGATCGACTACTACAAGACCCAGGTCGACCTGAAGACTCGGCCCTTCGCCAACGGCGACTCGGACTACACGATCGGCCAGGCGATGTATCAGTACGAGACGAAGCTCAAGACGGTGAAGGAGCGCCTCGAGAAGGTGCCCGCCGCCGACCGCTCCGACCCCAAGTACGAGGCGACCGCGAAGTGGGTCGGCGAGTTCGAGTCGACGCTGAAGAAGTGGCAGGCCGAGCGCGGCACCAACACGCAGAACCTCAAGGCGAAGGCGGCCGCCGAGGAGGCCTACAAGACCGAGTCGCGCAACCTCGGTGACGCGCTGGGCTTCGTGAAGGCAGTCCGGGGCACTTACTCGTACGACCTCGAGCCCGCCGCGATGCTCGCGAAGTGGCGCAGCGCCGAGGCCCTCACCGCCTTCGCCGCGAAGTGCGACCGCGAGTTCGCCGCCGTCGACGCGACGAGCTACTACGGCCGCGAGAAGGTCGAGGCGTGCAAGAACGCGGCGGAGTGGCGCACCGTGCTGAAGCCCTTCCTCGACGCGAGGGCGCAGGCGAAGGCGAAGAAGCTCGGAGACTCGGTGGCCGCGACCCTGACCCGCATCCGGAACGGCGAGTCTGTCTACGAGGCGCAGCTCGACCGCGCCCGCAAGCCCACCGAGTACCTGGCGAGCCTCCGCGGGTCCTACGAAGCGCTGTACACCGCGATGGGCGCTCCGCTGCCCGCGGGGCTGTTCTCGTCGATCGAGTCGGCGGCCGCGGGCTACGCGGCGGCCGTCACCGCGGGCCAGGCCAAGGTGAGCTACAAGCCCGGGCGGTTCTCCGACCCGGCCGTGTCGGCGGCGGTGAAGGCCGCCCTCGCGACGAGCAAGGTGAAGGTCGTAAAAATCAGCCAGACCTTCGGCGACTGGGACATCCGCAAGAGCGGCCTCATGCCCACACACCGCATCCGTGACTCGGTCGTGCTCGGCCAGGCGGCCGGCGAGACGCACTGCCGCGTCTACACCATCACGACCTCTCAGCAGTACGCCGGTGGCGGCCGATACGCGGGGAACCTCTCGGTGGACCTCGGCCGCGAGCCCGCCTTCCTCATCGCGTCGTGCAAGTGAGGATGTGAGCCCGTGAGCCGGTAGCCGTCGTGCATGGGGACACCTCGCCTTCAGCTCGGGCTCGCCATCGACCGTCGTTCGCGCGCGGCCCCAAGCAGCCCGTTGGGTTTCTCCCGTCGCCCGTCGGCGCCGCATCCCGACCGCCTCCGTTGCGATCCTGCAGGTGCACGCTCACCTCGGAGACTAGGCCCCGAGCGCGGACGAGGACGGGCCTCGGTCCGCAAGTCAACGGGCTGCGAGGCCGCGCGCGACGCTTCTTGTTCTCGTCGCGCGGGCCTGGGGCGCGGCGGAGCGAATCAGAAGTCGACGCCGGTGGGGCTCACCGCCGAGTCATGACCGGAGAAGGGCCACTCGCGTTGGTACGAGTAGGTGTGGCCGCTCTTGGCGTGCGACGCGTGGCGCTCGCACCACCAGTGGTTCCCGCGGCTCTCGAAGCGCACGCGGGTGCAGTCCGGGCACGGCGGCTCGATGGCCAGTGCCTCGTCGCCCGGCGGCGCGGCGCCGCGGGGGCTCGCGACGAGCACGGGCATCGGGGCGTGCGCGACCAGCTTGTCGGCGGTCGAGCCCATGATCCACTGCTTCAGGCGGGGTCCCGCCTCCGACCCCACGACGATCATCGTGGCGCTCACGTCCGACGCAAGCTGCAGGATCTCGCGCACGGTGTCGCCGTAGCGGAGGTGGATGCCGACGTGGAGCCCGCCGAGCCCGCCCATCGAAGCAGCCTTCTCTTCCACGTACGTCCGCAGACGCCCGGCGAGCGCCGCCGAGCTGGCCTCGGTGCGGGGCGCGTTCGCGTCGAACACGTGGACGAGGTGGAGCTCGCCGCCCGGCGCCCAGGTGGCGATCTTGGCGGCCCTTTCGAAGGCTGGACCGTCGGCGGCGGTGAAGGCGAACCCGACGACGATGGACACCGTGGCGGAACGGGGAGACGAGGGGGGTTGCGCGGCGCTCATGAGGGACCTCGAGGTTTTGGAGTGAGGGCTGGCGCGCGCCGCAGGGACGCGCGGGCCCGTCCTTTGATAGCTGAACTGCGGCGGCCTGGGGGGCCTCGTGCGGCACGATCCGCGAGGCGCCGGAGAAATCGTCGCCCGTTGATAAACCCGGCCCGATGACTCCACCCACGGGCAGGTCACGCGTGTGACCGCTCTCGGAGGAATCATGCTGCGCCGCGCCAACACGCTCTTTGGGCTCGCTCTCGCCTCGTTCGCCTCGCTCGCCTCGCTCGCGCCGTCCGCGGCCTGGGCTCAGCCTGCTCAGCCTGCTCAGCCTGCTCAGCCTGCTCAGCCTGCTCAGCCTGCTCAGCCTGCTCAGCCTGCTCAGCCTGCTCGGCCTGCTCAGCCTGCTCAGCCTGCTCAGCCTGCTCAGCCTGCTCAGCCTCCCGCAACGGCGGCGGTCTCCGGCGCGGACGCCGTCACCGTGGAGCTGCGGGCGAACGACCCTCGCGCCACGCTCGAGCGTCGTCAGAGCACGACCACCGTCGGAGGGCTCGGCCTGCCCGACCTCGGCATCGGCGGCCTGACGCAGTGGGAGAGCGCGTGCGTGGCCCCTTGCTCCACGGCGCCCGTATCCCCGGATTACTCTTACAGAATTTCGGGAGACGGGCTTGTCCCCAGCAAGACCTTCACCCTCCCGCGGGGGCCCCGCGCCCTCCGCATCGACGCGGATCTCGGCTCCTCCACAGGGCGCGTGACCGGGATGGTCCTGACGGCGGGCGGCGCGGGCGCGATTCTGCTCGGCGGCGTCGCCTTGGTGGCGTCCCCGATCCTGTCGGCCAACGACGTGGGGAGCGAGGGCTTCCGTACCGGGGTGCTGGCGGGTGGCGCGGGCGCGGTCGGGCTCGGCGTGCTGCTCGCCGCCGCCGGCCTGACGCTCTGGCTCACCAACGGCAGCACCCTCAGGTTCGATCCGAGCCCGGCGCTCGCGACCGCGCCCCCTGTCGGACCGCGGGCCGCGGTGCGGCTGCTCCCCACCGGCCTCGCCTTCTGATTGGCGCAAGGTCGCGGACGTGAGACGGGCGCGAGACGCCCGAGGACCGGCCGTGGGAGCCCCCCTGCGAGCCCGCCCCCCGAAGGACGCGGCGTGCTACATCCTTGGAGAGCGCCGCTTTGGCGAAGAGCGATCCGAGGAGTCCACCATGAAGACACCGCTTGCCCTGACCCTCTCCTTGACGGCGGCGCTGCTCGTCGCGTGCAGCTCGTCGACCACCCCCGCGGGGGACGCTGGCGGCACGGCGCCGCCGCCTCCCGGCGCGGCCTGTACGACCTGCTCGGGGCCCTCCCCTGCGGACGCGAAGCTGTGCCCCGACGGGGCGTCTCTCGGACGCGTGTGCCTCGCACGCGCGGACGGCACGTGCGGCTACGACTTCCCCCCCTGCCCGCCGGCCAAGCCCGACGCCGCCACGCCGAACGACGCCGCCACGCCGGACGCCGCCGACGCGGCCCCGGCGCCGCTCGGGCTCGGTGAGTCGTGTGGAGGCCGCGGCCGCCCGCCGTGCGCATCGCCGCTCTTCTGCAAATTCCCGATCGCGGCCGCGTGCGGCGCGGCCGACCAACCCGGGGTCTGCGCCGACAAGCCCGCGGTCTGCACGAAGGAGCTCGCGCCCGTCTGCGGCTGCGACGGCAAGACCTACTCGAATTCGTGCGAGGCCGACAAGGCCGGGGCGAGCGTGGCCTCGACCGGCGACTGCCCGCTCGCCGACGGCGCGGCGTGTGGCACCCGCGGAATCCCGGGGGTGTGCGCGCCAGGCTCGTTCTGCAAGCGCTCCATCGCAGCCGCGTGCGGCTCATTCGACGCGCCGGGAGCCTGCTCGAAGATCCCCATGACGTGCGCCCCCTCGCGCGACCCCGTGTGTGGGTGCGACGGCACGACCTACGGCAACGCGTGCGAAGCCGAGAAGTCCTCCGTCAGCGTGAAGTCCCTGGGCCCCTGCCCGACGTGACCTGCGGATGCGACACCGGCCGGCTCGCGGCGTCGATAATGAATGCAGAATACACATGATTCTCGCGTGACGACGTGAACGCGAATCCACGACGAATACCCCACGATGCATTCCCAAGGGGCGGTGGCCCCCGTGACGCGGCGCTCGCGGTGGAGATCGCCGCCCACGCGGGGGACGCCACCCAAGAAGCGGCCGACCGATGCGTCGTCCTCGGGGATCGGTTGGTGGCGCTCCTCACGGGCCTCATCCGCCGCTGAGGGTTCGCGTTCGCCGCCCGCGGCCTTCGGGTCGCGGGCGAGGTCGCGGTCGGGGGTCGGGGTAGCCCTGCCGGCCGCGTGCGGCGCCATGCCCGCGCGTGGGCGGTAGCGAGATGGACCTTCTCGCTGTAGTGGTACGCCGCGTATGCCGCCTCCGCTCGAGCTCCACGCCCCGCGCTCGCGCCCCGCGGCGCTCGCCTCACTCCGTGACGTAGGGTTCGCCGTCGTGGCACCCGACGCGCTCGCCGGCGTCGCGGAGCTGCCGCGTGACTCGTTCGTGGGGCTGGAGCGCTCATGGGCGAGCCTCCCGCCGGATCCCCACCTGCTCGACGGTGGCGCGTACCGCTTCCGCAGGCACGGGTGCTTCGTGCAGCAGCTCGTGGGCGCGAGCGACCTCTCGTCGACGCCACCGCGGCCCCACTACCAGCCCGTGACCTACAACGCTCTGCACGGGGGTATCGTGAGGTGGTTCGCCCCCCTGGAGTCGACCCTCGCGGAGGCGCCCGGGTTCGTGCGCCTGGTCGCGGGTCTCGGTCGCGCGTTCGCGGACGCGCGCGCCGACGTGCGCCCCACGCGCTGGCACGTCGAAGCCCACGCGTTTCGCATCGACCCGCGCGAGGGCGTAGGGCGGCCGACGCCGGAGGGCGCGCACCGTGACGGCGTCGATTTCGTCGCCGTGGTGCTCGTGGATCGTCGCGGCGTACGGGGCGGCGAGACGCGCGTGTTCGACGCCGCAGGGCCCCACGGCGTGCGGTTCTCGCTCGTGGCGCCGTGGTCCGCGCTGCTCCTCGACGACGCGCGCGTCGTGCACGAGACCACGCCGATCGTCCTCGAGGAGCCGGGGGGACACCGCGACACCCTCGTGCTCACCTACCGCGAGGCCGGCTTCCAGGAGCCCTGAGCCCGCGCGTCGCGGAGCCACGCCTACGGCATCGCGACGCCGGCGATCGGCGCTACCCGTCCCCGAGCAAGAAGTCCTTCGCCGCCGCGAGAAAGTCGTCGGGGGCGTCGACGTGCGCGAAGTGCGAGCCTCGCTCGAGCCACGTGAGGCGCGCGTCGGGGACGAGGGCGGCGAGGCGCTCGCCCACCGCGGGCGGCACCATGGGATCGCTGCGCGCGTACACGAGCAGCAGCGGCGTCGGGAAGCGCGCGAGCGAGGAGAGGTCGCGCTCGAAGCGACGCATGCCGGCCACCGAGAGCGTGTCTGCGAGGTAGCGCGCGAACGCGCGGCGTCCCGCCGGCGTCTGGAGGGGCGCCGAGTACTCCTCGACCTCTTCACGCGACTTCAGCGACTCGTCGTAATAGTGAACGTTCTTCCACACCCAGCGGCGCGGATCGCGCGAGACGAGCACGTCGAGGAGCCCGGGCGCGCCAGGGAGCCGCAGCGCGGCGTCGAGCGCGCGCATGCGCGGAGTGACGATCCCCGGAGAGTGGAGGTTCACGAGGCGGCCTACGCTGCCGGGGTGGCGCATCGCGAGGTGCATCGCGAGGTAGCCGCCCATCGAGTTGCCGAGCACGGACGGCGCTCCGAGGCCGAGCTCCCGGAGGAGCGCGCCGAGCAGGTCGGCGAGCGCTTCGGGGCCGTAGGGCAGGTCGGGCGCGTCGCTGCGGCCGGCGCCGGGCAGATCGGGCGCGATGACCTCGCACTCGCCGCCGAGGCGCTCCAGGAGGTAGCGGAACGAGTAGCTCGACGTCATCAGGCCGTGGATGCAGACGAGCTTCTTCGCGCCCGGCTTGGCGCCCCCGAAGCGGCGGACGGCGAGCGTCACCTCGCCGAAGTGGGGTGTGCGGACGCGCACCCGCTCGTCGCGGCACGCCGGTGAGAAGAACGGGTGGTCGAGCCGCGGGAGCGCCGGCAGCGAGGCGTACGGCACGGGCTCGAAGGGTGCAAGATGCATAGACTCCTCGGGGGCGCCGCGACCGCCGCGCGCCCCGAGGCTACCGATCGTAGGGGCGGGCGTCACGCCCGAGGGCGTGCTCGAGCCGCACGCGCGCCGCGCGGGCCTCGATGCGCGCGTTCAGCTGCTCGAGCCGCGCGCGGGTGAGGTCGGCCTCCGCGTCCGTGAGGGTCGTCGAGGTGGCGCGCCCGTTCACGAACAGCTCGCGCGCGACGCGGTGGGCCTCCTCGGCGCTCGCGAGCTGCCGCTTGCTCGACACCGCGGCGAAGTCGGCCTCGCGCACCGCCTGGAAGGCTTGGGTGACCTCGAGCTCCACGCCGTCGCGGACGGCCTCGCGTTGAGCCTCTGCGCCGGCCACGTGGGCCTCCACGTCCCTCGCGCCCGCGAACGCGCCGTACGCGTCGTTGGGCGACCAGGTGACCTGCGCGCCGAGCGCCCAGGTGCCGAAGAACTCGTTCGCCTGGGGGAAGCGGCGCTGGTTCGGGTTCGCGTACAGCGCGCTGCCGAAAGCGGCGACGCTGGGGTACGCGCCGCCACGATACGCCTCGGCCTGCTTGCGCGCCGCGGCCGCGCTCGCGTCGATGCTCTTGATCTCGTAGCGCCCCGTTCGGGCCTCCGCGATGAGCTGGGGGAGGCTGCCGACGAACGGCGCCACCTCGCCGTCGATGCCCTCGCCGGGCACGAGCGCTTCGTCCTCTTTCGCGTGGATGGCGAGCGCGACCTGCTTCTCGGTGAGGGCCGCGAGGTTCTTCGTGCGCTCGACGGCGAGCTCGGCGCCGGCGACGGCGGTCTCGGCGCGGAGCACGTCGGCGCGCGAGGCGCTGCCCACCGCGAGGAGGTTCTTGGCGTCGGCGAGGTGCACCTTCACGGCCTCGAGGCTCTGGGTGGCGACGACGACCGCGCCGCGAGCGCGCAGCCAGTTGTAGTACGCGACGCGACCCTCGGCCGCGGACTTCGCGCGGGCGGTGACCACGTCGAGCCGCGCGGCGTCTTGGCTCCTCGTCGCGGCGGCGTAGCCTTGGTTGATGCGGAGAAAGTAGTCCGAGATCGGCACGACGAGCTGCGCCTCGAGCGCCCACTGGTTCAGCACGAGCGGGAACGAGAAGCCCACCGCCACGGTGGGCGTGGGGTTCGGCGTGCCAGCCGGCAGCGGCGTGCCGACGATGGAGCCGGCGCCGGTGGCGGAGGGCGGCGTGAAGTCGGAGAGGCGCGTGTACGAGAACTTCCCGGAGAGACGCGGGAGGTAGTTCGACCACGCCTGGTCGACCTTCACCGCGGCGGAGCGCACCGACTCCTGGGCCGCTCGCGCCGAGTAGCTCGTCTCCGCGGCGCGCCGGCCGACGACGTCGGCGGTGAGCGCCCCGCCCGCCACGGCGGTGCCGCCGAGGTTGGGCCGGGGGGCCTGCGGAGCAGCCACCTCGGGCGCGGGGCTCGGGGCGGCGGGGGCGGGCGCAGGGCTCGGGGCGGGCGCGGGCTGCGCCGCGGCGACGCGCACCGCCGCGGACGCCGCGACGGCCAGGGCGAGCGCCACGCGGCGTGGCGAGAGCGGTGAAGACGAGAGGGAGCGAGGTCGTGGCATCAGGACACCTTGGACAGGACACCGTGGGCGGACCGAGGAGAGGGCTCGACGCGCGCTCTGGAGCGCGTGGTCGGCGCGAACTTAGGTCGGCGGGGCCTCATTTCAAGTCCCGCGTAGGAATTATTGACCCGCCGGTCATTCTTTCCCGACGCGCGGCTCGCGCCGAGGCCAGGCGGCCTGCCTCTCGCCAGGCCTTTCCGTTCCAAGCGAGAGCCGATATCGTGCGGCGCGTGAGAGTGGAACCCTACGAGACCGTGCGGCTCCGCCTGCGCGAGGCCGCCCGGCGGAGCCCCTCCGGTGCCGTAGCCTTCGACGGCGACGGCACGCTCTGGTCGGGCGACGTCGGAGAGGACTTTCTCGAGGCGCTCCTCGCCGAGGACGCGTTCTCGGCGGAGGCCGCGGAGCTCTTCCGAACCGACGCGGCGGGCTTCAACGTGCCGGCGCGGGGCGGCGCCAAGGCGCAGCTCGAGGCCATCTTCGAGGCGTATGGGCACGGGCGCTTCCCCGAGGACCGCATCTGCGAGCTCATCGCCCTGGCCGTCGCAGGGCGCGCGACCGCGGAGATCGACGCGTTCTCGACCCACCTCGTCGAGACCCGCGGCCTCGCCGCCCGGCTCCACGGGGAGAGCGTCGCCCTCCTCGACGAGGCGCGTGGCCTCGGGCTCGAGGCCTTCCTCGTGAGCGCGTCGCCGCGCCCCATCGTCATCGCGGGGGCGCGCCTCGTCGGGATCGACCCCGACCACGTGATCGCCGCGACGGCGTACGCCGCGGGCGGTCTGTCGACGCGCGAGATCGACGCGCCGATCCCGTACGGTCCAGGAAAGGTCGCGCGCCTACGCCGCGTCATCGGCGCGCGCCCCCTGGTGCTCGCCGCGGGCGACAACGTCTTCGACCTCGCGATGCTGGCCGAGGCCACGGTGCCTGTCGCAATTCGCCCGAAGCAGCGGCTGCTCGTACGGGCCGGCGAGCTCCCGGCCCTCGTGGCGGTCGAGCCGGCCGCGTAGCAGCCCCGTGGCGCTCGCCTCAGCGCGCGCAATCGTTGCCGTTTACAGGCCGCGACGCGGACAGTAGAACCACCGCCACACGCCGCCGCCACGATCCCGCCTGCCTCGCGCGCCTCCACCGGCGCGGCCAGGGGGCCCCCCGACTCTGGAGCGCACGAACATGAATTTCGAGCTGACCGAAGAGCAGAAGATGATCCGCGACACCGCGCGGGACTTCGCGGCGCGCGAGATCGCGCCGAAGGCCTCCGAGATCGACAAGGCCTCGCGCTGGCCGGACGAGATCGTGAAGCGTCTGGCCGAGCTCGGCTTCCTCGGAATGATGGTCCCGGAAGAGCACGGCGGCGGCGGCCTCGACGCGCTGTCGTACGTCCTCGCGATGGAAGAGATCAGCGCCGCCTGCGCCTCCTCGGGCGTCATCATGAGCGTGAACAACTCGCTCTTCTGCGATCCGGTCACGAAGTTCGGAACGCCTGAGCAGAAGGCCGAGGTCCTCGGGCCGGTCGCGCGGGGCGAAAAGCTCGGCTGCTTCGGGCTCACCGAGCCCATGAGCGGCTCCGACGCGCACACCATGCTCACCTTCGCCGAGCGCCAGGGTGACTCGTGGGTCATCAATGGCGCGAAGAACTGGATCACGAACGGCCCGCAGGCCGACTACATCGTGCTGTTCGCGGTGACCGACCGCGGCGATCCGAACGCCGCCAAGCCGAAGGTGCGGCACACCGCGTTCCTCATCCCCGCGGGGACGCCCGGCTTCACGAAGAACGCGCGCGACCACAAGCTGGGCATCCACGGGGCGCACTCGTGCACCGTGTTCTTCGAGAACTGCCGCGTCCCGCACACCGCCGTGCTCGGCCCCGTGGGCGACGGCTTCAAGGTGGCGATGGCCACGCTCGACGGCGGCCGCATCGGCATCGCCGCGCAGGCGCTCGGCATCGCGCGCGCGGCCCTCGACGTGGCGACCGCCTACGCCCAGGAGCGCAAGTCGTTCGGCGTCCCGATCGCGCAGCACCAGGCGATTCAGTTCATGCTCGCGGACATGGCGACCGAGCTGGACGCAGCCCGGCTCCTCACCTGGCGCGCGGCCAGCCTGAAGGACAAGGGTGTCCGCCACAGCATGGAGAGCGCGCAGGCGAAGCTCTACGCGAGCGAGGTCGCGACGCGCGTCGCGCACAAATCGCTGCAGATTCACGGCGGCTACGGCTACTCCACCGAGTTCTCCCCCGAGCGCCACTACCGCGACGCGCGCATCACGGAAATCTACGAGGGCACGAGCGAGATCCAGCGCATCGTGATCGCGGCGAAGGTGCTCGCGTCGTGAGCGTACGCGTCGACGCGCGGCGCGGGGCGGGGCGGCGGGCGCGGCCCTCGCGCTCTCGATGGCGCTCGCGGCCTGCGGTGGAGAGCCCCCCGCGAAGGAGCCGGAGGGGGCGCGCATGCCCACGCCCAACCGGGCCGCCCCACCGCTCCCGCAGGTCTCGCAGGAGCTCGGGCAGATCGACCCGGCGCTGACCGACCGCGCGTTCGAGCGCGTGAAGCCGAAGCTGCTCGCTTGCCAGACCCAGGGGCAGAAGCGCCTCGACTACCTGGCGGGTGACGCCAAGTTCTTCGCGCGAATCGACGCCACCGGCAAGGTCCGCTGGATCTACCTGGAGGAGTCGACCCTCGGCGATCGCGACACCGAGCGCTGCGTGCTCGACGTCCTCACGGGGGCGCCCTGGCCCGCGCCGGTAGGGGGCGAGGCGGAGGTCCAGAAGGGCTTCGGCTTCGACCTCCACGACGCGCGGGAGCCCTCGGCGTGGGGGCCCGAGAAGGCGGCCGTCGGCGCGAAGGCCCTCGCCGACGCGGTGAAGCAGTGCCGCGACGGCAAGAGCGGCCCGCCCTTCCAGGTGACGGTCTACGTCGAGCCGGACGGCAGCCACGGCAAGGTCGCCAGCGTAGGGGTCGCGGGCCCCACGAAGGAGGCCGCCGCACAGATCGACTGCGTGGCGGCGGCGGCGCGCGCCATGCGCTTCCCGAGCCCCGGAAGCTACGCGGCGAAGGTCACCTTCTCACTGTAATTTCACGATTCGTTTCCACATGTTGCGCGCATTCGCGCGCCGGGAGCCATCATGGACCTCGAGCTGACCGAGACCCAAGAGCACGTGCGCCTCGCCGCCCGCGACTTCGCGACGAGGGCGATCGCCCCGAAGGCCCGCGAAATCGACGAGAAGGAGCGCTTCCCCGAGGAGCTCATCCGCGGCCTTGGGGAGCTCGGCCTGCTCGCGGTGAACGTGCCCGACGACGTGGGCGGGTCGGGCGCGGGCGTGGTCTCGTACGGGCTCGCGATGCAGGAGATCGCCGCCGCCTGCGCGTCCACGGCCGTGACCATGGCCGTCACGAACATGGTGGGGGAGGTGATCTCCGCGTTCGGCACCCCCGAGCAGCGGCAGGCCTACTGCCCGAAGCTCGCGAGCGCCGAGTACCTCGCGGGCGCCTTCGCCCTCAGCGAGGCCGGCGCGGGCAGCGATCCGGGCGCGATGCGCACCGTGGCGCGCGACGACGGCGACTCGTGGGTCATCGACGGCGACAAGCAGTGGATCTCGAGCGGATCGTACGCGGGCGTCTTCGTGGTGTGGGCGCGGACGGGCGACACCGCCACCCTCCCCGGCACGAGGGGCGTCTCGTGCTTCCTGGTCGAGGGCGGCACCCCGGGCCTGAGGATCGGGCGCGCCGAACAGAAGATGGGGCTCCGCGGGTCGAACACCGCGGCGCTCGAGCTCGAGGCCTGCCGCGTGCCCAAGTCGGCGCTGCTCGGCAAGCTCAACGGGGGCTTCAAGGTCGCGATGATGGCGCTCGACGGCGGCCGCATCGGCATTTCGTGCCAGGCCCTCGGCATCGCCCGCGCGGCGCTCGAGGAGTCGGTCCGCTACGCGCGTGATCGGCGGGCGTTCGACCGATCGATCGGCGAGTTTCAGGCCATTCAGTGGAAGCTCGCCGACATGAAGACCGAGCTCGACGCGGCGCACCTGCTCGCGATGCGCGCGGCGTGGCTGAAAGAGGAGGGGAGGCCCTTCTCTCGGGAGGCGAGCATGGCCAAGCTCTTCGCGAGCGAGGCGGCGAACCGCATCGTGAATCACGCCGTACAAATCCACGGCGGCTACGGCTACATCCGCGAGTTCGCGGCCGAGCGTCATCTCCGCGACGCCCGCGTCACGACGATCTACGAAGGCACGAGCGAGGTCCAGCGCCTCGTGATCGCGCGGAGCGTCTTGTCGCCCTGAGCCATCGAGCTCTGCCGCTTGCGCGGCGGGCCACGCTCCTTCTCTTGAAGTCTCGCCCACAAAGTGGCACTTCTGCTCTCCTCGTGTCGAACGCCATCACCCAAGGCATCCGCGTCTCCGTCTCCACTCAGTACGTGCCGGAGCAGTCGTCGCCGAAGGCGCACCGCTACGTGTTCGCGTACACCATCCGCATCGCGAACGAAGGGCCCGAGCCGGCGCAGCTGCGCAGCCGGCACTGGGTCATCACCGATTCGAATGGCAAGGTCGAGGAGGTCCGCGGCCCAGGGGTCGTGGGCCAGCAACCCACGCTGCGTCAGGGCGAGCAGTTCGAGTACACGAGCGGCTGCGTGCTGGCCACGCCGCGCGGCGAGATGCGCGGCACCTACCAGATGCACCGCGCCGACGGCTCGCGGTTCGACGCGGCCATCGCGCCGTTTGCGCTCGCCTTGCCCCACTCGCTGAACTGAGTCGCCAGCCGACTCGCGCGGCTGCCCCCACCCTGCCGCGAGGCCCCTCATGAGCGAAGCCCCCATGGACGAGACCATTTACTACCGCCACGCCGAGGCCGCCTTCCGCCGCGTGGAGGCCGCGCTCGAAGGCTTCGACGCCGACGAGGTGGACTTCGATCGCGCCGGCGACGTGCTCCGCGTGACGTTCCGTGACGGCGGAAAGTGTGTGCTCAACACCCAGCGACCCACGCGTCAGCTCTGGCTCGCCGCCGACGCGCACGCGTGGCACTTCTCGCTCGACGACGGGGGCGCGTGGCGCGACGACCACGGAGGCGACCTCGACCTCTTCGCGCGAATCTCGGAGATCGTCAGCCGGCACGTGGATCGCCCCGCGTCGGTCTGAAGCGCCCGTAGCGCGAACGGACGCAACGCACCCTAGCGACATCGCTTGCATATCCTCCGTTTCGGACTACCTTGCGGGCACTCACTCACGTTTCTCCGCTACGACGACGACGCTCTCTCGCTTCACCCTGGGATCGCGGACCTCGCTGCAAACGGCAACGACGCGAGGGAACGGAACAACGCTTCCGTACCCGACCTTCCGATCTCCACGGCTGATTGGATGGCAGGTTTTTCAAGACCGGGCCGTTAATTGAATCGAGATTCACACATGGGCAATCGTCTCTACGTCGGCAACCTCTCCTTCAACTCCAACCAAGACTCCGTCCGCGCGGCTTTCTCCACGTTCGGCGAGATCACCGACGTGCACGTCGTCTCCGATCGCGAGACCGGTCAGTCGCGCGGCTTCGGCTTCGTGACGATGGGCACCTCCGAGGCGGCCCAGAAGGCCATCCGCGAGATGAACGGCGCGCTCCTCGACGGCCGCGCGCTCAAGGTCAACGAGGCCGAGGAGCGTCAGAACCGCGGCGGTGGCGGTCGCGGCGGCGGCGGCGGCGGTCGCTGGTAGGCGGCGGACCGCCCTGCCCGCGTCGCGGCGCAGGTCTGGTCAGCATGAAGGCCCAGCCCCGCGAGGGTTGGGCCTCTCTTTTTTTCTGCGGACCTCCAGGCCACGCGTGGCTCCGACCCCGGGGGGAGTGAGGTCCGCTATCCCTCGCCGCCGCTGTCGCCGACGTTGACGCCGATGGCCTGACGCAGGTCCGCGTACAGCTCGCCGGTAGCGAAGAGGTAAAGCGCCCCGAGCTTTTCGCGCGCGGCGCCGGCGTTCGACGCCGACTCGATGGCGCGGCTCGCGGTGGCGACGTCCTGGGACAGCAGCAGCCCGACGCGCAGCGTGGCCTGCTCGGCGGCGCGGCTCCACCGTGGGACATCGAGCCGCGCGCCCTCGGCGCGGGCGATCTCGACGGCTCGAGCGACGCTCTCGCGTTCGTCGGCGGACATCAGCGAGAGCAGCAGGCGGTCCTGCTTCGTCGAACCGCCGTCCGAGCCACGCTCGCCCATCGCCACGCGCACGGCCGTGGCGAGGAGCTTCGTCAGCTCCGTGGGTGCCCGGAAGAGCGCCGCGGGGGCCAGCTCGGGGCGCTGTTTGGCGAGCGCCGCGCCCACGAAGTAGGGCAGGAGCGCCTCCCGGCCAACGACACCGTCGACGTCGACGGCGATCGCTCCGAACGGCGTGCTCGACGACGCGAACGGCGAGCCGTCCGGCGTCGGCCCCACGAGCAGCTCGGGATTGCCAACGGCGAGAATTTCGGCGCCATCGTGGAACATCGTGCGGATGACGTCGGCGTTCCGGAGGTGAGTCCGTGACAGCCGCGTGCCGAAGGCGCGGACCCGCTCTTCATCGCTCATCTGCGCCTCGAGGAGGCGGCACATGGCGGGCGTCATCCACGCGAAGACGCTCGTGAGCAGCGGATCGAGGTCCTCGGGGAAGAGGTGCGAGGTCCACGCCTCCTCGAGCAGACTGCCAGGCACGTCGCCGAGGCCGCAGGGCGGGTAGTCGTCGATGAACTGCTGCTCTTCGGCGGACGGGACGCGAAACTCCGCGAGCACCTGCGCGGTCGCGAGCGCGCGATCGAACCTGCGCTGCCGCAGGTACACGCCGTACAGCAGCTCGTAGCACCGCGCGTCATGCGGATCGCGCTGGAGCTCCTGGCGGAGCGCGGCGCAGGCCAGGTCGAGCTCGTCGCGAGCGACGAGGTCCTCGACGGCGGCGAGGTCCGCCGGAGAGAGCGGCGCAGACGCCCCCTGGACGTCGTTGTCATCGCGATCGTGATCCTGATCGTGATCCTGATCGTGACCGTGATCGTGATCGTGATCGTGATCGTGATCGTGATCGTGATCGTGACCGTGATCGTGATCGTGATCGTGACCGTGATCGCGGTCGTGATCGTGGTCGGGATAGGCGTGCGCGGGCGGCGCGGGCGCGTCGGAGCGCATTCGCGCGAGCTCGTGGTCGAGCGAAGCGCGCAGCTCGTGGTCGCCGCTCGCGTCCGCGCGGTGGCGCATGCGGCGATAGGCTGCCTCGAGCGCCGCAGGATCACCCAGCTCGCTCAAGGCCGCGACGAGCGCGTGGAAGGCGTCGTCGCGCGAGCTGTCCGCGTCGAGCGCCGCCTCGTAGAGATCACTCGCACGCGCGCGATCGCCGAGCTGCCCGAGCGCGACCTCCGCAGCCGCGATGAGGGAGCGAGCCTGCCCCTGAGCGCTGTCACGTCGGTGCGCCGCGCCCTCCAGCGCGGTCACGAGGCCCCCCCAGTCGTGGTCTGCGCCGTAGGCCCAGTAGCCAGTCTTGAGGAGCCAGTCGTCGTCGTCGCGGAGCGCAAGCGCCTCCGCGACGACGGCCTTGGTGGCGGGCAGATCGCAGAGCTGATGAGCGTAGAGCTCGATGGTCGCCACGAGCGCGGCGTAGCGCGCGTCGGGCTCCAACGTAGCGCGCGCCCCCCGGAGGCGCATGGCCGCGGCTCGCTCCAGATCGCCGAGCGCCACGAGCGATTCGGCCACCGCGGCGAAGAGGCCCGCGCCGACCTCGGGCACCGGTCGCTGGCCCGTCGCGCCCTCGGAGGGGTCGTCCTCCACGTCGACGAGCATCGCGCGATCGGCGAGCTCGACGACGCGGGCGTGGTCCCCGGCGGACGCGAGGCGCATGGCGAGCGCCGCGACGACGTCGACGTCGAGCTCGGGGGCGCGCGCGGCGACCCGCGAGAACGCGGCCGCCGCGTGGGGATCGTCGGCAGGCTCGGGCGCCCCCTCTCGAACGAGGACGTCGGCGAGGCGTTCCACGGGCTCGAGCTCGGAGGGCTGGGTCTCGACGGCGGCCAGAGTGGCGGCCATCGCCTTGCTCAAGTCGCCGATACCCATGGCGATTTTCGCCTTGATGAGCAGCCTGGCGAACAGCGCGGAGGCGTCACGATCGCGGGCGGCGGCGGTGACGAGAAGCTCGCACGCGGGCTCGGCCTCCGCGAAGCGGCCGGCGGCAACGAGCGAGCTCAACACGGCGACGGCGGCGCCCTCGTTCGAGGGATCGGCCTTCAGCGCCGCCTCGTACGCGCGGTCGGCGTCGTCCGCCTCACCGAGCGCGCCGAGGCGCGCGCCGAGCTGGAGCAGGAGCTGCCCCTTCGTCCGCTGGGACTCCGTGGCGTCGATGCGGCCTCGGAGCGCGAGCAGCGCGCCTCGCTCGTCGCCGACCTCTCGCGCGACGCGCTCGATCCCCTCCCACCCGCCCGCACAGCCAGGGTCGGCCTGCGTCGCCTGCTCGAAGAACCGACGCGCCTCGAGGGGGTCGTCGCACGCGAGCGCGACGGCCAGGAGCTGCTCCGCCCTCTTCCCGGGCTCATGCGCGAGCGCTGCGAGCCGAACGCGGTACCCGCGGGCGACCGCCTGTTCCTGCATGCGCTCGGCGAGCATCGCGCCCTGGGCGAGGATAGCCTCGTTCGTCGGCGCGAGCCGGGCCGCGCGCGCGAGCAACTCCGCCGCCCGCACCTGATCGCCGAGGCGCGTCTCGCTCACCTCGGCTGCGTACGCGAACGCTTCGGCGCGTGCGTCGTCGTCGGCGACGACCTCGGGCGCGACGGCGCGCGCGCAGACGGCCTCCACGAGCCCGGACCAATCGCGGAGGCCCAAGTAGCAGCGCTCGAGCGCCTGCCGCGCCTCGGCGTGGCCCGGCGCCCGCTCGAGCAGCGCGCACAGCGCCGTCACGGCCTCCTCGCGCTTGAGGAGGCGCGACTCGAGGAGGTCGGCGAGACGGAAGTAGGCCTCGACCCGCTCCTGCTCCGGACCGTGAGTGACGATCTGTTCGAGCGCCCAGCGCGCGTCTGCGTCCTGGTCGAAGCGGGCGGCGATCCGCTCGAACGCGCGGAGCACGACGGGGCTCGTGGGATCGAGATCAAGCGCCGCCTCGACGTGGAGCTGGGCGTCCGCGTGGAGGGCCTGCGCGTCCGCCAGCGCGAGGTGGAGCGCGACCCTCTCTCTCTCCAGATGCGGCGCCGCGGCGCGCTCGAGCGCCCGCTCGGCGAGCTCCGAGAACGAGGCGATGTCCCCGGCGGCCCAAGCCGCGAGCGCGCGGCGACGGAGCGCGACAGGGTGCGAAGCGGAGAGCCGTTGGAGCTCCTGGGCGTACGGCTCCGCGTCGGAGGGGCGCCCGATCGGACCGTCCAGCCAGCGCACGAGATCCGCGAGGAGCGGTACCCTCGCGGTCCCCTGCGCGCGCTCGAGCTCCTGCCCGCAGACCCGCGCGAGCAGCTCCCATCCGCCGAGCCTCGACGCGGAACGCTCAATCGCCAAGAGGACGGAGGGTTCGTCGGGCGCGACTCGGTAGGCGTCGGCGAGCGCGTCGAGTGCCTGCGCTGGCTCGGCGAGGCCGACCTCCAGCGCCGAGGCGAGCCTCGCGAGGAGGCGCGCGCGGGCCTCGTCGCCCGGAGCGCGGTCGACGCGCGCGAGCAGCAGATCGCAGAGGTCGTCCCAGCGCCCGGCCTCACGGAGCGCGCGCTCTTCGCCGTCTTCGCCGAGCTCCCACTCCTGGGGCACCCGCACGGCCGCGAGGTCGTTCCGTGCGTGGGTGAGCTCGCTCGGGGGAGGCTCGTCGACATGGGCGGGCCACGCGGAGTCAGCGTGACGCGCGGTCGCCGCTCGGCGCTGAGGGTCGACATCGGAGTCGCCGGCGAGCGGCTCGGGCGCCGAGTGGGGCGTGGCCCGCACGAAGGTCGCCCCCGACAGCTCCAGGTCCGCGTCGGTGGCGTCGGAGAACGACGGGAGCCGGCGCGCACCGGCGCGATCGGTCGACACGCCCGCAGAACCCGACGAGCTGGGCGCGGGCCCACGGACCAGCGACCCCAGCGACCGCTGCGGATCGGTGGCGAGGTCCTCGGCGTAGCCGAAATCCTGCTTCGACGAGATCACGGGCGCGTGCCTCGAGGCCTCCGGAGGCTCCATGTGCGACGCGCGCGCCTCCAGCGCCGCCTGCGACAGCAGCTCGACGTCGGCCGAGTCGGGCTCGAACAGCTCGAAGTCGCCCGTCCCGAGCGGGATGTCGTGCTCGGCCATCATCACCGCGTTGGAGCGCGCGATCAGCGTCGCCTCGACCGGCTCCCCGTGCTCCCCGCTCGCCTCGAGGATCGCGTCGTCGGGGAGCTCCTCGATGGCTGGCATCGGCTCGAACGCGATGCGGCCGTCGCGGTCGCGCGGCAGCATGTGGGGCACGATGGTGTTCGGCTCGCCGTCGGCGCCCACGGCCCACGCTGGAGCCAGCTTCGGTGGGAGCGTCGGCTCCTCGAGGCTCGCGGGGCTCGAAGCGCTCGCGAAGCTCGAGGGCCTCACCTCTCGGCGCTCGGCGAGCCACTCGTCGGATCCGTCGACCCACGGCTCCGCCGCCGAGCGCCACGAGGCGGGGCCTCGCGATTCCGCGTCGTCGGGATCGCGCGGGGGAGCCTCCGTGCGCCCCAGATCGGTGGCCGGCGCGCTCGACTCGACGCCGTCGCCGGTGTCGGCCTCGGGCCGCGCTTCGTCGAGGAGCGCAGAGCGGCTCCACAGGGCGGCCGCGTCGAGCAGCGGCCCGTCGACCTTCGCTGTGACCGCCGCGGTCCGGTGGCCTGCGGGCGGCGGGGGCCGGGCCGGGGCCACCCGCGCGCGGGGCTGGGCGCGGAGGTCGGCGGAGGTGCGCTCTTCGTCGAGGAACGGGTACGCCTCGGGCCCTACGGCCCGGGTAACGGGGGCCGCCGAGTCGGGCGCGCGCGGGCCCTCACCGCTCTCGGCGATCTCCTCGTCCAGCGTCGCGGCGCGGCCGATGTGCGTCGGAGACGGCGGCGCGTCGGAGATGGGCGCACGGGTGTCCTCCGAGACAGCATCCGACGCCCCCCGACGGCGCAGTGCCTCGATGTCAATCTGCGCCGTGGCTTCGTCGTCGCTCGGAGGTCCCAATCGTTCCAACAGGATACCACGGGCGCGTGGCCGAGCACACGAGCGCGCGACATAACCCTCACCCTTACGTAAGGGCGCTTGACGGCCGGCGTCTCCCGGCTTAAAGAACCAATACCCTTACGTGAGGGTTTCGTCATGAACCAGCGCAACGTTCACCTTCCGCTCCTCCAAGAGCCGTCCGAGACCTGGCCCCGAGCCGAGGCCGACGAGAGAAATCTGCTGCAAGTAGGCGACCTTGCGCGGCTCTGCGGGAAGACCGTGCGCGCCATTCATCTCTACGAGGAGCTCGGCCTGCTGACTCCCGCGGCCCGCTCCCGCGGGCGGTACCGCCTCTACGCGAGCACGTCGCTCGTGCGTGTGCGCTGGATCGGCAAGCTCCAGGACATGGGCTTCAGCCTGACCGACATCCAGTCGCTCGTCCGCGACTGGGACGATCAGCGCTCCGCGACGAGCGCGATGGCGAAGATGCGCGAGCTCTACGCGCGTCAGCTCGCGGAGACCCGCGCGCACATCGTGCGCCTGCAGGCCCTCGAGCGCGAGATCGTGAGCAGCATCGACTACCTCGACACCTGCGACGTCTGCGATCCGGAGCGCCTCGTCGCCTCCTGCACGTCGTGCGAGCACCACGCGGTGGGCACGCGCGTGCCCGAGCTGGTGTCGGGCTACAGCGTCGCGCTCCCCGCCGCGCCCGCGTCGTCGGCGGCGGCGCCATCCTCGCCCGCCCACGTCGCCTCCCTCGACGACGCACCGCCGGCCCCATCGCGGCCTCGCGCCGCGCGCGGGAAGCGCGACGCCCCCGCCCGCGACGCCCCCCCCGTCCGCCCCGTCGACCCCGCAGAGACCCCCTAGCCCCCTTAGCCCCGTCCCCGAGAGCGCGCCATGGCCCTGACCTTCCCCATTTTCATGGACTACCACTCGACGACGCCGGTGGACCGGCGCGTCCTCGACGCCATGCTGCCGTACTTCACAGAGAAGTTCGGCAACGCCGCGAGCCGTAACCACGCGTTCGGCTGGGTAGCGGAGGAGGCGGTCGACCAGGCCCGCGAGCGCGTCGCCGCGCTCATCGGCGCGCAGAGCGAGAAGGAGATCGTGCTCACGTCCGGCGCCACCGAGAGCAACAACCTCGCGCTGAAGGGCGTGGCTGAGTTCTACAAAGACAAGGGCAACCACATCATCACCACGGTGATCGAGCACAAGGCCGTGCTCGACACCTGCCGCCACCTCGAGGGCGAGGGATTCGAGGTGACCTACCTCCCCGTGCAGCGCGATGGCCGAGTGTCGCTCGAGGCGCTCGAGCGCGCGATCACCGACAGGACCATCCTCGTGTCGGTGATGCTCGCCAACAACGAGATCGGCACGGTGCAGCCCCTCGCCGAGATCGGAAAGCTCACTCGCTCTCGCGGCGTGCTGCTCCACACCGACGCGGTGCAGGGCGTCGGCAAGGTGCCCTTCGACGTGCAGGCCATGAACGTCGACCTGGCGTCCATCACGGCGCACAAGATGTACGGCCCGAAGGGGATCGGGGCGCTCTACGTGCGACGTCAGCGGCCGCGCGTGCGCGTCGCCGCCCAGATGGACGGCGGCGGCCACGAGCGCGGCATGCGCTCCGGCACGCTCAACGTCCCGGGCATCGTGGGCCTCGGCCGGGCGGCCGAGATCATGAAGGAAGAGGGCGCGGCCGAGAGCGCGCGCATCGGCGCCCTGCGCGACCGCCTCCAGGCGCGCCTCATGAAGGAGCTCGACGAGGTCTACCTGAACGGCTCGGCCGAGCACCGCCTGCCCGGCAACCTGAACCTCTCGTTTGCGTTCGTCGAGGGCGAGGCCATGATGATGGCCATCAAGGACGTCGCGGTCAGCTCCGGCTCCGCGTGCACCTCCGCGAGCCTCGAGCCGAGCTACGTGCTCCGCGCGCTAGGCGTGGGCGACGAGCTCGCGCACTCGAGCATTCGCTTCGGCCTCGGCCGCCACACCACCGAGGAAGAGGTCGACTACGTAGCCGAGCTCGTCATCAAGAAGGTGCGGCACCTCCGCGACATGTCGCCGCTCTACGAGATGCACAAAGACGGCGTCGACCTCTCCAAGGTGGAGTGGGCCCACCACTGAGCCGCCCCACGACGGACCTCCCGAAGCGCCCCGCGCAGTAAAGCAGCAGACAGGTAAGACCATGGCCTACAGCGAAAAAGTCATCGAACATACCGAGAACCCGAAGAACGTGGGCACGCTCGACAAGAGCGATCCGAGCGTGGGCACCGGCCTCGTCGGGGCGCCCGCCTGCGGCGACGTGATGCGCCTGCAGATCAAGGTGGGCGACGGCGGCGTCATCGAAGACGCGAAGTTCAAGACGTTCGGCTGCGGCTCGGCGATCGCGTCGTCGTCGCTCGCCACCGAGTGGCTCCGCGGCAAGACCATCGAGCAGGCGGAGACCATCAAGAACTCTGACATCGTCCAGGAGCTCGACCTGCCCCCCGTCAAGATACATTGCTCCGTGCTCGCGGAGGACGCCATCAAGAGCGCGATCGCCGACTACCGTCAGAAGCAGGCCGCGCGAGCGTCGAGCAAGGGCTGAGACAGCGCACCGAAGACCCGAGGCACCCATGCACAGCTCTCCAGAGGCCACCTCCTCCCCCGCGTCGCCCAAGGCGGCGACGGCAGCCACTGCAGCGCCGCAGGACGCGAAGACGTCCGAGCCCGCCCCGACCTCGGGCGCGGCGGCGGCCTCCATCTCGGTGAGCCCACGCGCGGTCGAGGCCATCAAGAAGCAGCTCCATAAGCGCGGCGTGCCCGACACCGCCCTCCGCGTCGGCATCCGCGGGGGCGGCTGCTCGGGCTTCTCGTACGTCATCGAGTTCCACGACGGCCCTCCGCGCGCCCGCGACCGCGTCTACGACTACGTGGCCGCAGACGGCACGCCGGTCCGCGTAGTGGTCGACCCGAAGAGCCTCGTCTACTTGAACGGCTCGGTGCTCGAGTGGGAGAGCAAGCTCCTCCAGCAGGGGTTCAAGTTCATCAACCCACAAGAAAAGGCGAGCTGCGGCTGCGGCCACAGCTTCCAGGTGTGACATGGGCGTGTCCTCCCGCTCTGTCTCCCCCTCACGAGAGGAGAGCCCGTTCGCGCTCCTCGGCCTCGAGCCCGCCTTCGACCTGGACGTCACAGCGCTCGAGCGCACTCACCGAGAGCTCTCGCGAGCCCTCCACCCGGACCGCTACGTCGGCGCCCCCCCGGGCGAACGGCGCCAGGCCCTCGATCGCGCGGTGCTCGTGAACCAGGCGTTCCGCGTGGTGCGCGACCCGCTGAGCCGCGCCGAGGCGCTCTTCGCGCTGCGCGGCGTGCCGCTCGGCGACGGCCACGAGCCGAAGCCGAGCCAAGCGTTCCTGATGGACGTGCTCGAGTGGCGCGAGGAGCTCGGTGACGCCAAGGCTGGGCGCGACGCCGCGCGCGTGGCCGCGCTGGGCGCCGTCGCGCGAGAGGGCACCGCGCGCGTGCTCCGAGCGCTCGCGAGCGCCTTCGAGGCCGACGCGGACCTCCACTCAGGGGTCGCGCTGCTCGGCGAGCTCCGCTTTTTTCGACGCTTCGCCGACGAAGTCTCCGCCGCAGAGGACGACCTGCTCGATGCTCCTTGAAATCTTCGATCCCAAGGCCCCGGCGCGCGCCGTCGGCATCGATCTCGGCACCACCAACTCGCTCGTCGCCTACGTGCGTGACGGTGCGCCCACCACCATCGAGGACTGCCACGGCTCCATGCTCACGCCGAGCGTCGTCCACTACGATGCGCGCGGCCACGCGGTGGTCGGGAAGGCCGCGCAGGCCCTCGCGGCGGAGAGCCCTCGCGAGACCATCGTCAGCGTGAAGCGCTTCATGGGCCGCGGCGGCGACGACCCGGAGACACGTCGCCTCGGGCCCTACCGCTTCCTCCCGCCGGAGCGCGGCGGACCCAACGTGGTGCGCTTCGACGTGCGGGGCCGCGCGGTCACCCCTGTAGAGGTCTCGGCCGAGATCCTGCGCGCGCTCCGCGAGCTCGCGGAGGACGAGCTTCGCACCGTCGGTCCCTGCGTGATCACCGTTCCCGCCTACTTCGACGACGCCCAGCGCCAGGCCACCAAAGACGCCGCGCGGCTCGCCGGCCTCGAGGTGCTCCGGCTCCTGAACGAGCCCACCGCCGCGGCGCTCGCCTATGGGCTCGAGCAGCGAACAAACGGCCTCTTCGTGGTCTACGACCTCGGCGGCGGCACCTTCGACGTCACCGTTCTGCTCCTCGAGGACGGCGTGTTCCAGGTCAAGGCGACCGGCGGCGACAGCGCCCTCGGCGGCGACGACATGGACCGCCTGGTGGCCGAGGAGCTGCTCGCCCAGATGGGGGTCCAAGCGGGCTCTCCCGAGCGCACCCCCGCGCTCGTCCGCGCGACGCTCGACCTCGCGCGGCAGGTCAAGCACGCCCTCACCGACGCGGCCACGGTCACCGTGGAGAGGCCGCGTGGAGAGGGGTCGCTCACCCTCGCACGCGAGGTGCTGGAGCGGCTCGTCGCGCCGCTTCTCGCGCGCACGGGGGCGTCGTGCAGGCGCGCCCTGAAGGACGCCGGCGTCGCGGCGAGCGATCTCGACGGGGTCATCCTCGTCGGCGGCACCACGCGCGTCCCCGCGGTGCGCGCGTACGTCGAGGAGCTCTTCGGCAAGGTTCCGCTCGCGGGCATCGATCCCGAGGGGGTCGTGGCGATGGGCGCCGCCGTCCAGGCCGAGCTGCTCACCAACGCCTCGCGCGACGGCGAGGTGCTCCTGCTCGACGTCGTGCCGCTCTCGCTCGGCATCGAGGTGGGCGGAGGTGTGGTCGACAAGATCCTCCCTCGAAACACCACGATCCCCACGGGTGCGCGCGCGACCTACACCACCCAGGAAGACAACCAGACCGGCTTCGCGCTCCACGTCGTTCAGGGTGAGCGCGAGCTCGTCGCCGACTGCCGCAGCCTCGCCCGCTTCACGCTGAAGGGCATCCCGCCCATGCCCGCCGGCATCGCGCGGCTCGACATCACCTTCAAGGTCGACGCCGACGGCCTGCTGACCGTGCACGCCCGCGAGACCACGACGGGGATCGAGCAGCGCGTCACGGTCAAGCCCACCTACGGTCTGGACGACGAGACCGTCGAGCGCATGCTGATCGACGCCCTCGACCACGGCGAAGACGATCTGCGCCGGCGGCGCGTGCTCGAGGGGCGGGTCGAGGCCGAGCGCGTGCTCCGCGCCACCGAGCAGGCCCTGGTGGTCGACGCGGCGCTCCTCGTCCCAGGCGAGGCCGAGACCATCCGCCGAGCCATCGCCGCGCTGAAGGAAGCCGCCGCGGGCGACGACCCCGGACGCACGCGCACGCGGCTCGACGATCTGGATCACGCGACCAAGGAGCTCGCGGGGAGGCGCATGGACCAGGCCGTGGCGCGCGCCCTCGCGGGGCAGCGCCTCGACGCCGTGGAAGACGGCGTGAAGCACGCGAAGGGCGTCGAGAACGCCCACACCGAGCGACCGCTCGACTAGACCGATTCACCCCCGCGGCGGCGGAGCCCGCCCGAGCCAAGACAAGCCCGCGCCCGCGTCCCGCGAAGCGCGCGCCCCCGCCCTCCATGGAGAGCCCCATGCCCATCGTAGCGTTCAAAGAGTTCGGGGAGATCGAAGTGCCCCTCGGCACCAGCCTGCTCCAGGCCGCGCAGAAGCTCGACGCGCCGGAGGGCTACGCGTGCGGCGGCGTGTGCGCGTGCTCCACGTGCCACGTGTACGTGCTGTCCGGAGCGTCGCTCCTCTCGACGGCGGAGGACGAGGAGGAGGACATCCTCGACAAGGCCTTCGACGTGCGCGCCACGTCGCGGCTCGGGTGCCAGGCGAAGGTCGCCCGCGACGGCCGCGTCGAGGTGGAGATCACCCGCGAGAGCCTGCAGGCGTACGAGAACGAGCACCCCGAGACGCGGGGGAAATACACGAAAAACAACACGAAACGGTGAGCTCGGCCGCGGGGCCACGACGACGCTGCGCTCGGCGCGCACAGATGCTATCGGGGACCGAGCGATGTTTCGCCACCACGGCTTCGGCCGGACCGAGCGCCAGAACCGCAGCCTCGCCGCGTACCTCGCCGCGGTGGGTGGCTTCGTGAACTCGGCCGGGTTCGTGCTCATCGGATCCTTCACGTCGCACGTCACGGGCAACGTCGGCCGCCTGGCCAACGACCTCGCCACCAAGGAGGTGGGCGCCGCGGCGACCGCGGTCACGATGATCGTCGCCTTCTTCGTGGGCGCCTTCCTCGCGGCGATGGCGGTGGAGACCAGCGTCTTCGGGCGCCTGGGGAACGCGTACGCCGTGGTCCTCCTGTGGGAGGCGGGGCTCTTTCTGCTCTTCCTCGGCACGTCTACGCTCACCCCCGAGGCGCACCCGCGGCTCAAAGACATGGAGGCCGCGCTGCTGTGCGCGGCCATGGGCATGCAGAACAGCCTCGTCAGCCGCATCTCCGGCGCGGTCGTCCGAACGACGCACCTCACGGGCGTGGTCACAGACCTCGGCGTGGAGTCGGCCCGCTGGTTCCGCTGGTGGCGCGACACCGTCGGGGAGGCCCTCCACGTGCCGCTGGCGCTCGGGAAGAAGCACACCGCGAGGCCCCCGCACGAGAAGCTCGCGCTGCTCCTCACCATCGTGGTCGCGTTCTCGGGAGGCGGCGCGCTGGGCGCGATCCTCGCGGTCCGCTTCGCGCACGCGGCGCTGTTCGTACCGACCCTCGCCGTCGTGGTCTGCGCGGCCTACGCCTTCGCTACCGGGCGATCTGCGCATCACGGCGTCGATCCGCCGGCGTGAGGACGACGCCGCCTCTCCGCGCCCGTTTCTGGGGGCGTCCCCGAGCCGCTGCGCTCACCCCGTGGGCGCGTCCGCCGGGCCCGTGTCGGCGGGCGGCGGAGCGGTGTCGGGCGCGACGGTGTCGGGCGCGGCGTCCTTCGGCGGCGGCGGCGGCGTCACCGGCGCGCTTCCGTCCGTGCGGGGGACCACCCCCGGAGGGAGCGGGTTCTGCGAGGGGGCGGACACGGGCTGGTACGACGGCGCGGGGGTGAGCCCGCCTCCCTCGGCCTCGGGATCGGAGCTGCAGCCGAAGGCGAAGGCCGCGGCCGCGGCGACGTACGCCGTCGCAGCGACGACCGTGACGATCCGACGTTCCGACCTAGACCTGCGCGCGACCATGCCGACAGCGTACCAGGTCCGGCGCCCCCGCGGTAGGACGGCACGACACGGCGCCCAGCCCGACCGTGCGCAGCCCGCACCGCGGGGCGCTCCTTGGCGCTCCTTGGCGCTCCTTGGCGCCCCCTGCCGACTGTGTGGGCGACCGGGGACGACCTAAGGCGCGCTCGCACCTCGACGCGCGGATCACCGCGAGGTCACTTGACCTTTTGCCACATGCATCGTTGAACTATGTGCATGGACAACGTGCAGAGACGCCCCCGCTCCACGAGCCGGTTCTCACGGCCGCGCGCGAGCGCCCTCACCCTCTTCGGCGCCGCGCTCGCGGCCACGGTGCTCGGGTCGAGCACGGGCTGCGGCAGCAGCGAGGAAGACTCGGGCGCCGCGTGCGTGAGCACCCGCGAGTACTTCACCACGCAGGTGTTCGGGAAGGCAATGGTCAGCTGCGCGGGCTGCCACACCCCGGGCGGGCTCGCCGACCAGGCGGGCGCCAAGTTCAAGATGTACCGCGAGACCTACCCCGACTTCGTCAGCGCGAACCTGAACGCGCTGCGCGAGTTCTCGGAGGTGGAGGTGCGCGACACCCCGCTCATCCTGCTGAAGCCGCTCGGCGAGCGCGGCCACGGCGGCGGCGCGGTGCTCTCGAAGGAGTCCGAGGAGTACAAAATCCTGAGCAACTTCGTGGCCGAGCTCCGCGCCGGCACGGACCGCCAGTGCGAAGGCGCGGACCGGCTCCAGGTCCTGAACCTCTCGCTCCGCGAGACCGCGCGCAAGGCGTCGATCCAGCTCGCCGGCCGCGTCCCCACCGACCAGGAGCTCGAAGAGGCGACCTCCGAGGCCGGCTTCGACGCGTTCATCGTGAAGCTCACCCGCGAGGAGCTCTTCTACGACCTCCTGCGCGAGACCTGGAACGACGCGCTCCTCACCGACCGCGGCCTCGACGCGGGCGTCGGCGCCAACTTCGACAACGCCCCCGAGCTCTACAACGACAGGGCCCCGGGCTACACCCCGGAGAACCGCGCGCTCGCGACCCTCGCGGTCAGCGAAGAGCCGATGCGCTTCATCGACTTCGTCGTTCGCAACGATCTGCCGTTCTCCGACGTGGTCGCGGGCAACTACGTCGTCGCCAACCCCTACACCGCCCGCCTCTACGGCCTGCCTCACGACAAGCCCGTCGCCGCGTCCAGCTACCTCGACTGGAAGCGCATCGAGCTGTCGCCGGTGCAGCACTCGGTCACCAACGGAGTGGCGAAGGCGACCGGCGTGCCCGCTTCGGGCATCCTCAGCACCCCAGGCTTCCTGAACCGCTGGGAGACCACCCCGACGAACCGCGGCCGAAAGCGCGCTCGCGTGGTGCTGAAGAACTTCCTGGCGACCGACGTGCTCAAGTTCGCGCAGCGGCCCGTCGACTCCACGGCGCTCACCTCGGTGCAGAACCCCACCAGCAACTCGGCGATGTGCTCGGTGTGCCATCGGGTGATGGACCCCGTGGCCGGCGGCTTTCGCGGCTTCGGCGAGCAGGCGCTCTTCCGCTTCGACCCCGCCGACAAGTGGCACGACGACATGCTGCCGCCGGGCTTCAACGGCGCCCAGACCCCGCCCCAGAACTACGGCAACGCCATCATGTGGCTCGGCGCGCAGATCCCGAAGGACCCGCGCTTCGGCGTCTCGATCGCGCAGGTCATGTACAAGGGCATCGTCGGCGACGAGCCGCTCTCGTTCCCCCAAGACCGCGCCGCGAGCGACTACGCCGATCGCGTGCAGGCGTTCTCGGTGCAGAACGACTTCTTCGTAAAGGTAGGGGCCGAATTCACGGCGTCGAACTTCAACCTCCGCAAGCTCGTCGTGGCCCTCGTGCGCAGCCCGTACTACCGCGCCAAGACGGGGGAGCTCGCGAAGGAGGCGCTCCACGCCGGCCTCGGCCAGGGTCGTCTGCTCACCCCCGAGGCGCTCGGCCGAAAGTACCGCGCCACTACCGGGCTCTACTTCTTCACGGGCGACGCCGCCCGGAAAGACGAGACCCGCGCGCGCGACGGCTACCTGCGCTCCGACCTCTCGAAGGACGCCGAGTGGCGCCTCGTCTACGGCGGCATCGACTCGGCCGACGTCACGCGTCGCACCGACGTGATGAGCCCCATCATGGTCGCCACGAGCCAGTATGCGGGCGCCCTCGTGGCCTGCAAGGCCACCAGCTACGACTTCACCAAGCCCATCGGCGAGCGCCGCCTCTTCCGCTCCGTGGAGCTCAACACGGTGCCCTTCGCGCCGCGGGCCAACGACACCGCGCCGCTCGCGCCCGTGGGCGACTCGGAGCCGAAGATCCGCAAGAACATCCAAGAGCTCTACTGGCGACTGCTCGGCGAGACCGTGGACATCGCCTCTCCCGAGGTGAACCGCGCCTACTCGCTCTTCATCGACGTGTGGAAGGACCTCGAGGAGGCCGACCTCAAGGGCAACGGCAACAACAAGGGTATCGGCAATGGCCGCTGCGCCGCGACGACCGACTGGGACAAGGGCGCGCGCTTCGAGCCCGACGCGAATGGCAACGTCCGCGCGGTCTTCACCGAGCTCCGAGCGCGGCCTGACAAGGCCCCGTACGAGGCCGGCATGCGCCTCGACCGCGACGAGAACTTCACCGTGCGCTCCTGGCAGGCCGTCATGACGTACCTTCTGACCGATTACCGCTTTACGCACGAGTGAGGAGCCGCACCATGCAACGCCGAAATTTCCTGAAGGTTGCGGGACTCGCCGGGCTCTCTCTCATGGGCCCTTGGGGCCCGGGCGGGCGCGCGAGCGCCGATCCTGCCGTGTGGGGCGGTCCGTTCCTGCTGCACATGCACGCGAGCGGCGGCTGGGACCCCACTCTCTTCTGCGACGGAAAGCTCACCGCCGAGGGCTCCACTCCCGAGTACGAGAACCGCCTCGTCACGGCCGTCGAGGTCGTGAACGGCGTGCCCGTGCCCTCGGCCACCGCCACTGGCAAGTACCTGCTCACGTCGGGCGGCGCGGCCCTCGAAGACCCGGTGCACTTCTTCCAGACCATCGGCCGCGACGTGCTCGTGGTGAATGGCATCGACACCCAGACCAACAGCCACGAGACCGGTGTGCAGGGGCTCGGCTGCGGCCACAACGACGTCGAGCTGCCGGCGATCGCCGCGCTGTTCGCCGGCACGGTGGCGCTCGAGCGCAAGGTGCCCATGGCCTTCCTCGCGAGCGGCGCCTACAACCGCACGGGCGACGTGATCGCGCCATCGCGCTTCCCCGGCAACAAGGTCGACCTCCTCACCGACCCGTTCAAGGGCGTGCCGGCGAACGAGAAGGGCCTCCTCACCGACCTCGGCGCCAAGCGTATTCTGGAGTTGCGGGCCCAGCGCATGGCCGAGCTGCAGGGCAAGTCCACGCTGCCCCGTGAGCGGCGCACCCTCGCGGCGCTGGCCGAGTCGACCAAGAGCGGCGACGCCATCAACCTGCTCAAGTCGGTGACCGAGGGGCCCCCGCCCGCCATCGACTCGTTCGTGAACGATCTCGCGCCAGACACGCGAGGCGCGCTCACGGCGGTCACCAACGGCGTCTCCCGGTTCGTCGATCTCGGGCGCCCGCTCGAGACCATGCTCCGCTGCTTCGCCGCCGGGATCTCGATTTCCGCCACGTGGGCGCAGGGCGGCTTCGACACCCACGCGCAGCACGACCAGAACCAGACCTCGGCCCTCGCCTCGTTCGTCGCGCGCATCCGCTACGTGCAGCTCCGCGCCGCGCAGCTCGGCCTGAAGGACAAGCTGTATGTCCTCGTGACCAGCGATTTCGGCCGCACCCCGAAGTACAACACCGGCAACGGCAAGGATCACTGGAACGTCACCTCGGCGCTCCTCATGGGCCCGGGCATCCGCGGTGGCCGCGCCATCGGCAAGACCGACGAGGGCCACAAGGCCCTCAACGTCTCGAAGTCGAACGCCTCCGAGAACGTCCCGGCCTACGAGCCGAACGGCACGCGCATCCACCCTTCTCACGTGCACCGCGAGCTGCGTCGCGTGCTCGGCGTCGAGAAGGCGCCGTTCATCGGTCAGTTCGTGCTGCCGTCCACCCACGGGCCGCTGCCCCTGCTCGCGTAAGGGTCCAGGGAGCTCGGTGCGCGTGCCGGCAGAGGCGCGCCCGCGTCCGTCCGCGCGGGTGTTCCCCGCGCCGCGTGCGCGGGCCAAGGGAGCGCCGCGCGCGCTCGGCGTCTCGCTGCGTCGCGCCCGTCGCCGTGCCCCCGCATGAACGGGCCGCGAGGGTAAGTTTTTGGTTGACGAGGTAGGATAAGCAGCTACATAAGCGCGCACCCAGGAGGGCTTCTCACCATGCGTACCTCGATCTTCGCGCTCGCCGCCGCTTTCTCCGTGTCGATGCTCGCCGCCTGCGCGGCCGACACCTCCATCTCCGAAGACGGCGTCGATGAAGAGATCACCGGCGAGACCGAGGACGCCCTCTCGGTCAATGGCAACTACGGCTTCTACGTCGTGACCCGGCGCGACTTCCGCAAGTGTGTCTCGCCGCTCTGCGGCGGCGTCTTCGTGAAGCGCGCGAACCGACCCCTCACCACGTGCGCCGACGGGACCCGCCAGCCGGAGTGCTACGTCGGCAGCTACGACTTCGCCGCGACCGGCCTCGACTCGGACGAGCAGGCCGACTTCCGCGGCGTCTTCGAGGCGAGCCACGCCGTCGTCCGCGCCACCATGGTGTCGACCCGCTTCAACGGTCAGCGCGTCGGCAAGCTCCGCGTCGCCGAGGCCTGGAAGGGTGCGGCCGAGGCCAGCGTCACCGGCACGTTCTTCCGCGCTGCCGACAACGGCATTCGCTGCATCAAGGCGCCCTGCCCCAGCACGACAGCCTACACGCTCAACTCGAGCGACCAGCACAACGTCATCCGCGTCGGCATCGACTCGGTCGGCGCCGCGCGAGACGAGGTGGCCGCGGCCCGCACCGCGCTGACGACCCGCGAAGGGATCCTCGTCGCCGGTGGCATCGCCGTCCCCCGGTGCCTCCCCACCGCGACGGACTGCGGCCCCTTCCTCACCGCCGAAGACTTCTACCTCCGCGTGAAGCACCAGGCCGGCCCGGCCGCCTGCGGTGGCATCGCGGGCCTCGGCTGCAAGGCGGGCGAGTACTGCTCGTACGCCCCGAGCGCCCAGTGCGGCGCGGCCGATCAGATGGGTACCTGCGCGCGGCGCCCCGACGTGTGCACGAAGGAGTACCGCCCGGTCTGCGGCTGCAACGACCAGACCTACGGCAACGCCTGCATGGCCGCCGCCGCTGGCGTCTCGGTCGTGAGCGAGGGCGCGTGTGTCACGGGCCCCACCCCCGGCGCCTGCGGCGTCCGTGGCGGCGTCCTGTGCAAGGCCGACGAGTTCTGCTCCTTCTCCTTGGCCGCCCAGTGCGGCGCGGCGGATCACCCCGGCGCCTGCGCGAAGCGCCCCGAGGCGTGCATCCAGGTGGTTCAGCCGGTCTGCGGCTGCGACGGCCGCACCTACGGCAACGCGTGCACCGCGGCGAGCGCGGGTGTGTCGGTCGCCAGCGACGGCGCCTGCGCGAAGTGACGCGCGAGGCGCCCGAAGAGGTCGCCTCCCCTTCCCCGGTCCTTCAAGCCCGCTCGGCGCTCGCGTCGCAGCGGGCTTGAAGCGTAGGCGCGGTTGGCAGCGGCGCCCGCCCACGATGAGGCGGGCCCGCTTCGGCCTTGCGTCCCCCGGCGGTGCGGGTATCCGTCGAGCATGACGACCTCGGACGGAAGGCGCGCGCTCGTCGTCGGCGCGGGGATCTTCGGCGTGACCGCGGCCCTCGAGCTCCGCGCGCGCGGCCTCGACGTGACGCTCCTCGATCCCGGGCCCCTGCCCCACCCGCTGGCCGAGTCGACCGACATCAGCAAGGTCATTCGTCTCGACTACGGGGCCGACGACCTCGCCATGGCGCTCATGGAGACCGCGCTCGACGGCTGGCGCCAGTGGAACGCGCGCTGGAACGCCGACGGAGGGAGGTCGCTGTTTCACGAGTGCGGTGTCGCGTTCCTCACGCGAACGCCGATGGCCCTGGGCGCCGTGGCGGCTCCCGACGGCCACCCCCTTGGCGGCTTCGAGGCGGAGAGCTACCAGGCGCTCCTGCGCCGAGGCCACGCGCCTCAGCGCCTCGGCGCGGCCGAGATCCACGCCCGCTACCCCGCGTGGCGAGAGGGCGCCTTCGTCGACGGGTATTTCAACCCCGAGGGCGGCTGGGCCGAGAGCGGCGCGGTGGTCGCCACGCTCGCGCGCGAGGCCGAGTCGCGGGGAGTCCGGCTCTGCCGCGGGCTCACGTGCGCGGGGCTCCTCGAGCGTGGCGCGCGCGTCGCGGGGGTCGTCACACGCGAGGGCGCGACCCTGGAGGCAGACCACGTGGTCGTGGCCGCCGGCACGTGGACCCCGAGGCTCCTCCCACACCTCGGCGGCGCGCTCCGCTCGGTGGGTCAGCCGGTGTTCCACCTCGCGCCGCGCGACCCGTCACCCTTCGGGACGGCGCGATTCCCGGTGTTCGGCGCCGACATCGCCCAGACTGGCTATTATGGATTCCCGGTGCAGCCCAACGGCGTCGTGAAGATAGCGAATCACGGCGTCGGTCGCGACGTCGACCCCGGCGACGTGGCGAGCACGGACTCCGAGCTCGGGCGCCCGAGCGCGTCGTCTCCGCGGCGGAGGTCGAGGCGCTGCGCGCGTTCCTGCGCGACACGTTCCCGGGGCTCGTCGACGCCCCGATCGTGGGCACTCGCCTCTGCGTCTACGGCGACATGTGGGACGAGCAGTTCCTCATCGCGCGCGATCCGGAGCGCGCGGGCCTCACGGTCGCGGCGGGCGGCTCGGGCCACGCGTTCAAGTTCGCGCCCGTGCTCGGCGGCCTCATCGCAGACGCGACGCTCGGCGTCCCTCACCCAGCCCTCGAGCGCTTCGCGTGGCGCCCCCTCAGGGCCGCCGCGCCCGGCGAGGCCGCGCGCCACCACGGATAACCCTGAACGTGCGCGAGCGCGCAGGGTTCGTTCAAGGAGTGCAGTAGTGCCTGGCGCTGTCGGACCCGCGCCTCCCCGCTTGCGGTTCACGGCCCCCCGGGTAGCGTCGATCCGTGACAGCGCAGTCGCCGGAGCGGTTCTCGAGCGCGCACGCCACCTTTCAGCCAGGCGCGTGGCGCGTGTACGGTCTCATTCGGGGCGCGCCGACCGAGGCGAACCACGGCTGGGGCGAGCGCGCGGAGGACGGCAGGCGGGTCAAGGTCTACCGCGCGGATCCGGGCGCTCCGCCGGCGACCACCTCGGCCAACTGGAAGGGCTACACCGAGGTCCTCCACCTCGGCGCCGACGGGCGCCTGACGCTCGTGCGCTTCGACTACGCGAACCGAGAGCTCCCGTCGAGGGTGGTAAACGAGCGGATCACGGGCGACTTCTTCCTCGTGCTCAAGGCGACGTTTCGCGGACCGCGCCTCTACGTGCGGTTTCGCGACGGGGTCCTCACGGAGGACACCGCGGGGTGGCTTCACGAGGAATCCACCCCGGGCACCTTCGAGAGGACGCTGCGCGAAGGCGCCCATCCCGACTTCCCGGACGCCCCGGAACACTGACCCGTTCGCGGCGAGTCGACGTTCGCCGCGCTCAGCCGGGCGACGGTCGCACGACGCGGCGCCTCGGAAAGAGCACGAGCGCGAGGACCGCTGGGATCCAGAGAAAATACGCGTTCATCGCGCCAACCACGCCGAGGGCCGACCCAAGCCCCTCGGCGCTCGCCTCACCGGTGGCCTTCGCGAGGCTCACCGGTCCGGCGACCTCCGCGCGCTCTTCACCCGTGGCGGCGCGTTTCAAGCCCTTCGCCGCCGCCCCCCAGACCCGCACCGGCCCCACGATGCCGGACGCGAGCGCCGACCCGACGCCGATGGAGCGCCGACTCATGGGCGGGGCGACGCCGATCTTGCCGGTCGGGCCCGGCGTGGGCGTCAGGGTCAACTCCCCATTATGCCGCTTCACCACGACGCGCGCCGGCGAGCTGGCCGATTTCGCGACCTCTCCCCTCAGCTGCGGCCAGTCGCGAATGGGGACGTCGTTGACCGACACGATGCGTGTCGTTGTCCTGCACTCCCGCGCTCGGCCGGGCCGCCCGCCACGACCACGACCCGCATGCTCTCCTCGTCCACGACCTGGCTCCCGGCCGCCGTGAGACCGAACGTGATGAAGCAGGCGGCGCAGAGGTAGCAGCCGATCGGGCCCGCGACGGCGAACAAGGCCCGACGCGCCAACGAGACCCCTGCCCAAGCCTCGCGGTGGTCCGCCCCCAAGACGGCCTGGGCGCCCCGCACCCCGGACACGCGCGCGGCGAGATAGCGAAGCCCAAAGAACGCCGCTCCGTTGAGGAGGGCGGCGAGCGCAAGCAAGAAGAGGCCAGTTCCCATGCGGTTCTCCGGCGATCGACCAGGTCGTGTGGCGAGTCCAACGTCGCGCTACAGGGACTCGCACACGAACGATGGACGTAGCTCGTGGGCGCAGCGGATGTCGTTCCAGCCTGCGTACTTCTTCTCGAGGCTCTCTTTCACCTCGGCCGAGCCGCCCGCGCGCACGCCCACCGTGCCGACGTCGGCGGAGAGCTGCTGCTGCTTGCTGCCGCCGAGCTGCGCCCCTTGGGCGCGAACACACGCCACATAGTCCGCCACGTTCTCGCGAACGCACACCCCGTCGAGGAGGGTGCGCCCGGCAGGACACGTGATGGATGTCTGGTTCAAAGCGGGCCCGGCTCCACCGCAAGAAGGGAGCGCGAAGACCGCGAGCGCGACGCCAAGGTGGCCGAGAGGGAGTCGACGGGACACCCCCCGGATCGCACCACGAGCGCGCCCTTTTTGTCGATTGGGGCCGAAGCGAGTGGCTCCTATCGGCGAGGACCGCGCGTCGCAGGCAAGGCGGTGCAACGACGAAGACGGCTGTACGTTGAGGAGCCGCGACGCCCCTTGCGAGTGCGGGACTGGCGCTCTACAGCTGCCGCTCGAGGGCGCTCGCCACGAACACCAGGCGGCGCACGGCCTCGCGGACGGGGTCGACCGCCGGGTCGTACGCGCCCTCGTGGGCGAGCTCGCGCTCGACCTCGTCCACGAGCTCCTCGAAGTGGAGGCTCTTGGCGAGCTCCACGCGGAGCCGGCTGCCGCGCTCGGTCTCGCGCGCGCGAGCGAGGTCGTCGATGGCCTCGCGCGTGGCGTGGGCCCACGCCGCCATCCCCCGCAGGTACTCTACGAACGCCGTGTCCTCCCGGAAGAGCCGGGGCACCCCGCGCGCCGCGCCGAGCACCTGCACGAGGCCGTCGCGCACGTGGGCGAGGCCCTGCGCCTGCCCCTTCAGCCGCCGGGCGTCGGGCCCGGTGCGCGGGTGGAGGGCGAAGCGGATCGCCTCGAGCCCACGCACGAGCGCCTGCACCTCGCGCTCGAGCTGCACGAGCACGCCGTGCGCGTCGGCGTCGCGGTCGGCGGCGCTCTTCGTCGCGGGGCGGAGGCCCGACTCCTCTTCGGGGAGCGGCGCGCCCTCGGACGACGCGTCCGCGGCCTCGCCGGCGCGCGGACCGCCGGGCGAGGTGACGAGGAGGCGCGAATTGGGCGTCGAGGGGGGCATGGAGTGGGGAGCCTGTTCGACCATACGCTCGCGCGCGGAGAGTCTTCCCCAGAAAAAACCAACGATGCCGCGGTGGTCGCCCGCGGCTCGAGATCCGCCGCGAGAGGCCGGGGTGCGCGGGCTCATCGCGGGGCCTGAGGCCGGGCTGAGCCGCGGAACATGTGGCTCAAGCACTCCGAGCCGGCGAGCCTCGCGTCCGAAGGCGCCCGGATGGCGAAGGTTCAGAGGAACTTCGTCGCAGGCAGACGTCCCACATCTCTAGGGTGACGAGCTCGGCCCACGGGTACGCGGCCCTCGACCCGAGGTCCGAGACGCGTCCTCTTCAGCGTGCGCGAGCGCGCGCCGTCGGCTCATTGTCGGGGGACGCCAGCCGGAGTGCCGCGCGAACGCCTGCCTCGAGGATCGCGTCGGACTCTGCGCGGTCGGGGGTGGCGCGCGCGAGCTGCAACGTTCCGGCGAGGAGCCCGAAGAACGCGGCGGCGTCCGCTCGGCTCACCTTCTTGCCTCCGCGCCGTTCCGACAGGCCATCGGCGACGAGGTCGAGGCTCGGGGCGCTCTCGGACGCGAACGCTTGCCTCGTGCCGCGTGGATGCCTTGCCACCTCCGACGCGAGCGCGGCGGTCGGGCACCCCGCGCCCGGAGCATCGCGGTGCTCGGGGCTCAGGTACGCGCGGACCGCCAGCTCCACATCGCCCGCGCGGAACGCCTGTTCGAGCTGCACGTGTCGGTGCTTCAGCGCCCGAACGAGGGTCTCGCGAACGAGTGCCTCCTTCGACTTGAAGTGCGTGTAGAAGGTCCCGACCGTCAGACCCGCCTCGCTCATGATTTTCGCGAGGCCCACGGCCGCGATGCCATCTTCGCGGAAGAGGCGCGATGCTGCCTCCACGATCCGGTCGCGTGCGGCTTCGTTGTGTCCAGGGGCGTATCGCATGGCGCTCTCCGTTCTCGCCTCGCCGATGCCATCGTAATCATACTGCAAAAGTCGACAAGGGCTCGCGCGACGAAAGAAATCGGCGCCGGCCCCTTGCGTCTTCCTGATGGCAGTATAACTATACTGCCACGGGTCGACGCGGTCTCGACCCACGGAAACAGGAAGTCATGAGAGCCCTCGTCCTCGCGCGTTACGGCGGACCCGAAAACGTCGTGTTTGCAGATGTCCCCCGGCCGGTGCCGAAGCGGGGCGAGATCCTCGTGCAGGTCCACGCGGCCGGATTGAACCCGATCGACAACGTGATCCCGAAGGGCTCGTTCAAGCCCGTCCTCAAGCTCACGTTGCCTGCAACCATGGGCAGCGATCTGGCGGGGGTCGTCGTCGAGGTCGGCGCCGGCGTGACCCGCTTCAAGGAGGGCGACGAGGTGTTCGCCAGCCTGTTCGATCTCGGCTCGGGCTCCCTCGCAGAGTTTGCGGTCGTGCCGGAGAGCGCCGCCGCGCTCAAGCCCTCGAACGTCGACTTCGTCCCGGCCGCCTCGGTTCCGATGGTCGGTCTGACGACCTGGCAGGCGTTCACGGAGCGCGCCCGCGTGCGACCCGGCCAGAAGGTGTTCGTCCCCGCTGGCTCGGGCGGCATCGGCACGTTCGCCATCCAGCTCGCGAAGCACCTCGGCGCCACGGTGGGTACGACCACGAGCAGCGGGAACGTCGAGCTGGTGAAGCGCCTCGGGGCCAGCGAGATCGTCGACTACACGAAGCAGGACTTCACGGACGTGCTGCGCGGCTACGACGTCGTGCTCGGCACGTTGAAGGGCGCGGAGCTCGAGAAGTCGCTGCGCGTCCTCGAGCCGGACGGCATCGTCGTCTCCCTCGTCGGACCGCTCGACGCAGACTTCGGGCGCGCGCGGAGGATGGGCGCCCTCTTCGTGTTCATCTTCCGGCTCATGAGCTTCTGGATCCGCCGGCAGGCGCGGAAGCTTCGCGTCCGGTACTCGTTCCTCTTCGTCCACGCGAGCGGCAGTCAGCTGTCGGAGATCGGCGAGCTTCTTCGGGAAGGAACGATCACGCCCGTCATCGACCGAGTCTTTCCGTTCGATCAGGCGAAGGAGGCGCTCGCATATCTCGAGACGGGACGGGCCAAAGGCAAGGTCGTCGTGCAGCTGCGGTGAGTTTGAGATGGCGCGCGAAGGCGCGCGTCGCCCCCAAGAACGAAAGAATGTGAGGACAACATGGACAAGAACGTGAAGAAGGTGGCACTCGTCACGGGCGCATCGTCGGGGATCGGCGAAGCCGTGGCCGAGCGGCTCGCGAGCGCTGGTTACAAGGTCTACGGTACGAGCCGGCGGGGCGCCAAAGCAGGAGAGCGCTCGTTCGAGATGCTGAGCCTCGACGTGACGAGCGACGAGTCGGTCCAGGCCGCCGTCCGCGAGGTGATACGGGCGCACGGACGCATCGACCTCCTCGTCAACAACGCGGGCTTCAGCGTCTCTCCCGCGGCGGCGGGAGAGAGCTCCATGGAGCAGACCCGGGCCATCTTCGACACCAACTTCTTCGGGCTCATCCGGATGACCAACGCCGTCCTGCCCCAGATGCGAAAGCAAGGCAGCGGGCGCATAGTCAACATCGGCTCGGTGCTCGGCTTCATGCCGGCGCCGTACATGGCGCTCTATTGCGCGACGAAGCACGCCGTCGAAGGGTACTCGGAATCCCTCGACCACGAGCTGCGCACGCGAGGGATTCGCGTCTCGGTGGTCGAGCCCGCGTACACGCGGACGCAGTTCGAGGCGAATACCCTGGAGCCCGACTCGCAGCTCGACGAGTACCGCACAACCCGCGCGGCCCTCCGCGAGCTCATGACGGAAGCCGTTGCCACCGGTGACGAACCGAGCGTCGTGGCGGAAGTCGTGCTCAAGGCCGCGGCTGCGGCTCGTCCGCAGCTTCGCTACACGGCCGGTCCGCTCGCAGCCCGCTTGCGCCTCCTTCGCCGATTCGCGCCGGCGGGCATGGTCGACGGCGGCGTTCGGAAGAGCCTCCAGCTCGACAAGCTGCCGGCGCCGCGGACCGCGGCCCTTGCTCAGTAGCGCGAGGAGAGGAACGAGGCCATGAGCGAGCCCGCACGATATTGGTGAATGAGGGTCGGCCCGATGACTCCGCCCCAACCGGCTCCCTTGGCTCCGCTCCCTCGCTCGCTACCTGGTTTACAGGTCCGTCGCTCGCTACAGGTTCGGCTCACATCGTGGGAAGGGTTACCGTTCCGCAGGTCAGGCGCAGCCGAGCGGCTTGTGAATGCGGCTGGTCGATGGCGGGCTCGTCGCCAGCTTGCTCGCCGGGCGACGCGGCCGAGGTACAAGTTCTCCCCCGCAGTTCGGGCACGTCCCCTTGAGCCTGACGTCGGCGCACTGCGTACAGAACGTACACTCGAACGAGCAGATCCGAGCGTCGCCAGAGTCCGCGGGAAGGTCCCGGTCGCAGCACTCGCACCCAGGACGGAGCTCCAGCATGCGGGAATAGTCCCACGCTTGGGCAACGCCGGCCATTCCCATACTTGCCACACAAGGAACCTAGCAGCCCGTTGATTTACTCCCGTCGGCCCGTCGGCGTCGCATCCCGACCGCCTTCGTTGCGATCCTGCGGTGCGTGCTCACCTAGGAAACTAGGCTCCGCGCGCGCCTCGGATCGCGCCTCGGCGGGCCGGGCGCGGACGACGACGGGCCTCGGTCCGTAAATCAACAGGCTGCTAGGCGCGGAACCCCTCGACCGCCGGCCCCATCCCCGCGGGCTCGGCCAGGCGCAGCGCGCGAATGCGGGCCGCGTCTTCCACGCGACCGAGCTCGGCCGCGGTGCGCTCGAATTTCTCCAGGTCTTCGCTGCCAATGACGGGCGCGAAGCGCTCGAGGATGCTCATGACGTGGCCCCACTGCCCCTCGAGCAGGCGCGCGTAGGCCAGCACGCGAATGGCCGTGATCTTGAGCTCGGGCGACTCCGCCTGCACAAAGACCGGCTCGGCGAGCCGCACCGCGGCGGCGCCGTCTTGCGCCTCGAGGGCGACGTACGCCTGGGCGAGGGCGGCGGCGAGCGGGGCCTCGTCGACCTTGGGCTTCGCCGACGCCATGAGCTGCTGCACGTTCCGCACGAGGTAGACCCCCGCGAGGATGGCGCCGAAGATGACCCCGTACTTGAGCGCGACCGCGGCGATGAAGAGCGCCGTGAGGATCGACACCACCCGCGCCGCGTTCTCGCCCCGCTTGGGCGAAAAGAGCTGAAAGAACGCGGACATGACCGCGCCGCCGTCCATGGGCAGGATGGGGAGCAGGTTCAGGATTCCCCAGCCGAGCGTGACCCACACGAGCCGCGTGATGGCCTGGCCCACGAGCGGGGGATGAGGCACATACGCCGCGCCGACCAACATCGCCGCGCCGAGGACGATGCCGACGAGCGGGCCCGCGAGGCTCACGACGATTTGTTTGCCCGGCGTGAGCCGCTTGCCGCCGGGCCACGACGTGGTGCCGCCCATGCCGTGGAGCTGGATCGCGGGCACGAGGCCGAACAAGCGGCCCGCGAGGGCGTGGCCGAGCTCGTGGAGCAGCACCGCCAGGAACGCCCCCAGCACCCACACGACCAGCAGTATCGGGGTCTTCATGTCGCCCATGCCGAAGAACAGCATGGTGAGAAAGAAGGACCCGTGCACCTGCACCGGGATGGAGCCCAGCCGAAAGTTCATGGCGCCACCTCGCCTTCGGCTCGGGGCCGGCATAGACCTCCGTTCGCCCCTCCGGGGCTCACTTTCAGGTTCATCACGGAGACAATGTGGGCGCGCGGAGGCGGGATGTAAAGGACGGGGCGTCGCTTGCTGGGGTGGGCCGCAGCGTCGGCCCGCGGCGTTGGCCCGCGGCATCCTGGCCTCGCGGGCTCGTTCAGACGCGCGTGGCGAGCTCTCGCTTGCGCATCAGGCGAGACGCGAACGACGTGTAGAGGCGCACCACCCAGCGCGGCGTGAGCGCGGCGAGCCCGAGGAGCACCTTCATCACCAGGCCGGGCACGACGATGGCGCGGCCACGGCGGAAGCCCGCGAAGGCCTGGCGCGCGCAGGTGAGCGCGGAGATTTCGATGAGCCCTGGCACCTTCATGCCCGTGAAATTCCCCGCGTTCTGCTCGAACTCGGTGGCGACCGGGCCGGGGCACACTTGGGTGACGGTCACGCCGGTGCCGGAGAGATCGCACCGCAGCGCCTCGCTGAAGCCGGTGACGAAGTGCTTCGTGCCCACGTACGCCGCGAAGCCGGGCATCAGCGTGAGCCCGGCCCCCGAGCTGATGTTCAGGATGCCTCCCCTGCCCCGCGCCACCATCGGGCCGACGCAGGCCTGGGTGAGCGCGACGAGGCTCGTCACGTTGAGGTCGAGCATCGCGCGGACGCGGGCGGGCTCCGCGAGGTCGAGCATCCCCATGAGCCCGACGCCGGCGTTGTTCACGAGCACGTCGATGTCGACCCCCTCGCCGGCGAGGCGCTCGACGAGGCGCACGGCCTCGTCCGGAGCGCCGAGATCGCACGCCTCGGCGCGCACCTCCAGCGACGGGTGGGCGCGGCCGAGCTCGTCGGCGAGCGCGTCGAGGCGGTCCTTGCGGCGGGCCACAAGCACGAGGCGCTTCGCGCGCGCGGCGAACAGCTTCGAGAGCTCGAGCCCGATGCCCGAGCTCGCCCCGGTGACCAGCACGGTGCCGTCGAGCGGCGGGCGGCTCATAGGCTCTCCATACACGAGTAGAGCGAGCACGAGGTCATGCACGCGCGGAGGCGCGCGCGGCCCGCCGGCACGAGCGCCGAGACGTAGCGCAGGCACTCCTCCTGCGGCATCGACGGGCAGCGCGCGCGCAGCGCCTTGCACTCGGTGACCGCGGTGGGGTCGGGGCACGAGGCCTTCATGGCGCGATCGCCACACGCGTACACCGCGCACGCGTCGCAGCGGTTCTTTGGGGAGAGCGCGCGCAGGCACGCCACCGCGGCCTCGGCGACCTTGGGTTTCAGGAACTTTTTGTAGGTGGCGCAGTGGTCGCCCGGGAAGGCGAAGCCGCTGCAGGCGATGCACGCGGGGAGCGCGCCCGACACCGCGTCGTTGCACACGGGGCCCGCGCGGCGGACCGTGTTCGTCACGATCTCGCCGCAGGTGCTGCGGTCGACCTCGTCGTCGTCGCCGCCCTCGGCGGTGGGATCGCCGAGATCGCCCTCGGCGGTGGGCGCCGCGAGCGGGACGGGAGGCGGCGGGGGCGCGACCTCGCGGCGAGGCTGGACGGGCTGCGGCGGGATGTGGACCTCGCCTGACTGGAGCTCTCCCCCGCGCGCGGCGCACGCGCCGAGCGACGCCGCGCCGAGGGCGACCACGAGCTCGCGGAAGCGTCGGCGATCGAGGGCTGAGAAGCTGGAGGTCATACGTCGTCTCTCTCGTTTCGCGCGCCGTGCGCGCCCCACGTTACTCTGCGCCGGCGCCGCCGTGCGCGTGAACCCAGGCGGCCGCGCGCGCCCCGACCTCGGCCCACACCTGCTCACGCGAGCGGCCGCGCGCCTCGGCCCGGGTGACCTCGAGCGAGTGGTCGCCTCCCGGGACGATGTCGAGCGTGGCGCGGGGGCCGAGCGCGGCGGCGAGCTCGCGCATGCGCGCCTCGCTCGCGAACGGATCGCGCGTACCATGTGCAAAGTACATGGGAACCGGCGCGGGCACCGCGCGCAGCAGCGCCTCGCGCGAGGCCTCTTGTGCCGGGCGCTCGCGCGGCGAGAGCGGGTACCCGAAGCACACGAGGCCGCGCGGCGGCTCGGCGCGGGCGCGGCAGAGCTCCGCCGCGGCGCGGCTGCCCATCGACTTTCCGCCGACGAACAGCGCGCCGCCGACCTTCTCTTCCGTGTCCTCCACCACCGCCCGGAAGGCCTCCACGAGCCGCGGGAGGCGGTCGGGCGCGCGCCGTCCCTCCACCACGTAGGGGAAGTCGAAGGTGCGCACCGAGACGCCCGCGCGCGCCATCGCCGACGCCACGCGAACCATAAACGGGTGAGCTTGAGGCGCGCCGGCCCCATGGGCGAGCACGAGCACGAAGCCGCCCACGTGCTCCGAACGGTAGAGCCGCGTCGGGAGGCGCAGCTCGGCGCCGTCCGCGCTCACGCACCGCACGAAGGTCTCGTCGAACGTCTCGTCCAGCGGAGGGGTCGCGTCCACCGGGACAAGGGTGACACATCAGCGAGGGACGTGTCGTGCGGGACCGCCCACCCGCCGCCCGCGCGGGCACAGGGCGACGAGGCCCACGCCGCGTGCTAGACGAACGCCCATGGCCCTCCGCCGCGCGCTCGCGCTCTCTTTTCTCCTTTCTTTCGCGGCCTTGACCTCGATGGCGCCCGCCTGCGGCTCGCAGGAGCCCACGAGCTTTTTCGACGCCGCGCTGCCCGACACCTTCGTGCCGCCGCTGCCTCCGCCGGGCTCGTTCCCCGACGCGGGCGAGGCGACGGACGGCGGCTTCGATCTCGACGGGGGCTGCGCCACCGCCACAGCGCAGGCGAGCCGCATCCCCGTGTACATGCAGCTCGTGCTCGACGGCTCGGGCAGCATGGACGGCTTCAACGGCACGAGCTACGTCGCCGGCGAGCGCGAGGTCGACCCCGAGACGCTCACCCCGCGCATGGATCTGACGAACGTGCCCACGCAGTCGTCCGGCAAGAAATGGATCGCCGTGCGAGGCGCGCTCAAAGCCTTCTTCGACGGGCTCGTGGCCAAGCCCGATCCGAGCCTCGCGGTGGGGCTCTATCTCTTCTCCAGCAACGTCGCGAAGCCGACCGCGCAGGTCGACGTGGCGATGGGCTTCGTCGACGTGACCCAAGCGGGCGCGCTGAAGGGCCGCCTCAGCCCGCCGATCTACCCCATGGGCGGCACGCCGCTCGGCGCCGCCGTGAAGAACCAGCGGCCCCTCCTCGTGGGCTATCGCCCGGTCGCCCCCGTGCTGCCCGGCGGCAAGTACGTGATGGTGGTGATGACCGACGGCGTGCCCAACGCCGAGTCGCTCACCCAGGCGCAGGCCAACGCCGACGTGGTGGCCGCCGCGACCGCCGCGCGCACGGGCACGCCCCCGGTCACGGTCTTCGTGGTGGGCGTCGGAAACCCGTCGGCGCAGATCGATCAGTACGACGAGCTCTTCCTCGGGCAGCTCGCGCAGGCGGGCGGCGCGCCGGAGCCCGGGTGCAACCCCGCGTGGTCGGACACCGCCATGTCGGGCAAGCCGTGCCACTTCCAGGTAACCCCGGGCGCCAAGACCGCCGCGCAGATTCGCGACGATTTTCTCACTGCCATCAACCAGATCCGCGAGAAGGTCGCCTCGTGCGAGTTCACCCTCGAGCGCCCGCCGGGCGGCGGCGAGCTCGACCCCACGCGCGTGAACGTGCTCTACACGAGCGGCGCGGGCGTGGAGACGCCCATCCCGCAAGACGCGTCGAGCGGCTGGACCTACGACGACCCCGCGCGCCCCACGAAGGTCATCTTGAACGGCAAGGCGTGCGCCGACATGAAAGCCGATCCCGACGGGAAGGTCCGCGTCGTCATCGGCTGCAAGACGATCGTCACCAAGTAGGGGGCGCCGCGTCGCCGTTGTTCGTCGTTGCGGGGCGGCCCGTTTTCAGACAGATCTGAGATGTCTGTGGTCGAGCGCGTCGGGCCTGCCGAGCGGCGCGAGACCCACCTTTTTCTCCGCGAGAGGGCGAAGATGCTGCGATCGAAGCTTGGCCTAGGGATGTGCGCGGCGATCGTGGGCGTGTTCCTGCTCGGCGCCTGCGGCTCCAAGTCGGGCACGGCCGACGGCGGCGTGATCGAGGAAGAAGAAGAGCTCGACGCGAGCGTGACCCCCGTGCGCGACTCGGCCACGCCGGTCCCGCCGGCGTTCGAGGGCGGCATCAAGCCCGAGGACTCGGGGGTCGGCCCCGTGCCCGACGGCGGCAACGACCTCTCCGGGTGCCTCGACCCCGGCGATCCCGGGGGCACCGAGCCCACCTCGAAGCTGCTGCCCAACACGGACGACTGCGACAAGAGCAAGGGCACCGTGAAGGGCGTCATTCGCGGGCTCGCCGACACCGACATGTACCGGCTCACCCTCGCCGACAAGACCTTCTGCCGTCAGGACAGCAACTTCAAGCTCGACGGGACGGCGCTCGAGTTCTGCGCGTTCATCCAGTGCAAGGTGAACGGCGCCAACACCGAGATCGAGTCCTGCGGCGGCGGCATCAAGAAGGACTCCGACATCGGCCTCCACGGCTGCTGCGCGGGCTCGCCCACCGAGATGAAGGTCACGTGGAACTGCTCGGGCACCATCGACGAGCAGTCGGACGTGTACTTCCGCGTGAAGCCGACGCAGAACGTCTGCACTCCGTACACGCTCACGTACAATTTCTAGCTTTCGCCGGCGGGCGGGTCGTTCGGACGCTGTCTCCGTGAGCTCCGCGCGCTGTCGTCGGCCCAAGGGTCGGGCGCGCGGCGGACGCAGCCGGACCGTGAGCGGCCTGGGCCAGGTCATGAACCGCGAACCTCCAGGGAACGGGTGAGGCCTGCTAGGGTCCCGCCCGCCATGGCTACGCACCGATCGCTCCCGCCGCTCCTCGCCTCGCTCGCCTCGCTCGCCTCGCTCGCCGCCTGCGGCGTGGTGGGCTGCTCCCACCCTAACCCGCCCCCTGGCCCCACGCCCACGGACGGTACGCAGGCCGCGGCCCCGCCTCGACCTGCGCCGCCGGTCGCGCGGGGCAGCGCCCCGACCTCGACGCCGGCCGCTCCTGCCGCCTCGGCCGAGGCCGCGCCGAAGCCGGCCGGCGCGACCGGGGGCCCGCTCAACGTGCTGCTCATCAGCATCGACAGCCTCCGCGCCGACATGCCGTGGGCCGGCTACCCGCGCGCGATCGCGCCGAACCTCACGGCCCTCCACGCGAAGAGTGTATCTTACACTCATGCCTACTCCACCTCGTCGTTCACCTCGAAGAGCGTGGCCGGCATGCTCTCCGGGCGCTACCCGTCGGAGCTCGCGCGCACGGGCCGCTTCTTCACCAAGTACTTCGACGACAACGTGTTCATGTGCGAGCGCCTCCACGAGAGGGGCACTCCGTGCGTGGGCGGACACGCGCACGCGTACATGGGGAAGGGCCTCTCGGGCTTCGAACAGGGCTTCTCGGACTGGCGGCTCGTGCCGAATATCCCCTTCGACTACAACAAAGATCCCTACGTCACGAGCCAGGCCCTCACGCCGATGGCGATCGAGATGCTGAGCGCGGTGTCCAAGGGGAGCGCGCCGTTCTTCGCGTGGTTTCACTACATGGACCCGCACGACGAGTACAAGCGGCACGACGAGTCGACCCACTTCGGGAAGACCGCGCGCGACATTTACGACGAAGAGGTGTTCTACACCGACCTCTGGATTGGCAAATTGCTCGACTGGGTGAAGACCCAGCCGTGGGCGGCGCGCACCGCCATCGTCGTGACCGCCGACCACGGCGAGGGCTTCGGCGAGCACAGCTTCTATCGCCACGCCCACGAGGTGTGGGAGCCGCTCGTGCGCGTGCCGCTCTTCGTGATGCTCCCGGACGCCGCGCCGCGCGTGATCGACGCGCCGCGCGGGCACGCCGATCTGGTGCCCACCTTCCTCGAGCTGCTCGGGGCGCCGGCCGACACCGGCCTGCCCGGCGCGAGCCTCGTCGGCGAGCTGCGCGGCGGCGCCACACCCCAGCGCGACGTGGTGGTCGACCTGCCGGAGGACGAATACAACGAGCGGCGGCGCGCCCTCGTGCACGGGCGCTACAAGCTCACCGCGTTCGGGAAGGACACCCGCTTCACGCTCTACGATCTCGAGGCCGATCCGGGCGAGCTCACAGATCTCGCGCGCACCCGCAAGGACCTGCTCGACGACCTGCGCGAGCGCTACCGCGCGGCGTCGGCGCGCATCCCCGAGGTGGCGCCGCGCGGCGGGATCCCCAAGCACTGAGCTTCGGCCCGCGGTCTCCGCGGGCTCGCTCAGCCGCGGCGCGCGGCCCGCAGCGCGTGGAGCCCGATGCCGCACGCGACGCCGACGTTCAGTGAGTCCCACCCCGGCGCCATCGTCACGCGGAGCCCTCGCGCGAGGGCCATGGTCTCGGCCGCGAGGCCGGTGCCCTCCGCACCGACCACGAGCGCCGACCGCGGGGGCACGTCCTCCGGGGCGAGCGCGGCCACGTCGAGCTCGCCGCGCGGGGTGAGCGCGAACACCGCGTAGCCCGCCTCGAGGAGGCCTCGCACCACGTCGACCTCGGCGCCGCCGCGCGCGAAGGGCACCGCGATCGACGCGCCCACCGAGACGCGGATCGCCTTGCGGTACAGGGGATCGCACGACGCCCCGTCGAGCAGCACCGCGTCCGCGCCGAAGGCCGCGGCGTTCCGGAAGATGCCGCCCACGTTGTCGTGGTTCGTCACCCCGCACACGCCCACCACGAGCGACGACGCGGGCAGCCCCGCGAGCAGCTCGCGAGGCGCGCGCGAGGGCCCGCGCGAGGCGAGGGCGAGCACCCCGCGATGAATGGGGAAGCCCACGACCGCGCTCATCACCGCCTCCGGCGCGGTGTACACGGGCACCTCGGGCCCGAGCGCCCCGAGGGCGTCGTCGAGGGCGCCGCGGCGCTTGTCGAGCAAGAGCACCGACCGCACCCGCTCCGGCGCGCGGGAGAGCAGCACCCGCAGCACCACCTCGCCCTCGGCGATGAAGCTGCCCTCGTGGCCTTCGGCGCGGGCGTCGCGATCGCGCAAATCGCGGTAGGGCGCGAAGCGGGGATCAGCGGCGGAGTCGAGCGGTTCGGGGCGAGGCACGCGCGACCCGATACCACACGGTCACTTCGCGCGCGGCAGGCGCTGCGCGGAGACGCCGGCGCCGTTGATGCGACCTTCCGGCGCCTGCTAGGGTCCCGCGGCCATGGGAATGGGAGAGCCGCGAGCGAGCATCGAGGAGACCACGTCGCCGGAGGCGCTGCGCGACGCCTGCGAGCGGGCGCGACGCGCCGGCGCCGGCGTGGCGTTCGTGCCCACCATGGGCGCGCTCCACGAGGGGCACCTGGCGCTCGTGCGCGCGGGGCGGGCGCGCGTGGGACCGGGCGGCCTCGTGGTGGCCTCCATCTTCGTGAACCCCACGCAGTTCGGGCCCACCGAAGACCTCGCGCGCTACCCTCGAGACCTCGCGGGTGACGCGGCGAAGCTCGAGGCGGCGGGCTGCGATCTGCTCTTCGCGCCCTCGGCCTCTGCGATGTACACCGAGGGCGACTCGACGCGCGTGCGGGTCGATGGCCTCACCGCGCACCTCTGCGGCCCCTTCCGCCCGGGGCATTTCGAGGGGGTCGCCACCGTGGTCACCAAGCTCTTCGCGCTCGTGGGCGCGTGCGCGGCGATCTTTGGGAAGAAGGACTACCAACAGCTCGCGGTGCTCCGCCGGGTCGCGCGCGATCTGTTCTTGCCGGTGGAGGTCCTGGGGCACGGCATCGTGCGTGAGCCGAGCGGCCTCGCGATGAGCTCTCGCAACGCGTACCTGTCCGACGCCGAGCGCCTGCGGGCCCTCGCCCTCTCTCGCGGGCTCCGGGCGGCCGCCGCGGCGTTCGGCGCGGGCGAGCGCGACGCGGCGACCCTGTCCGGCCTCGTACGCGCCGAGGTGGAGCCCGCCGCCGACAGCGTCGACTACGTGTCGGCCGCCGACCCGGACACCCTCGCCCCGCTCGAGGGCCTTGTAGGTGCGCGCGCGCGCGCGCTGCTGGCGATCGCCTGCCGTGTGGGGGCGACGCGGCTCCTCGACAACTTCGTCCTCGGGGAGGACACGCCGGGCGATCTCGAGCCGGCCTCGGCCTCGCGCGGCGAGCGGAGGGCCTCGTGAGCCGCGGCCGCTTCATCGTGCTCGAGGGCCTCGACGGCGCGGGGACCACCACCCAGACCGCGCGCCTCGTGTCGGCGCTCCGCGCTCGCGGCGTCTTCGCGCGTGGGACGCGCGAGCCGAGCGACGGGCCCATCGGCACGATGATTCGGCAGGTGCTCTCGGGCCGCTTCGTGCTCCCGGGCGGGCGCGCGCCCGGCTGGGCGACCATGGCGCTCCTCTTCGCGGCCGACAGGCTCGACCACGTGGAGGCCGAGATCGCCCCCGTGTTGGAGCGCGGCGGGGTGATCGTGTCCGACCGCTACGACGCCTCGAGCCTCGCGTATCAGTCGGTCACGAGCGCGCGCGAGGGCGCGGTGGACTTCATTCGCACCGCGAACGCCCAGGCTCTGCGCCCCGACGTGATCGTCGTGGTGAACGTGCCGGCGGAGGAGGCCGCGCGGAGGCGCGAGTCTCGCGGCGAGGCCGCGCAGCTCTACGAGCAGAGCGAGGTGCAGCGCGCACTAGCTGCATTCTACAAGGATCTCCCGACCCACATGCCGCGCGACCGCGTGGTGTTGGTCGACGGCGTGGGCACGGAGGACGAGGTCCACGCGCGCATCGTGGCGGCGATCGAGTCCACCTGCGGCTGGCCGGAAGCTTGACCCCGCCCACGGCGTGGGGCAAGGGATCGGCGTGATGCGCTTCGCCCTCGCCTCCGCCCTCGCGCTGTCTTTCACCGCCCTCGGGCTCGCGTGCGGCGCGGGCGAGGCGCCACCGCCGAGCTCGCCCGCCGACGAAGCGGCGAGCGCGCGCCCCGCGGCGGGGCCACGCGCGAAGGCCACGCAGCTCTCGCGCAGCGGCGTGAGGCGGGTCGTGAGCGGCGGGTTCGGGCGCTTCCTGCAGAGCGTGGAGGTCGACGATCGCCCCGCGTTCCGCGACGGAAAGTTCTTGGGCTTCAGGCTCACCGAGCTCCGCGGCGATCTCGAGGCCTGCGATCTGCAGCGCGGCGACGTCATCACGCGGGTGAACGGCCGAGCCATCGAGCGCCCCGAGGAGGCGCAGGCGGTGTTCCTCGCGCTGCTCACGGCGAAGGAGCTCGTGGTCGACTACGAGCGCGGCGGAGAGGGGCGGCGGCTCGTGCTCCCGATCGTGGACGACGGCGGCCCCGAGGCGAGCGCGCCCGCGGACTCGCAGCCCTCGCAGGCGCCGCAGCCCCCGCCCGCCGCTGCGCCCGCGCCGACGACGACGCCGGACGTACCCCCCGCGATCGCGCCTGCGCCCACCCCGCCGCCGCCCGCGGCGCCCGCGCCGAAGCCGGCGAAGAAGCCCGCCAAGAAGCCCGCCGCGAAGCCCTCCAAAGACTGAAGGTCGCCCCGTCGCGAATGGCGGGGCACGAATGGACAGCGAAAGCCCGCTGGGGGCGGGCCCCTCAGCCCGTGAGGCGCGCGAGGGCCATACGGTCGTTGTCGAACGTGCCGGTCGGGCCTTGGTTCGGCGAGAAGCGGACCATGAGCGTGCCGTCGGCGAGCTCGCACAGGTGCGCCTCGTCGAGATACCCGTGCACGAAGCCCTCGGAGTGGAGGAGCGCGACGACGCGGCGCAGCTCGTCGGCCTCACTCGGGGTCACGCGGCGCTGGGGCGCGCGGGCGTCGGGGTGCGCGAGCCACAGCGCGCCCGCTTCCCGCGCGACGCGCAGCACGGGCTGGAGGAGCGGGTGCTCGAGCCGCGCGAAGACGCGCGCCCGCGTGAGCGTCACGTCGTCGAGGGGCACGGCCTCGACGAGCCTCCCGGCCCAGGTGTCCTCGAGCAGGCCGTCGGGCCGCGCGCGGAGGCGCCCCGCGTCGGCCTCGCGGGGCGCGGGCGCGATGGAGCCCTTCTTCAGCGTCGCGCGCTCGATGGTGCTCGGCCACACGATCGAGCTGAGCTCGCGGCGGGCGGCGAACGCGTCTTCGGGGCGATCGTTGGGCGACTCGGCGAGCAGGCGCAAGACGATCTCGTCGTGCCGCACGTCCAAGTCGCGGTGCGCGCCGCTCGGGCGCGTGCGAAAGGCGCCGTCGCGCTGCGTGCGGGGGGCCGCGTCCGGCGCCGGCGGGCGCTCTCCGGTCAACATTTCCCAGAGGATCGCGCCGACCCCGTACAGATCACTGCGCACCGTGGCGGGGCGCCCCTCCCGCTGCTCGGGGCTCATGTAGGCGAGCGTGCCGATGAGGCCCGCGGTGGCGGTGGCCGACAGATCGCCGAGGTGCGCGGCGCCGAAGTCGCCGAGGCGGGTGACGCCGGCGTCGTCGAAGAGCACGTTGGCCGGCTTCACGTCGCGGTGGAGCACGCCGAGGCGGTGCGCCTCGCCGAGCGCCGAGAGCACGGCGATCGCGATCTCGACCGCTCGTGCCGGCGCGAGCGGCTCCTTGCGGAGCATGTCGTCGAGGGTGCCCCCGCTCATCCACGCGAGCACCAGCGCGGGCCCCTCGGGCAGGTAATCGCGCAGCGGGAGCACGTTCGGGTGATCGAGCGCCGCGAGCACCCGCACCTCGCGCTCGAACCGCGCGAGCGCGTCGCGCCCTGCGCCGCGGGCGTCGTACCCGGCGAAGATCTTCACGGCGACGTGCTCCCCGCGCACGGTGTCGTTGCACTCGACGACGCGCGCAGACGGAGAGCTGCCCACCTCCCGGACCACCTCGTAGCGCCCGAAGAGCCGAGAGCGCACGGCGATCGCCTCGGCGCGGTCGGTCGCGCCGGCGCCCGCGCCCGCGGCGGCCAGCGGGACCGGCCCGCCGAGCGCCGCGAGCTCGTGCGACGCCTCGGCCTCGGCCTGGGTCAGGCCGAGCTCGTGGAGGCCGCGCACGAGCCAGGTGAGCGCCTCGCGCCGCTCGGGCGCGCGCGCGGGCACCTTCTGGAGCGCCTTGGTCGCGTGCTCGAGCTTGCCGAAGCGGAGCAGCAGCCCGCCGTATGCGACGTTGAGCGCGTATTTCTCGGGGGCGCGGCGCATGGCGCTCTCGAGGGTCCGGGCGGCCGAGACGACGTCGCCCGCGGCCTCGAGGAGCGCCGCGGCCTTCACCGCGTCGCCTGCTTTGTCGAAGGCGCGCGCCGCCTCCTTCGGCTGCTGCGCGGCCTCGTAGAGCCGACCGGCCCACGCCGAGTGCCCGCGCTGCTCGAGGCGCTGCGCCGCGCGCGAGAGCTCGGAGGCCGCGCCCCGCATGGCTTCGAGCGCCCGCTCCGCGAGCGGAGCGTCGCCGGCCTCGGCCGCGAGCACCACGCTGCCCGCCGGATCGCCGGCCAACAGCGCCTCGCGCGCGGCGAGCCCGAAGGAGCACGCGCGCTCGTAGAGCTTCCGGGCGGTGTCGTGATCTCCGAGCCGCGAGGCCAGCTCCCCCGCCTCGAGGAGGCGCTCGGCGCGGACGAGCTCGGCGAGCTCGGGGTTCATGGCGAGACCTCGCCTGCGGCTCGGGGCCGCCTTCGACCAACGTTCGCCCCTTCGGGGCTCACTTCGAGGTTCATGCCGCGCTCCCTTCGGTCGCTTGGCATAGGCATGCCGCTCGCCTGCGGCTCGCTTGCATGTTCAAGGCGAGACCTCGCCTGCGGCTCGGGCCCGCCTTCGACCAACGTTCGCCCCTTCGGGGCTCACTTCGAGGTTCATGCCGCTCACTTCGCCCCTTCGGGGCTCACTTCGAGGTTCATGGCGAGACCTCGCCTGCGGCTCGGGCCCGCCTTCGACCTACGTTCGCCCCTTCGGGGCTCACTTCGAGGTTCATGGCGAGACCTCGCCTGCGGCTCGGGCTCGCCTTCGACCAACGTTCGCCCCTTCGGGGCTCACTTCGAGGTTCATCCGTCGGCGCCCGCCGCGCCCGCCGCGCCGGGCGCCTCGGCGTCCTCGTCCTCCTCGTGCATCGGCTCGGTCGCCTGTCCGCCCTCGGCCCGGAGGGCCGCGTCGACGTCGGGCAGCAGCGAGAACGCGCGCACGGGCCGCGCCCCGCGCGCCGCGGCCGCGCTGTCGGCCTTCGCCGCGACGTCGGCCAACACACCGCGGAGCCGGCTGCGCCCGCCCGGCCCGCTCGTGTCGATCCAGAAGTAGCTCCGCGGTCGGATGTCGACGTGGACGAAGCCGCTCACCGGGTAGACGCCCACGCCGGAGTATCCCGCCTCGCGCGCGAGCTTCGCCACGTCTTCGTCGGTGGCGCCGGGCACGATGAGGTCCATCGCGCGCCCGCGGCCGTGGTTCGAGTGGCCGCCCGGCTTTGGCGTCCGGTAGCCAGAGATGACCCGCACCTCTTGCGCAGAGAAATGCCTCGCGATCCGGTACACCGCGTCGAGCAGCGCGGGCTCCACCGGGTGCTCGTTTCCCGTGCGCGGATCTCGCAGGAGGTGGGCCGCGGTGTCGAGCTCGGCCGCCGCGAAGCCGCCGGTGTCGGTCTGCGCGGGGAGCGTCACGCGCTCGGCCGTGTTCAGCGCGACGAGCGTGAGCATGGGGCGGCCCTGCGCGTCGAGCGCAGGCGCGCGCCCAGGGGCGGGCGTGTGCCAGGCGCGGACGGTGTTCGCGTAGCCCTTCGGGATCGGCGGCTCACCCCGCCCCTTCGGCTTCCCTTTGGGCTTCTTCGGCGCGCCGCCGCCGCGATGCGGGGCCTGGCCGGGGCGGGCCGGCGCCGGCGGCGCCGAGGGGCGCCGTGGAGCCGCCGCCGGTGCGGGGGCAGGCGCGCGGGTCGCAGGGCGCGGGCTCGCGGGCGGGTCGGCGATGGCGTCGCCGGGCGCGACGAGGCCAGCCACGACCAGCGCGGCGACCGCGACGAGACCTGCGCGGCGGTCGCGGAGCACCGGCCTCCTAGAGCGCGCGCTCGCGGGCGCGGCGGTACGGGAGCGCGCGCACCGCGTCGAAGCGGATCTCGCCCTCGCCCTCGCGGCGTACGCCGGCGTGGCCCTCGAGGCGGAAGCGCTCGCGCTGCACGCGGCGGAGCACCAGCGTGCCCTCGTCGGCCGAGAGCGCGGCCGCGGGCAGCAGCGCGCGGCCCGTGTCGGGGAAGGCGCAGCGGTACGCGGTGCGGGTGGCGTCGGAGGGGCGGACCTCGACGCCGATCGTGGCGCTCGACTCGTCGGCGTCGGCGGCCCACGTGAGCTCGGCGGCGCCGAGCGAGGTGAGCGAGGTGAGCGAGATGAGCGAGGTGAGCTCGCGGGGGTCTTGGCCCGCGAGCCGCACGTCGGCCACGTCGCGGGGGACGGCCACGGTGGCGGTGAACGCGGCGCCCTCGACGTCGCCCGGGGAGGGCTGCGCGCGCACGGTGACCGTCGCGCGGGGCGCGAGGAGGCCCGCGCCCTCGGGGGTCAAGCGTGCATTGTACACTACCCCGGAGAGCACCCCCGCCGGATCGGGCACGTGACGGGCGACGAGCGGCGCGCGGAAGGTGTCGCCCACCTCGAGCGCCACGCCGCCGAGCTCGACCAGCTCGAGGCTGCGCGAGGCCGCCGTTCCGGCGAGCCCGCCCTCTCGCGTCCCCGAGAGGCCGGGGCCGTCGACCGGGACACAGGTGCCAAGGACGGGCAGCGCGTCGCCGAGGCCGGCGATCCGCAGCGCGGCCTCGTCCAGGGGGCCTCCGTGCGCGCGCACGACCCGAGCGACCACCTCGACCCGCGCGCCGTCGGTGGAGGAGCGCTCGAGGGTGACGAGCGCGGCCTGAGACGTGCCGGCCTCGGCGTCGGCCGCGTCGGGCGCGGTGGACAGCGAGCACCCCATCGCCGCGCTGCCGAGGAGCGGCGCGAGCACGACGGCGCGAGCCGCGCGCAGCGAGGCGGACGCCGCCGCAGGCGTGGCGGCCCGTGAGGCGGCGAGCAGAGCAGACAGCAGGCCGGAGGGGGATCGCATGGACAGCTACAGCTTAGACGGCGACCGGCCTTCGAGCAAGAGGCGCCAATGCCCGCCCGAACCGCCAGCGAGGCCCCGGAGGAGCGCCTCGGCCGCCCGTCGCGACGCCTCGGCGTGGTTCGCGCGCCACTGCTCGCGGCCGCGGGCGCCCACGAGGTTCGCGACGCCGAGCACCGCCGCGAAGCGCGCGCCGGCCCGCTCGGCCGCGAGCCCCACAGCGAAGGCCTCGAGGTGCTCGACCGCGGCGCCGGTCGAGCGCGACAGGGCGCGCGCCGCCTCGTCGTCGACCGTGAGCGTGAGCGTCGTCACGCCCGAGACCGCGGCGACCCCGGGCGCGAGGGCCGAGGTGAGCGCGGCGTCGGCCACGAGCTCGCGAGCCATGGGCTCAGGGAGCGCCGCGAGCCCCGCCGCCACGCCCGCGCTCGCGAGGCGCGTCCGCGCGAGGGCTACGACGTCGAGGACCTCGAGCCCCGCGCCCTCAAACGCGCCGCAAGTACCTAAAAACACGACGTTCTTCGCGCCGGTCACGCGGAGCTCGTGGGCCGCCCCAAGCGACGCCTCGACGAGCCCGACGCCGCAGGTGGCCGCGACCACGCCCGGAGGCAGCCGCCCGCGAGCGGCGCGATCTCCGGGGGGAAGGCCCCGAGCACGAGCAGATCGGGGGCGCTCACCGCGACCGCGCAGGCCTCACTTCACGCAGAACGGCGGGAGCGGATAGCAGCAGCCGCGGCACGTGGTGTCACACGGCGGCATATCGCCGAGAGCGATTTGAAGGAAACCTTTCGCGGCCACGGCGCTGTCCGACAGGTCACACAGAGGCGGCAGGCTGGGGCCCGCGTCCGGCGGCGGGGCCGCGTCGACGGGCGGCGGCGCGGCGTCAACCCCGACGGCGCTGTCGGGCTTCGACGCGTCGATCGGCGGCGGGGACGCGTCGGTGGGCGGCGGCGGGGGCGGCGGCGGCTGCGAGTCGCGCGCCGTAGACGCCGCGGGCGCGCCGTCTTTCGTGGTCGTGCTCGCGTCGGTCCCCTCGGGGGACTCCTCGTCGGTGACGACAGGAGAGCCGGCGCAGGCCGCCACCATCGACGCGGCGAGGCCGGCCAAGAGGCCTCCGAAAAGGAACGTTCTGAACGAGCTCATGGGGATCCACAGCGTATGGCACGCCGGCGCCTCCCGGCAACGAAGGCTCGGCGCTTTTGTCCTACGCGCGCCTACCTCCACGCACGCGCCGCGGCGGCGCGGAGGACGCGCGGCCGCCGCCTGGGCGTGGAGGGCGCCGCGACGCGCGATTTCTGGGTAGCATCGGCGCGTGTCTCTACGACGCCATGTCCCGCGGGGCGCGCGCGCTCGCCTCGTCGCGGCGACCCTGGCCGCCCTGCTCGGCGCGCCGCGTGAAGCGCGCGCCGCCGATCCGCCCTCGTCGACCCGCACCGGCTACTCGCCCTACGAGCAGGCGACGATCTCGGACACGCTGAAGCGCACCGGCTTCGTGGCGGAGCCCGGGCCCGACGGCAAGATCATCGAGTCGGTCGAGATCGTGCGCCTCGAGGTGATCGAGCCGCGCGATCCGGCGCCCGCGTTCTTGAACGCCGTCCACACCACGTCGAAGGACTACGTCATCCGCCGCGAGCTGCTCCAGCGACCTGGCGAGGCCTTCGCGACGGTCATCGCCGACGAGACCGAGCGCAACATGCGCCGGCTCTTCCAGATCTCGCTCGTCGTCGTGCTCGCGGTGAAGGGGAGCGACGACCGGCACGTGCGCGTGCTCGTGATCACGAAAGACGTGTGGAGCCTCCGCCTCAGCTACGACCTCGCGCTCACCTCGGGGGGCCTGGAGACGCTCACGATCGTGCCGCAAGAGACGAACCTCTTCGGCCTCCACCACACCGCGCGCACGCAGTTCACCTACAAGCCGGAGAGCCTCACGTTCGGCCTCGGCTACAAAGTGCCGCGCGTCCGCACCACGTGGATCGGCGCGTCGGCCGACCTCGGCGTCACCGTCAACCGGCGCTCGGGCGAGGCGGAGGGCTACGTGGCGAAGGCCTCGGTGGCGCAGCCGCTCTACTCCACGCGCGCGCCGTGGGCGTGGGGCGCCGGCGTGGACGCGAGCCAGGGCGTCGTGCGGCGCTACTCGCAGGCGAAGCTGTTCATCGACCCGCGCACCGGCGTGCCCTTCGAGTACAACGCGCGCAGCGTCGGCGGCACGGCGAGCGCGACGCGCAGCTTCGGCTGGCGCCAGAAGCTCGACGTGTCGTTCGGCTACGGGCTCACGGTCGCCAAGAACGAGGTCGACCCCGCGCGCCTCGCCGCCTACGGCCGCCCCATCGACCCCGTGAAGCTCGCCGCCTTCGAGCGCGCGAACCTGCCCATCGCCGAGACGCGCTCCGGCCCCTTCCTGCAGGGCCACGCGTACACGACGAACTTCCTCACCGTGACCGACTTTCGCACGCTCGGCCTCCAGGAGGACTTCCGCCTCGGCCACGACGTGTACGTGCACCTCTACCCGGTGCTCCAGGGCTTGGGCTCCACGCGCGACCTGCTCGGCGCCTATTTGGGTGCACAGTACACATGGGCGCTCCGCGACGGCATGGTGCGCACGTCCATCGAGTCGACCACCGAGCTGCAGCTCGGCGGCGACACGCGCTTGTCGGACGCCTCGATCGAGGGCGGCCTGCACGTGGTGACCCCGCGCCTCGGGTTCGGCCGGCTCGTGTTCAGCGCCGCGGCGGCGAACCGCTACGAGAACTACCTGAACCGCCAGTCGTTCCTCGGCGGCGAGGGGAGGCTCCGGGGCTACCCGAGCAGCTTCTTCAACGGGAAGGACTTCGTCGTGGGGAACCTCGAGTACCGCTCGCGCGCGCTCGAGATCCTCTCCGTGTTGGTGGGCGGGGTGCTCTTCTACGACGTCGGCGACACGATGAACGGGTTCGATCGCCTGCGGCCCAAGCAGTCGCTTGGCGGCGGGCTCCGGTTCCTGTTCCCCCAGCTGAACCGCGCGGTGTTCCGCACCGACCTCGGCTTCCCGATGGATCGCGGGCCGTTCACCCCCGGCGCCAAGCCTGTGGATCCCGTGAACTTTTACTTCGCGTTCGAGCAGGCCTTCGGGTTCGGGGGCGTCGGTCCCTGAGCTCGAGGACACCGCGTCGCGGCGGAGCGCCCGACGCAGCGCGCGATCACGTCGCGGCCGGCCCGAGGAGTGCTACCCTGAGCCTCGCCGTGCCCCTCTCCTTCGACGAAGCCCAGCGCTCGCCCGTGAGCTCCGGCGACATCATCGCCGGCAAGTACCGCGTCGATCGTGTCCTCGGCGCGGGGGGCATGGGCGTCGTGGTGGCGGCGACCCACACCGACCTCGGGCAGCGCGTCGCGCTCAAGTTCGTGCTGCCACACATGCTCGGCGGCCAGTCGGTCGAGCGGTTCTTCCGCGAGGCGCGGTCGACGGCCCAGCTCAAGAGCGAGCACATCACGCGCGTACACGACGTCGGGCGACTCGACAGCGGCGCTCCCTACATCGTGATGGAGCTGCTCGAGGGCACCGATCTGTCGGTGCTGCGCAAGCGCGCCGGCGAGCCGCTCGCCGTCCCCGACGCCGTCGAGTTCGTCCTGCAGGCCTGCGAGGGCCTCGTCGAGGCGCACGCGGCCGGCATCGTGCACCGGGACCTCAAGCCGCAGAACCTGTTCGTCGCCCGGAAGATGAACGGGGCGCCACTGGTCAAGATTCTTGACTTTGGGATCTCGAAAGCTACGGGCGCCGCCGCCGTGGGCCAGATGAACCTCACCGACTCGGCGACGGTGCTCGGCTCACCGCTCTACATGTCGCCCGAGCAGATGCGCTCGGCGCGCAGCGTCGACGCGCGCAGCGACATCTGGGCCCTCGGGGTCATCCTCTACGAGCTGCTGGCCGGCAAGGTGCCGTTCGACGGCGAGACCGTGACCGAGCTGTGCCTCAAGGTGGTGATCGAGAAGGAGAGCCCGCTCGCCGAGCACAGGCCCGAGCTGCCCGCCGGGCTCGCGGAGATCGTCCATCGCTGCCTCGCCAAGGACCCGAACGAGCGCTTCGCGAACGTCGCGGCCCTGGCCGACGCGCTCGATCCGTTCTCGCGGAGCGCCGAGAAGGGCGCGCCGCACCGGTCGTGGCGCTCGTTCTCCGACACAGCGGACGCGTCGGGGCCGTCGGAGCTCAGCACCGCGCGCAACGCCGCGGTCGCGCTCGCCGACTCGGGCGGGGGCGCCAGCGCGATCGCCAGCGCGCAGCGCGGCGAGGACAAGAGCAGCACGCAGAGCACCTGGGGCAACACCCAGAGCGGCAGGCGCGCGCGCACCCGCACCTTCGCGTGGGCCTTCGGGGGCGTGGTCGCGGCGGGGCTCTTGCTGCTCGCGGGCGTGCACCTCGGCGGCCGCACCTCGCCGCCGATCGTGGCGTCGCCGGCGGCGTCGCAGCCGACGCTGGCCTCGGCCGCCGCCACGACCAGATCGAGCGGGCAGGCCGGCCAGGCTGCGGGGCCCAGCGAGACCGCTCAGCCGACCGTGCCACTCGTGGCGCTCTCGGCGCTCCCGGTAGCGAGCGCCGCGCCGAGCCAGACCGCCCGGAAGCCGCCGCCGACGCCCGCGCCGAGCGCGACGGCCCACGCCACGACGCCCTCCGCCTCCGCCCCGCGCGTGCCGCCCACCGCGAGCGGCAAGGTCAACGGCTCCCCGATCCTGCACTGAGCCGCTCGACCCCTACGCCTGCGCTCTTCGTTCCGGTGCGCCTACGGCCACCGCACTGTTCGGGCAGTCTGCCTTCGCCCAGGCGCCGGCGGCCCTCCGGCCCCGCCCCCGACGGCGCCCGACGAGGCGCACCCGCTCGCCCTTGAACCATCGATTGGCCTACCGACGGCGACGGCGTCGCCAGCCCGCGAGCACGAGGCCGAGGACGATGCCCGCGACGCCTCCGGGCGCCGCGGCGCCCGGCGCGGCAACCGCACACCCGGCGTCGGGGCTCGGCTCCACGCACCGACCGTTCGAGGCGCAGATCGTGGGAGCCACGCAGTCGTTGCTTGACGCGCAGGACTTGCCGCAGACACCGCTCCCGGAACACTTGTAGGGTGCACACTCCGCGCGCGCGCCGAAGGCGTCCTTCGAGGTGTGGTCGTCCACGCACGTGGCGCCGGGACCGCAGAAGACCTCCCCGCGCTGCAGGCCGTCCTTGACGGTGCCGCAGATCCCGTCGTCGACGCCGGAGCTCTTGACCGCGGCGGCGCAGGCTTGGCACGTGCCGTTGCACGCCGTGTCGCAGCACACGCCGTCCACGCAGAAGCCGGTGGCGCACGCCCGGCAGCTCTCCCCGGCAGCGCAGGCGCACGCTGCGCCCGGGGCCCGCCCAGCGACGCACGCGCCCGCCGCGCAAAAGAAGCCCTTGGCGCACGCCGCGTCGGCGGCGCAGGACGACGGGCACGACGCCGCCACACCGTCGCACAGGTACGCGCAGGACCCCGACGGTGGAGCGCCCTGCTCCGCCGCCCCACAGACCCCGGGCGCCGCGGGCCGATCGCATCGGGCGCACACCCCGTCGCACGCGACGTCGCAGCAGACGCCGTCCACGCAGAAGCCGGTCGCGCAGGCCGCGTTGGAGGTGCACGCCTCGCCGCCGGTCCCACGCAGCAGCTCCGCCGCGGCCGGGTTGGTGATACCGCCGCCCACGATCAGCACCAGGCCCTGGGGCAGCAGGCTCGCGGTGTGCGCGCCGCGCGCGGCGAGCATCGAGCCGACGGACGTGAAGCCTCCGCCCGTAGCGCGGGGGTCGAAGACCTCGGCCGCGGTGAGGTACAGGGAGTTGCCTCGGTCGCCGCCCGCGATGAGGACCTTGCCCGTGGGCAGCACGGTCGCCGTGTGGCTCTTGCGGACGCTGCTCATGCGCCCCGCTGGGCTGAATCCGCCACTGACCGGGTCGAAGAGCTCGGCCGTGGCCTCCAACGTCGATTCCGACGACGAGCCACCGGCCACGAGCACGCGGTCCGACGGGAGCAACGTGGCGGTGTGCAGCGCGCGCCCAACGGACATCGACCCCGCGGCGCTGAAGGCGTCCGCCGCCGGGTCGTAGAGCTCCGCGACCAGCGGGTACACCCCCTCGGCGGAGCCGCCGGTGATGAGGACCTTGCCCGTCGTCAGGATCGTGGCGCGGTGGAAGTTGCGCGCTGCGCCCATGGTCGCCGTGTAGCTGAACGCGCCCCTCCCCCCGTCGCCGGCGGGATCGTAGAGTTCGGCGCTCGAGCGAACCGACCCCGGGAACGAGGAGCCGCCCGTGATGAGCACCTTGCCCGAGCGGAGGGCCGCCTCGGCGTGGCGGTACCGCGGCGTGTTCATTCGCCCGGTCGCAGCGAAGGTGCCGAGCGCCGGATCGTAGAGCTCGGCGCTCGATAGGTACGTCGGAAGCGTGGGCGCCGCCCGGGCGCCGCCAGCGACGAGGACCTTACCGGACGGAAGCGTCGAGGCGGTGTGGTCAAACCGCCCCTCGAGCGGAGCGCCCGTCGCGGCAAAGGCGCCGGCCACGCCACCCGCGAGGTCATAGAGCTCCGCGCTCGCGAGGCCAAACACGCCGTCGCCGGCCCCGCCCACGATGAGAACCCGACCCGACGCGAGCACGCTCGCGGTGTGCAAACCGCGGCCGGTGACCATCGAGCCCGTCGCGCCCCACACCGGATCGACGACGGCGGGATAGGCGACGCCGCCGCCCCATGTGACCCGCACGGTGCAGCGCGCCGCGCCCGGGCGGACCACCGGGCGGCCCCAGGGGCCAACCGGGCTCGTGTCGTACGCGCAGCCGCTCACCGCGAGCGTCGCCTCGTGGCGCTTCCCCTTCGCGTCGAGGAGGTATGGAGGCGCGACGCGAAGGGCAGGCGCGCCCGTAGCATCGAGGAACTCGAGCGTGTTGCTCACGAGGCGGAGCCCCGGGACGCGGGCGACCCCTACCGAGTAGCGGAGCTCCTCGACGGCGGGTCGGCTCTCGAAGACGGCGAAGTCCTCCGTGCCCTCCGCGCTCACGTGGTGCACGAGGTCGGCGCCCTCGAGCGCGCCGCGGTAGACCGCGACGTCGCCCGCCACCTCGATGGGTGTATCATGCACCCGTTCCAGGGCAAAGCTGAGCGCGACGTGCGAGGTCTCGTCCTCGAGGAGCACCTCCTCCGACGCGCGGAGGGGCAGCGCGACGCTCGCCGCGCGAGGGACCTGCGCGCGCGCCTCGGGGGTGATGACGGCCCGCGCGTGGAGCGCGTCAGACCCGCTGGCGACCTCGAAGCGGTCCACGGCGACGCGCCGGGGCGTGGGGTCTGGCATCGCGACCTGCGCGACCTGCCCGAGACGAGAGCGCGCTGCGCGACGGGCGAGAGGGAGGCGCGCGCCCAACTCCGCGAGCCGACGGGCGGCCGTGGCCGACTGGGGCAGCACGGCGGCCGTCGCGTGGGGCGACCCGGCGTCGCCCTCCGCGGACGCGAAGGAGCGCGGAGCGTCGCCGCAGCTCGGAATGACGCACCCGAGGCCCACAAGAACGGCGCACCCGACGCCTCGACGAAACTTCATGCTCTCTCTCCCGCGCCACGGAGGCCCGTCGCCACGTTAGCCCACCCTGCCGGGCGACGTGCAGGCGTGGAGCGCTCGATCGCAAAGAGACAGCGCGGCCGGACTCGACCGGGCGAGGCGTTCTCGCAGCCTGAAGCGTCAGGGCGCGGTGTTCCCGCACGCGACGGGCTTCATCGTCGCGACGTCCGCGCCCCCTGCGACCTGGCCCGCCTGCTCGATGAGCTCCCTCACGGGGGTGGTGTCGAAGCGGGTGATCGCCGTCTCGCGCCGGGGCGAGCTCATGCCGCCGCGGCGGTGCGACTGGATGCCGATCAGCCGCCCGCTGGACGTCTCGACGACGGGCGCGCCGATGTCGCCGGCGCACGGCGCGCGGTCGATCGTAAGCCGCCCGTTCTCGCGCTCGATGACCCGCGCGCGCTTCACCTCCTTGCCGCCGTCGCAGCGATCGAAGCCGAGGGCGTCGACCTTCGCGTCCGGCCCGGGCGCGCTCGCGAGGTCGAGCGGCACGACCCAGGGCGCCGCTTCGCTCAGCACGACGACCACGAGGTCGACGTCGCGGCGCTTGCACGCGGGGATGACGACGTGCGACGCCTTCCGCTGCGCCCAGGCCAGCGAGCCCGACGCGATCTCGACGCGCACCTGGTCGTCCTTCTTGGCGGCATCGAGCGCGTGCACCCCCGCCTCCTGCTTGAAGCAGCGCCGTGTGGTGCCGATGAGGCGCGGGCCGAGCACCACGCCGGCGCACGCGACGTTGCCCGCGTGGACGTGGACCATGGCCCGCTCCTGCTTCGTGCTCACGAGCGGGTGCTCGGGCTCGGCCCCCTCGGGCTCGTCCTCGTCGGGGTCCACGGCGGCGGCGGTCGGCGCCACCGTGCCGGTGCCCGACAGCCCAGGGCGCTCCATGTTCACGAAGCCCACGCGGCCGCCGCAGCCCGGCGTGGCGAAGGCCGCGAGCGCGAGCGCCGCCCACGGGGCGAGGACCTCGAGCGCCCGAGCGCCCGCCCACGAAGAGCCGCGATGAGCGTGTTTTTCCACGCTCCTAGCGTACGGCGGATCGGTCGGGGCCGTGGCAACTATCGACGCCGCGAGCGCAGGCTTCGATGACCTTCGATTCCGTTCGCGGCGGGAGTCGAGACGATGTGAACGCCGCCGGTCCGCCCCCGACAGCTGCTAGGCTGCGCTCCCGTGAGACCGCCCGCGACTCCTCCTTCTTCCCCCACGCCCCCGCGGCGCACGCTCGCGCGGCGCCTCCAGGGCGCGGCGCGCCTGGCGCTCGTGGTGCTCGCGCTCAGCACGCTCGGCGCGGTGGGCCGCACGGCGCGCGCCGCCGAGCTCGACGCCGAGACGCTCATCTCCCAAGGGATCGCCCTCCGCGAGCAGGGCAAGGACGACCAGGCCCTCGAGCTCTTTCGGCAGGCCGAGGCCAAAGGGAAGACCCCTCGGGCCACGGCGCAGGTCGCGCTCGCGGAGCAAGCGCTCGGCATGTGGGTGCTCGCCGAGGCGCACCTCGGGGGGGCGCTCGCCGCGAAGGGCGATCCGTGGATCGAGAAGAACCGCGCGGCGCTCGAGGGCGCGCTCGCGGTCGTGCAGAAGCACGTGGGTGCGCTCGAGGTGCGCGCGAACGTCGCGGGCGCCGAGGTGTACATCGACGGGACTCTGGCGAGCTCGCTGCCTCGGGCGAGCGCGCTGCGGATCGAAGTAGGACCGCGTCGCCTCGAGGTGCGGGCCCCTGGCTACCACCCCGTCGCCCGCTCGGTCCTGATCTCCACCGAGGCCCTCGCGCGCGAGACCTTCACGCTGGCGCCGCTCCCGCCCCCTCCGCCGCCCGCCTCCGGGCGAACCGGCCCCCGCGAGGCCCCTCCCCCGCTCGTGCTCACGACCCCCACCAACGTGCCTCGCACCGTCGGCTGGGCGCTGCTCGGCGTGGCAGGCGGCGCGGCGGTCTTCGGCGGCGTGTCGTTCCTCATCCGCGAGGTCCAGACCGGCCGCTACAACGACCGCACCGACTGCCCCGGCGTGGACAAGCCGGGCCAGCCCGCGGCGTGCCAGTCGATCCTCGACGCCGAGGCGACCTGGCGGACGGTGGGCGTCGCCTCGTTCGTGGGCGCTGGAGTCCTCGCGGTCGGCGGGCTCGGCCTCGTGGTGTTCGCTTCGAGCCCGAAGGCGTCCACCGCTCCCAGAGCCGCGTGCGCGCCCGCGGGTCTCAGCCTCCAGTGCGCTGGGACGTTCTGACGCCGCGGCGCGCCGCCGAGCGCGCACGCCCCGCGAGTGCTAGGGTGCCCCCGCCATGAAAAAGCGCTCACGCCACGCCGCAGCCGACCGGCTGTTCCCCGCGCTGCTCCCCGCGCTCGTCGCCGCGATCACCGCGGCCGCCTGCGGGAGCCGCGGCCCGCTCGACGACACGCCCTACGGGAGCGCGTCCGACGCGTCGACGGGTGACGGGAGCACGACGCCGACGCCGATCCCCGTCCCCCTCCCGTCGGACGGCGGCGCGGACGGCCGGATCGGTCCCGATCTGCCTCCCATCGTGGACTGCGGCCTCTGCCTGGCCACCGAGTGCGGTCAGCCCATTCTGGCGTGCGTCACGAACCCCACCTGCCAGCAGGCGTTCCAGTGTGTCCTCGCGACGTGCGGCGCCTCGCTCGACCCGGCCTGCATCCTCGGATGCGCGAAGACCTCGCCCGCCGGCGCGCTCCAGCTCTTGTCGATCTTTCAGTGCGTGACCGGCAAGTGCGGGCCGGACTGCGGCGAGGTGCTCGGACAGCTCGGCGGCGGGCTGCCCGGCTTCCCCGGGACGCCCGGGCGCGACGCGGGCACGCCTCCGCGGCCCGACGGGGGCCCTCCCCAGCCCGATGCGGGGCCGCGACCTCCGGGTGTGCCCGCGCGCGACCCCCGCGAGGGCCGAGAAGCGCTCGAGCGCGCTTTCTCCGCGTGGCCCGATCTCCTCACACCGAGCCGCTGACTCGCGGCGTCCCCGGGCGATGCGCCCGGACACGCGCCGGCGTCGCGCCCGACGGGGCGCCCCGCGTCGCGCGTCGCGCCCCGCTCGCGCCCACTGTCGTTTCCGAGGGCTCAGGGGCCGCAGAAGCGGGTGCCGACCGCCTGCAGCCACCGGCCGTAGTTGAGCCCGTAGGTCGCAGGGTTGCAGAAGGCCGCCGCCCCACCAAGCAGCGCCGGGAGCGCGCACTGGGCCGCCTGGGTGGAGCTGGTCGCGCACTGTCCGCCGGGCCGGGTCGTGCTGGTCTTGCAGGCGTCGCCAGCGCCCGCGGGGCACGCGCCGCAGCTGGTGCCGAGGCAGTCGGCGGCGCAGCCGAGGTTGCGCAGACACCCGGCGTTCACGAAGGGCGAGACACACGCCGCGAGGCCCTTGCCGAGCGACGGGAGGTTCGGATCGAAGAACGGCGACTGAAAGTTCGCCATACAGGTCCCGCAGCCGGGCTCGGTGGCCGCGAGGAACGCGTAGTAAGCGACGCAAGGCGGCGTGTCATGGCCACCCGCGCACGCGGCCGCGGCATCGGACAGAGCGGCGGCGGAGCACGCGCTGGCGCCCTGGCGGAGCACGGGCTGCGAGACACCGGCGGGGCACGCGGGGTACGGCGCGGGGCAGGTGGCGGCGCCGCCGCAGACGCGGGGCACGGCGACCGTGTTGCAGGTGGTGCCGGTGGCCGCGCAGTCGCCGCAGACCGCGCCCGCAGAGCCGCAGGCTCGGTTCGTGAAACCCGCGAGGCACCTATCGCCCTGGCAGCAGCCGGGGCAGTTGGCGGCCGAGCACGCGGGCGCCGAGCAGACGCCGCCGGGGTTGCAGGTGCCGGCGCCGCAGTCACGGCACGCTTGGCCTCGCGCGCCGCAGGTGGCCGCGTCGGTGCCCGGCACGCAGGTGTTCCCGTCGCAGCATCCGGCGCAGTTCGCGGGGCCGCAGGTGGGCGCGCCGCCGCAGAGGCCGCCGGCGCCGCAGGTCTGGCCGGTGCCGGCGCAGTTGAGGCACTGGTCCCCCTTCGCGCCGCACGCCGTGTCTTGGTCGCCCGCCGTGCACGCGTCGCCAATGCAGCACCCGGCGCAGTTCGCCGGACCGCAGGCCGGGGGCGTGACGCAGGTGCGCCCGTTGGGCTGCTCGCGCGGCGCGCAGACCTGTCCGCGCGGCGTGCAGTCGTTGCACGCCTCGCCGCCTCGCCCGCACGAGGTGCTGTCGATGCCCTCGGTGCAGGTGCCGCGCGCGTCGCAGCAGCCGCCGCAGTTCATCGGACCGCAGCGGCCGATGCCCTCGCAGAGCCCGCCGCCGCCCGGGATCGGGCCGCACGTGGTGCCCTGGGCCGTGCAGTTCTGACACGCCTGGCCCTTGGCGCCGCAGGCGGTGCCGTCGGTGCCGACCTGGCACTTGTCGCCGACGCAGCAGCCGTTGCAGTTCGTCGCGTCGCACGTCGTGCCGCCGCACACGCGGAGCTTGGGATCGCACGCCTGCCCCTTCGACCCGCAGTCGACGCAGGCGCCCGCCCCCGTGCCGCACGCGAGCGCGTCGGTGCCCGGGAGGCACACCGAGGCGCCCGCCGTGGTCACGCAGCAGCCCGCGCCGCAGGTCGTGGCGTCGCACGTGGCCACCTTCTTGCCGCACGCCTTGCGCGTCGCGTCGCAGGTGTCGAAGCCCGTGGCGACGCAATCGGCGCACTTTCCACCAAGGTTTCCGCAGGCTTGCACATCGGTGCCCACCCGGCACACCCCGCGCGCGTCGCAGCAACCGGTGGGGCAGGTGCTCGGACCGCAGGTGCCCGCGTCGGGAGAGGCGTCGGGCGCCCCGTCGACCCGCGCGTCGGCCGTGACGCCTCCATCGAGGATGGCGTCCTCGAGGCTCGAGCGCCCGCACCCGGCGCCCGCCGAGGAGGTCAACCCGGCCAGACCCAGCACGAAGACGGCAGACGTGGCGACCCGCGCGGCCGGCGAGGCGCCGGCGGCGCCGCCCTTGGAATGAAGCTTGTTTTTGCGCATGTGCGTTCGGTCCGGGCCCGCTCCTGTGGCCCGGCGCGGCGTGGACGCCGCGACCCGTAGGCCGGTCCAGCAGCGTAGCGCGGGACGCCCCGGCAGACCAACTCTCTTGCGCGCGGCCCGCGCTCGCGCCGTGCGCGCGGCGGAGCTTGGTGCCCGGACGCATGCACCGCGGCCACACCCCCCGAGACGAGCGGCCGGGTCGCACGTACGCTTCGTCCATGGCGCCGCTCCGGGACCTCTTCGCGCCGCTCTCCGAGCCGCTCGCGCACCGGCTGCGCGAGGCGGTGCTCCGCGCGCTGCGCGAGCTCCCCTGCGACGTCACGGTCGGACCGGTCACCCTCGAGGGCTCCCGCGCCACGCTGGACGAGGTGACGCTCTCGAAGAGGGCCCCAGGCGGCGAAGTGCGGGTCGTGGCGCGGCGCGTGATCTTCGGGCTCCGCCCCCAGGGCTGGCTCGTGCGCGACGAGCCCGAGCTGTGCCTCGAGGCGATCGACGCGACCGTCGAGGTCCTCCCCCCCGCCCCGCTCGCGCCCCTCCGCGCGGTCCTTCGCTTCCACCCCAGCGGGCGGACCGAGCGCTGGGTCGACGGCCACGCGTTCCTCGAGGGCGCGGGCCTCTCGCTCTCGACCGCCGTGAAGGCGAGCGCGATCGAGGTGACCCTTGGCGAGCTCCGCCTGTCGGGCGCGCGCACCGATCTCCGGGGGTGGCTCGCGCTGGGCCTCGGCGCAGCGCCGCGCGTCGCGGGTGGGCTGTCGGGTCGCCTCGCGCTCAGCGATCTCCCGCTCGCGCCCCTCGCCTCACTCCCGATCGACCCGCGCGAGCTGGCGGTGCAGGTCGCGCTCGACATCGACGGGCGCATCGGCCACGGCGCGCTCCCGGACGGGCGGCTCACCCTCACCGCCGTAGGCGCCGCGCTGCGGGCCCCCCATCAGCGGCGCTTTCTCCCCCACCTCCGCCTCGAGCGCGCGCGGTGCGAGGCGCGCGTCCACGGCGGGCGCGTGGACCTCCGCGCGGAGCTCGAGCCCAACGGCGGGGGCCGCGTCAACCTCGAGGCCGAGCTCGGGGCCGCTATCCACGCGACGGTGCGTGAGCTCGCGCCGGCGACAATCCAGCTCGCGATCCAGCTGGCGCTCGATCTCGCGAACGCGGGGGTGCGCACGAGCCGTACGGCGCTCCACGGCGCGCCGGTCTCGGGGGTCGTCACGCTCGACGCGGGCCGCCTCCACGCCGAGCTCGACGCAGCCGCGATCACGGTCGATCTCGACGGCGCCTCCTTCCCGCTCGACCGTCCGCGGCTCGTACTCGACGGCCCCGTCCGCGCCCCGGATGTGCGCCTCGAGGCGTCCCTCGACGGCGGCGCCCTGTCGTTCGCGCGCCACGCGGACGGCGTCCTCTCGCTCCACGTGCGGGAGGCCCGCGCGCAGCTCTTGCCGCGCCTCGCCGCGATGGACCCCGGGATGCCCCCGCTCGTGGTCTCGGGCGAGCCCTCGCCGCCCGGCGCGATCGTCGTCCCACGGGGCCTCTCGATCACGCTGGAGGCCCGGCCGGCGCCCGACGCGCTCTTGGCCGAGCTCACGCTCGAGGGCGAGGGCACCCGCGTCGTCGTGCACCTCGACCAGCACAGCGGGCTGCACCGCGCCTCGCGCGTGCTCGGCCACGTCGCGCTCGCGCACGCGACCGCGCTCCTCGATCGCGCGGGATGGGCTCCTGGCCTCACGCTCTCGGGCGAGCCGCTGATGCTCGATCTCGCGCTCCTCGGCTCCACGACCGCGCGCGACAGCGCTTCCACCGCGGGCACGTGCGCGCTCTCCTCGGCCACGCTCACCTACCAGGGCCGCGCGCTGACCTTGGGACCGATGTCGGTGCGGGCACACCTCGCGCCCACATGGCTCGCCTTCGACGAGCTCGACGCGCGCGTCGGGCGCGGTGTGGTTCGGGCCGCAGGCGTCGCGACCTTCGGGGGTGAGGCTCCGCAGGCGCGCGTGCACATGGTCTGCCACGACGTTCGCCTCGGGCGAGGCGAGCTCTTCCCCGAGGGCGCCCCGCTCGATGGACGCGCGTTCGCGCACGGGTGGATCGCGCTCACCGGCGCCGGACTCGCGCACGCGCGAGGCGAGCTCCGCGGGAGGGTCGAGGCGCCGCGCTACGCCTTCCTCACGCGAGCCACGGCGAGCCTCGACCGCGTGGGGCTGCCCCCGGTGCCCACGGAGGGCGACGGCCCACTCGAGGCGCACGCCGTGCTCGAGGGCGGCGCGCTCTGCGTGCGCTCGCTCCGCGCGAGCGTCCCGGGCCTCCGCGCGAGCGCTCGCGGGGAGGCCCGCGCCGAAGGCCAGCTCCGGGCGGAGCTCGCGCTGGTGGTGGACCGCGCGTGGCTCTCGCAGCGAGCCCTCTACGCGCTCCCCGCCGCCCTCCTAGGCCGCGTCGACGTGCCGGTCGCGCTCCGCGGCTCGGTGTCGCGCCCCGCCGCCCGCGCCGAGATCGCGAGGGCCGTCTTGAAGAGCCTCGGCGACAGCTGGAGCCGCGCGTGGCGCGACCTCGGCGTGGAGTCGACCACGCCGCGCGCGCTCGGCCCGCGCTCCCTCCTCATTCCGGACGCGCCGCTCTCGCCCGAAGAGGCCGCGCAGCTGCGCGCGCTCGTCGGCGGGGCGCTCCCCCTGGGCGCGCTCGGGGAGCTGGCAGCGCGGTTCACGGAGGGCGCACCGACGGAGGACGTGTGATGAGCGACGAACCGATCCCGCGAGCCTCCTTCTCGACCTGCGCGGGGAGGGCTCGGGGTGCGGGGTGCCCACGCAGCGTGGGGCGTCGCGCGTGCGCGCTATTCGATCGAGCGCTCTTCAAGCATGAACACGACCTCCGCCGTCATCTGGGGTGTACTCCGGTGAACAGGCCCTGCTTCCACAGTTGCCCAGGAAGGTCGCCCTCTTTCCGCTAGGGCGCGCAGTTGCTCGCTGTCTGATCCTCTGGTGATCGTCGTGAAGCCGGATCGCTCTTCCAGCCAGTAGATCTCGCTCAGCTTCGCCCCGTTGAGAAAGTCGGGGCCCGTGCTCACCGCCGATCCTCCCCGCGCCCCAACTCGGGCTCGCACGCCTCGCACAGCGACTTGCACACCGGCGGCCCCCCCTGTCTCGAGCGAGACGGGGCCTCTTCGCGTGGGCCCGCGGCCGAGCACTGGCCGCGCGCCCGCGCGACGGCGAGGGGAGCCCGCCCGGCGGGCTTTGAGCGGGTCTCCCTCGGGGCGCTCCGTGCGCCGGCCTTCAGGCCGGCGTTCCGTGGGAATGTGCCACCGAAGGGGCACACTCCCCGTGGGCGCCTCAAGGGCTCGCGAGGCGACGGAGGGTGAACCTGCCGTCGTACTTGCACGCGTCGTCCGGCACCCTCGCGTCACCCCCGAGCTCTAGGACGCCCACACCCGCCGCGCTGAGCGTGAACGTGGCGGCGTTGTAGGTGATCGTGAGCGAAGCCGAGAACGTGCACGACGACGGCGCCACGAGGGTGCCCACCGCGCCGCTCGTGCTCAGGGTGATCTGGCACGCCGGGGAGTCGGCGTTCGTGCCCTTCACCTGGCCGTTGCCGAGATCGACCAGATCGAAGGTGTACGTGCCGTTGAACGCGAAGTCGGCGCTGGCGCGGCACTGGGTCAGGTGGTCGCGCGGGGGAGGCGCGTCCGATCGCCAGCGGCCCACGAACGCAGCCGGCCCCGTGGCCAGCGCGACCGGCGGCGCCTCGTCGACCGGCGCCTCGATGCCGACGATCTGGTTGCAGGCGAGCCCAGGCAGCAGCACCAGCAGAGCGATCACGTGGCTCCGGGCTCGGACCATGGCTAGAAGCTCCCCTGGAGCGACGCGCCTGCGCCGTCCGGCGAGCAGGCGGGCGCGAGCGAGGCGCTCGGCCTTCCGCCGCGGGACGAGCCGTTCGTGAAGAGCAGCGTCAGGCCGCCCGCCGCGAGGACCCCGCCGACGACGAAGAGCACGGTGGACACGTTCCCCGCGGCGAGCGCGTCTTCGCGGAGGGCCTTGCCCGCGGCGTTGCACACGTTCCCACGACAGCCGCCCGAGTCGAGGGACTCGCGGTTCTTGGAAATGGCTCGGACACCGAAGTAGCCACCCACCCCCGCGGTCACCACCCCGGCGGCCGCGGCGACGAAGGCGACCGTGCGGAGCGGCGAGGTCTGCGCCGGCTCGGCGGGGCCCTCTGTTGGGCGGTCGGGGGCCAGCTGACGCGGCGCGGCCGGTTGGCTGGCCAGCGCGGCGAGCGCGGGCACCGCGACGAGGCGCGTCTCGCCCTCGCGGAGCGACACGCGCGACGCGAAGGGCGCGCGACCGGGCGCGGTCACCTCCACCGAGTGCTCGCCCGGATCGACAGGGATCTCGACGCCGTAGCCGGCGGTGACGACCACGCCGTCGCGGCGCACGACCACGCCCGGCGTCGCCTTCACGTCCGGCCCCACCGACACCACGAGCCGCGCGAGCCGGGGCTCGAGCGCCTCGGCGCGCTCCTTCGCGGCGGCCGCGCGATCGGCGCGCCCCTCGCGCGTGGCCCGCGCGGAGACCTCGAGGTACTCCGACCACGCGCTCGCGAGCTTGCCCTCCGCCTCGTGGCACGAGGCCAGCGCGAGCTGCGCGCCGCTGACGGGGTCGAGGCGGAAGCTCTCGGCGAACAGCGGGCAAGCCTCGGCGTAGCGCTTGGCCTCGAACAGGTCGTGTCCCCGCTGAAAGAGCGACTCGGCCGCGGCCGTCGTCTGCGCGCGCGCGACACCTGCGCAGAGCCCGAGGGAGATCACGAGGGCCAGCTGAGGAGAACGTCTCGGCATTTCAGTTCCTCGTGGCAGGCATGAGGCTACCCGGCCCCGCGGGCGCAGGCGCAGGCGCGGGCGCAGGCGCGGGCGCAGGCGCGGCTGGCGGAGGAGGCGGAAGAGGCACGGAGGCCGGCTTCCCAGCGCCTGGGACGCGCGCTGACGAGGGTCGCGCGCTCGCGGCGGCGGCGGCGGCGGCGGCGGGGACGACGGGCGCACCAGGCGCGGGTCGCTCGCTGGCGGGCGCGCTCACGGCGGGCGGCGCCTCGCCCGAGCGCGGGGGGGCCGAAGGGGCGGCCACGGCGGCCGAAGCGACCCCGGGGGCTTCGAGCGCAGGCGGCTCCCCCGCCCCAGGCCCGCGCGCCACGTGGCGTGCCGCGAACCCCGCGAGCCCCGCGAGGAGCGCTGCGCCCGCGGCGAGCGAGAGGGGGCCCCGAAGGGGCCGCGCGCGGGGCTCGTCGCGCTCCCCCGGCCAGACGTGCGGCTCGTCGGCCGGCACGGGCACCGCGCTCGCGGCGACCGCGGCGACCGCGGCGTTCGGGACAGGAGCCCGCGCAGGCCCGTCCGCGGGGGCGAGCGGCAGCGTGGCGCCGAACGCGAGCGACGTCGCGTCGCGCACCTCCGGGGCCGCCGGCGCAGGCCGGGGAGCGGGCGAGTACGCCGTCATCGCCAGCGCCGCCGCGAGCTCGCTCGCGCCGGCGTAGCGGGCCGCGGGGTCCTTCTCGAGGCACCGCAGCACGACCGCCTCGAGCGCGGGAGAGAGGCCGGGGCACGACGCGGAGGGGGGCCGCGGGCGACCGTGCAAGATGAGCTCGCTCAGATCCGGCAGGGACGTGGCGAGGAACGGCAGCTCGCCCGTGAGCAGCTGGACCATCACCACCCCAAGGGCCCACACGTCCGTGCGCGCGTCGACCGAGCGCACGTCGTTGATCTGCTCGGGGGACATGTACAGCGGCGTGCCGAGGAACGCGCGCGTGGCGGTGAGCGGGGTCGGCGTCGTGGCCTTCGCGATGCCGAAATCGAGGATCTTCAGCGCGGTGGCCCCGGTGGGTCGACGGGCGAGGAAGAGGTTGGCGGGCTTCAGATCGCGGTGCACGATGCCCCGCTCGTGCGCCTCGGCGAGGCCCTCGCAGGCTTGCAGCATGAGGGCGATCACCTCGCCGCTCGGGAGCGGACCTCGCCGCGCGAGGGCCGCCGCGAGGTCCTCGCCTTCGAGCAGCTCCATGGCCATGTAGGGCGCGCCGCTCGCGAGGCAGCCGACGCGGAACACGCGCGCCACGTGGTCGCTCTGGAGCGCGGCGACCGCCCTCGCCTCGCGCTCGAAGCGCGCAGCGGCCTCGCCGCCCCGCCCCTCGCCGAGCAGCACCTTCACGGCCACGCGCCGATCGAGCTCGGGCTCCCGCGCCACGAAGACGGCCCCCATCCCGCCCTGCCCGAGCAGTCGCTCGACGACGTAGACGCCGTCAACGAGGTCTCCGGGCCGAAGAGGGGCTTCCACGCGACAAACTAACCACGACGGGAGGGGAGCCGCAAAGGGCCGCGTGGGGTGCGCGGCGGGCCGCGACGCGATCCCCGTCGGCCGCCAAGTTGAGCGCTCCGCCGTCGTCGTTGAACGGTGCTATTCTCTCGTCCATCGCGTGAGTGGCCAGGTCTCGGGAGGTACGTCTTGAAGCGATCCGTGGTGCCTACGTTTATTTTCATCGCCTCGTTGACCTCGTTCGCCGCCTGCGTCGGCTCCGATCCGGTCGTCGGCGCCGACGCCGCGCCGCCGCTCGACGCGACGGCGCCCGGCCTCGAGGCCGGCGCCGACACGAACGCGCCGCCCGTCGACGCGGCGCCGCCCGTCGACGCGGCGCCGCCCGTCGACGCAGCCGACGCGGCGAACCCGTGTCCGCACTCCAGGCTCGGCGCCAACGGACGGTGCGAGCCGGTGTGCGGCGTGAGGTTCACGCTGGGCGCCGACATCGCGCCGGGCCCCGCAGCCTCTCCCAGCGTCGTGAGCGTCGCGGGCCAAGGCGAGGGCAGCTATGGCCTCGCCAACGACGGGTCGTTCATGTTTTTCTCCCCGAGCCGCACGGCAGCCGGCTACGCGTTCGCGAAGAAGACGGCGGGGGGATACGCCGTGGCCGAGATTCCGGCGGCGAACCTGACCGAGGTCGACGGGAGTCGCGGCGGTCACCTCACGAGCGACGGACGCCACGTCGTCTTCGTGAGCTCGAAGAACGTCCTGCTGTATGGCGACGCGAACCTTAGCACCGGGGCGGTCACGTTCGCGCCGACGGGCGGCCCGTTCGCGACCCTGAACCCCCTGCTTCCGCCGCCCAACGACAGCACCATCACGAGTCCAGTCTTGTCGGGCGACGGGCTAACGTTGGCGTTCTCTCGCAACTCGACGAACCCGGGCGTCGCGGGCACCTACCAGTCGCGCCGCGCGGACGTCCTGTCGCCGTTCCCTCAGGCGAAGCGCCTCGAGGGGGACCTCTCCAATTTCGCCCGGTATTCGTCGATTTCCGCGCTGTCGTACGACGGCCTGACCGCGTTCGTGTTCGACGCGTTCACCACACGGGTGTTCACGCGAGCGAACACGGGGGACGAGTTCACGACGGACCTGACGAGATCGGCCATTCCCGCTTGGCTCGTGGGCGTCGCCGACAAGTGCGACACGCTCGTCGCCACCCGGTCGATCGGCGGGTCTCAGAACCAGGAGATCGCCACCGTCACCGCCACTCCCTGAGGTCGACGGCCACCGCGACGCGCGCCGAACCCGGCGCGCGTCAGCGGCGCGCGTCCGGGATCCCGAGGCCCCCGTCGAGCCCCTTCAAGAGGCAGGTCTGGTAGCCGAAGAGGTCCGCTGCGCACCTCTCGAAGATCGCGGTCGTCGAGGCGTTGGCATCCGTCTTGCCGTCTCTGCAGACGATGAGGGCCGAAGCGCAGTTCAGCGAGGCCACGTAGTGCGCGTCGCACCCGGCGCCGCTCGGATCCCGCCCGCTCCTGCACTCCTCGATGGCGCTCGGCGGCGGCTCGGGATCGGCGGGACACGCCTTCTTGCACGCGGCCTCCGAGACCACGGCGGGCTTCCCGGAGGCGCCCCCGTCGGGGGTCTCTTCCACGAGGCCTCCACATGCAGACAGCGCGAGCGCGCCAAGCACACCAGCTCCCCTTCTCCTTCGTGGGTTCATCGACGCTCCTCCGGGCTAAGAGGCTACGTGATCCCCGAGCCTCCGCGTGCTTGGGCTCGCGCGCACCCGTAATCACACGTTCACGCGCGAGCGCCGGCGCCGTATTTCGCTGCGCGACGCGCTGGTACAGGCCATGCTTGAGCGCGCCCGATGTACATCGCCGACCGACCGCGCCCTCTCATGGCCCCCCACGGTCGCGCGCTCCTGCGCGCCCTCACGGCCGGCTCGTGGGGCTCGGCCTTCCTGCTGCTCTCGCTGGTCCCCGCGTGCTACAGCTCCACCACGGAGACCCGCTCCACGCAGGTGCGGTGGCCGTCCGAGTCCTGCGGCGGTGGCGCGTGCCTCCCGCTAGGGCTCAAGTCGTGCGAGGAGGCCTGCCGCGCGGGACTCGACGACTTCAGCCCGGACACCGACACCCTCGACGGGTGCACCCCTCCAGCGCTCGACGAGCGGGGCGACGTGCAGACGACCTGCACGATCACGCGGCCCGCGTACGACCAGGTCATCGGCCTCGGGAAGGGCCGCCCTCCCCGCGGCTTCGTGCCCGAAGAGCGCGGCGTGACGCTCGCGGCGTTCCTCCGCCAGAGCGCCGACCTCGAGGCCGCGAGCGTGACGGCCTTCGTCGCGCTGAAGCGCGACCTCGGGGCGCTCCGGGCCCCGCGCGGGCTCCTTCGGGCCTGCGGTCGAGCGGCGCGCGACGAGGGCCGGCACGCTCGCGCGCTCGGGGCTCGGCCTCGCTCGCAGCGCCGCGCCGTGCGCGACGCGAGCCCTCACGCCCCAGGGGTCACCCGGCTCTCGCTCGCGGTGCAGAACGCCGTCGAGGGGTGTGTGGGCGAGGGGTGGGGCGCGCTGCTCGTCGGCTTCGGCGCGAGCCACGCGGTGGACCGGGAGCTGCGGGCGCGCTTCGCGCGCATCGCGGCCGAAGAGGCCTCGCACGCGGCCCTTTCGCTGCGCGTGCACGACTGGCTCCGCGCGCGCCTCAGGCCCGAGGAGCGGGCCGTCGTGGGCCGCGCCGTCCGGCGCGCGGTCGCCGATCTCGAGGCTCGCGTCGGGCTCGACCTGCCTCCGCGCGAACACGAGGCGCAGCGCGCGGGCCTGCTCCCCTCGCAGGAGGAGCAGCGCGCGTGGTTCCCCACCTTCGCGTCGGCCATCGAAGCGAGGCTCGCGTGAGCCGCGCCTACGCAGCCATCGCCGCAGCCATCCGCCCGCGCGCCCGGCGCGCCGCGGCGCTCGCCGCCCCCGCCGTGGCCGTCGCGGCCGCGCTCGCGGGGCCCTGCGCGTGCAGCCTGAACACGGGGGCGTCGCCGCTCGCGCAGGCGCGCGACCCCTATTTTCTCTACCTCCCGTACGCCGTGTGCAGCGCGCCTGGCGCGGGCGACGCGGGCGCCGAGTACGACGCGGGGACCGCCACGGTCGACGCGGGCCCCGATGGCGCGCTCGTCTGCCGCAACGTCGCGAACGCGGCCGCGCCGCGGGTGGCGCTCGCGGCCCTCCCCTCCTGCGACGTCATGTGCGAGGCGCTGAAGGACGGCGAGGCCTGGCCCGCCGGCGACGTCGGGGGGCTCGCCCGCTGCACGACCACCCGGCGCGCGGCCCGCTCGGGCGGCGGCGTCGAGGTCTGGGCTTACTGCGAGTACCCGGTGCTCGTGGCGACCTACTGGCGTGGGAACGGCCCGGCTCCGACGCTGGTCGGCGCGCCGCCCGAGGGCACGCCGACGCTCCCCGGCGACTGAACCGCCCGCGCTCAGCGCGCGCGGAGGCGCTGAACCCCGAGGGAGGCCAAGAACAGCGCCGCGAGCATGATCACGATGGCGGCGCCCTCGGGCCAGGAGAAGGCGTGGCCTGCTACGAAGCCGGCGAACACCCCGAGCACGCCCGTGAGCATCGCGTAGCCCACCACGCCCCCGAGCCCCTTCCCCAAGGCGCGGCCGGCGGCGGCCGGGATGACGAGGAAGGCGCTCACGAGCACCACCCCGGCGAGGCGGATGGCCGCGACGACCACCGCCGCGAGCAGCGCGAGCAGCGCGCTCTCCAGCCAGCCCACCTCGATGCCCGAGAGGCGCGCGAGCTCCTCGTCGAAGGTGGCGTAGGCGACCCGCGTCCACGCGAAGAGAAAGAACGTGGCGGTCACCGCCGCGATGACGATCACGATCGCGAGGTCGTCCGACCCCACGAGCAGGATGTTGCCGAAGAGGAGCTGCTCGGGGTCGAAGGTGGCCTCGGTGCGCTTCGCTTTCCGCAGCAAGATCACCCCAAACGCGAAACACACGGCGAAGAGGATCGCCATCGCGACGTCCGAGCGGAGCCCACCCTTGCGGCGCAGCGCGCCGATCGCGATCGCGGCGAGCGCCGTGAACGGGATGGCCACCACCAGCGGCGCCGAGACCCCGAGGAACATCCCGAGCGCGATGCCGCCGAACGCCGCGTGGGAGAGCCCGTCACCGAGCGTGGCGAGCCCGCGCGCCGTGACGAGGACCCCGAGCACCGCGAGCAGCGCCGCGAGCAAGGAGCCCGCGAGCAGCGCGCGCTGGAACAGGGGTATGGCGAGGTAGGAGAGGTCCATCCGAGCGCCAGCCTACGCGGTCAGAAGCCGAGCTGCTTCTTCATCAGCTCGCGCAACACACGATCGGACACGTCGACGCGCACCCACCGCTTGGGGACAGGCGCCTCGCCACGCGAGCCCCACGCGAGCACGGCCGGCGCGGTGGGCACGGGCTTGCTCTGGTCGACGAGGAAAGGCTGCCCGAGGAGCACGAAGCTCGCCTCCTTCCCGAGGGCCTCCACGTAGGCGGCCAGGGTCTTCTCGTCCGAGAGCTTCTGCTCCGGGCGTGAGGCCCGCGTGACGAGCTCGAGCGGATCGTCGCCGAGGGCGGCGCACAGCACGCCGCCCTCGGCCTCCCACGCGAGCCCGAGCTTCGTGTCGGGGAGCTTGCCCTTCCCCTCGATGAGCACCTCGAGCACGTCGCATTTACCGACGCCCTTCGCCTCGCCCGTGGTGCGCTGCACCTTCTTCAGGCGGAGCGGGTCCTTGAAGGCCGGCGCGCGGAGGAGATCGGCCGCGTCGGACACCGAGCGGCGCGCGATCTCCGAGTCTTTTGCGCCCACCGGAGTGCGGAGCACGAGCCCCTTCGCCTTGCGCTCGCCGCCGAGCGCGACGAGCGTGAGCGCGTCGCCCCGACCCCGCGCGAAGCCGCCGATGGCCGCGCGCAGCTTGGTGGCCTCCGCCTCGGGCAGGCGCGGGCCGAGCGTCGTGAGCAGCGCCACCTCGATGTCCTTCGCGTCGGCCGCGCGCTCCTCCGGGGCGCTGCGGGTGAGCAGCGCGGCGATGGAGTCTTTCGGGGCGTCGAGGAGCGGGGTCGTAGCGCCGACGGTCATGGGCGTGAGGCCACCGTCGCCCGCGTCGCGGGCGCCCTCGAGCTCGGCCGCGATGTGGAGGTCTTCGTCGGTCGCGTCGAGGTCGACGCTGAGCTTCTCGATCGCGCCGATCGCGCCGAGCCGGCGCTGCACCAGGCCGTCGGCGACCGCCACGATGGCCCTCGGCTCCGCGAAGTCGGGGGCGCGGCCGCCGTGGGCCGAGCGCTGCTTGGCGTCCGAGTCGAGCAGCTCGGCCATCGTGGCCTGCCAGCGCCGCTCGAGCAGCGGGCGGAGCCGCCCGGCGAGGGCCTTCGGTCGCACCTCGACATGGACCGGCGCCTTCGGCGGCGCCTCGCGCGGCAGGTTGCGGGTCGCGTACGGCCCGAGCCGCGTCAGGGTCGCGGCGTCCTTCGCCACGACGAGGTACCCCGAGCGCGTCACGCCCACGCCCACGCCTCCGCCGACGCCTGCGCCGCCTCCCTTGGGCGTGAGGACGGTCAGCGAGCCCTCGTCCCGACCCGTGTACTTTGCAGTCTCCGACTCCAGCAGGACGCCGCGCGCCTTGCGGAGCTCCACGAGCTTGGCGACGACGATCCACGAGGGCGCCTCGACGTCGCCCGCGAACGCGAAGTACACCGGCGAGGTGCCGTCGACCTCGGGCCCCATCGCCAGGTCGACCCCGGCGAGCGAGCACATCACGGCGCCCGCGGTCTGCGGCATGAGGCCGAGCGCGCCGCCGACGCCGCGCTGGAGGCGCCCCCAGGTGGCGTTCGGGGTGAGCGCGACGCCGTCCGCGAGGAGGTCGTCCGGCGCCGCGACTTTCTCCTCCAGCGCCGCGGGGGCCTCGCCTGGCGGCGGGCCGTCGGGCTTTCCGCACGAGCTGCACCCGGCGACCCAGGGCGTCGCGAGCGCGAGGGCCGCGGTGGCGGCGAGGCAGAGGTTTCGCACACGATCGCCGGGGCCGCGCATGGCTCTGTCCTAGTGGGTCGGCCGCCCGACTTCAATCGTCCCGGCCGGCGTGGTCCGGGGGCGCGGGCTCCAAGCCTGCCGCTCCAGCGCGATCGGGACCGGTTCGCGTGGCATAGGCACGCCGCTCGCCTGCGGCTCGCTTGCATGTTCATGGCGCGTCCCCTCGCCTGCGGCTCGGCGCCGCCATCGACCTGCGTTCATGGCGCCACCGCGCCTTCGGCTCGGCGCCGCCATCGACCTACGTTCGCCCCTTCGGGCCTCACTTCGAGGTTCGCCCCTTCGGGCCTCACTGCCGGTTCATGGCGCGTCCCCTCGCCTGCGGCTCGGCGCCGCCATCGACCTGCGTTCATGGCGCCACCGCGCCTTCGGCTCGGCGCCGCCATCGACCTACGTTCGCCCCTTCGGGCCTCACTTCGAGGTTCGCCCCTTCGGGCCTCACTGCCGGTTCCCGAATCGATGGCCCTGGGCTACAGTGCCGCCCGAAATGGCGAAAGGCGCGCCCCGCGCCCCCGGAAGGTCCCGATGATCGACGACGTCCACAAAGAACTCTCCTCTGCGAGCGCCAAGGCCCACGACGCGCTCCGCCGCGACCTCGCCAAGCTCCGCGCGGGCCGCGCCAGCGCGAACCTCCTGGACGGCGTGCGGGTCGACTACTACGGCTCCTCGACGCCCCTCTCGCAGATGGCCAACATCGCCATCCCCGAGCCGCGGCTCCTCACCGTCAAGCCGTGGGACCGCTCGGCCGTGAAGGCCGTGGAGAAGGCCATCCGCGAGACCGACCTCGGCCTGAACCCCCAGACCGACGGCGACCTCATCCGCGTGCCGCTTCCCCCGCTCACGGAGGAGCGCCGCCGCGAGTTCGTAAAGATCGCCAAGAAGTACGGCGAAGAGTGCAAGGTCAGCGTTCGCAAGGCCCGCCACGAGGCCGTCGACCTCCTCAACGAGATGGACAAGGCCGGCGAGGCCAGCGAAGACGACGTGGAGCGAGGCAAGAAGAAGGTCGAAGAGCTCGTCGCCGAGGCCACGAAAATCGTCGAGCAGCTCGTCGCCACAAAAGAGAAAGATATCATGGAGGTATGAGTTTCTTTTTCCCCCCGGGCACGCCCCGGCGGCCCTCCTCTCGCGCCCCATGTCGGCGCCGTCGCCCGTGGCGCGAACAGAGCAAGTGAGCAGCGCAAGTGACCTTGACACCTCCAAGGGTCGGTGAAAGCCTGGTGGCAATGACCGTCCGAAGCCCCGCAGCCTCGACGTCTCGCGCTCGCGCGGGCGAACGCCAGGCGCCCGAGAGGCACGCGTGATGCAGCCGAGAGAGCTATCCGCCTTGCGCGCCGTCGCGGCAGGGCTGAGCGACGTTGGGCTCCAGCGCGAGCACAACGAAGACTCCTTCATCGTCCTGACCGAGCACGACCTCTTCGTCGTCGCCGACGGCATGGGCGGCCACAAGGCCGGTGACGTCGCGTCGAAGCTCGCGACCGACACCATCTCCGACTTCTTCCGCTCCACCGCGAACGAAGACGTCACGTGGCCCTTCCACTTCGACACCAACCTCTCGGAGGAAGAGAACCGGCTGCTCACGGGCATCCGCGTGGCGAACCGCCAGATCTTCGAGCGGAGCTCACGGTCGCGCGAGTGCCACGGAATGGGCACCACGGTGGTGGGGGCGATGTTCAGCCCGCGCAAGAAGCGCATGTACATCGGGCACGTGGGCGACTCGCGCTGCTACCGCGTTCGCTCGGGCGCCATCCAGCTGCTCACGCGAGACCACTCCCTCATCAACGACTACCTGCTCGCCATGCCCGACCTCACCCCCGAGCAGCGCAGCGAGCTCCCCAAGAACGTCATCACGCGGGCGCTGGGCATGCACGACCAGGTCGTGGTCGATCTCCAGCACGACGACCCGAAGCCAGGCGACGTCTACGTGCTCTGCTCCGACGGCCTGTCGGGCATGGTCGAAGACGACGAGATCCTGCTCCTCGTGAGAGAGGCGGCCGACCTCACCTCCCTCTGTACGGCCCTCATCGCGAAGGCGAACGAGCACGGCGGCGAGGACAACGTCACGGCGGTGGTCGTGAAGATCGAGGACCCGAGCGGCGCCGCGGCGGAGCCCGCGACCGCCGCGCACGCGCACGCCGACGACCTCGACGAGCCCACGGTCGTCGAGGCGCGCGCCGCCCTCGTGCCCGCGCCGAGCCCCATGGAGCAGCCGCTCCAGCCGGACGGCGAAGGCGACGAGCCAACCTCGCCGGGCATCATCAGCCGCGCTCCGCCGTCGCTCGACGACTTCGTGACGCGCGAGACCGCGGTGCCGGACGGCGACGAGCCGCCGCCGCCCAACAAGTCGACCGACTCCAGGTAGGCGCGCGCCCCGCGGCCTCCGCCCGGGCCCACTTTCCTCGGTCTCGCGCGAGCAGAGCTTGCGCGCCACGCCGCGCCAGCCTATTGGCGAGCCTTCCTGAGCGGCGCTCGGCGAGCGACTCAGCACAAGCGAGCACCTCCATGGACATCAAAGAAGTCGTCGACAAGGTCCGCCACCTCGACAAGTTCCTCGGCGAGATCACCCAGACCTACGGCACGACCACCTACGCCATCCTCGCGGCGGTGGTCTTCTGCGAGACGGGCCTCGTGGTGCTCCCGTTCCTGCCTGGCGACTCGCTGCTGTTCGCGTCCGGCGCGGTGGCGTCCCTGCCCAACTCGGGCCTCAACGTCGGGCTGCTCGGGCTCATCCTCATCGTCGCCGCCGTCGTCGGCGACACGGTGAACTACCATGTGGGCAAGGCGATCGGCCCCCGGGTCATGAAGGGCGAGAAGTCGAAGATCTTCAACAAGAAGCACCTCGACAAGACCCACAAGTTCTTCGAGAAATACGGGGCAAAGACCATCATCCTCTGCCGCTTCGTCCCCATCGTGCGCACCTTCGCGCCGTTCGTGGCGGGGGCGGGCGCGATGAACTACTCGAAGTTCATCCTCTACAATGTCGTGGGCGCGGTCGCCTGGGTCGTGCTGATGATGGGCTCGGGCGTGCTCTTCGGGCAGCTCGAGGTCGTGAAGAAGAACTTCGAGCTCGTGGTGATCGGCATCGTGGTGCTCTCGGTCCTGCCGATGGTCATCGAGTGGTGGAAGAACCGCGGCAAGACGGCCGACGACGCCCCGGTCGAGCCCGCGCCCGCCAAGGAGTAGCGGCCAGCGCGAAGGCGCAGACGACGCAGTGACCCGCGCGCCCGCCGGCGCTATGGTGTCGCCATGGCGCAAGACGGCTCTGCCTCCACGCGCGGCTCGCACGACGAGGCCGCGAAGCTCCCCAACGTTCACGCCCAGGCCGACCTGGGGGGCGACGTTCCTGGCGATATCCCCGGCGATCTCGCGGTGTTGCGCCAAGCCACGCTCGCGTGGCGGGCCACGGTGCTCGCGAAGAGCGAGGCCAAGATGCCGCCGCGGAAGGCGCGCTTCACCACCTGGAGCGACGCGGAGGTCGCCGACGTGCGCACCCCGGCGGACGTGCCGCTCGACTACACGCGCGACCTCGGCATGCCGGGCGAGTACCCCTTCACGCGCGGCGTGCAGCCGACCATGTACCGCAGCCGCCTGTGGACCATGCGCATGTTCGCGGGCTTCGGCACGCCCGAGCAGACCAACGAGCGCTTCAAGTTCCTGCTCGCCCAGGGGCAGACGGGGCTCTCCACGGCCTTCGATTTCCCCACCCTGATGGGCTACGACTCCGACTCGCCGCGCTCCCTGGGCGAGGTGGGCATGTGCGGCGTGGCGGTCGACACCCTGCGCGACATGGAGGTGCTCTTCGACGGCATCCCGCTCGACAAGGTCACCACGAGCATGACCATCAACGGTCCGGCGATCGTGCTCCTGTGCTTCTACATCGCCCTCGCCGACAAGCGCGGCATCCCGCGGACGGCGATCGGCGGCACGGTGCAGAACGACTGCCTGAAGGAGTTCATCGCGCAGCACGCGTGGCTCGTGCCGCCGCGGCCGGCGATGCGCATCGTCACCGACATGATCGAGTTCTGCTCGAAGGAGGTGCCGCGCTGGAACACCGTGTCCATCAGCGGCTACCACATCCGCGAGGCAGGCGCGACGGCGGCCCAGGAGCTCGCCTTCACCCTGGCCGACGGGGTCGCCTACGTGGAGAGCTGCGTGGCGCGCGGCATGGACGTGGACGACTTCGCGCCGCGCCTCTCGTTCTTCTTCGACGTGCACAACGACTTCTTCGAGGAGATCGCCAAGTTCCGCGCCGCGCGGCGGCTCTGGGCGCGGCTCATGAAGGAGCGCTTCGGCGCGAAGAAGGCCGAGAGCATGAAGCTCCGGACGCACGCGCAGACGGCCGGCGTGTCGCTCACCGCGCAGCAGCCGTACAACAACGTGGTGCGCGTCGCGCTCCAGGCGCTCGCGGCCGTCCTCGGCGGCACGCAGTCGCTCCACACGAACAGCCTGGACGAGACCTACGCGCTCCCCACCGAGGACTCGGTGATGATCGCCCTGCGCACGCAGCAGATCGTCGCCGAAGAGAGCGGCGTGGCGAACACGATCGACCCGCTCGGCGGCGCGTGGTTCATCGAGGAGCTCACGACCAAGCTCGAGGAGGAGGCGCTGGCCACCATCAAGCGCATCGACGCGATGGGCGGCATGGTGTGCGCCATCGAGAAGGGCTACCCGCAGCGCGAGATCGCGGCGAGCGCCTACCACTTCCAGCGCCAGCTCGAGACCGGCGAGCGGGTGATGGTCGGCGTGAACAAGTACGTCAGCGACGAGGCGACGAGCGGCGGCATCCCGCTGCTGCGCATCGACGAAGAGGTGCAGAAGCTCCAGGTGCGAAACCTCGCCGCCGTGAAGTCCGGGCGCGACGCGGCGGCGGTCACCGCGGCCTTGGCGGCGGTCGGCGAGGCGGCGCGCTCGGGCGCGAACCTCATGCCCCCGATCATCGCGGCGGCGAAGCTCTACGCCACGCAGCAAGAGGTCTGCGATGTGCTGCGCGAGGCGTTCGGCACGTACACCGATCCGGCCGAGTTCTGAGCCTTCGGCTGGGGCGGTGGTTTGTCCATGCTGGATCCGAAAGGATCCAGCGCGGGTGGAGTGAAGGTATGAAACAGGCGTAGATGTAGGCAAACGTGGCCGAACGTGGCAGGCACGCTCCGTGCTTAGGGGGCCGCCATGAAGGTCTCTCGCTTCGCCCCGCTCGCCCTGGTCGCCTGCCTCTTTGCCCCGCTCGCCGCCGGCTGCGCCGCCGAGACCGGCGAGGAAGAGCCCGTCGTCGCGGCGGACTCGGAGGACGAGCTCGTCGCGAAGGCCGACGAGCACTGGTTCTACAACGGCGCCGTGCCCACCCTCGAGCAGTCGCAGCTCACCGTGTCGCTGAAGGGCAACACCGCGCGCCTCACCGGCCTCCTGCCCCAGGGCGCCTCGGTGCCGGCGCTGCCGCACGCGAAGACCAAGGCCGAGGGCGGCCGCACCCGCATCGACCTCGTGTACCCGATCGCCACGGCGCGCCCCGGCAAGAGCAACTCGCGCCCGGGCACCTACGCGTTCCAGCTCGCGAAGCCCTACCGCCCGGACGGCTCGGCGTGGACGGCGAGCGAGGGCGAGCACTTCGTGCCGTGGGGCGGCTTCCCGTTCATCTCGTACAATGGTGGCATCGCCGTCCACGGGCCCATCACGTCGACCTCGGCGGTCAGCGCGGCCGACCTCAACGTGTGGGTCCTGAAGCGGGGCGCGGTGTCGGGCGGGTGTAACCGCATGATGGGCGAGCACGTGGTCGAGCTCGCGCACGCGATCGGCGTCAACATGCGCAAGGTCTACGTGGCCAACAAGATCTACACGCCGCCCCACGCGCCCGTGAAGGTCATCGCCGACTACGACCAGTACGACGGCAAGGCGATCGACGTCGACTACCCGACCGACACCGGCGTGGTGCGCCCGGGGAAGGTCCTCGGCGCCGACAAGGTCGTGATGTTCGGCTCCTGGGTCGCCTCCGAGCTCCCGAACGGCAAGGACCTGCCCCCCAACATGAAATGGGAAGGCGGCGTCGCGGGCGACTACTACGTGTTCGCGGAGCACGCGCTCAAGAACACCGTGTGCTCCGCGCCCAAGGCCGACCTCGCCAAGCTCGGCGCGTACGCGAAGCTGAAGGGCGAGCTGCCGACGAACTTCTGCGCTCAGAAGGCCTGCTACCTGAGCGCCCTCCGCGCTGGCCGCACTCCCGCCTGCAACTGAGCGAGCCCGCCACCCTCGCTTGGCGAGGCTCGAGGCCCGCTCGCCCTGCGTAACGCATTTCTGCGTGACGAACTGAAATGGTCTGCGGCCGCGTCTTGTTCTTGACCGTGGACCGAAAATCCCGTTTCTGGCCTCCCACTGGCCCCCCACACTCGCCGTACCGTGCGAGGGCCGAGCGACGAAGGCATGCCGCCGCGTCCCCGCCCCTGTCCCCTTAGAAGGAAACCCAGTCCGTGGAATTTCTGCCCCACTCGGCCATCGGAACGGGCGCTGTCGCGCTCATCGTGGCCCTCGGCTTCTACTTCCGCGTCAAGTCCATGCCGGAAGGCAACGAGCAGATGGCCCGCATCGCGCGGTTCATCCGCGAAGGCTCGATGGCCTTCCTCTCCCGCGAGAGCAAAAGCCCCCGCCGATACGCGCCGCGCGGGTTCGCGGCGCGTGCCGCGAGCCTCGGCGGTCGGGCCCGGGCTGGGCGTTCTCGCGGGCGCGTTCCTGTCGCTCCTCGCCGGCTTCTTCGGCATGAAGGCCGCCACCTACGCCAACGTCCGCACGGCCGAGGCCGCCCGCGGCAAGGGCAAGGCCGAGGCGCTCCTCACCGCGCTCGACGGCGGCGCGGTCATGGGTCTGTGCGTCGCAGGCCTCGGCCTCATCGGCATGGGCGCGATCTACCTCATGTTCCGACACACCGAGTCGCACCGCTTCGGCACGGTCATCCACTCGTTCGCCGTGGGCGCGAGCTCCATCGCGCTCTTCGCGCGCATCGGCGGCGGCATCTACACCAAGGCCGCCGACGTCGGCGCCGACATCGTCGGCAAGGTCGAGGCGAACATCCCCGAGGACGACCCCCGCAACCCCGGCGTCATCGCCGACAACGTGGGCGACAACGTCGGCGACATCGCCGGCATGGGCGCCGACATCTACGAGAGCTACGTCGCCGCGGTGGTCGCCGCGATGGCCCTCGGGCTCACCATCCCGCAGGCCCAGCTGCAGCCGCTCGCGCCCTCCGAGACCGACGAGACGAAGCTCCGCGTCATCGCCGTCGCGCTCCCGCTCCTGCTCGCCACCATCGGCCTGGCGGTCTCCATCGTCGGCATCTTCATCACCCGCGCGATGAAGAACATGCCGCCGGCGCGCGTGCTCCGCCTCGCGCTCATCCTGCCGCCGTTCCTCGTCATCGGCGCGGCGTTCCCGGTGCTCGCCAAGCTCGGAATCAGCCAGACCGCGGTCATCGTGCTCGCGGCCGGCGCCCTCGGCGGCGGCATCGTCGGCCTCATCACCGACTACTACACGTCGATGGGCCCCATGCACCGCATCGCCGAGGCGTCGCTGACGGGCCCCGGCACCAACGTCATCCGCGGCCTCGCCGTGGGCCTGGAGAGCACCGCGATCCCGCTGCTCACGGTGTGCATCGCCGGCGCGGTCTCCAACCACTACCTCGGCCTCTACGGCATCGCGCTCGCCGCGGTCGGCATGCTCGCCGGCACCGCCATCGTCATGACGGTCGACGCGTACGGCCCCATCGCCGACAACGGCGGCGGCATCAGCGAGATGAGCGGCCTCGGCAAAGAGGTCCGCGACATCACCGACGAGCTCGACGCGGTGGGCAACACCACCGCGGCGGTGGGAAAGGGCTTCGCCATCGGCTCGGCCATCCTCACCGTGGTCGCGCTCTTCGCGGCCTTCAGCATGGAAGTGAACGCGGTCCGCAAGGCGCACGGCGGCAAGGACCTCGTGCTCCAGCTCACCGACGCGAAGGTGCTCATGGGCATCCTCTTCGGCGCCATCCTGCCGTGCCTCGTCGGCGCGACCACGATGACGTCGGTCGGCAAGGCCGCAGGCGCCATCGTCGAGGAGATCCGCCGCCAGTTCCGGGAGATCCCGGGCCTGCTCGAGGGTAAGCCCGGCGTCGAGCCCGAGCCCCGCAAGATCGTCGACATCGCCACCACGGCGGCCATCAAGGAGATGATCCTCCCTGGCGCCATCGCGGTGCTCGCGCCCGTCGTGGTCGGCGGCCTCTTCGGCGCCGAGCTGCTCGCGGGCATGCTCGCCGGCTCGCTCGCCGTCGGCGCGACGCTCTCGCTCATCATGGCGAACGGCGGCGGCGCCTGGGACAACGCCAAGAAGTTCATCGAGAAGGGCGGCCTCCCGGGCCACAAGAAGGGCTCCGACGCGCACAAGGCCGCGGTCGTCGGCGACACCGTCGGCGACCCCTTCAAGGACACGTCCGGCCCCGGCATCGCGATCCTCATCAAGGTCATGGGCGTCGTCTCGCTGCTCATCGCCCCGCTGATCGCGCTGCGCTAAAGTCACGTCCCTCCGTCGATTCCCCGAAGGCCGCCCGCACCCGCGCGGCGCCCGCGTTGGCGCGCCCCCTCCCCCTCCCCTCCCGGGCCGGCCGCTCCGGCGAAAACCGGCGACCGTGGTTGACGCGCGCGCGCGCCTCGCCGAAGGTGCGCGCGATGGCATCCAAGAAGACTGAGGCGGCGGTTCGTGGTGCAAAGCTCGTCAAGAAGGCGCTGGCCGCGGCGGCGGCGGTCGATTTCCTCGCGAGCCCAGAGCCCATGGCGGCTTCGCTCGCGAAGAAGATGGTGCTCCCGAACGGCGAGCCGCTCTCGGCGGGGATGCGGGCGCTGCTCGTCGTCGACACCGACTGGCTCGGCGTGGACTTCGACGACGAAGAGGGCGAGATGTCCGGGATGTCGCTGGAGGAGGCCGTGGAAGAGGCCTTCGGCGAAGAGGCCGTCGCGGCGTTCGCCGAGGCGTACGATCTGCTCCCCGAGGAGGTCGTCTACTTCGACGGCGACGTGTCGAGGCCGGCCTGCCTCTACTGCGGAGTCGCCGACGACGAGGGTGAATACCCTGTCATCCAGATGAGCTGGGAAGACGGAGTGGCCAAGATAGGCGGCTTCGTCCCGTTCGACGTGTGGGTGGCCCAGGAGCTCGGCGCGCTGCCGCGAGGCGCAGAGCTCGGCGACGTGCCGGCGGAGTACGCGGCGCTCCCAGGAGCCAGCGCCAAGGCGAACGCTGACGGCCGCGCGGTGTTCACGCCGATCGCGGGCGAGCCCGTCGCCCCCGAGGTCGCCCCCGAGTGAAGCCGCGCGGGCGTGAGGCTGCGGGCGGGGCGTGAGCGATGGGTGCGATTCCTTCTTGCGAGAGACGAGGAGTTGGGGCGACCCTCTCCGAATGAACCTCATCCCTCGCGCCCTCTCCCTCGCTCTCCCCCTCTGCGCCTGGCTCGCGTGCGGCGGTGTCGCCGCGACCGACGCCGCGCGACAGGTGTCCGGCGCCTACTGCGAGAAGCTCAAGACCTGCGTCGGTGACGCGACGTTCACCGCGTCGTACCCGACCGGCGTGCCCGGCTGCGTCGAGAAGGGGCAGTCGGCGCTCCCGGCCGACGCGAAGGACAAGAGCTCGCCGTGCGGCCAGGCAGAGATCGACACGTGCATCAAGGACATCCAGTCCTCGACCTGCCCCGCGAGCAACGGCGTGCCTCCGCTCCCTGCGAGCTGCGAGAAGTGCTGAACACGCGGCGCTAGCGCACGCCCAGGGCGAGCCCACCCAGGAACGCGCAATAGCCCGCGACCAGCACCGCCCCCGCGAGGCGACTCACCGCCGGTCGCAGCATGAAGCCCGCTCCTGCCAGCGTGATCACGCCCAACACGGCGAGGTCGAAGCGGAGCTCCGCGAGCGGCTGCTCGACGCTCCCGACGAGCCCCGCCGCGCCGAGGATGAGCAGCACGTTGAAGATGCTCGAGCCGACGACGTTGCCGATAGCGACCTCGGCGTGACCGCGCCGCGCGGCCAGCACCGAGGTCGCGAGCTCCGGCAGCGACGTGCCGACCGCCACGATGGTAAGGCCCACCGTGTGCTCGCTCATGCCGCACAGGCGCGCCACACCGCTCGCGCCGTCGACGAAGAGCTTGCCGCCCGCGAGCAGCGCGAGGAGGCCCACGAAGGAGACGACGACGAGGCTGCGTCGGCTCCTCGCGTGGGGCGCGCCCGCGGTCTCGGCCGCGGCCTGGACCGCGCCTAGCTCCGCTCGATCGACCCGCCTTGGGCGCAGCGTCAGCGCGGAGTGGAGGAAGGCCCCGAGGAGGAGCAACGCGCCCTCGAGCCGGCTGATGCGGCCGTCGAGGAGAACGAGCGGCACGGCGCAGGTCGCCACGAGCAGCGCCGGCAGGTCCCGGCGGCGCAGCCCGGGATCGACCTTGGGCGGCGATACCAGCGCCGTAACGCCGAGGATGAGGCCGAGGTTCGCGATGTTGGAGCCGATCGAGTTGCCGAGCGCGATGGGGCCTTGGTGCGAGAGCGCGGAGCCCACCCCGACGACGAGCTCGGGGGTCGAGGTGCCGTACGCGACGACGGTGAGCCCGATGACGAGCGGCCGCACTCCAAGCGCCGCGGCGAGCCCGGAGGCGCCCCGCACGAGCCACTCCGCGCCGATGTAGAGGCAGAAGCCCCCGACCACCAGCAGCAACGCGTGGGTCAAGGCGACACCTCGCGTTCGGCTCGAGCTCGCCGTCGACGTTCGCTCGCCCCTTCAGGGCTCACCTCCAGGTGCACGGCGACACCTCGCGTTCGGCTCGAGCTCGCCGTCGACCTTCGCTCGCCCCTTCGGGGGTCACTTCCGTTCATCGCGCCGGGGCGGCGCGGTAGAGGCCGAGGTACGCGAGCAGTGCGCCGAGATCGCCGTCCGAAAGCACCTCGAGCGAGAAGGGCGGCATGGTGCCGCTGTAGCCGAGGAACACGCCGTGCCGCACCTTCTCCACGAAGACGAGGCGTTGTTCGTTCGACGTGAGGTACGTGTGCTCGGCCAGGGTCTGCCCAGGGAGGAGCGGCGCGCGAGGGGCGATGCGACCGAAGCCCGCGTCGCGCGCCCCGTGACAGCTCGCGCAGGCCGCCTCGTACACGGCCGCGCCGCGTGTGGGGTCTCCGGCGGGCAGGTCCGCCACCTGCTGCACTACCGTGAACGGTACGGGAGCAGTAGGGTTGGCCGGGGCTGGGAGCGAGTCGAGGTAGGCGTAGAGCACCTTCGCCTCCTCGCCGTCGCGGGCCCACGGATCGCGCGCCCCCATGAACCGTGTGCGACACGCGTTGATGGAGCGGAGCAGGTCGTCCTCCTGGCCGGCCCAGTACGTCGCGCGCTTCGTCACGCCGCCGAGCGGCGCGCCGGGCAGCGTGCGGCCATCCGTCACGTCGGGCTCCGCGACGTGGCACGTGGAGCAGGCGAAGAAGTTCAGGGTCGACTCGGACGCCCGCGGATCGTCGAACACGGCCCGCCCGTGGTCGATGGGCGTGTCGAGGGTGGAGGGCTGGGCCTCCCCGCCCCCGCACGCGAGCCCGAGCGCGAGCGCCGCTGGCGCCACCCCGGCGATGCGCCGCACCACGGGGCTCACTTGGGGCCTCGCACGATCAGGCGATCGGGGTAAACCCCGACGCCGACCGAGCGGCGCGTCGCGAGCGTGGCCCGATCGAGCGAGAGCACCACGCTCGGCTTCTTGCGATCGCCCTCGCACACGACCCACACGGCCGTCGCGTCGGCGCCGAGCACCGCCTCGTGCGGGCTCATGCACTCGCTCGGATCGAACGCGCGCTGGCGCTTCACGGCGCCGGTCCGAGCGTCGAGCACGCGCACGCCATCGGGAGCCTGTGTGGGCACGAAGAGCTCGGCGCCGTCCTCGCTCCACGCGGGAAAATAGGGAGCCCCCTGCGTGGGGAACACGAGGCCGGTCGGCGCGCGGGTCGCCACATCGACCACGCGGAGGTCCTTCGAGTCGAGGTCGGCGACGAGCAGCTCCCTCCCCGAGGGCGACAGCGCGGCGGAGTAGGGCCCGTACACAGGCGCGCTGGGCGCGGACTGCGCGGCGGGACCGAGCGGCACTCGCACCGGCGCGGCCGCGGGATCACGCAGATCGAGCACCGCGATCGCGTCGTCGCCATAGCACGCGACGAACGCGAGATCGCCGCCGGGCCGGGAGAGCGCGAGCCCGTGCGGCGCCGCGCACACCGGGACCTTCACCGGCTCGGGCGAGCCCGTGAGCGAGAGGGTCTCGGGGTCGAGCACGGCCAGCGTCGCGCGCCGCGCGGCTGGCTCAAGGCCCTTCGCCGTGGCCCTCGTGAGGTCGAAGTGGGTCACGACGAGGCGGCGCCCGTCGTCGCTGAGCACGATGTCGCCGGGGTTCGGATCGACCCGCGCCTCGCCCACGACGCGCAGATCGGAGAGCCGCAGCTTCTGGACGACGCCGAGGCGGGCGCTGCCGCCGTGGGAGGCGTGTGGGCCCGACGCCGCGGCGGTCGCCGGGTACGAGAGCGCGACGTACGCGAAGCCGCGGACGCGATCCAGCGCGATGTGGTGCGGCCCGTCGAGGTCGACGGGATCGCGCCCGACCGGCAGGGTCGCGAGGACCTCGCCGCGCGCGATGTCGATCGCCGTCACCGTGTCGGAGCCCGCGTTGCTCACGAGGCCGAGGTCGCCCTCCACCGGCGGCAGCGGCGCGCGGCGCTCCGGATACACCGGTGGCCCCGTGTACGGCTTGTACGTCCGCGGGCCGGAGTCGCTGCGCGTGCACGCGGGCGTGGCGAGCGCCGCGCAGACCGCGAGCGCCGCGCAGGCCGCGAGCCCGCACGCGCGCAGCCCCGTCACGGCGTGACCGTGAAGACCACCGAGCCGCCGTCGAAGGGGCCGGTGACCACCGCGTTGTTGTCGAAGGTGGCGGTCTGCAGCTTCGCGGTGATCGGGCCCTTCTCCGCGCTGAGCTTCTGCCACACGGTGGGCGTGGGCGTGTAGGTCGTGAGGGTCGTGAAGACGCGGACCGCCTGCGGATTGGCTCCGGAAGAGAACGTGACGAGGTGCGCCTTGCCGTTCAGCGCGGCGCCGTGCGCGTACGCCTCGCCGCCCCCGAACAGGCGGGACGCGCGCCACGTCGGCGCGGTCCGGCCGGTGTGGCTCATGAGGCCCGTGAAGCCGGCGAGGCACGGGCCCGACCTGGGCGCGCTGCGGAGACCGGTGCGCGGGCTCGCCGCGTCGGTCCACGCGAAGGCCGGCGGCGTGGCCGCGGAGACCTGCGCGTTGGCGGCGGGCTTCTCGAACACGAGCGGCGAAGGCGCCGCCTTCGCGGGGAGGGCGAGCATCGCGTCGAGGGCCTCGTCGCTGGCCCCGCCCTCGTACACCACGTCCTCGAGGCCGGCGACAGTGGACGAGCACGCGGCGCCGAAGGAGAACAGCCCAAGCGTCACCAAGAAGAGCGATATACTGAGCAGTCTCATATACTTCTCACGCGCGGCGTACGTGTACCACGGCGCGACGCGAGGGGCGAGCGCACGACCCCGACCGCGCGCGGCGCCGCTCGAAGCGCGCGCTACTTCGCCTCGGCCGAGCAGGCCGCGAAGCGCCGCCCGAAGTCGGCCTTCGCGTCGTAACTTCCGGTGATGACCTTGCTGGCCACGAGCTTGGCAGACAGGTCCCGGAACACCGCCCACGCTTGCGGGCAGTCGCCCGCCTTCAGCGAGCACGCGGCCGCCCACTCGCGGAGGCTCTGCGCGCCGCCACCCACCATCGCGTTCCGATCGTCGGGCTTGGTGACCTTCGACATGAGCGTCATCGCGGTCTGCGTGTGGGTCTTGCAGAACGCCGCGGGCTTCTTGCTCGTCACCCCCTCTTGGACGCGGCGCATGGCGAAGATGTACCGGTCGCGCTCGGTGCCGTCGGTGCCGGTGCAGCGCTGCTCGACGACGCTGTCGACCATCATGTCGATGACCTCGGGCCCGGTGCCGGTGGACATGTGGGCCTCTTGCATCTTGCGCATGAGCACCTTGCCGGCGGCGCACCGCCCCGAGAGCATGAGGCACTGGGCGCGCGTGCCCGCGCCCCACGAGGCGGGACCGCTCGACACCATGTTCGGGCGAGGATCGGCGACGTCGCTCTTGTCGAGCTCGGCGATGCAGCCCCGCCCGTCGCCGGCGTTGAGCTTCTGCAAGGCGGCGTTGTAGTGCTCTTGCGCCTTCTCGTTCAGGTTGATGCGCTGGTCGACCTTGCCCGCGAGGTTGGCCGCGGCCGGAGTCTCGGGCGCGCGCGCCGCCGCCGCGTCGGGGTTCTCCCCCTCCTCGAGCTCGCGGAGCGTGAGGCGAATGGGCGCCTTGCACGTCTCGATCTCCTTCGCGCTGTCGCCACGGCACGAGCTGAGCACGCCGCCCTTCTTCTCCGCGGCCGACGCCTGCGTGCGCGCCGCGCCGGCCTCCCCGCCCCAGACGCTGCCGGTGATCTCCCCCTTGATGTTCTTCGTGCTCCCGAGGGCGAAGGCCCCGAGCGCGTACGCGTACACGAAGTGCGTGGCCCCGCGGCAGCCGGGCAGCTTCGCGACCTCGGTCTTGTAGACCGCCGGGCGCGTGGCCGCGCGCGTGCCGCTCACGAAGTACTCCATGCGGAACTTCTCGCCGGCAGAGACCCGCCCGCCGAGCGTCGCGGCGCCGAGCGGCAGCTTGGCGTAGAGGTCGACCTCGCTGCCGATCTCCACCTTCTCCACCGAGCCGCTCGTCCACGACACCGGCTTGTAGGCGCCGAGGCTCCCCTTCACCGAGTCGTCCTTGCAGGTGTCGATCACCTGCAGCTTGCACCCATCGTATTTCACGAACACGACGTCGGCCGTGGTGAGGGTCTCGAACTGCGCGGCGTCGGTGGCGTCCCACTCGAGGATGAAGGGGCGGTCATGGTTCTTCGCGTCGCAGCTCTGGCCCGCGAGGGTCTTGCCCATCAGCGTGCTCTGACCCGAAGCGCGGTCGGGCCCCGCGGCCGGGATCGCGGGCGCGCCGCCGCACGCGGCGGCGAGGATCGAGGTGAGCGCGAAGGCGGAGGCGAGCGGCGAGGCGAGCGGATGCTTCATGGATCTCCAGAGCTTTGACCACACGTGGAAGGTGCGAGGCAACCTACGTCGACCGCGGCCGGATCCTTCCCCGGCGGCCTCGCCCGTCGCCCCTCGCCGACCGCGAGGGGCCCCTCCTCGTACTGGCGCTCTCGCCGCACCCTCGACTCAAGGCAGGCGCCGCACGTCCCACCTCACGCGCCGCGCGCGCGGCCCCTTCGCGCGCAGCACGAGGCCGCCGAGGGCCACCTCGGACTCCTGGGCCAGCGCCGTGTTCACCCGCGTGCGCGCGACGCCGCCGTGAGGGCCCGCCGCGACGCACTGGGCGCACTCGACGAGCTCGGCCTCGGCCACGCGGGCGAACGACGCCGGCGCCTCGCCCGCGTCGCCGCGCGCGTCGTACGACAGCTCGGTGCCATCCGCCAACCGGAACGCGCCGGCGGCGGCCTTGGCGGGCACCACGAGCACGTCGAGGCGATCGGCGACGCGCTCGGGCGTGACGACCTCGGGGTCGGTCGCGGGGGCGAGGGTGTCGATTCGTGCATCGTACATGGGCAGGAGCGCCCCCTCGGTGAGCCACAGAGGCAGGTGTCCGAGAGGCGCCGGCACCTCGACCTTGCGTCCCCCCTCGAGCACCTCGGAGGTGGCGAGGTCGACGAAGCGCCCGGGCGGCAGCCACAGCGACTTCGTGGTCTGGCCGCGCCGCACGACGGGCGAAGTGAAGAGCGAGCGCCCGACATAGAACGAGTCTTCCACGGCGTACGCCTCCGGCACGGTGGGGTGCACCAGGAACGGGTGGCGCGTGATGGGCACTCCCGTCGCGTTGGCCTCGATCGCGAGGCCGTGGAGATAGAGCCCGAGGCGCGTGTGGAGGCGCGTCATCGCGCGGTACACGTCCTGGGTCTCCTGGTCCTTGAAGAGCGACCACTTCTCCTTCTTCGCGCCCACGGGGTTCGCGCAGGCGTTCTGCTCTTGGAACACCGGCGACACTGCGCCGAGCTCGACCCAGCGGAGGTAAATCTCCTTTGTCGTTCGGCGCGCTCGTCACACACTTGTAGCCCGACACGTCGCTGCCCCAGACCGGTACGCCGCTCATGCCGAGGGGGGTGGGGGGGGGGGGGGTGTTGGGGGGGGCCGGGGGGGTGGGGGGGGGGGGGGGTTTCTCCGGGGGGGGGGGGGGGGGGGGGGGGGTGGGGGGTGTTTGGGGGGGGGGGGGGGGTTGGGGGTTGTGGGGGGGGGGGGGCCTGGGGGGGGTGGTGGGGGGGGGGGGGGGGGTTCGGGTTGGGGGGCGGGGGGGGGTTTGGTCCGGGGGGGCCGGGGGGGGGGGGCCCCCGGCCCGCTTTTGGGGGGGGCCGGGGGGGCCGGGCCCCCCGGGGGGGTTTCCGGGGCCCCCCTTCTGGCCGGGGGGGCTCCCGGGGGGGGGGGGTTGCCCCGGGGGGGGGGCCCCCTTCTGGGGGGGGGGGGGCCGGGGGCGGGTTTTGCGGGGGGGGGGGGCCCCCCGGGGGGGGGGGCCCCGCGGGGGGGGGGGGGGGGGCCGCCCCCCCCCCCCCGGGGGCCCCCCCCCTTGGGCCCCCCCCGGGGGGGGGGGGGGGGGGGGGGGGGGGGCCCCCACGGGCCCCCCGGGGGGGGGGGGGGGCGCGGGGGGGGGGGGGGGGGGGGGGGGGCGGGGGGGGGGGGGGGGGCCGGGGGGGGGGGGGGGGGGGGGGGGGGGGGGGGGGGGGGGGGGGGGGGGGGGGGGGGGGGGGGGGGGGGGGGGGGGGGGGGGGGGGGGGGGGGGGGGGGGGGGGGGGGGGGGGGGGGGGCGGGGGGGGGGGGGGGGGGGGGGGGGGGGGGGGGGGGGGGGGGGGGGGGGGGGGGGGGGGGGGGGGGGGGGGGGGGGGGGGGGGGGAGAGCGGGGTTCGCGCGCGCATGTGGACGACTCTCCCACCTCGCGCGGCCTCACGCCAGACACCTCCGCGGGCGAACCCCGTGGACGACCGCGCCGCGAAATGCGACACGGGCGCATGAGCCACCCCAGGGATCCAAGCGCTCGCTCGCACGCCCCGCACGCCCCGAGCGCCCCGTGCGACGTGCGCGTCGAGCAACACGGCGCCGTCGCGGTGCTCGTGCTCGACGACGAGCGACGCAAGAACGCCATGACCCCCGAGCTCGGCGACGCCCTCCGCCGCGTCGTGACCGAGGTGCGCGCTCGGCGGGGCGTCCGGGCCGTGGTGCTGACGGGCGCGGGCGACGCGTTCTCGGCGGGCGGCGATCTCACCATGCTCGAGCGGCTGCGGCGGGTCTCGCGGGAAGAGTCGAAGGCGACGATGCTCGCGTTCTACGGGCGATACCTGTCGATCCTGGAGCTCGAAGTGCCCACGATCGCCGCGGTGCGGGGACCCGCGATCGGCGCGGGGCTCGCCGTGGCGCTGGCGTGCGACCTCATGGTGTGCGACGAGGACGCGAAGCTCGCCGTGAATTTCGCGAAGCTCGGGCTCTACCCGGGAATGGGCACGACGTACTTCCTCGAGCGCCGCGCGGGCGCGCTCCGCGCCGCCGAGCTGGTGCTCACCGGCCGCCGCTTCACCGGGCGAGAAGCGCTGGCGTGGGGCCTCGCCAACCACGCGGTGCCTGCCGCCGAGGTGCTGCCGCGCGCGCTCGCGCTGGCCGAGGACATCGCGCGCTCCTCACCGGCCACGGTGCGCGCCCTGAAGACGCGGCTCGCGCCGAGCCCCGAGGCGCTGCGCGCCGCGCTCGAGCACGAGGCCGAGCAGCAGTCGGAGAGCTACCTGGGCGCCGATCTGGGCGAGGGGCTCGCGGCCGCGCGCGAGCGCCGAGCGGCGGTGTTTCAAGACGCGTAGTCGGGCGGGCGCGCGCCCCGCGACCGACCGCTTCACCGGGCGCGCGGGCGCGATGAATCGACCACTACGCGCGCTGCGCGGGAGCCCTCAGCCCGGCGGCCCCGGGGTGGTCATCGTCCACACCGGCGGAGCGCCATGCAGGGTGAGCTCGTGGCCCACCTCGTAGCCAAATTTGCGGTAGAGCGAGAGGTTCACCGGGTTCGAGGTCTCCAGGTGAGCGACCACGCCGGCATCGCGCGCCAGGCCGGCCGCGTGCCGTAGCAGCGCGCCGCCGAGGCCGCGCCCCTTCTGCGCGGGGTGCACGCCGAGCACATACACGTAGAGGTGTGACTCCGCCGGGTGGAGCTTGAGAATGGCGCTCTCGATCGCGAGCCCCACGCGGAGCAGCCGCGCCGAGGGCACCCCCGGTGGTAGGGAGAACGCGCGCGCCTGGGCGCCGAGCGAGAGCGGCCACGTGCCGGGCGGAGTGAGCGCGACGACGCCGTGCTCGGGGCCCCCCTCGACGGTGAGCGCGCCGCCCACGGAGTGGCTCTCGGTCAGCGCGTGAAGGGTGATCCAGCGGAGCCACTTCGGTCGCGTGTCGGCGTCGGGGAGGAGGAAGCGAAAGAGCGGATCGTCTTCGAACGCCAGCGCGAGGGTGGCTGCGGCGGAGGGGAGCTCGGATCGTTCGAGTGGCCGGACGCTCATGATGCGTGGATACTACAATGAGATGCGCCGGGCCGTGACCCGCGACGGGATCTGCCGGCAGCTGCTACGCTCGTGGCGATGCGCAGCGCCCTGCTCGGATCGATGTTCACCCTCGCGCTCGCCTGCAATCCCACCGGTGAGACGCGGCGTCCTGTGGTCGCGCACGACGCCTCGGTCGCGCGCGAGGTCGCGTCGATCGTGGAGCCCCCCCCAAGCCCCGCCCCGAGCGCAAGCTCCGCACCTCCCCCAGAGGCCGACGCCAGCGAGCCTTGCCTCGGGGCGGGCCGCTTCGATCTGGCGGCGCTGCTCGCCTCGCCCGCCTGCGCGCTGCGCGGCGACGATCCGCGCGCGCGCGCGGTCGCGCAGCACGGGCCAGCCAAGGCCCCCTCGCTCGCGTTCGAGGTGAGACCTACGCACCCCAGCGCGAGCTCCGGGGCCGCGGTCGAGGTCGAGCTCGTGGTCACCAACACCGGACGCGCGCCGGTCGAGGTGGTGCTCGTGGTGCGCCCCGACGAATGGGGCAACCTCGCGATTCGCAGCGCCAAGGACCGCGACGGTGCTTGGGAGACGCTCCGCGGCGCGCGCGGCCCCTCCTTCGATCCCGCGGACAAGCGCGCGCCCTGGTGGGCGGCGGTGCGCATCGCCCCCGGGGCCACGGGACACACCCGCATCGCGGCGCGCGCCACCGTGACGCGCGTGGAGCACCTCGCGGCGCCCCCGGGGATGGCCGCGCCGTACGCCGCGCGCGAGTCTCCCGCGAAGCCCGGGACCTACGACCTGCGCCTCAGCGAGCCGCTCTCGGGCCGCGAGCTCCACCCCGCGGTCACCTTGCGGATCGACGCGCCGTGAGTCTCGCGCGTTTCGCACCGAGCGCGCGATGACGCACGCCCATCTCTCCCGCGACCGCCTCACCGCCCTCGGGCAGTGGCTCGTGCTCGGTGCCCTCGTCGGCGTCGCGTGCGGCGGCGCCTCGGCGCTCTTCCTGTGGCTCCTGGAGCGGGCCACGGAGGTGCGCGCGCGGCACGAGTGGCTCGTCTACGCGCTCCCGATCGCCGGGCTCGTCGTGGGCTCCCTCTACGAGCGCTTCGGAGAACCCATAAAGGGGGGAAACAACCTCGTCATCGACACGATCCACGACGACGGGCCCGAGATCCCCCTGCGGATGGCCCCGATGGTGCTCGTGGGCACCGTCCTCACCCACGTGTTCGGCGGAAGCGCCGGGCGCGAGGGCACCGCCGTTCAAATGGGCGCGAGCCTCGCCGACTGGCTCTCCCATCGCCTCGGCGTGTCGAAGGCGGTGCGCCGCCAGCTGCTGGCCGCGGGCGTGGCGGGCGGCTTCGGCTCGGTGTTCGGGACGCCGATCGCCGGCACCGTGTTCGGGCTCGAGCTCGTGGTGCTCGGGCGCATCGAATACGAGGCGCTCGTCCCGGCCTTGGTGGCGTCGGTGGTCGGCGACCTCACGACCCGCGCGCTCGGCGTCGGGCACACGCATTACCCCGCAGCGCCGCACGTCCCTCTCACGCCGCTCCTTCTCGCCAAGTGGCTCGTGTTCGCGGCCGCGGTCGCCGCCACGTCGACCGCCTTCATCGAGCTCACGCACTGGCTGAAGAAGCGCGGGGAGCGCCACCTGCGGCGGCTCCCCCTCCGCATGTTCGCAGGTGGCGTCGCGGTCATCGCCATGTGGAAGCTCGTGGGAACGAGCGACTACCTCGGCCTCGGAGTGCCCACGATCGTCCGCGCGTTCACCGACCCGAGCCTCCCCACCTACGCGTTCGCGCTGAAGCTCGTCTTCACGGCCGTGACGCTCGGCGCCGGCTTCTTGGGCGGCGAGGTGACGCCCCTCTTCTTCGTGGGCGCAGCCCTCGGGAGCGCGCTCGCTCGCTTGCTGGGCATTCCGCTCGAGCTGGGTGCGGGCGTGGGCCTCGCGGCCGTGTTCGCGGCGTCGTCGAATACACCGCTCGCCCTATCGATCATGGCCGTGGAGCTGCTCGGCGCCCACGTGTTCCCGCACGTGCTCATCGTATGCGTCGTGGCCTATCTGCTCACGGGACACCGAAGCATCTACTCGTCCCAGCGGCTCCTCGGCGCCAAGGGAGGCGAGCGGCTCACGCACCCCCGCGCGCTCCGCGACCTCGACCGCGGCCCCGACGAGCCGCCGAGAGGGGCCAAGTAGCGGCCTGTCAGGCGCGGGGGACGGGAGCGCGGCGACTCGGTCGCGCGGCCCGCGCTCGAGCACACGCGGGCTGCGCCTCTCAAGGCCGCAACAGGACCAGCGGTCGCTCGGAGGTCCCCGAAATGCGCAGTCCGCTCGAGCTCGAGCGATAGGCGCTCTCCGTGTCGGCGCGAGCGCCGCTCACCGTCCCGAAGACCGCGATCCTGTCGCCCGGCCCGAGCCGCGCCTCGAAGCAACGAGTCCTGTGGGCCCCCCCGGGTGACAGCGGCAGAATTTGGGGCTGGCCGGACACGGCGACAGGGAAGAACGCCTTGAGCGAGGGGTTCGCGCGGGCACGCGCCGTCACGTCTTCCGTGGCGAGATCGAGGAGAAAAGGGGCGCGCACGAGCGCGTCTCCCCGACTCACCACCGCGCTCGGCGGGAGCGGCCCTTCGTCGCCGACCAAAGACTCCGAGCGACCGAGCTCGACGTGGACGCGGGACTCCCCGTCGTCGTCCAGGAGGACGAGAGGCTCGCGCGACGCGTCGCGAGCCCGAAGCTCCCAGTACCGCGCGTACGTCCCCGTGCTGCGGTTCATGCCTGTGTCCGCCTCTTGTTCGAGGCAGACGAACCAGAAGGCACATGGCGCTCCGGTGAACGGCGCCGGGAACGTCGCGCTCGAGGGATCGATGCGCCCGACCACACGGACCTCGGTGCCCTCGCCCACGCCCTCGCCCCCTGCGATGGCGCGCGCCACCGAACGGGTGCGAGCACGGAGCGCGCTCGCGACGCGCGGCGCGACGAAGAAGGGTCGCCAGAGGTCAGAGAAGAAGCCCACGCGCGCGGACCTTACTCGATCGCGTCGGTCGGCGCTCCCCTCGGGGTGTGGCGGAGTTGGGCGAGCGCGTCGACCGTGGCGACGCTCGGTGGAGGGGTGGTAGAAGGCGTCGTGGCTCTCTTCGGCTCACGCCTCGCGCGCTCGCTCCGGTCCCCGTTCGCGCTGCTCGCGCTGGCTGCGGTCTCCTCCGCGTCCTGTGGGGCAGCGCCGCCGCCCCCCGCTCGCGCTCCCCAGGCGAAGGCTCGCACGGTAAACCCCGCGCCGCTCGTGCCCTACGATCTCGCGAACGAGCAGGACATCCCGAAGGCGATCCGTGAATACTACACGAAGTACGAATACCGCATCCCCATGCGCGACGGGGCGCGCCTCTTCACCAACGTGTACGTGCCCAAAGACGACGAGCACGTCTACCCGATCGTGATGCAGCGCACGCCCTACAGCGTATTGCCGTATGGCATCGACAACCTTCCGCCCGCGTCCAACGCGCGCCTCCTGCGTCGGTTCGCGCCGAACCCGCTGCTGGTGAAGGACGGCTTCATCTTCGTCCACCAAGACGTGCGTGGGAAGATGATGTCGGAGGGCACCTTCGTCGACGTGCGCCCCCACCGCGCGGGCAGCGGCCCGACCGACATCGACGAGACGACCGACGCCTTCGACACGATCGACTTTCTCGTGAAGAACGTGCCGCGCAACAACGGCAACGTCGGCGTGTGGGGCATCTCGTACCCCGGCTTCTACGCCGCTCAGGCGGCGATCTCGGGGCACCCGGCGCTGAAGGCCGCCTCGCCCCAAGCGCCGGTGACCGAGTGGTTCTTGGGCGACGACTTCCACCACAACGGCGCGCTCTTCCTCGCCGACGCCTTCGACTTCTACTCGAGCTTCGGGCAGCCGCGGCCCAAGCCCACGGCGAAGTCGCCCCCGTGGGGCTTCGAGTACGGCACGGGCGACGCGTACGACTTCTTCCTCGCGCTCGGCCCGCTCTCGAACGTGAACGCGCGGCACTTCGAGGGCAAGCTCATGTTCTGGAACGACCTCATGGCGCACGGCACCCGCGACGACTTCTGGAAGGCTCGCGACCCGCGCCCCCACTACAAGAACGTGAGGCCGGCGGTGCTCACGGTGGGCGGCTTCTTCGACGCCGAGGACGTCTACGGCACGCTGGAGACCTACAAGGCGTTCGAGGCGCAGAGCCCTGGGGCGCACAACACCCTCGTGATGGGCCCCTGGCGCCACGGAGGCTGGGCGCGGGGCGAGGGCGACCACCTCGGCGCAGTGAGCTTCGGCCAGAAGACCGCGCGCATCTTCCACGAGCGCGCCGAGCTGCCCTTCTTCCAGCGGTGGCTCAAGGGCAAGCAGACCACCCCGCTGCCGGAGGCCTTCTGCTTCGAGACGGGCACGAACGAGTGGCGGAGCTTCACCGCGTGGCCTCCCCGCGAGGCTCGCGCGGAGACCTTGTATTTTGCACCGAACGGCCGCCTCGCCGCGGCGCCCACGCGCGGGCCCGCGCCCGAGTCCGACAGCTACCTGAGCGATCCGAGGCGGCCGGTGCCCTACAGCGGGAAGACAGCCAGCGACATTGATGCAGAATACATGGTCGAGGACCAGCGCTTCGCGTCGCGGCGGCCCGACGTGCTCGTGTTCTCGACGCCGCCGCTCACCGACGACGTCACCCTCGCGGGTCCGCTCGAGGCCACCCTCTGGGTCACCACCACCGGCACCGACGCCGACTTCGTGGTGAAGCTCATCGACGTGTACGCCGACAACGCGGAGGACCCCGAGCCGAACCCGACCGGGCAGCGCTTCGGCGGCTACCAGCAGCTCGTGCGGGGCGAGGTGATGCGCGGGAAGTTCCGCGACAGCTTCGAGGCGCCCAAGGCCTTCGTGCCGGGTGAGCCCACCCGCGTGCGCCTGACGCTCCCCGACGTGCTCCACACGTTCCGCCCGGGCCACCGCCTGATGGTGCAGGTGCAGAGCTCGTGGTTCCCCCTGGTCGACCGCAACCCGCAGACCTTCGTGGACATCCCCAAGGCCAGCGAGGCCGATTTCCGCGCGGCCACCCACACCCTCCTCCGCACGGCCGACCGCCCGTCCACCCTCGGCGTGCGCGTCCTGCGCGGGCAGCTGCCTCGTTGAAGAGGTAGCGCCGTCTTTTCGCTGACGACGTCCGGGTGTTGGCTCTACGCTCCACGCCAAAGCGAGGAACCATGGGCAATCTGAAGCGCAAAGACTACGAGGCCGCGTTGGAGCCGCTCCAGGTGGAGCTGAACGAAATGGCGCGCTGGCTGAGCCACACGGGCACACGCCTCGTGGTGCTGTTCGAGGGCCGCGACACGGCCGGCAAGGGCGGCGCCATTTCGGCTATCTCCGACTGCCTGAGCCCTCGCCAGTGCCGGGTCGTGGCGCTCTCCAAGCCGAGCGAGCGCGAGCGGGCGCAGTGGTATTTCCAGCGCTACGTGGAGCACCTGCCCGCGGCCGGCGAGATCACCCTCTTCGATCGGAGCTGGTACAACCGCGCGGGCGTCGAGAAGGTGATGGGGTTCTGCACTCCCGCGGAGGTCGACACGTTCTACGAGCAGGCGCCGGTCTTCGAACGGCAGCTCGTCGACACCGGCACGTTGCTCGTGAAGTACTGGCTCTCCGTCGACCAGGACAAGCAGGAGGAGCGCTTCGCCGAGCGCTTGTCCGACCCGCTGAAGCGCTGGAAGCTCTCGCCGATCGATCTCAAGGCGCGCGAGCACTACGCGGCCTACGGCAAAGCGCGGGACGTGATGTTCAAGGCCACACACAAGAAGTGGGCGCCGTGGTTCGTGGTCGACTTCAACGACCAGAAGCGGGGGCGCCTCAACCTGCTACGCCACCTGCTCGATCAGGTGCCCGACAAGCGCGTCCCCGACGTCGAGGTGCCCTTCCCCAAGCTCGAAGGGAAGCCCGCGAAGGAGAAGTTCACGGGCCCGGTGTCACCGATTCGCGGCAAGTACTGAAGCTCAGCCCGCGGGAAAATGAGCGCCGAGGCACCGGACTCTGCGCTCACCTCGCGCTCACCGTACCCTGGCCTGCGCGCTCACCCGCAGAGGCCGGCGCAGGTCTCCTGCGCGCGTAGGCACGAGAGCCCGACGGGGCTCGGGCGTACGGGCGACCAGCGCCGCGTGGGCAACGAGAACCAGTGCGAGTCGCCGAGGAGGCCGCAGTCGCCCTTCCCGAAGCCCGCGAAGAACCCCTGCCCGTCCGCGCGGGGCGCGAACACGAACGCGCTGCGACGCTCCGGCGAGGCCTTGTCGATCGTGGTGAAGTCGGGCGCGAACACGCACGCCTTGGTGGAGGGCTTGTTCAGCGAGTCGCCGAGCGGCATGCGGGACCACGCGGCCGTCGCCACGTCGAGCGTGTAAATCTCGTTCTGATTTCCCACCTGGCCGTCGTCGTGACCACCGAACACGACGACCCGCTTGTTCACCGAGTCGAACATCGCCGCGTGGTTGATGAGGCCGAGCGGCGCGTCGCCGTTGGTCTCCACCTTCGTCCACGTCGACGAAGCGAGGTCGAGCTTCCACACGTCACGGAGGAAGGGCCCCAAGAAGGCGTTCTTGTCGCCGCCGGAGACGACCCACGCCACGCGCGACGCGGCGTCCAGCGCCATCGCGTGGAAGAGGCGGGCTGGGGGACGCGCGGGGGTGTCGAGGGTGCGCCACGTCGAGGTGGCGAGGTCGAGCACGAAGGTGTCGTTCTGCGGGGCGAACGCGAGGCCGTCGGTCGAGGTGTTCCCACCGAACACGACGAGCTCGCCGCGCGCGTCGTCGACCGCGGCCGCGAGGTTCGCGCGCGGGCTCGGCGCGGTGCCCTGCGTCGCGAGCTCGCTCCACGCGCGCTTGGCGAAGTCGAACGACCAGAGGTCCGCGAAGAGAGTGTAGGGGCCGCTCCCACCCTTTCGGGTTCTACCGCCGAACAGGAGCGCGCGATTCCGCGCGCGGTCGGCCAGCATGACATGGCGGGCTCGCGCGGGTGGCGCCTGGTCCACCGGGGTGAAGTCGCCGCAGCCCACGTCGAGCAGGAAGCTGCCTCCGTCGTGCACCGCGGCGGCGACGGAGCCGCACGGCGCGACCGCGGTGTCGCCGCCAAACATCACGAGGATCTTGCCGTCGGCCGAGAGGGCCCCCGCGGAGTCACCGCGCGGCGCAGGCAGCGTGGAGCCGCGAGTGGGCGGATTGCTGGCGCACGCCGGGGCACCGCCGCCGGGCGGCTCTCCCGCGCCGGCCTCCCGAGGGGGCGTTGGCTGCGCGACCGGTTCGGGCGCCGAGGAGGAGCACGCGAGGAGGAGCGTCGGGACCAGAAGGAGACCAGCGAGGAGCCGCACCGGGCTAGGCTACCACGGCGCGCGGCCTACGCCCGCGGCATGCGGGCTCGCGCGGTGGCGGTCACGCGCCCCGTGGAAGACGCGCGCCCCTCAGCCCTCGGTCGCAGAGGCCTCCGCAGCCACGCGCCTCGCGACGGCGCCGAGCGACAGGCCCTGCACGAGCACCGAGAACACCACCACCACGTACGTGACGGTCACGATGGTGTCGCGCGCCGGCGACGCGGGGAGCGACAGCGCGAGGGCGACCGAGATCCCGCCGCGAACGCCGCCCCAGGTGAGCACCGTCACCGCGCCCTTCAGCGGCGCGACGAAGCGCCGCATCGCCGTGAGCGGGATGACGACGCTGAGATACCGCGCGAGCAGCACGACGACGATCGCCACTCCGCCGAGCCCGATCGCGCCCTTCGACATGGGGAGCGTGGTGAGCTCGAGGCCCACGAGCACGAAGAGGACGGCGTTCAGGACCTCGTCCACCAGCGTCCAGAACTTGTCGATGTGCTCGCGGGTGACGTCGCTCATGCCGCGCGCGCGGCCGGCGTTCCCGATGATGAGCCCCGCCATCACCGCGGCGAGGGGCGCGGAGACGTGGAGTCTCTCCGCCAGCGCGTACCCGCCGAACACGAGGGCGAGCGTGAGCAAGAGCTCGGTCTGGTAGTGGTCGATGCTGCGCAGCAGGCGATACACCGCGTAACCCGTCACGAGGCCAAAGACGGCGCCTCCGCCTGCCTCCCGCACGAACGTCGTCGCGACCTGAGCCGCGGTGGCCTGGCGCCCCGAGACCACCGCGCCCACGACGGTGGAGAACACGACGACCCCCACTCCGTCGTTGAGGAGAGACTCGCCGGCGATCTGGGTCTCAATGCGCTTGGGGACCTTCGCTTCCTTCAGAATTCCCATCACCGCCACCGGATCGGTGGGGGAAATGAGGGCCCCGAACACGAGCGCGTATCCGAAAGACACGGGGGCCCCGAACGCGCGCCCCGCACCGTAAAAGAGGACGCCCACGATGGCCGTCGACAGCAGCGTACCGACGAAGCTGAGCCCGAGCACCACGGCTCGCTCGCGCTTCAGGTCGCCGAGGTCGATGTGGAGCGCGCCCGCGAAGAGCAACGCTCCGAGCATGCCGTGCATGAGCGTGTGCTCGAGCTCTGCCCGCGCGACCACGTTCATCATGAGGGGCCGGAGCGAGACGAAACCCACCCGGTCGAGCACGACGAGGAGGGTCGAGCCCACGAGGGACATGGCCATGATCCCGATCGCCGGCGGCAGCCGCAGCGACCGCTGGTTGACGTACGCGAACAGCGCGGACAGCGTGAGCACGGCCGCGAACACCTGAAAAGCAGTCACGGTGTGCGAACCCTAGCCGTCCACTCCGGGGGCCCCACGCGCGGGGCGCCCCAGGTCCACCGGTCGACCAGCCACGGCCCTTCCGACGCGAGCGGGTCGTCCTTGCCGATCACCCACGCGTCGATCGTCCCCGACGGCGCCACGCGCATCCGCACGAAGCTCTTGAAGCCCGGGTGCCCGAGCACGGTGAAGACCTGCTGCATCTCCAGGCCTCCGAGGGCGCAGAGCGCCAGAAACAAGCCGTAGAGGAGCGCGCTCGCGTACGCGTGCACGAGGATCATGAGCGGCTCGTGGGTGAGCGCGTGGAGGTGGTTCCCGAAGCTCACCTGGAGGAACGCGAGCCCCGCCGGCAAGAGGCCGAGCGCCAGGCCGAATGGGAACGCGAGCGCGAGGACGCGCCGGGGGTGTGCGCGGTGGTGACCCGCGATCGCGTAGAGGGCCCAAATCCACGCGCCGCTGGCCACGGCGGCCGTGACCGCGAAGCGCACGAGCCCGTGCCCGCCGGCCGCGAGCTCGACCCCGCCGACCACCGCCGCGACGATGTGCATGATGTACCCAGCGCGGCCGAGCACGAGGCGCAGCGGGACCTGCAGCGCCAGGCGCCGCGAGATCCGCGCGCTCGGATAAGCCGCGGCCGCGGGGCTGGGATCGGGGACGATGCGCGTGCCGTGGAGGAAGGCGCCGCTGCCGCCCGCGATGACGTGCATCGACTCGCCCACGACGCGGCGCTCGTAGTGGTGCATGTCGCCACACTGGTAAAGGACCCGGTCGCGAGACAGGTCGAGGCCGCTCGCGGCGAGGATGCGCTCGCCCACGTCCCACGGCTCGCCGAAGGCGATCGCGGGGTCGGGCGACGCGAGCCACACCCGGTCGCCCGAGGCGTGGCGACGACGCGACGCGAAGAAGCTCCGCTGGCGGTAGTCGAGGCGCCCGAGCTGGCGGTCCACCCCCCAGAGGTCGAGGCCTGGGGCCAGCGGAAGCGCCCAGTAGCTCGCCTCCTGCACGGCCTCGTACCCGAGCAACGTCAGGCGGCGGCGGCGCTGCTCGTCGGTGCCTCGCCACAGCGCGCGGGTGGTCTTGGCGACGCCCGCGATCGTGCTGATCGTGCCGCCGAGCTCGTCCAAGTGGAGCCCTCGCGCGACGAGGCCGACCGCGCGCGACGCGGAGTCCTTCTTGCGCGGCTCCTCCGCGACGCCGTGGCCGCGGAGTCCGTCGCCAGCCGTGCGGCGAAAGAGCCTGCCGAAGCCGTCGAGCCCGTCGTACCAGTCGTGGTTGCCCGGGATCGCGAGCAAGAGGCGCGGCGGTGCGGCGGGATCGAACGTGGGCTCGAGGAGCTCGTTCCACGGCTCGAGCACCCGGCGGAAGATCTCGTCGGCGGTGGCCACTGGGTACGCCGTGTCGCCGCCGAACAGCAGCACGTCTCCGCGGGGCAGGACGCGCTCGCCCTCGCCCTCGCCTTCGCAGGCGTCGTCGCCAAGGACGGTATACTCGGAGAAGACCATGCGGCCCACCTCCCGGCTCACATCGCGGTCGTCCCCCGTGTCGGCCACCCAGTCGACCCAGAGCGGCCGCCCGAGGCCCTCCAGCACCGTCGGCGCGTCGGCCCGGAGGCGCAGCACCTCCGCCACGGCGCGGAGCAGCTCCTCGGGCGAGAGCGGTCGCATCCAGTCGCGCGCGTCGACGGCCTCGCGCGCGATCGCGGTCGAGACCAAATTTCGAAAGTGCCCCCACAGCGACGTCGCCCCGTACCACCGAATCCCGAACGGCGCGGTGGCGCCCTGGCGGAACACGACGGGCGCCGCGCGGTCCCCCCGCGGCGCGAGGCGCACCGGAGCGCTCACGGGCTCACGGGCGCGCGGAGGGGAGCCTGCCTATAGAAATACCGCGATCTCATCGAGCTCCTTTTTGCGCAGCGTGGGCACCTGCGCGCCCTCCGCGGGATACCCCACGACGAGGAGCAGATAGGGCCGCTCGTGCGCAGGCCTCCCGAGCAGCTTCGAGAGGAAGCCCATGGGGCTCGGCGTGTGGGTCAGCGTGGCGAGCCCGGCGTGGTGGAGCGCGGCGATGAGAAAGCCGGTGGCGATGCCCACCGACTCTTGAACATAGTAATGCTTGGTGCGCGCGCCGTCGGCGGCGAGGCCGTGGCTCTCGGCGAAGATGGCGATGAGATACGGCGCGGTCTCGAGAAAGGGCTTGTCGGCGTCGGTGCCGAGCGGCGCGAGGGCGGCGAGCCACTCCTCGGGCGCCCGGCCGCCGTAGAACGCGTGCTCCTCGGCCTCGGCCGCCTCGCGAATGCGCCGTTTGGTCGCGGGATCTCCCACGACCACGAACCGCCAGGGCTGGAGGTTGGCGCCGCTCGGGGCCGTGCCCGCGGCCCGGATCGCGTCGGCGATCGCCTCCCGAGGGACGGGCTTCGGGGAGAAGCTCCGCACCGAGCGGCGCGCGCGGAGCTCTTGGTAGAACGCCGCCGCGCGCGCGCGCATGTCGTCGCTCGTGCGCTCGTGGAAGACGAGAGGCTCCTCTGCCACCGTCACACCGTTAGCGCTGCGGGCGCGTCTGGCGTTGCTCCACCATCGAGCGGAGCTCCTCGGGCTCGAGCGAGCGGCTCAGCGCTTCCTCGAGAGACACGTAGCGACGCATGAGCAGGTTGAAGAGCGACTGGTTCAGGGTCTGCATGCCAAACTTGTCTTGGCCAATCTGCATCTGGCCATAGATCTGCTGTATCTTCGACTCGCGGATCAGGTTCCGGATGGCCACGTTCGGCACGAGCACCTCGAGGGCCATGCACCGCCCGGGCGCGCCGGCGCGCGGCAGGAGCTGCTGCGAAATGACGGCCTGGAGCACGAACGAGAGCTTCGAGCGGATCTGCTCCTGCTGGTGGGGCGGGAACACGTCGATGATGCGGTTGATCGTGGAGATCGCGCTGTTCGTGTGGAGCGTCGCGAAGACGAGGTGACCGGTCTCGCTGATCGTGAGCGCCGCCTCGATGGTCTCGAGGTCGCGGAGCTCGCCGAGCAGCACGACGTCGGGGTCCTGCCGCAGCACGTACTTGAGCGCCCCGCCGAAGCTCGCGGTGTCTTGCCCCACCTCTCGCTGGTTGACGACCGACAGTTTGTGCGGGTGCAGGTACTCGATCGGATCTTCGATGGTGAGGATGTGGAGACGCTGCTCGGAGTTTATCTTGTCGATGATCGACGCGAGCGTGGTGGTCTTGCCCGAGCCGGTCGGCCCCGTCACCAGGATGAGGCCGTTCGGCTTCTGGGTGAGCTCGGAGATGATCGGCGGGAGGCCGAGCTCCTCGAAGCTCAAGATCTTGAACGGGATGGTGCGCAGCGCCCCCGCTACGGCGCCGCGCTGGATGAAGAAGTTCGCGCGAAAACGCGAGAGGCCCTTCACCGTGAAGCTGAGGTCGAGCTCGTTGTCGCGCTCGAACTGGATCTTCTGCTCTTCGGTGAGCACCGAGTAGCAGAGCGCCTTCGTCTCGGTGGGGCCGAAGGGCGGCAGCTTCAGGGGGATGACCTCGCCGTCGATGCGCAGCAGCGGGGGCGTCCCCACGGTGATGTGCATGTCGCTCGCGCCCTTGTCCACCATGGCCTTCAGCAGCTGGTGGAGGTTGACGCGGAGCTCGGGGGGCTGTTGTTGCGACATCGATCTTTTCGGTGGGCTCTACGGTGGGGCGCTTCGGCAGGCTTCCGCGGTCAGCCGTCGGACATGGTGACGCGGAGGACCTCTTCGGTGGTGGTCACCCCGTCGAGGACCTTGAGGATCCCCGCGGCGCGAAGGCTGCACATGCCGCCCTTGATCGCTCCGAGCTTGAGCTCGGCGGTGGACGACCCCTGGAGCACCATCTCCTTCAGGTTCTCGGTGAAGCGCATGACCTCGTAGAGCGCGACGCGGCCCTTGTAGCCGCTGCCGTTGCACGTGCGGCAGCCCGCGCCCTTGGAGAGCCGGCCCTGGCATCGCGCGATCTGCTCGGCGTTGAAGCCAACCTCCTTCAGGACGGCGTCCTCCACGACGATCTGCTGCTTGCAGTCGACGCAGATCTTTCTCGCGAGGCGCTGGGCGAGGACGAGGTTCACGCTCGCCGTGATGAGGAAGGGCTCGACACCCATGTTGAGGAGACGAGAGATCGTCGCCGGGGCGTCGTTCGTGTGCAGCGTCGAGAGCACCAAGTGGCCCGTGAGCGCCGCCTTGACCGCGATTTCAGCGGTCTCGAAGTCGCGGATCTCGCCGACCATGAGGACGTCCGGGTCCTGCCGGAGGAACGCGCGCAGGGCCATGGCGAAGTTGAGCCCGATCTCGTCGTGCATCTGCACTTGGTTGATGCCGTGGAGGTTGTACTCCACCGGGTCTTCCGCGGTGCTGATGTTGGTGTCGATCTTGTTGAGATCGGAGAGCGCCGAGTAGAGGGTCGTGGTCTTCCCGGAGCCCGTAGGGCCGGTGACGAGCACCATGCCCCACGGCTGACGGATGGCCCAAAGGAAGTCGTCGAGCGCCTTCCGGTCGAAGCCGAGCTTCGTCATGTCGAGCTGGAGGTTGCCCTTGTCGAGGAGACGCATGACGGTCTTCTCGCCCCAGAGGCACGGGAGGACGCTCACGCGGAAGTCCATCTCGCGGCCCTTGCCGAGCTTCAGCTTGATGCGCCCGTCCTGCGGGAGGCGACGCTCGGCGATGTCGAGCTGGCTCATGATCTTGATGCGGCTCGAGATCGCGTTCTTCAGCTTGACCGGGGGGCTCATCTCCTCGATGAGCACGCCGTCGACGCGGTACCGGACGCGCAGCGATTTCTCGTACGGCTCGATGTGGATGTCGCTGGCGCCCTTCTTGATGGCGTTCAGGAGGATCATGTTCACGAGGCGGATGACCGGCGCGTCCTCCGAGGCCTTCTCGAGCTCGACGAGGTTCAGGTCGTCGTCTTCGCCCGTGAACTCGATCTCGGACTCCTCGAAGCCCGCCATGACCTCGTCGTACGAGGGGCCGACGCTGTAGTTGCGCTCGATCGCCGCGAGGATCGCGTTCTCGGAGGCGATGACCGGCTCGATGTTGTAGCCGGTGAGGAACTTCAGGTCGTCGATGGCGTGGAGGTTCGTGGGGTCGGCCATCGCCACGATGAGCGAGCTGCCCGCGCGCGACACCGGGATGACCTTGTGCCGCTCGCACTGGTCGCGCTGGACGAGCTTCAGGATGTCGCCGTCGATCTCGTACTCGTCGAGCTGGATCGTGGGGACGCGGTACTGCTGCGACAGGAAATTCGTGATGTCTTGGTCGCTGACGAAGCCGAGCCTCGCGAGCGCCGCGTTCAGGTTCTGACCTGACCGCGACTGCTCGTCCTGGGCCTGCCGCAGCTGCGAAAGGGAGATGAGCTTCTCTCGAACGAGGAGCTCGCCGAGTCGGTTCTGGTTTGCCATACGTCCTCTTCGGGTGAGTCTACGGTGGTCCGCCGCGAATTCGTACGAGATTCCGCGGCGCCGGGCGCGAGCGCGACCGCGGCAGCGCTCGCACAGTGTGGTACCCTGCGGGTTGTCGTGGGACTGTTCGACCGCATCTTCGGCCGGGGGCGCGACGCCGCGAGGGCTCGCAGCGCCGAGGTGCGCGGCGAGCTCGCGAGGGCTGCCGAGCTCTACGCCGAGGCAGGGCGTCCGCTCGAGGCCGCCCGCGTGATGCTCCTCCGCGGCGACGGCGACCCGGACCACCGGGCGCGGCTGCAGCACTATACCCAGGCCGCGAAGCTCGCGCCGGAGGGCACCCCGGAGAACGTCGAGGCGAGGAGGAAGCGCGCGCTGCTGCTGCTCGCGCTCGTCGGCGACGTGGCGCTCTCCGCGGTCAATCGGCGCGACGTCGAGGACGCGGCCCGCGAGCTCGAGGCGGTGGGCGAGCACGAGCGCGCGGCCGAGGCCTACGCGAGCATCGACGACCGCGAGGGCGAGGCCCGGGCGCTCACAGCGGCGGGCGACGTCGAGAAGCTCGAGTTTCTGCTCGCGAGCGAGCAACACAAGGAGCGCGGCCAGCGCCGGCGACGCGACCGCAACGCCGAGGTCGATCTGCTCGTGACGAGCGGCCGCCGCCGCGAGGCGCTCGAGCTGCTCGAGCTGCTCGCGAGAGAGAGCCCCGACGACGCGACCGTGCGCGAGCGCGTGGCGAGCCTGCGCGCGCGGCTCGCGCGGGGGCCCATCGTGACCTTCGCGCTCGGCGCGCTCGGCGCGCTCGGCGAGGAGCGGCTCACGGTCGCGTTCGGCAGGGAGCTCGTGGTGGGCCGCACGGAGGGCACGGTGCTCGTGCCTTCTAGCGCAGTGAGCCGCCAGCACCTCGCCGTCACGCGCGAGGAGGGGGGCTTCTTCGTGCGCGATCTCGGCAGCCGCAACGGCACCCAGCTGCGCGGCCTCCCCATTCGCGGAGCGCTCCCCGTGGGCGAGGGCCTCGAGCTGAGGCTCGGTCGCGAGGTGCCGGTGCACGTGACCCCGAGCGCGCTGCTCGCTGGGGCCGTGCAGGTCGAGGTGCCGGGGCAGCGCGTGAGCTCGGCGTTCGGCCCGGTCGTCATCGCCGTGGGAGACGGGCAGTGGGTGCTTCGCGAGGGCGCCGACGGCCTCATCGAGCTCTCCGCCAAGGCCCCCGCCGCCTACCTGGGTGACGTGGCGCTCGGCGACGGGACGACGCTGCTCGTGGGCGACGCGCTCGCGGCAGAGCGTGGGGGTCCGGCGCGCCTGCGCGTCGTGGGCTGACGCGCAGTCGGTTGAACCGGGCGCTCGCCGCGCGCGCGCCGTGCGCAAAACATTGCACAACGCAGCTCCCCGCACCGCGGATAGACATGAGGCATGGATCGACGAAGGACGGCGTTGGCCTCGACGTGCTCGTTCGCGTTCGCGTGCGCCTTCGCGTGGCTCGCGGTCTTCCGCGGCTGCGCGGCGCCCGAGGGTTGCCTCGGCGGCGACGACGGGGTCTGCTCGCCACCCACGCCCTGCCGGGGGCTCACGTACACCTGCGCCGCGCCCGCGCTCGAGATGCGGCGCGTGGAGCGCGCCGCGGACCGCGCCTCCGGACCCGACGCCCTGGCCGCGACCGGCGATGTCCTCCTCCGCAACGACCACCTCCGCCTCGTGCTCGACGGCCTCGGCGCGCCGCACTTCCTCTCGCCGTCGGGCGGAGCGATCCTCGATCTCTCGCCGGTCGACTCCGCTGGCAATGGCGACGACGGAATAAACCAGATCTTTCAGGCGGTCGGGATCCTCCCCGGCGACGCGGTGCGCGCGACTCGCATCGACCTCGAGGATCGCTCACCGCGGTACGTCGCGGCGATCGTGCGGGGCACGCTCGACGGGCGCCCGAAGGTGTCCGTCGTGACCCGCTACGAGCTGCGCCCCTGCGAGCCGGGCGTGCGCGTACGGACCGAGCTGTTCCACGGGGGCGACTCGCCGGAGAGCTTCTTCCTCAGCGACGCGCTCTACTGGGGCGGTCGCAAGAGCGCGCCCTTCACGCCGCTCGCGGGGCGAGGCTTCGTCCACCCCGACCTCGACCTGCTCGAGCTCGATCGCTCCTTCGTCGAGCAACCGTTCCTCGCCTCGCGGCCGGAGCGTGAGGCCGCACCGTCCTACGCCGTGGTCGGGTGCGGGGAGGGCAAGCAGGCGCTCAGCGGCTTTCACAGCGACTCGATCTCCGCGGCCGGCCTCCCGCGCACGGTCGTCATGCCGGGCGACGCGCTGGCCTTCGAGCGGTTCTTCGTGGTGGCGCGCGGACCGGGCATGGGCGGCGCGGTGAGCGAGGCGCTCCGAGCGCGCGAGCAGCTCTTCGCGGAGCCCACGCGCACGGCGCGGGGTCGCGTGCGGCGCCCCGACGGGCGGCCCCTGACCGCCGCTGACCACGCGAGCGTGCTCGTCTACGAGCCGGGCCCCGGCGGCTCGCCCGCGCTCGACGCGCGGACGGTGTGGACCGAGGCGACGCTCGACGCGCAGGGCGCCTACCGGGTCGCCGTGCCCGCCGGCAAGCGCCTCGTCGCCGTGGCCCACACGCTAGGCCGCGCCGCCTCGCCGCCCGCGACGTTCACCACGCTCGGCGACGTCGAGGTCCCGGACCTCGTCTCACCCGAGCCGGGGCGCCTGGAGGCGCGGGTGGTCGACTCCGCGGGGCAGGCCGTGCGCGGCGAGCTCGTGCTCACGCCGGTGCGCGCCGAGGACGTCGCCGCAGCGCGGGGGTCGCTCTATGGCGCGTTCGACGTCGCGCACTGCGCGCCGTACCTGGGTCCTCCGCACGGCGGCTCCCCCGCGTGCAACCGGGCGCTGCTGGGCGCGGATGGGCGCGTGTCGGTCGCGGTGCCCGCGGGCCGGTACTGGGCGTACGCGACCGAGGGCCCATTCTCCACGCTCGCGCGCGCAGAGATCACCATCACCGACGGGGCGACCACGACGACCACGCTGGTGGTCGACAAGCTCCCGTCGCTGACGCCCGCGGGCGCCCTCTCGTCCGACTTTCACGTGCACGCCGGGGCGAGCTTCGACAGCAGCCTGCCGGAGATCGACCGCGCTCGTTCGTTCGTCGCGACGGGCATCGACGTGCTGGCCGCCACCGACCACGACGTCGTCACGACCTACGAGGCGGCGATCCGCGAGCTCGGTATCGGCGACCGCGTGCGCGTGATGCCCGGGGCGGAGACCACGGGACACATTCTCTTCTACCGACCGCCCGGCTCCGACATCCCGAAGGTGGTGGGGCACTACAACTTCTGGCCGCTGCGGTACGACGCCGCGCTGCCGCGGAACGGCCTCGCGTGGGACGAGCTCCTCGAGCCGGGCCCGCTCTTCGACCGCGTGTCGGCGTCGTTCGACGGCGCCGGCGTCATCCAGTTCAACCACCCGCTGGCCGGCTCGAGCTTCGGGCGCGACGAGGGGTTCCTCACGGCGATCGAGTTCGACGCGCGCAAGCCCGTGCCCGCGGAGCCTAGCGACGTCGGCCCCGGCCAGCTGCGCCGGAGCCGCGGCGGGCGCACCGCGCTCGACTACCACGTGCAAGAGGTGATGAACGGCACGAGCACGCGGCAGTTCCAGCAGTACCGGCTCGCGTGGTTCTCGCTGCTAAACCAGGGGATCCTGCGCGGCGGCACGGCGAACAGCGACTCGCACACGCTCGCCGTCGAGGTGCTCGGGTATCCGCGCAACCTCGTGCTCGGCGGCCACACGCTCCGCGCCTTCGACGTCGAGCGCTTCAACGCGGATGTCCGCGCGGGCAAGATGATCGGCACCAACGGGCCGGTCATCGACGCGAGCATCGAAGGGCGCGGGCCCTCCCTCGCGCCGCTCCGCGCGGCCGCCGACTCGGCGCTGACCCTCGAGGTCCGCGCGGCGCCGTGGATCCCGGTCGAGGAGATCCGCGTGCTCGTGAACGGCAAGGTGCGGCGCGTGCTGCGAGGGCCCGAGCTCACGCGGCCCACCGATCCGTTCGGACGCGCCGGCCTGGTGCGTTTCACGGGGAAGCTCCCCTTGTCCGAGCTGCTCGCGGGGCTCCCGCCCGACTCCGACGCATGGATCGTGGTCGAGGCCGGGCTCCCGCTGTTTCCCTCGGCCGACCTCGATCGCGACGGCTACCCGGACACCACGGACAACAACGGCGATGGCTCCATCGATCTCGACGATCGGCGCGGCTACGGCGAAGACGACGCGTACGTGGAGCCGGGTCGACCGTCGGAGACCGATCCGCGCTTCCACGCGAACGTCGTCGCGCCGGGCCACTGGGCCACCGCGTTCACCAACCCGTGGCTCATCGACCGAGGGAGGGACGGATGGTCAGCTCCCGGCCTATGAACAGCGCGCGGCTCGCGTGGGCGGCGACGCTCGCATGCGTTCTACACGCTTCTGTCGCCGCGGCGGAGGGCCCGTGCGACCGGGGGCGACCGGGGCTCGGGACCCCGATCCGCGTCCCCGTGTTCGGCCCCGCCGACCTCGGCGTCGCGCAGGAGGCGTGCGCCCGCACGTCGCTCACCGTCGAGAGCCGCCTCGCGCTGCTCATCGCCGAGGACGACTTCTACGGGAGCGTGCTCATGGGCGCCGCCCTCCGCGCCTCGCTCCGGCTGCCTTTCGCCGGGGCGTGGCTCTCGGCGTGGCTCCCGGGCCTCGAGTACCGCTTCGTCGCGAACGCCACGGTCGAGAGCGACGGCGCGAGGGTCGGCGCCGGCGCGCTGGGCCTCCACGCGCCCATCGCGCGCACGGAGCGAGCCCAGCTCGTCGCCTACGGGCGGCTGCTGCTGCCCACGGAGACGGTGTTCGCGAGGGCCCGGCGCTACGGCTTCGAGCCGGGGCTCAGCGGGGTGTGGTCGCGCGGCGCCTTCGAGCTCGTCGGCTCGCTGTCGTTCGCGTCGCTCATCACCACCGTGCCGGGCCGCGCGACCCTCGAGTGGGCGCCCGCGGCGACGACAGATCTGATCTTTCGCCCCGTGCGCGGGTTCGGGGTGGCCGTCGGCGCAGGCCTCCGCCCTCTCCAGTCGTTCGACCCCCACGCCCAGCTGCGCTTCTATCCGTACCGGGCGCTCGCCATCTCGCTCGGCGCGGCGCTCCCCGTCGGGGGCCGCGACCGGACGAACCTCGCGGGCGCCGTGTCGATCGGCTGGGACGACTGAGCCCACCCGCGCGGCGCGCGTCCATGCGGGGCGCGCGCCCGCGAGTGCTGCGCTCAGCTCGCGAACGCGATACCCCACGCTTCTCGCTGAGACCACGCGTCGTGTCCGCGCCCGGGTGGCACCGCCCGGCGCGCTGGTCGCGCCTAGCGATATCGCGACCGCACGGCAGCATTCTACGGAGGAAGTGAGCGGGTGGCGAGGACGTCGTCGCGAACCAGCGTCGCCACGCGCAGCCGCGCGTCTTCTCGTACCGGGAGCGTCGGGACTCGCTCGAGCAGGACGGCGGGATCCACCAACCCACACCTCACGGCGACCCGGCAGAAGTGACGATCCTTCTCGCGGGCGGCGACATACTTCGAGAGGAGCAGATCGTGGATCTCGAGGCAGAGTCCCTTCGCGCCTCGAGTCCCCGGGCCCTGAATGGTCACTAGGCGACTTTCCCACCCTGCCGGCAGGAGCGCCGTGCCGGGCTCGACGCCCTGAGCGTAGTAGCCGAAGGTGTCGTGGAACGGGGACAGCTCTCCCAGTGAGCCATCGATGAGCTCCCATCGCTCCGGGTGATTCCGAGGGTAGACGTCCGCCTCGACGGAGACGAGGAGCTCAGCGGGGGCGTCGGGAAACTGGCCGAGGACCGCCTGGCTTCCGACGATGATGAGCTCGTCGTCGTCGGCGATGGTGGTCGCGGCTCGAATGATGTGCTCGAGCTGGGAACGCTTCACGAAGCGCGTGACCGGAGGATGCGCCATCGTGTTCGCGCGTCCAGGACGCCCGCGAACGGGCTCACTTGGCGGAGGTCGTGCATTCGCTCGGAGCCTTCGAGCATGGCACGGACCAGAGCATCGCGAGGCTCCTCGAGGAGCGCGTGCCAGGCCTCGGCGTACGCACGCGGGACCGAGTCGTCGAGCAGCCAAGCCGCGACGCGCCGCCGGGCGGCCGAGACGAGCGCGGGATCGGCCAGGAGTCGCTCGACGACGGCGGCGTGGAGTCGAAGGCTCCTCTCTTGGACGTGATCGTGAAGGTCCACGCACGAAGCATACAGCGCGCGGGCTCGTGGAGCACGCTCGCCGTCCCGTCCACCCTGCCGGCGAACGGCTCGTTGGACGCCCCCGCCGCGGTCGACCGCCGCGCGCGTCGAGACGCGCTCCGCGACCTTCGAGCGAACCGCAGGTACGAGGATCAGAACGACGCGGCCTCACTGCGGCGTGATCCCGCATGGAAGGTCGCATGCGACCGCAACGCCGACGAAGACGACGCTGCTGCGTGAGCCGCCGCGCACTGCGCGCCCACCGCCGCACCGCGCGCTTCGCCGCGAGACGGCTACGCGCGTCCGCCACAGGCCCGCCGAGACTTCGCCAGCCCCATCGCTCGCCCTTCGTCGGCTCCCGACTAAAATCGCCCCCTCCACACACCGCCCCCACATCCAGTGAATTATCCGGGCTCTAGGCGAGGAGGAGCAACGAAGTACGGCGACGTAAGTCGGCGAAAAGCCGACCGAATCAAGCGGTTCGGCGCTCTAGTCTCCTGGAGTCGTGGTTCGTATCAGAAGTCGGGTCTTCGGTGTCATGCCGAGGAGCGATGGGGTGCCCCGTTTTCGGCGGCGGCGGGCCCGTCCTCAACTCGGACGTCGTTCCGCGCGGTGGAGGCCGCGCTTTGCGCTCAGGGGACAGTGGTTTCGGGGGTGACCGCGCGAGAACGCCGACCCTCGAACATGAGTATCCTCCCACCGCCGCCGAAAACGGGACACCCCCTCGCTCCCTTGTGGCGAAAGGCCGAACCCGCGCGACTTCTGGAAGGGATCACGCTTCCAGGGGACTAGCCGCGCGTCAGCTCCGGCGCGCGCGGCGCCACTCGACGAGCTCGCCCGCCGACCGTGTGTTCAGCACGTGCTCCGGGCGGAGCCAGGCGCGCCGCGCGATCCCCACGCCGTAGCGGAGGTGCGAGAGCTCGCGGACGCCGTGGGCGTCGCTGTTGATCACCACGAGGACGCCGGCGTCGCGCGCCTGTCGCGCCAGGTGCTCGTCCACGTCGAGGCGCGTGGGGGAGCTGTTCAGCTCGATGGCCACGCCGGTGCGCGCGAGGGCCGCGAGCACGACCTCCATGTCGAGCGCCGCGGGCGGCCTGTGCCCGATCTGCCGGCCCGTGGGGTGCCCGAGGCAGTCGATCTTGCCCGACTCGATCGCGCGGACCACCCGGCGGGTGAGCTCCTCGCGCGGCATGTCGAGCCGCTGGTGCACGCTGCCGATCACCCAGTCGAGCTCGTCCAGCGCGTCCTCGAGGTCGAGCGCCCCGTCGGCGAGGATGTCGGCCTCGAGCCCCGCGAAGAGCCGCAGCTCGCCCTCGTGGGAGGCCTCGACCTCGCGGAGCACCTCGCGCTGCGCGCGGAGGCGCTCGCGGCTGAGCCCTCGCACGAAGCCGAGCGACTCGGAGTGATCCGTCACGGCCAAATAAGTCCTAGCTAATGCCCGGGCGGCCGTGGCCATCTGGGCGAGGGTGCTCTTGCCGTCGGTCTCCGTCGTGTGCGAGTGCAGATCGCCGCGAAGGTCGGCGAGCTCGACCAGGCGCGGCAGCGTGTCGCTCGCGGCGGCCTCGACCTCGCCGCGGTTTTCCCGGAGCTCGGGCGGCATCCACGCGAGGCCGATCGCCGCGTACACGCCGGCCTCGTCGTCGCCGGCGACCTTCTTCCCCGCCGCGTCGAACACGCCGTACTCGCTCACCTTCAGCTGCTTCTTCACCGCCAGGGTTCGCATGGCGACGTTGTGGTCGCGCGAGCCGGTGAAGTACTGGAGCGCGGCGCCCCACGACGCCGCGGGTACCACGCGCAGGTCCGCTTGCATGCCGCCCTCGAGCACGACGCTGGTCTTGGTCTCGCCCTGTCCTAGGATCTCCACCACGTCGGGCGCGGCGACGAACGCGCGCATGATGGCGGAGGCGTGCTCGGGCAGCGCGGCCACGAGGACGTCGAGATCGCCGACGGTCTCGGCGCGGCGGCGGAGGCTGCCGGCCGGCTCGCACGCCAGCACCCCGGGCACCGCCCGCATGCGCTCGCAGAGGGCGTCGGCGGCGAGCCACGCCTCGGCGAGGGGCCTCCGCTTCGGGGCCTCGGCGCGCTTGCGCCACGCAGCGATGGCGAGCACGAGCCTCTCCTCGCGCTTCGCGCCGAAGCGCGGCAAGTCGCGCAGCCGGCCCTCCTTCGCGGCGGCCTCGAGCGCGTCGATCGACGTGATCCCCCGCTCCTTCCAGACCTGCTGCGCGGTCTTCAGGCCGATGCCCGGGAGGTTCATGAGGTCGGTGAGGCCCGGCGGAAGCGTCGCGCGGAGAGCCTCGGCCTCGGCGAGCTTCCCCGTGTCGAGCAGCTCCCGGATCCGCCGCGCGACGCCCTCGCCCACGCCCCGCACGCCCTCGAGCTTCCCGGCCGCGGCGAGGTCAGCGAGGCTCTCGCCGAGCCCCTCGATGGCGCGCGCCGCGGAGCGGAAGGCGCGGACCTTGAACGGCACCATCCCGCTCAGCTCTTGCATGTCCGCGAGCTCGTCGAGGGCCCGGGCGATGGCGAGGTTGTCCACGCGACCGAGTGTAGGCGATCCCGACAGCGTACGCCCCGCCACTCTCTCCCGGCCCGCGCCGCGTTCCGCTACGCTCGGGACACCATGGACAAGCGCGCGAGCACCCTCGCCGATCTTCGGGCCCAGGTCGGGGGCGTGCTCCGCGGCAAGGCCGAGGTCGTAGACCAGGTGCTGGTCGCGGCGCTCGCGGGCGGGCACGTGCTGCTCGAGGACGTGCCCGGGGTCGGCAAGACCACCCTCGCGAAGGCCTTCGCCCGCTCGCTCGGCGTGTCGTTCGCGCGGGTTCAGTTCACCCCCGATCTCTTGCCGTCCGACATCCTCGGCTCGCTCGTGCTCGACCGAGACTCCGGCACGTTCGCGTTCCGAAAAGGTCCGATCTTTACTCACGTACTCCTCGCCGACGAGATCAACCGCGCGTCGCCGCGCACGCAGTCCGCGCTGCTCGAGGCGATGAGCGAGGGGCACGTCACCGTGGACGGCGAGACCCACCCGCTGCCGCCGCCGTTCGTGGTGCTCGCCACGCAGAACCCCTCGGACCACCACGGCACCTACCCGCTCCCCGAGGCGCAGCTCGACCGCTTCCTCGTGCGGCTCTCGATGGGGTATCCGAGCCACGCCGAGACGCTCGAGCTGCTCTTCGCGCGGGCCACGGTCGACCCGCTCGACGCCCTCGCGCCCAGGCTCCCCGAGGGCGGCCTCGTGGAGCTGCAGCGCGCGGCGCGAGAGATCCGCGTGGATCGCGCGGTGGCGAGCTACCTCGTGTCGCTGGTCGAGCGCACGCGCGCGCACCCCGACGTCGAGCTCGGCGTCAGCCCGAGAGGGGCCCTTGGCCTCTTCCGCGCGAGCCAGGCGCGCGCGCTGCTCCTCGGGCGAGGCTTCGTGGCGCCCGACGACGTGGCCTCGCTCGCGGTGCCCGTGCTCGCCCACCGCCTGCTCCTCGGACCCGAGGCGAAATACGCGGGGCGACGGGGCGAGGGTGTCATCCGCGCGATCGTGGAGAGCGAGCCGGTGCCTGCGTGAACCTGGAAGTGAGCCCCGCAGGGGCGAACGAAGGCCTATGGCGGGCCCGCGCCGCAGGCGAGGTGTCGCCATGAACCTGGAAGTGAGCCCCGCAGGGGCGAACGAAGGCCTATGGCGGGCCCGCGCCGCAGGCGAGGTGTCGCCATGAAGATCGACTGGGACCGGCTGAACCACGTGTTCATCCCCGTGCCCACGGCCGAGCGGCGGCGCCGGGTGAGGCCCCTCTCGCCGCGCGTCGCCCGGCTGATCGAGCTGCTGTTCTCCGTGACGAGCGTCGGGTGGGCGCTCTTCCTCGTGGGCGCGGTCGTGGGCACCCTGTCGCTGGCCGCGCCTCGCTCACGCCTCGCGTTCGTGTCGGGCACGGCGCTCGGTCTCTTCGCGCTCTCCGTCGCCGCGCGCGGGCGGTTTCGCGTGCGCGAGGGGCGCGCTCGCCTCGAGCAGCCGACCCGCGTCACGGTCGGCGAGGCCATGGAGGTGCGGGTGCTCGTGGACGCGTCGGACCGCGCGAGCGATCTGGCGGTGCGCGGGCCCTTTTTGCCCTATTTCGCGCGCTACGAGGGCGCGCCTCCGGCCCTCGCGGAGGAGCGCGGCACGCGCACCCTCGCGGCCACCGCGCGCGTCCGCTTCCTGAAGCGCGCCGACCTCTTCCTCGGCCCGTTCGCGGTGGCGCGCCGACTGCCGTTCGACGTCGTGAGCGGGCCGCCCATCGAGACCGAGCCCTTCCGCATCAAGGTGGTGCCGCGCCCCGCGCGCGTCTCGCGCCTCGCGCTCGCGCCCTCGCGAGACACGGCCCTCGACGCGCGGCGCGCGACCCGGCGCGCGGGCCTCGCCGACCTCGCCGGCGTTCGCGAGTACCGCCCCGGCGACCGCGTGCGCGACCTCGACGTGCGGACGTGGGCGCGGACGGGCGTGCCCGCGGTGCGCGAGTACCACGACCCCGAGAGGCCCCACGCGCTCCTCCTCCTCGACACGCACGCCGACGACGGGGACGCCTTCGAGGCCGCGGTGTCGCTCACCGCCGGGGTGGCCGAGATCGTCTCGGAGGGCTCGCTCTCGCTCGAGCTGCTCGTGCTCGGTGATGCGCTCCACCCGCTCGGCGCGAGCCGCGGCCGCGAGGTCGTCCCGCGGGTGTCCGACGCGCTCGCGGTCGCCGAGGCGCGCCGCGGGCCGCTCGACGCGCGCCGCCTGCTCGCGCGCATCGCGCCGCACCTCGGCGCCGCGTCGTCGGTGGTGTTCGTGACCACCCGGTGGGATCCCGCCCGCGACGAGGTCGTCCTCGCGCTCACGCGGCGCGGGCTGTTCGTGCGCGCCCTGGTCGTCGCCGACCGGCCAGGTCCGCTCCCCTCGGGCGTGGTGGCGCTGTCGCCCGCGAGGATCGCGCAAGGGGGCCTCGACCTATGAGCGGCGCGATCGCAAGCCCGGCCCGGCTCGCCCTCGCTCGCAGCGCCGGGACGCTCGCGTCCGTGCTGCTCCTCACCACGCTCGTCGACGTGCGCGCGATCGCGCTCGCCCTCCCCTTGGCGCTCACGCTTCGCGTGCAACCTGCACGCATCCCACGCGCCGCCGAGCTCGGACTGTACTTGCTCCTCGTGCTCGGCTTCGGCGCGGGGGTGCGCGCCCTCGGCGAGACGCCCGGCGGCCTCGCGGCGCAGATCGCAGCCGGAGCGCTCGTGGTGACGGCGAGCCGCGCCTTCTTCGTGCCCACCGTGCTCGCCAAGGGAGGCGACGTCACCGCGGTGCTCGTGGCGAGCGCCGCGCTGGCGGTCCAGGGACACCGCGTCGCCGAGCTCGCGCCCTCGCTCGCGGCCGCGCTCGGCCTCGCGACGCTGGGGCGCGATCCCACGTTCGGCGCGGGCCGGCCGCGCGTCGCCTGGGGCTCCGCGGCGGCGCTCATGGTGGGCGCGCTCTGCGTCGGCGGGGCCTCGTCGCGGATCGTGCCCCGCGCGACGTTCGCCGTGGCCCGGCGCTTCGCCATGCGCGCGTACGACCGGCCGCGATCGGGGTTCGACGACGCGCTCACGCTCGGCGACGCCCAGGAGATCCTGGAGTCGGACAAGGTCGTGCTGCGCCTCACCGGCGACGACGTGGAGTACCTCCGAGGCAAGGTCTACCAGTCGTTCGACGGCGCGCAGTGGCTCGGCCTCGCGAGCCACTCGACGCCCGCTGCCCCGTCATTCCCGGCGCCCACCTCGCCCTCGAAGAGCGTGCACGTCGAGGCCACGAGCGGGCACGGCGTGCTCTTCGCGCCGCTGGGGTTCGTCGTTCCAGGCGCTCGAACCCGCGCCGACGGCCTCACGCACGGCCCGAAGCGCACGAGCTGGGACGCCACCAAACCCGCGGGCGACGGCCTCTCGCTCGGCCCGCCGTCGGCCGACGACCTCCAGCTCCCTCGGGCCCACCGGGACGAGCTCCGCGCGCTCGCCGCCGAGTGGACCGTGGGCGCTGCGACGGACGCCGAGCGCCTCGAGGCCCTCGAGACCCATCTCCGAGGCTACCGGTACACCCTGCGGCGCGAGAGGTTCGAGGGGAGCGCGCTCCGCGACTTCCTCTTCGTCCACCGAGCCGGCCACTGCGAGCTGTTCGCGACGGCGTTCGCCCTCCTCGCGCGCGCCTCGGGGATCCCCGCGCGCGTCATCGGCGGCTACCGCGTAGCAGAGGCCGCCACTTCGGGACCGGGCTACGTGGTGCGCGAGCGCCACGCGCACGCGTGGGTCGAGGCGTACAGCGCGACCCCGACGACGCCGGCCGCGTGGCGCACGTGGGACCCCACGCCTCCGAGCGCGTTTCTCCGGCGCCCGTCACCACTCGAGGTGGCGCTGCTCTCGGCGGAGGCGCTGCTCGACGGCCTTGGAAAGCCCAAGGCGCTCGTGGGTGGTGGCGTCCTCGTCGCGGTCGGCGTCGGCGTGTGGCTCGGCGTGCGACGTGCCCGAGCACGACGCGCGCGCCTCGCCGCGCCCGTGGTGCCAATCCACCCCGAGCTCGAGCGGCTCGAGGCCCACCTCGCGACGCGCGGTGTCCAGCGGGACCGCGCCGAGGGACTCTACGCCTTCGCCGAGCGCCTCGAGACCCAGGGCGACGACCTCGCCGCCCGCGCGGTGCGCGCGTGCGCGGCGCTGCGGTATGGCCACGAGGGCACCTCGGAGGAGCTCCGCGCCCTCGTGTCGGCGCGCCTGGCGTCGGACGCGCGAGCCTGAACATTTAGTGCGCACTTGGGCTCCCACGGACGATCTTGCCGCCCTTCACGACCCACGGCTCGAAGGCGCCCTGCACGCGCCCGTTCGGCCCGAGGTCGAGATCTCCCGAGGCCCCCTCGTAGCCTGCGTCTTCGCCTCGCGCGACGGCGCGGAGGAGTCGCCCGAGCTCGGAGGGGCCGTAGCCGCTCTTGCCTTGGCTGATGCGGATCATGGCGTCGCGCAGCTTGGCGGAAGGCGCCGCGAGCCCTTCGGCCTCGATCGCGAGCGCGAGGAGGACCACCGCGTCGAACTGGTGCGCCGCGAAGGGCTCGTCGGGATCGCCTCCGTGGGTGGCGCGGAACTGCCTGCGGAACGCAGAGAGCTCCGCTCGATCCGGCGCCGCGGAGGCGACCGCGACGCCCTCGACGCCCTCCGCGAGCGAGGGGGCGTTCACGTCCTCGACGTCGCCGCGCGCGAACTCGATGAAGTCGCGCGAGGCGAGCGAGTCGCCCGCGAGAAGGCGGAGGCCCTTGCGCTGCGCGGCGGGGATCGACGTGACCACGCGGCCTCCGACCTTCGGCGACACGAGCAAGGCGAGGCAGTCGGCCTTCTCGCGCGCCACCTCCGCGACCAGGTCGTCGTACCGGCGCCGCGGCTCCGGCGGGACGAGGTGGCGCGTCGTCTCGAGCGGCGGCGCGGCGCGCGCCTCGGCCTCGAGCGCCTGCGCGAAGGGCGCTCCGTGCGCGTCGCTCGCCGCCACGATCGCGAGCCGGCGGCAGGGCCGACCGAGCGGCGCCCCCGAGCGCCCCTTCGCGGCGCGCGCGAGCGCGGGCCCCTGGGCGTCGTCGGACGGCGCGAGGCCGACGAAGAGCCCAGGCGCGCGGTCGCTCGGGGCGAGCGACTCGGCCGTGGCCGTCGCCGAGACGGCGAGGACGCCGCGCTCCGCGAGCGCGGGTCCGACCTCGACGGCCTGCGGGCTGAGCAGCGGCCCCAGGACGGCCGGCACGCTCGCCCGCGTCGACGCCTCGAGCGCTCGCGCGCTCAGGAACGCGCCGGAAGCGCCTTGGTCGTCGAGCGTGTCAAGCACGAGGGTACGACCACGTACGCCGCCTTCGCGGTTGATAGCGGCGACGGCCGTACGGGCCGCCCGCTCGAGCTCGCTCCCGCGTCGGCGGTTCGCGCCGGAGAGATCGGTCAAGAGCGCGAGGCGCACGCGTCCTTCTGGGCGGCCGGCGTCGGCGGCGGGCTCCCCCGGGCCCGCGGCGGCGTCACTCGACGCAGTGGGCGCGCGGCTCGGGTCGACCGCGCGCGGTGCGCGGTGCGCGCTCGTGATCGCGATCGTGATCGATGCAAGGAGCAGCGTGAGGGCTGCGACCGCGCCGAGCCGCCACCTTCGGGCGCTCGCGCGCGGCGGGGTCGCGGAGGCTCGGCCACGCTCGTCGCCGTCGGGCTCCGGAGTCGCCGGCGTCGCGGCGCCGAGGGCGGGCTCCGCGCTCGGGGACTCCCCATCAGGGAGCGTCGCGCCGTCGTCGACTGTGGATTCCGCGGGCGCGTTCACCGGCGGAGAGCACGCACGCATCGCCCCTTGGAGCGCCACAAGCCAGGTGTCGACGTCCGCAAAGCGCGCCTCGGGCTCGGGCTCGGTCGCGCGCGCGAACCACGAGTCCACCTCCGCAGGGAGGCTCGGGACGAGCGCCGAAGGGCGCGGTCGCTCCATGCGATACGCCGCGAGGCCGAGCGCCTCGAGCGAGGCGCGGGGGATGGCGGCCGTGCCGGTCATCAGCCGGAAGAGCACAAGCGCGAGTGAGTAGAGATCGCTGCGCGCGTCGACGGGTCTGCCCGCCGCCTGCTCGGGGCTCATCGTCGAGCGTGTCCCGACGACGTCCCCCGCCTGCGTGAGCTGCGTCTCTTCGCCCTCGGCGAACGCCACGCCAAAGTCAAGAATCTTGACAAATGGCGTGGTCCCCATTCCCGCGCAGAGAAAGAGGTTTCCAGGCTTCAGATCGCGGTGCACGAGCCCGGCGTCGTGAGCTCTCTTCAGCCCGCTGCCCACCTGCTCGGCGATCGTGAGGACCTCGCGCGGCTCGAGTCGGCCGCGCGCGTCGAGCTCCACCCCGAGGTCGTGGCCCTCGAGCAGCTCCATGACCAGGTAGGGGCCGAGCTCCGGGGACTCGCCCGCGTCGAGCACGGCGACCACGTGAGGGCTCCGCACCTTGGCGAGCAGCGCGGCCTCGCGCTCGAAGCGTCGGAGCGCCGTGGGGCTCGCGGCGACCATCGAATTGACGAGCTTCACCGCGACGTCGACGCCGAGCGCTTCATGGCGCGCGAGCCATACGGTGCCCATTCCGCCCGCGCCGAGAGGGCGCACCAGGCGCACCTGGGGCGTCACGCGGCTTCCGGGCTCGGCGGACCGCGGCGCCGCGGGCGAGTCGGTGGGCGCGGACGGGCCTACGACGCGCGTCACGTCAGCCGGGTCCCTCTTGGCCCGGGCGGTAGACCTCGAGATCGACCCCGAACTTCGCGATCCACCGGTGCACCTGCACCCGCGTGGTGTTCATTTGGCGGGCGACCTCGCTGAGGTTGCCGCGGTGCTCTTCGAGCAGCGCCAGGAGCGCGCGCTCGCGCTCGTCGGCGGGCACGGGCGGGCGCGGCGCCTGCGGGCTCCTCGGTTTCTCCGCGCTCGGGGGCCTCGCCTCGGGGGCGGCGGTGCGCCCGGAAGTCGCGGGGGCGCGCGCGACGCCGAGGCCCGCGGGGAGGTCGGAGAGGCGCACGACGCCGGCGTCTCCCGCGAGGACGAGCGCGCTCGCGAGCGCCTGCGAGCTCTCGCACGTTGAGCCGCCACTCGTGCGCGCCGAGCGCCCGCGTGGCCTCGGGAGTGAAGCGAACGCGCGACGCGTAGGCCGGCGCGACGCGCGGCAAGAGCTCGGCGATGAGGAGCCCGAGATCCCCCATGCGCTCGCGCAGCGGCGCGAGCCTGTGGGTGTAGCCCGCGAGGCGCATGTGCAGATCCTCCCGGAGGCTCTCGACGGGACGCAGCGTCGCGGCGATCACGCGGACGTCGACCGACACGGGCCGCGTGGAGCCGACGGGGACCACCTCGCGGGTCTCGAGCGCGCGGAGGAGCACGGCCTGCGAGCCAAGGGCGAGCTCGCCGATCTCGTCGAGGAAGAGCGAGCCGCCCGACGCCGCGCGGAAGTAGCCGGGCTCGTCGCGCACGGCGCCGGAGAACGCCCCCTTCACGTGCCCGAAGAGCTGCGCCTCCAGGAGGCTCTGTGTGAGCGCGCCGGAGTTCACCGCCACGAAGGGTCCGCGCGCGCGCGCCGAGAGGGCGTGCGTGGCGCGGGCGAGGACCTCCTTGCCGGTGCCGCTCTCGCCGAGGAGCAGCACCGGGAGCTCCGAGGCCGCGATTTTCGCGAGGCGCCCGAGGTCTTCCGCCACGGGAGGCACGAGCGACGCGAGCCCCTGGCTGCGCCCCGCGAGCGTCGCGCCGAGCGTGGTCTCGTGTGTCGAAAGCGCGCCGCGCGAGAGGAAGAACAGGCAGCTCCCGAGGGAGAACGGCTGGTCGTGCGCGAGGGGACCTTGGATGTGCCGAGCGTCTCCGACGAAGGTGCCGTTCCGTGAGCCGTCGTCGGCGAGCGTCCAGTCGCTCGCGGCGCCGCTTCCGCGCAGCAGCCGCGCGTGGCTCCCCGAGACGCGATCGTCGGGGAGCGAGATCGCGAGCACGTCCCCCGTGCGCCGAGCCTCGAACGCCGCCCCGCGCCCGAGGTGCACCTCGCGGACCCCGGCGAGCGACATGCGGGCGCCGCCCGCGAGCGGACGCTGCCCCTCGAACGCGAGGGTGAGCAGATCCGCGCTCGCGGCCCCTTGCGAGCCCTCACCTGAACCGACCGCCGTGCCCTCCACCGTGTGACCGCCCATGAAGCCAGTAGGCTAATGCACGCCCCTCGAAATCCGAAAGACCATCGGCCGGTGCGCGGGGGGCCGTGTAGGCGTCCAGTCGTCCGGGTCAGAGTCGATGCAGTAGCTCGACTCAGGGCAGCACGGTGCGGCACTTCCCAAGCTCACAGCGCACCGAGATGGTCCCGCCTTCGAGGTCGCTCTTGCCGTCCTCGGAGACCCGGCCGGGAGCGTTCGGGCAGCCGAGCGCGCAGGTCTTCCGCGCGGCTGCCTCGCACGCCTCCGCCGCGGCCAGGCTCGACTTGGAGATCCCGAGCACAGGCTGGGCGCCACAGTAGCAACCCCGGGCGACCATCGCGCAGTCGCTCTCGTCCGTGCAGAGCTTCAGCGCGTCGGTGTACGTCCCCCCGAGGGCGCCGCATACGAGCCCCGCGTCCGAGCGCGCGTCGCTCGCGCTCGCGTCGGCGCTGCCGTCAGCGACGCTGGCGTCCGGAGCCGGGGTCGTGTCTGGGAGACTGGCGTCCACGATCGGACCCGGTCCGTCAGCGGCGCCGTCCGCGCTCGCGTCGGCGACGACGCTCGAGGGGGAGCACGCGACGAAGATGCCAATCGCGGCGAGCGCGAGGAAGGAGACGACAAAGGTGGACCGCATGGCCATGATGGTAGCGTGATCCTCCTGCTCGCGCTCGGCAACGGGGCATGGCAATCCCGCACGTTGCCGATAGCCGACGCGGCTCGCTTCCCTCGCGTGACCTCGGCGGCGTAGCTGAAGATGACCGCCTCCACGTCCTCGAGTGGGAGCGCGGCGGGCTACTGCTCCACGCAGTAGACGGCTGCCGGGTTGAAGCACACCGAGGACGCGTTCACACCGATCGCCTGCGCGTTCACGCGGCCCAGCGTTCCGATTTGGCCCGTCACACCGGTGGACGAGCTGGACCACTGGTCGCAATGGGTCCCGGCGGCCCACTGGTTCGAGCCGACGCCCGTCCACGCGTAGCCCGCGCCGGGGGCGATCGGGTTCGTGAGGTTGGCGGACTGCACGTCGAACACCGCGAGCGCGGTCGTTTGAGCGATGAGGGTGCGCCCGTCTACCTGGTAGTAGCGCGTGTTCGGGCTGAGCACCCAGTCGACCTGCGCGACGGCGTCGCGGTTCACGCCATCGACCAGGAGCGCCTTGTAGGTCGGGCCGGGAGGCACGACGCTCGACCGCATACAGAACGAGTCGGCTCGCGCGACGCCGGTGGCGCCGGTCAAGGCGGGATCGTTCGCGAAATCCCCCGTGTGAAGGCCCGGCGCTGAAGATGATCTTCCCCAGCCTCGGCGCTCGCGGCGTCGCGGAGACGGGCGGGTTGGACGCTGGGCCCTCGGAGCCACCCACGATCGCCGTCACCGTGTACCAATAGGTGGTGCCGTTCGCCGCGGTCGAATCGGTGTAGCGCTCGACCGCGCTCCGGCCGATCTGCACACCTGGCGTCGCGTCCGACAGGGAGCGAAGCACCTTGTAGGTCGCGCCGGCCAGGGGGAGCCAGTCGAGAGCGACAGACGCGTCCCCCGCGATCGCCCTGAGCCCGATGGGCGCTGGGGGCAGCGCTCCCTTCGGCGTGGCGCTGACTTGCGCAGAAGGGGCGCCCTCCACCCCGTCGCGCACGGACGAGACCGCGTACCAATACGGCGTGCCGTTCACGAGCATCGTGTCGATGTGCTGCTCGATCGTGCTCGTCGCGACAAGCGCGCCGACGTTCCCCAGGGTGGTCGACCGATAGATCCGGTACGACGTCCCGGCGTTCGTCGGATTCCACCGGAGGCTCACGGTCGTATCGCCCGCACTGGGCACGAGCCCGGTGGGCGGAGGGACGCCCTCCGAAGGGGAGTCTACGGCCGTGTCTCGCGCGCCCGCGTCGATCGAGGCTTCATTGGAGGAGGCCGCGTCCGTCGCCGGAGTGGGCGCGGGGTCTGTCGTGTCGTCGGGCTCGCTCCCGGCGCACGCCGCGAGCCCGCCAGCGGCCCCGAGCGCGCCGAGCAGCGCGATCATCACGAGCCGATTAGCGCGGAGGATTCTTCGGATCATTCGGAGATATGACACCAATGACTGCGACCGCGGCGGCACTTGATGAAGGATCGTGGGACTCTACTGCTCCACGCAAAAGACGCCCTGCGAGAGACCGCATTGACTGGTCGTGGTCACACCGATCGCCTGCGCGGTCACCCGCCCCAGGACGCCCATGTGGCCCTTCACGCTGGTCGCCGAAGTGGACCAGCCGTTGCAGTGGTTGCCGGCGGCCCACTGGTTCGAGCCGATGCCCGTCCACGCGAAGCTCGTGCCGGGGGAGATCGGGTTCGTGAGGTTGCTGAACTCCACGTCGAAGACGGCGCTCGCGCTCGTTTGGGCGATGAGGGTGAGCCCGTTCGTCTGGTAGTATTTCGTATCCGGCTGAAGCACCCAGTCGACGAGCGCGACCGCGTCGCGGTGTACGCCGTCGACCAGGAGCGCCTTGAAGGTCGTTCCGGGCCGCACGTGGCTCGACTTCATGCACAAAGAGTCGGCTCGCGCGATGCCGTTTGCGCCGGTCAAGCTGGCGTCGTTCGCGAAGTCGCCCGAGTGGGAGCCTGCGTAGAAGATGATCTTCCCGAGCCGCGCCGCGCGAGGGGTCGCGGAGACGGGCGGCGCCGACACAGGGCCCTCCGAGCCCCCGACCACCGCGGACACCGTGTACCAGTACGTGGTGCCGTTCGCGGCGGTCGCGTCGGTGTAGCGCTCGACCGCGCTCGCGCCGACGAGTGTGCCCGGCGTGGTGGCCGAGAGGGAGCGCTGCACGTTGTAGGTCGCGCCTGCCATCGGCGTCCACGCGAGGGCGACGGACGCGTCACCGGCGACCGCGGTGAGCCCGGTGAGCGCCGGGGGCAGCGGGGCCTTCGGCGTGGCGGGGACCTGCGTCGAGGCGGGGCCCTCCGCGCCGTCGCGGACGGCCGTCACGGTGTACCAATACGTCGTGGCGTTCGCGACCGTCGTGTCGACATGCTGCTCGGTCGCGCTCGTCGCGATCATCGCGCCGAGAGTCCCTGACGCGGTGGACCGGTAGACGCGGTACGTCGTCCCCGCGGTCGTGGGGTTCCAACGGAGGCTCACCGTGGCGTCGCCCGCGGTGGCGATGAGCCGCGTTGGCGCGGTCAAGCCGCCGTCCGAAGAGGCCTCCGCCGTCGCGTCTCGCGCGCCGGTATCGCTCGAGCCATTCGAGGCGCTGTCGGAGGAGGCCGCGTCCGCCGGACCCGCGTCCGCGCCGGGCGGCCCGGTCCCCGCGCACGCCGCGAGCCCGGCGGTGGAGCCCAACGCGGCAAGTAGCGCGACGACCGCGAGCCAACTACCCGTGAGGAGCCTTCTGACCATTGGAGCAGGATGACACGGCGCACGGCGCGTGCGTCCGACTTCCACCCGCTCCCTCGTCGGATCATCTCGTGACGCGCCCGCGGCGACCCAGTGCGCGACGACAGCCTTGGTGACCGTCGCCGCGGGCCCGGTGTGGGCGGTTACCGGTACGGTGCCCGCGCTGTCGCAGCGAAGGCCCGCGTCACGCCGCGCTGCGCCGAGCCGCGAGGTCGCCGACGGCGGCGCGGAGCGCAGAGACCGAGGCCGTGCGGAGGTACACCACCCGCGTGCCTGAAGGGCCAGGTCCTTCACGCGGTCGCGCAGCGCGTGCGACACCATGCCGACCACCACGAACACGGCGGCGACGCGCCCGAGGGCGTGGCGGGCGCCGCTCGGCACGCGGGTCTCGAAGTGGCGGAGCGCGAGCCCGCGCTCGGCCACCACCTCGCCGTAGCGCCGGGAGAGCCCCCCGCACCCACCGACGAGAATCACCGTGTCACCCGCTCGCGTATCGTTTGGATGGACCATACGACCTGGCACTGCAAGGAGGGCGCCAGTCGTCAACCCAGGCGAATTCCTCATGGATCGCGAGGTCTCGCGCTATTCCCTGAAGAGTTGTCGCGGAGAGCGCCCTAGGCCGCCACGCGCGCGCCAAGTTGGCAATCGAACCGACGCGCGCCTCCTGGTGCCGTGCGCGGGGAGGTCCTTGGGCGCGGGGGTTCGCCGCGCGCAAGCCTCGCCGCACCTGCGACCGCGCCGGCGCCCAGGACGGCGTGGAGGCCCGCGCAGGTGGTCCTCGCGGCGCGGCACGCTGGTCCTCCACCTGGAGGATAGACGCGCCCTCTTCCGCTGGTAGAAGCTTCCCAAATGCGCAACTTCTGGCTCGTCTCGATGGGATCGATCTTCGTGGGGGCGGTCGTGGCGGCGTGCTCGAGCGCGACCCCGCTGGCAGGCACTGGGAGCGACAGCGGCAGCACGAGCCTCGAGGCGGGCGGGGATGCCGGGTCGACAGCGGTCCTCGCGACGTGCGCGAAGGTCGCCGAGGCGACGTGTGCGCGGTTCGATCGGTGTAGACCCTGGGAGCTCCCGCAGGGGAGCCTGAAGCTCTGCCAGGACAGCGAGGTCGCGTCGTGTTTTCGCGCGAGCACACGTAAGGACACGCGGATCGCGAGCGCGGAGTGCGCGGCAGCGATCCAGGCGCTGGCGTGCGACGCCGAGTGGCCCGCCGCGTGCCGCGGGACTCGAGACAATGGAGCGGAATGCTCCTCGTATGCGCAATGTTCGAGTGGCCGGTGTCCGGGCGTGAGCGAGGGGACGTGCGGCGCATGTGCCAAACCTTCGACCGAGGGGGACTCCTGCTCGGGGGCCGACGGTTGCTCGGGGCTGTTCTATTGCGACCGAAGTAGCGCGGCCTGCGTCGGGTATGCGGGGAAGGGGCAACCCTGCCTCGGTCGTCGGTGCGGGCCGGACCTCACGTGCACGACCGACGACATATGCGTGTCGTCGCCAGGCGAAGGCGAGAGGTGCACCTCGGCCTGCAAAGCAGGCCTCTGGTGCGGTGAATCCAACGTCTGCGAGAAGCTGACGCGGGAAGAGAGCCCGCAGAAGCCGGCAGGCGGCGCCTGCGCACGAGATTCCGAATGCCTGCAGGGTTACACCTGCGCGAGTCAGGTGTGCACTCTCGCGCAGCCCTTTCCCCCTCCCTGCGACTGACGCGAGCGTCGTGGGCCTCTCTTGGCGCGGAGCGGGAGGCGGGAGGCAGGGAGAGACGGCGGAGAGCGCTTCACGGGCGTCGCATGAGGCTTGGACGTCGCCGGCGCGCTCTTGGCGGGGGCGAGCGAGGGTCGTTCCGAGTCTCGGTGTCCGAAGGCGACTGTGTGGGGGTCCTCGCGGCTGCCGCCCTTGAAGCCGCCGCCATGGATCGCGATCGGCGCCGACCGCGGCCGCCGCGCGCGCCAGTTGGCAAACGGACCGACGCCGGGGCCTCGCGCGCTACTCGCAGAGCCACCGCTGGAAGATGCGGTAGCCCTCGTGGACGAGCGACACGGCGCACGACTCGTCGCGCTGATGCGCCTGCGCCGCCTCGCCCGGACCGAAATTGACGGCGGCGAGCCCGAGCTCCGAGAAGCGCGCCACGTCGGTCCACGCTTGCTTCGGCTCGACCGCGCGCACCCCGGCGGCGATGAGCTCGCGGACGAGCGGGTGCGTGGCGCTCGGCATCGCCGACGGGCACACGTCGAGCCACTCGACGCGCGCGCGGCCGGCCACGAGGGCGAGCACGTCGGCCTTCGCCTGCTCCACGGTGCACCCCGGCGCGAACCTGTGGTTCACGTTCAGCACGAACCGGTCGGGCACCACGTTGCGTCCGCGGCCGCCGTCGCGGGCCTGCGTGACCGTGGTCACCGTGCGGTACACGAGGCCGTCGACGCACGACTCGATGGGAGCGCGGGCGGCGAGCTCAACCAGGAACGGCGCGGCCTTCGACACGGCGCTGTCGGCCTCCCACGGCCTCGACGAGTGCCCCGAGCGCCCCTCGAACGTGACCGTCGCGTGGATGCCGCCGTTGCAGCCGAGGTGGAGGCGGTTGTCGGAGGGCTCGAGACAGACCGCGAGATCGACGCCGCGGAGCTCGGGATCGCCCTCGAGCACCGGCCCGAGCTCGTTCTCGGCGTAGGGGCCCTCTTCGCGGGCGTAGAAGACGAGCGACACGTCCACCCGCAGGCGCTCGCGTGCCCGCTCGGCGAGCGCGATCATCACCGCGAGGCCCGCCTTCATGTCGCTAACGCCCGCGCCGAAAATGCGGGCGCCGTCGCCACGCGCGGGGCCGTTCTCGGTGCGCACCGTGTCGGTGTGGCCGCAGAGCGCGACGTGCGGCCGGCCGCCGCGCCGCACGAGGGGCACCACGATGGAGTCGCCCGTGCGCCGGATGGGGCCCGCGAGGGGAAGCCGCGCGAGGCGCTGCGCGATGGCGTCGCAGAGGGCTCGCTCCTCGCCGATGGGCGAGTCGATGCCCACGAGCCAGAGCAGCGTCTCGTCCAGGAGCTCTTCGACCGGCGCCGTGGGCTCGCTCACACCGACACCCCAAAGTCTCGCAACGCGTTGTTTAAGCTAACCTTTTTGTCGGTCGCCTCGCTCCGCTTCCCGATGATCATCGCGCACGGGACGCCGAACTCACCCGCGGGGAAGCGCTTCATGCGCACCCCGGGGATGACCACCGAGCGCGGGGGGATCTTGCCTCGCAGCTCGACGGGCTCGGGCCCGGTGACGTCGAGGATCAGCGTCGACGCCGTGAGCACCACGCCCGCGCCGAGCACCGCCTCGCGCCCCACGACCGTGCCCTCCACCACGATGACGCGCGAGCCGATGAACGCGCCGTCTTCGATGATGACAGGGCGGGCGCCCGGCGGCTCGAGCACGCCGCCGATGCCCACGCCCCCCGCCAAGTGCACGTCGCGCCCGATCTGCGCGCACGAGCCGACGGTCGCCCAAGTGTCCACCATGGATCCCGCGCCCACGCGGGCGCCGATGTTGACGTAGCCCGGCATGACGATGACGCCCGGTTCGCAGAACGCGCCGTAGCGCACCACCCCGGGAGGGACGACGCGCACGCCCGCCGCGTCGAGGCCGCGCTTCAGGGGGATCTTGTCGTGAAACTCGAAGGGCCCGACCTCGAGCTTCTCCATCTTGCGCAGGGCGAAGTAGAGCAAGATCGCCTTCTTCAGCCAGGAGTGGACGGTCCACTCGGCGAGCGGGTCGTTCGGGTCCGCGGGAGGCGACGCGACCCGGTAGAGGCCGGCGTCGAGGCCCGCGAGCGCCTCCAGCACGGCCGCCTCCTGGGGGGTGCCGGGGGCCAGCAGCGCGCGATTCTCGAAGGTTGCCTCGACGAGGGACCGGAGGGTCTCGGTGTCCGACATGACGAGGGAGAGTAGTTCGGGGGCCGCGTTTCGCGAACCTGAAGTGAGCCCCGGAGGGGCGAACGAACGTCGATGGGGAGCCCGAGCTGCAGGCGAGGTCTCGCCATGAACATGCAAGCGAGCCGCAGGCGAGCGGCATGCCTGTGCCAAGCGACCGGAGGGAGCGCGGGATGAACCCCGACGTGCAGGATCCGCGCATGCCGCGGGTGCCGGCTCTCGTCGCAGCGACCTGCGCGGTGCCTCGGGCTTCGCCCGATGCACGTGGACTACGCGGTCGCGGAGGCAGCGTCGAACTGGAAGCTCATTCGACCTGGCGCCGCGTCGAAGCCGAGCCCGGCGGCCAACGCCACGCTCGCGATGACGTCCTGGTAGACGACCTTGGGCGCGGCGACGCGCGGACACATGGGCACGGCGCCGGCGGGGCGCTCGAGGGCGAGCTCGATGCGGGGGCTACCCTCGCCCGCGCCGCTGTCTGAGCGCGCAGCGAGCGACGCCCCAGGGAGCGCCGCGAGGGCACCGCGACAGAGCCACAGCACGACGGTCGCGTCGGCGACGACGCGCACCTCGCTGCCGGGAAGCGCCGCCCACACCCGGCCGGGCGCCTCGACGCCGCAGGGCTCGAGCAGGGCCTCGACGACGTCGCGCAGCGTGAGCTCGGCGCGCCGCCCGGCGGTCGCGCGGGTCCACATTTCGCACGCCTCGACGCACGCCTCGAGGCGGGGGACGTCGCCCGCCAGCGCCCGCTCTAGGCGGAGGCGCGCGCCGGCGGAGTGTCGCGCGCCCGCCGCGGCCGCCTGCTCCACGGCCTCCGCGACCCGATCGATCGACTCGAGGGCGAGGCGCCCCACGTCGCGCGCGGGGTCGTCGCCCGCCTTGTGCTCGAGCATCACGCGAAAGAACGTGGCGAGCCGGGGGAGCCCTTCGCGCAGCTCTGGCAGGAGCTCGACCACGACGGCCTGGCCAACGCGCGGGCTCTTCGCGAGGTGCTCGACGTTCCGGAGCGCGACCAAGACGTCGCGCGCCTCGCTAGGTGCAATATGCACGTGCGGGGACGACGCTCTCTCGCTCACCGGGCCCTCATGGTCACAAGGGGTACCACGTAAGACACGCTCGCCGAGCGAGATCGTGTGATCCAGCTCGGCGAGGCGGCGTGCGCGACGAATCCCTTAGAACGCTTGGCGGTGCCGAGCGCTTCAGGCGACCGGGGCGACCTCGGAGGCGGCGAAGAAGTAGGCGATCTCGATCTTCGCGTTGTCGAGCGAGTCGGACCCGTGCACCGCGTTCTCGCCGATGCTGGCGGCGTAGAGCTTGCGGATGGTGCCGGCCTCGGCCTTCGCCGGATCGGTCGCGCCCATCGCCGCGCGGTACTCGGCGACGGCGTTGTCCTTCTGGAGGACGGCGACCACGACCGGGCCGCGGGTCATGAAGTCGCAGAGCTCGCCGAAGAAGGGGCGCGCCTTGTGCACCGCGTAGAAGCCCTCGGCGACGCTGCGGGCGAGGTGGGTCTTCTTGACCGCGACGAGGTCGAAGCCCTTCGCCTCGAGGTGGGCCAGGATGGCGCCAGCGTGCTTCTTCTCTACGGCGTCCGGCTTGATGATGCAGAGGGTGCGTTCGACGGCCATGGCGTGCTCCAGGGCGGGCGCGCGGGCCCGCGAAAGTGGAAGGGGCGCACCCGCACCAAAAAGGCGCGGGAGCGGGGGCGCTATTAGGGGACGGGTCCGGAAAGCGCAAGCGTTCCGAGCCTCAAGCGCCGAGGGCGAGCCCGTCGCGGACCAGCTCGGAGAAGTCCCGGGCGGAGAGCGCGCCAAAGGTGAGCCCCTCCCCGCGCGCGTCCACGACGGTCGCCGCGCCGGTGGTCTGCGGCGGGGAGTGCGCGAGGTCCGAGATGTCGCAGCCCGGTCTCACCGAGAGCCGCACCGACAGGCGCGCGCCATCCGCGCCGACGGCGTCGCGGAGAAACAGGCCAACCTCTCCGGCGCTCGCGCGGCGAAACCCGCGCGACTCCAGGGTGCCGAGCGCCTTGGGCGCGGAGACGGCGCGCCCCGCCACCCGCTCGAGGGCTGTGGCCCGGCGCTCCTTCGGGGTGGGCGACGCGACCGCGCGGCCGAGCTGCTCGAACGGCTGGAGGATGGCGTAGTCCGCGAACAGGCCCGCCCACGCGGCGCGCTCGTCGCCGGGGAGCTCGACCGGGTGAGCGACACGCACGGTCGCCCCGGCGGGCAGCTCGAGCGACGCGTCGCGCGCGTCCGCGAGCGAGCCGTCCTCCGCGACTCGGAACGTGCGGTCGCCCGAGGGGCCGCGCGCGGACCACACGAGCCGACGCGCGAGGCTCCCCACGAGCGGGTGCGCCACGAGCAGGGTCCGGAAGGCCTCGAGGCCCCACTCGCGCCCGGAGACCATGGCCCGCTCCATCCGTCGTCGCTCGCGGTCGGCGACCGCCTCGAGGTCGGCGCGCAGCGCGTCGAAGCGGGCCTTGGCCGCCTTCACGGCCTCCGAATCGTCCTCCCGCGTCGGCCGCGGCAGCGAGCGCGATCCTGCGTCAGAGCCCGCCGGGCCGCCAGGCGAGCCTTGTGCGCTGCCCACGCGGACGAGGGGGCGGAGAGCCTCGTCGAGCGACACGGTAAAATCGCGGGCGCCATAAGAAAGAGCCAGCGTCCCGTCTGGCGCGAGGCCTAGATCCGGAACGGTGCGATCGCCGAGCTCGCCCTCGGTGAGCCCACGCGCTTCGGCGGCCTCGAGCACCAGAGCGCGCGCGTGCTGCCTCAGCCCGTCGAAGCGGGTCGTCTCCGCGATATGTGCAAGATGCATGAGCGCGCGATCGTCGGCGAGCTGCGCGAGCGCCGAGCAGGCTCGCTTGGCCTTCTCCTGGTGCTTGCGCGCCCACTCCCTGGCGAGGGCGCCGAGGCGGCGGCCGCTCGCTTCGGAGGGGAACAGCGCGGCGGCAAAGAGCATCCACTCGTGCCGACCCGGCGCGTCACCGAGGACCCACTGCTCGACGAGCTCGCCCGCGAAGGCCTCGAGGGCCCCGGGGGCGAAGGACGCGCGGAGCCGCGCGATCCCCGCGTACGGGGGATCCAGAGGGCAGCTCTGCAGGAGCTCGAGCAGCGCGTCGCGGCCGTCGGCGTCGAGCTCCCCACCGCCAGCGAGGGTGAGCGGCGGCAGCTCCGCTTCGCGCAGGAAGGGAGGTCGCTTCGGGGGCTTCGCGCCGATGGCCAGCGGATCGCGCGCGAGGAGCCCAGCCACGAGGTCGCGGCTCTCCGCGTCGTACCGGTCCGAGGCCCCCGCGACCGCGGCGGCGTCGCGATCGGCGAGGAAGCGCAGGGCCGCCTCGGCGTCGCTCCGGGCCTCTCCCTGGGCCCCTAAGGCGTCGGGGATGAGGCCGAGCGCGGCGATCTCCGCGTGCTCCGCGAGCCACGCCAGCGCGACGCGCCGGTACTTCTTGCGGCGAGCGGCCACGCGCGCCATGCGCGGCGCGGCCTCCGGGCTGACGAGGCACATGAACGCCTCGAGGTGCGCGACGCCGTCTTCGTACCCGCCCAGCCAGCGGAGCCAGTCGGTCTTCAGGAAGCCCGGCAGCGCGGCGAGCCCGTGCGCGCGGACGAGCGACAGCGGAGATCCGCGCAGATGCGCGCGGCCCGTGTTCCACGCCGCCAGGCGCTCGTCGTCGGGCACCCTGCGATAGACGAGCTGCCCTCGCTCTCGGATCAGCGCGAAGTCCGCGCACGCGTACTTGCTTGTGCGGATCGCCTCCCAGGTATCGGCGCGCCACGCGGCCAGCTCCTCCGCGCTCATGCCGCGATGAACCGGCTCGACGGGGGCCTCTTCCATCGGAGCGACGCTCGCGAGCTCGAGTCCCCGGACCTCGACGAGCCGCCCCGCCGCCCGGCGGGTCGAAGGTCCGCCACGGGCGATCACGGAGCGAGGGCGGCGTCTCCCCGGCGACGGCGGAGGGCTCTGGCGCCGCGCGGCGCTTCTCCGAGAGCCGACGCACGGCCTGCGCCCCCTTGCCGTCGACGGCGGCGGACGCGAGCTCCGGCGCGTCGCGAAAATACCCGAGAACGATCGGCTGCAAGACCGCGTGCGCCGCGTACGGCGCGAGCGCGGCGGCCGCCTCGGGCGAGCGCACGCAGGCCAGCGCCTGGGCCACCTGCCGCGGCGGCGTCTTGAGGAGCGGACCGTACTTCGGCTTCTTCAACAGCGGCGGGAGCACCTCCGCGCCGAGCGCCACGAGCGCCGACGGGGGCAACGCGACGGCGAGGTCGAGCGCGTAGGTCGCGAAGTCGTGCGGACGCGCGCACGCGGCGCGCACCACCTCCACGTCGCTCGCCGCGGAGAGGAGGAACGAGCAGTCGGGCCCGCCGGCCCGCTGCGACTCGGCGAGGTCGAGGTTCGCCCACGGCTCGTCCGGGAACACGAACGCGAGCGACGCGCGCTCGAGCAGCGAGGCCCCCTCACGGAGCGAGGCCGCGACCGCGACGGCCTCCGCGTACTCGGCCTCCGAGGCCGCGCAGACCGCGTGCCGCACGGGGAGCACCGGCTGCCAGCGCGCACCCCTCGGATCGGGCGGGCCGGCGGTGAGCCACACGGCGGTGGTCCATCCGCCATTGGCGGCCGTGAGGCCGAGGGTGGACGCGCGGTGGAGCACGCGCACGGCGTCGACGAGGCCGCGGAGGGCGGCGATCGCGCCGAGGAACGCGATGCTCCCCGCGGCGCGACGCACGAAGTGCTCGGTCGCGGCGAGCACGTCGATCGTTGCGCTCTGCACGGACTCGACGGAGAGGTCTCCTCGAGGAGGCCGAGCGCGGCCTGGTGCAGCGCCCGGTGCTCGGGCTCCACCTTGCGGGTGCCCGCCCGGAAGATCGCGGCGTGCGGCCTGGCATCGCCCCCGAACGCGCCCTTCACGCAGGCGAGCTCGTGAGCCTTCGCCAGCGCGCGCCGCGCGACCGCCTCGGTCATGGGGTGCGCCGTGCCAGGGAGAGACCGGCGGGGGTGAAGGTGCTTCTTCAGATCGTCGGGGAGGAAGAGCGGCGCCACCATGGGCGAAGAGCTTACCGGGAGGCTCCACGCTGGGGGCGCGTCTTCGCGCTCGTTCGCCTCGTTTCGCCCTCGCGCGGGGCCGATGCGCGTTACGCTCGCCGCCGAGGAGACACCCTTGGCAGCGAAGAGGAAGAACGACGGCGCACCGGGGACGGCACCCCACGCGACGACCCACGCGCAGCGGCCCCCGGCGGAGATCGCCTGCGCGGACGAGCTCGCGCTCTTGCGCGAGCGCGACACGAGCCCAAGGCCCCCCGGGTGGCGCCTGTCACCGAAGGCGGTGCGCACCTTCATCCTCGGGGATCCCGCGCGCGGGATCCGGAAGAAGTTCGTGGGCAATCCGTCGCTCGTCGATCGGGCGATGGTGGCGCTCGCGACCAACCGCGGGCTCATCTTCGTCGGCGAGCCGGGCACCGCCAAGTCGCTGCTCAGCGAGCTCTTGTGCGCGGCGATCTGCGGTCGCTCCACGTTGACCATCCAGGGGAGCGCCGGCACGACCGACGATCAGATCAAGTACTCCTGGAATTACGCGCTGTTACTCGCCGAAGGGCCTACCCCTCGCGCGCTGGTCCCGGCGCCGCTCTACACCGCGATGAAGGAGGGGCTGCTCGTGCGGTTCGAAGAGATCACGCGCTGTCCGCTCGAGATCCAAGACTCGCTCTTGGCCGCGCTCTCCGACCGCGTCCTCGCCATCCCGGAGATGGAAGGGCCCGACGCGATGCTCTTCGCGCGCGAGGGGTTCAACGTCATCGCGACGGCCAACACCCGCGATCTCGGCGTCAACGAGATGAGCGCCGCGCTGAAGCGTCGGCTCAACTTCGAGACCGTCTTCCCCATCCCCGACTTCGCCGTCGAGATGGAGCTCGTGCGCGAGGAGACCCGGCGGCTGCTCGCGCGGTCCGGCGTGCCCACCCTCCCGAGCGCGGAGATCTTGGAGCTGCTGGTCACCACGTTCCGCGAGCTCCGCGCCGGACAGACGGTCGATGGACAGGCGATGGACCGGCTCTCGGTCCCGATGTCGACGGCGGAGGCCGTGAGCGTCGCCCACGCGCTCGGCGTGCGCTCGCACTACGTGTCGGGGGACGAGGCCACCCCCGCCGACCTGGTCGAGTGCCTCGTCGGCGCGGCGCTCAAGACCGACACGGAGGACGTGGCGCGCCTGCGGCGATACTTCGACCAGCGCGTGTCGAAGCGCACGGAGCCCCATTTCCGTGCCTACTACGAGGCGCGCCACCGGCTCCCCGGCTGATCGCAACGCGGCGAAATGCGGTAAGATCCACGGATGTCGGCGCGTCCCGAGGCCAGCGCTACCGAGGAGGCCGCGCGCCGCCGACGCCCCTCCACCGGGGCTTCTTTTCCATCCTCTTCGCGCTGCTGCAGCTCGCGGCGGCGACAGCGACCGCTTACGTGTGCGGACTGTGGGCGACCGCCTACATGGCGTGGGTGTTCCCCGGCCTCGTCGGCCTCGTGGTGACCGGGGCGTTCTTCCTCGCCGCGGTCACCTCGGCGGTGACCTCGTTCGCGGCGAAGGGGCGCGGGAAATGGATCTCCGCGCTGGGACTCGTGCTCGCGGTCTTGGCCTTCGGGGGACTCTACGGCGGGTGCCGCAAGGGCGTTCACGACTTCGAGTGCCAAAACGCCCTCCCGGGCACGGCGAAGTGCGCGGGCTTCTGGTGAGGCCGGCCCGGTGGCCTCCCGATCGCGAGATCGCCTGACTACTCTGTGACGGGCAAGCGGAGACTCCCATGAAGCTCTCGGACGACGATCGGCGACGGTTCGATCAAGGCGGGTTCGTTGTCCTGCGCGGGCTGTTCCGCGAGGCCGAAGTGGCGCCCGTGCGCGACGCGTTCGACCGCCTGTACGACACCTCCCAGACGCTCCGCACGACGGGCGACCACGACGGCGCGTTCTTCGTGCTGGGCGCGCCGCCGGAGGGACCGGTGGTCGTGCAGCGGGTCGTATGGGCGGGCGGCGCCGAGCCCGGGCTGCTCCGGCTCAGCGCGGATCCTCGGCTCGTCGAGCCGGCGCTCGAGCTGCTCGGCACGTCGCGCTGCGAGCAGCTCCTCTGCCAGGCGCACTTCAAGATGCCCAATGACGGGGTCGCCTTCGACTGGCACCAAGACATCCAGCATCGCGACAAGGGCGGAGACACCTGGCGCGACGTCACGGGCCGCGGCTCGTTCGTGCAGACCATCCTGCTCGTCGACGACATGACCGAGGAGAACGGTCCGCTCGAGTTCGTCCCGAGAGAGGCCGTCGAGCTCGACCCCGCGGGTAGGCTCATCCACGGCGAGGGGCCGCGGGTCGATGGGTCGCGCGCCGTCCCCGTCACGGGGCGCGCCGGCGACGTGCTCGTGTTCGGCCCCTACGCCGTGCACGGCAGCCGCCCGAACCACTCTCCCCTCCCCCGACGTGTGCTCATCAATGGCTGCCGGCGCGGCCGCGCCCGGCAGCGACCTGGACGGCGGGCGGTCGAGGACGTCGGCGCGCCGGCGCGCGCCCCGCCAGGACCGCGCCGCTCGGGCCCTGGGCTCCACCCGGAATCGGCGCCACCAGCGCGGCCCGAGGCGCGCCACCGGCGCTCAGGCTAGCGTGGGCCTCCACGTCGTCGGCGTTCGCCACCACAGCCCCGCGTGCGCGCGGGTCGTCCGCGCCGCGATCCGCGCGCTGCGGCCGCGCTTCGTGCTCATCGAGGGCCCGAGCGACATGAACGATCGGCTCGACGAGCTGCTGCTCGCGCACCGCCTGCCCATCGCGCTCTTCACGTACCGGCAAGACCCGGGCGGGCGCTCGCGCAGCTCGTGGGCTCCGTTCTGCGACTACTCGCCCGAGTGGGTCGCGCTCCGCGAGGCGCGCGAGGTCGGCGCGACTCCCCTCTTCATCGACCTCCCCGCTTGCGGGATCCGGCCTTCGACGGCGAGGAGAACCGCTACTCGGACCGGCACGTGCGGGCCTCCGACAGGCTCGGCGAGACCGCGACGACGCTCGGCTTCGAGGACACCGACGCGCTGTGGGACCACCTCTTCGAGCAGCCGCGCGACCTCGCGCTCTTGACCCACGACCTGTCGCGCTACTTCGAGGCGCTGCGCGCCGACGAGGCCCCGCGCGGCGGCGACGGAGAGCGCGAGGCGTTCATGAGCGCCTACGTCGAGTGGGCGCTCGCGGAGGCCGGCGACGGCGACGTGCTGGTCGTGTGCGGAGGCTTCCACGAGCCGGCGCTCCTGCGCACCGCAGCGCACGCGCGCGCGCGCGCGACCGTGCACGCGGGGGCGGGCTCGGCGAGGCCTGTCGCGCCTGTCCCTAGCGAGGCGCGGATTGGCACTTATCTCGTGCCCTTCTCGTTTCGTCGCCTCGACTCCTTCGCGGGCTACGCCTCGGGAATGCCGCAGCCGGCGTTCTACCAAGCCGTGTGGGAGCGCGGCGCCGACGACGCCGCCGAGGCCATGCTGTTCGAGGCCATCCGGCACCTCCGCGCGAAGCGACAGCGGGTCTCGCCGGCCGACGCGATCGCGGCCTCCACGCTCGCGCACGGGCTCCGCGCGCTCCGTGGGCACGCGGCGCTCGCCCGCCTCGACGTGCTCGACGCCCTCGCGGGCGCGCTCGTGAAGGAGGCGCTGAACGGGCCGCTCCCGTGGACACGGCGCGGTCCGCTCTCGCCACGGACCGAGCCGATCCTCGCGGAGATCGTGCACGCGTTCGCGGGCTCCCGCGTAGGCACGCTGGACCCGGCGACCCCGCGTCCGCCGCTGCTCGACGACGCGCTCGCCGAGCTCGAGGCCGCCGGGGTGCAGCTCGCCCGGGTCAGCGCGCGCCTGAAGGTGCGCCTCGACGAGCCGGGAGGCGCGCGGGCGAGCACGACGCTCCACCGGCTGCGCACGCTCGCGATCCCCGGCTTCGTGCTGGTGCGAGGCGCGAACCTCTCGCGGACCGCGACCGATCTGTCGGAGGAGTGGTCGATCGTGCACCTGCTCGAGACCGATCCGGCGCTCATCGAGGCCTCGATCTACGGCGCCACGCTCGAGGGCGCGGCCTCCGCGCGGATCGAGGAGACCGCGCGAGACGCCCCCGACGTGGGGGCCATCGCCGACGCCCTCGCGCTCGCCGCCGCGTGCGGCCTGCGAACGCTCACCGAGCGAGGGCTCGCGGACATCGCCGCCCGCGTGGGCGCGGAGCCGTCGTTCGCGGCCCTTGGGCGCGCGCTTCGCAAGCTGCTCGCCCTCCGTCGCGGAGAGCTCGTCCTCGGGGCCACCGGCCACGCCGAGCTGCCGCGCGTGCTCGAGACCTGCTTCGATCGAGGGCTCTGGCTGTTCGAGGGCACGGCCGGCCCGACGGCGCCGCTCGACCTCGCCCACGTCGACGCCGTGTCGGCGCTGCGAGAGGTCCTGCGCGAGACCGACGACGACGCAGAGGCCCTCACGACCCGCGCGCTCGAGTGCTGCTCGCGGCGCGCCGTCGATCCGGAGGCGCCGCCGGCCCTCCGCGGGGCCGCGCTCGGCGTGCTCTGGTCGATGGCTCCCCACGGCGACGGCGACGCTGTGCACGAAGACCACGCCGCGCGCGCGATCGCGGTGCTCCGCGCCGTCGCACGACCGGCGACCTTCGGCGACTTCCTCGGCGGTCTCTTCGCGCTCGCGCGGGCCGAGGTCGTGCGCGACCGCTCGATCGTCGCGACGATCGACGCCTCGGTCACGGGGTTTCTGCGGGAGGACTTCCTCATCGCGCTGCCGGCCTTGCGCCAGGCCTTCTCGTACTTTCCGCCGCGCGAACGCCTCGCGATCGCCGAGAGCGTGCTCGCGATCGGAGGGCACGCGGGCCACGACCCCATGGCGCTGCTGCGCGCGCCTGTCGACGCGGAGCTCGTTCGTCGCGCCGCCGCGCTCGAGGGCGCGGCCCTCGCGCTCGCCCGGCGCTTCGGCCTGACGGACCCGCTGGACGATCCCGAGCAAGGAGTTACCCCGTGAGCGCCGGCGAGCGCGACGAGCGCCTGGTCCGCTGGCGCCTCCTGCTCGGGCGCGCGTCCGAGGCCGCGCTCGACGGGCGCTCGGGTCTCTCGGCCGACGACCTCGCCGCCGACGCGGCACTCGGGTGGCTCTACGAGCGGGGCGACGACCTCGCGGCCCGCGACATCGACGACCGGCAGGGAGGCCACGGGCCCTCTGCGCTCTCGGTGCCGGAGTGGCTGTCGGAGGTCCATCGCCTGTTCCCGAAGGAGACCGTCGAGCGCATCGAACAAGACGCCGTCGAGCGGTACCAGATCCACGAGGTGGTCACGAACCCGGAGGTCCTCGCGAGGGTCGAGCCCAACGAGACGCTGCTCCGCGCCGTGCTCCTCACGAAACATCTAATGAATCCGGAGGTCCTCGCGCTCGCGCGGGAGCTCGTGGCGAAGGTCGTCCGGCGGCTCATGGAGAAGCTCGCGAAGACCGTGCGGCGAAGCTTCCACGGGACGCGGAGCCGAACACGCTCGAACATGAAGATCGCGAAGAACTTCGACGCGAAGGCCACGATCCGCAAGAACCTCGCCACCTACGACGCGCGCGCGAAGCGGCTCTTCATTCGCACGCCGCTCTTCGTCTCCCGCACGCGGCGGCAGCTCGACAAGTGGCAGATCATCCTGCTCGTCGACGAGAGCGGGAGCATGCTCTCGTCGGTCATCCACGCGGCCGTCACCGCGGCCTGCCTCTGGGGCCTCCCCTCGACCAAGACGCACCTCTGCATCTTCGACACCGAGGTCGTCGATCTCACCGACCGCGTCACCGATCCGGTCGAGGTGCTGATGAAGGTGCAGCTGGGCGGCGGCACCGACATCGGGCGCGCGGTCGCGTACGCGGCCGGCCTCGTCGAGAACCCGCGGCGCACCATCGTGGTCCTCATCACTGACTTCTTCGAGGGCGCGAGCCCCGCCGTGCTCGTCTCGCGGGTGCGCTCACTTTGCGCGCAGGGCACGCTGGTCCTCGGGCTCGCGGCGCTCGACGCGCAGGCGAACCCCTCGTACGACCGCGATCTCGCGCGGCGCCTCGTCGAGGCCGGCGCGCACGTCGGCGCGATGACTCCGGGCGAGCTCGTGGCCTTCCTGGCGGAGAAGGTGCGGGCATGAGTCGCGCGGATCTCCTCGCGCTCACGCCGCAGTCGCTCGCGCAGCTCGCCAACATGGGCCTCGTCAAGCGGGCGCAGCGCGAGCTCGACGACGGCCTCGGGCCGGCGCTGGTGGAGTCCGACGCCGGCGAGGTCACCGGCACCTTCCCCGACGGCGTCGTGGCCGTGCTCGCGCCGCAGCGCAGCCTGAAGGACTCCGCGTGCACCTGCGGGGCGACGTCGGTCTGCCGGCATCGGGTGGCGGTCGCCCTGGCCTACGCCCCGTGGCACGCGGCTCGCTCGGGCGAAAGACCCGACGCGCCCGACGAGGCGCCGACCGACGCGGTGCTGCAGCCGCCGGCCAAGCCGTGGTCCCCAGGCGACCTCGACGACGACACGCTCGCGCGCGCCGCGGGCCCGCGCGTGTTCGAGCGTGCGCGCGCGACGGCGCGACGCGGGCTCGTGGCGACCGTCGAGCGCGGCTCGGTGCCGGTCGCGAAGCTGCCGGCCTGCACGGTCCGCTTCCTCGTGCCTCGTGAGCTCTCGTACGCGCGCTGCGACTGCGTCGACGGAGCCGTGGCGTGCGAGCACGTCGCGCTCGCCGTGTGGGTGTTCCGTGAGGCCGACCGCGCCGCGCCGGGAGCGCTGACCGCGGTCGTGTCGCTCGGCTCTGAAGAGCGGCTTTCGACCGCGGCCGAGGACGCCCTCGCGGACACGCTCACCCTCGCCTGTGACTTGCTCGCGCGGGGCCTCGAGGCCTTTCAGCCTGCGCCCACCCGCTTCGCGCAGCTCACGGCGCGCCTCGAACGCGAGGGGTTCGCGTGGGTCCTCGATCTCGCGCGCGAGCTCGAGATCGCGCTCGAGGGTTACCACGCGCGCAGCGCGCTCTATGGGGCGCGAGAGCTCACGGCCCTCCTCGCGGAGCTCCGGGCCCGCACGCGCGCGGCCCTCGCGGACGCGCCCGAGCTGCCCGCGCGGTTCGTGCTCGGCCGCGGCGAGGCGCGGTGCACCGAGCTCGATCACGTGCGCCTCGTGTCGTTGGGTGCGCGGCTGTCGGCCGATGGGCGCGCGCGCTTCGCGGACGTCTTCCTCGCCGATCCCGACACCGCGACGGTCCTCCGATTGCGCAAGCGGTGGGACCCGCAGGAGGGGCGGCGCCCGAGAACGGTGAAGACCTCGGGCGGCGGCGCGTCACCGGCGCCGTGTCTCTGCGCGTGCTGGCGTACGGGCAGCTCGTGTCGAAGTCGGTGAGGCGCCTCGCGAACCGCACGGTCGAGATCGGCACGTCGCGGGCCGCGCTCTCCTCCGTCACGCCCCACGCGGGCGACCACTCCGCGCTGCCTTCGCCGCTGCTCGTGCGTGATCTCGCGGCCCACGCGGAGCGCGTGGCCCGCCTCCCGCCCGGAGCGCTTCGCCCGCGCGTGCTCGCCGAAGACGTCCACGTCGTGGCGATCTCCGAGGTGCGAGACGCGGCCTACTCGTCGTCGGAGCAGCGGCTCATCGCGACGATCGCCGACGAGGTGGGGAGCCCGTTCACGTTGACCCTCAGCCACCGCACCGCCGCCCCGCACGCCATCGACGCGGTCCGCGCGGCGCTCGACGCGCGCCCGCGGTTCGTGAGCGGCACCCTCGCGACGACCGACGCGGGCTTCGAGCTCACGCCGCTCTCGCTCACGACCGACAGCGGCCTCGTGGTCCCCGATCTCACCGGGCCCACGAAGGTGCGCGCGCTGCCGCCGCTCGCGTTGCGCCGGACGTCGTCGCCGCTCGAGGAGGCCCTCACCGCGACCGAGGCGGCCCTCGAGGAGCTGTGCTGCGTGGGGCTCGGTGCGGCCACTCCGGGCGCCCTCAACCGCCTCCGCCGGGCAGCCGGCCAGCTCGACGACGTCGGGCTCGTCGGGCTCGCGCGGCGCGCGCTGCGGGTCGTAGAGCGGACCTTGGCCGGGGAGACGCGCGAGGCTGCCGACGCCTGGCTCGACGCCGCCGCGCGCCTGTCGCTGACGCGAGAGGCGGCGACTCGCATGGCCGCGGGGACCCGTGACGTTGAGCCCTGACGCCGCGCGGGTCTTGCGCGAAGATGGGGCATGCACAGCGCACCTCCCCCGTTTTGTCGCCAGCACGTCCTCGCCCCGGTCCATCACGCCCGCCGCGCGGCGCTCACCACGTGCGCGCTCACGGCGCTCGCGCTCGCAGGCTGCGGCGGACGCGCGGCGGCCCCCAACCTGCCGCTCCCCGAGGCCGGGCGCCCTGTGCCCCCGGCCTGGCAGGCGCCACCGCAGCAGGCAGCGCCGCCTGGGCAGCCTGCGCAGGGCGGCCCTGCGCCCGCGACCGGTGATCCGCGCGAGGCCGACGTCCCCGCGCTCCTCGGCGCCACCCTCACCGTGCTCCAAAAGTACCGCGACGAGGAGACCGCCGCCGCCGCGATCGTGCCCTATCTGCACAAGAGCCTCCTCGACGCGAGCGGCGCGCGCCTGACGACCGACGTGCGCTCGTTCAGCTTCAAGAAGGCCCACGGCTCCGCGGGGCTCTACTCGGTGCCCGTCACGATCACGCGCGTGCGCCCGAGCGCGGTGACCGCGATTGGCTATGGCCCCACCGGCGAGCAAGGGCGCTCGATTGACTACTTCGTCGCGAAGCGCCCTGGAGTAAACGGCATGCCCGCCCCGGTGACCGTGTTCTTCCCGGCCGGAGGCGGCCCGCCGAAGGTGGCCTATTTGGGCAGTCTGTAATCGTCGCGCCGCGCGCCCCCTGCGCCCTTCAGCGCGGCGGGCGCGGGCTCGGCAAGAGATCGCCCGACACGTTCAGCGCGACGATCACGTACGGCACGGCCTGCGACACGTCTTGGCCCGTTCGGTAAGGGGACTTCAGCCACCAATTCGCCAAGAAGAGGAGAGTTGGCTCGAACCCGGCTCCGTCGCGCTTGCGGAAGGTCCACGCGGCGAGCGGGCCGGCCCGATGGAGCGCCAGGCCGCCGTTGTTTGGGTTGTCCCCCGGGGCGAAATGCTCCGACGCCGTGAAGGCCTTGCTGGTCGACCAGCGCACGCCCACCGTGAGGCGACTGTCGAGGGCCTGGACCAGCAAGTCGGCGTCGTTGTGGGCCCACCACCCGGCGTCGCCCACGAGCAGATCGTAATAGATATCGTAGAAGGCGCGATCGCCCGCGCGCAGCTTCATGTCCGGCCGGCCGGCGCGCACTTGGTCGCGGAAGACGATCGGGCCCGCTTTGAGCTGGACGTTCGCTCCGACGAGGAGCTGGGTCCCGGTGGTCGCGTAGTTCTTGGTGGCGGCGTCGCCCTTCGACAGCGCGCGGAGGTTCGTGTCGGAGTAGATCACCTTGGCGCGGTCGGCCGTGGGGAACGACTGGAGCAGGTTGAACGAGCCGAAGTACCCGATGAGCTCGTACTGCGCCCACAGCGTGAGGAAGCTCGCAGGCTGGACCTCGACGATCGGGCCAATCCGCGCGAACGCGGCGCTCAGCGTGGGCGCGACGCCCACGGAGACGAAGTTGTCGCGGAGGGCGACGCTCGAGTGCTCGTAGAGTCGGTATCGGTACGACAGCCGGGCGTCGGTGATGAGCCCGAGGGGATTCACGCGCACGAGCGTGAGGTCTTTGTAGACGACGCGGTGCTTGGGCGGTCCGCCGTCGCGGTAGCCTTGGGCGCTCGCGGGCGCCGGCGCCGCGAAGAGCAGCGCGGCGAGCGCGGCGAGAGCAGTGAACGACCTCATCCGGTGCATGCGCCATCGTCGCCCAGGCCGCGCGGCACGACAACCGGCGCGCGCCGCGCCCGCCCGTGCGCCATCCGAGTGCTACGGAGGCGGGAGGCCAGCGCAGCCGAGGTCGCGGGGGCAACGCTCGCGTCCGCGGGCGGAGAGGCGCTCGCGCCGGGCGGGCTTGGAGCGTTCGGTGCGGGTGTTGGGGTGCTCGCTGCGGGCCCGAGCGTCGGGGGCGCGGCGGCCGTGGGAGAGGGCGACGAGGCGGCGGCCACGGGTGGCGGGCTGTACGCGGGGGAGCGACTCGCGAAGTACGCGACCACGCCAACGAGGACCACCGCGCCCACGGCGGCGAGCGGAGCGCCTCGGCGCGCGGAGGGCTCGACGGCTCGGCGTCCTTCGGTGCGCCCCACGAGGCGGTCGTCCGATCGACAGGCTCCGGCTCGAACGCGCGCCCAGCAACGACCGGCTCTTGCGCGACGGCGGACGGTGGCGGGGCCTTGGTGGCCGCGGCATCGGGCGGGGCGCCGGGCGTCGAAGGGGCCACCAGCGTGGCCGCGGAGGCCGGCACGCGGAGCACCCGGGAGATGCGGTTCACCGAGAGCATGGCCTCTTGGGAGGCGAACGGGCGGAGCGCCTCGGCGAGCTCGGCCACGTCGGCGAAGCGCCGCGTCCGGTCCTTGTCGAGGCAGCGCACGATGACCGCTTCGAACTCGGGCGGGACGGCGGGCGTCAGCTCGCGGAGGGACGGCGGTGGCCGCACGAGGATCGCGGCGATCACGGCGCGGTCGGTTCGCATCGACACCGAGCCGTCTTGCCACGGGGCTGACGCGATTCTGGCCACTGGACATGGGGATAGTGGCGTTGGCCGCGGCGCGTGGTACGACGGGCCATGGTTCAACGTCGCATCGTTGGGGCGCTCGCGGTGTTGGTCTTCTCCGCGCTGGGGGCCGCGGTCGGCTGCGGGGGCAGCCTCGTGACGGCGGCCGACGCGAGCGCCGACGGCGCCGTGGTCGCCCCCGACGGCGCGGTGATCACCCCCGACGGCGCGGTGATCACCCCCGACGGCGCCACGCTTACCGACGCGGGGCGCGAGCCCAAGCTGCACCGCGCGACCGCGACCGCCTGCTCCGAGACGCGCGCGACGCGGCCCGACCCAGACACACCCGAGACCGGCGGAGGCCCCCCGGTCGACTGCCGAACACATGCAGAATGCACGAATGGTCGCAACGGGCGCTGCGACGGCAACGGGCACGACGGCTGGCGCTGCACCTACGACATGTGCACGAGCGACGCGCAGTGCGGCGGCGCCTCCGCCGTGTGCGCCTGCAGGGGCGGGTTCCGCTCGGACAACCACGTGTGCCTCACCACGTCGAACTGCCGCGTCGACCGCGACTGCGGCGGCGGGGCCGGATACTGCTCGCCGTCGCTCGGGAGCTGCGGCCACTACACGCCGTTCGTGGGGTATTTCTGCCACACGCCCGCCGACACCTGCATCGACGACGAGGACTGCACCGGCACCGGGCAGTTCGGCCAGAAACCCTACTGCGCGTTCGACCCGAAGGTCGGTCACTTCGCCTGCTCGACCCAGGAGTGCGCGGGATAGAGTCTCGAGCGAGAGGCTACTTGAGCGCGCGCAGATACGCGAGCAGGCTCGCGCGGTCGTCCGACGAGAGCGCCTGGCCGAACGTGTGACCGCGTGGCGCCGCGCCGGGCGTCAGAGGGGCGAGCAGCGCCTCGAGCGAAGGCGCCTCTCCTGCGGACAGCAGCGGGGCGCGGTCGCTTACACCTCGGAGCGACGGAACGCGCGCCGTGCCCGTCGTGCGCTCGGGGCTCTCCAGGATGGGCGCGTTCCCGCGGACCGCGCCGAGCGGCACCGCTGGCCCCGTGAGCCCCTCACCTGCGTGACAGCCTCCACACTCCCGGGAGAACACCTCGCTGCCGCGCCCCGCGGCCTCTGGAGGCCCGAGCTCTTCACCGAGGCTGCGCACGTAGAGCGCGAGCCCGAGCGCGACCTCGCGCGGGGGGCGGTGCGACTCGCCGAGGCTCGTGATGCACAAGGTCTCGATGCGGATCGCCAGCGGCACGAGCCCGTTGCGGACCGTGGCCGCCTTGTGGAGGTTCACCTGGAAGCGAACCGGGCGCAGATCCGTGATCGCCGTCGGGTTCTCGACGCCGTCGCTCGTCACGTCGACCCGCCCGGGGCCCCACGGCTCGGGGCCGCCGCCGCCCTCGTCGGCGATGAGGCGATCGATGCGAAGGCGCGCGTTGGTCTTGCCGGGCACCCAGCGCGCGCCTTCGACGGTCGAGTGGCAGGTCGCGCAAGTGAGCGCGTGCACGAGCGCGCCGCCCGCGGCCTCCGCGACCACCACGCCGTTGACCTCGCCGTCGCGCTCATCGAGCCCGTAGCGCGCGCTCGCGTCGGCCCGCGCGAGCGCCGGGCGCAGGTACGTGGCGACCTGGAGCGGATAGGCGACGAAGGCGGAGCGCCCGAGCTCGAGCAACTCCGCCTCGCTCGGCGAGCCCGCGCCTCGCGGGAGGGAGAGGGCGCGGAGCGACGCGCGCGACGGCTCGGCCGCGCCAAAACGCGCGGGCGCGGTCCGCGGGTTCCACTCGGGAAGGGCGCCCCAGCGCTCCTCCGTGTAGGCGGCGAGGCGACGCTGCGCGTAGCCGTTGGTCGAGCTCACCAGCGAGCCCTCGAGCTCCCTTCGTCGAAAGGCGGGCTCGTGCAGATAGGCGGCGAGTGGGCCCTCGCTCACCTCGCGCGACGGGCGCGGCCCCTCTACGGCGCCTCCGGCGCAGGCGGCGAGCGCGACGGTCACGACGACGGTCGGCGCCCACGCGACGAAGCGTGTACACTGCATGAGTGCGCGTCGCGACCTCGGGAGGGGCCCACGACGCTGGGGTAGCTCGGCCTCCACGAGGCGTAGAGTACACGCGTCGCGGCCCCGGCGCTCGTCGGCGCCCACGCCACGCGGGGGCGCGCGTTCGGCGTGGGCGCTCGCGGGTACGCGTGAGAAGATGCGCGCGTGCGGATCCGAGTTCTCCGTTCGAGCTATGAAGGCAGCACGTCCGAGGTCGCGGACCTCGACCCCCTCCCCGACCCTACGCCTTGGCTCGCCGGCCACGAGGTGACCCTCCACGACCTGCGGAAGGCGACCGCGCCCGCCGAGGTGGCGCGCCTCGCGGCCGAGGGGTGCGACGTGTTCGTCAACCTCTGCGACGGCATGAGCTACGAGGACCTCGCCGGCGTCGAGGTGATCTGCGCGCTCGAGGCGGCTGGCGCGGCCTTCACCGGCCCCAGCTCGCCGCTGTACGCGCTCACGAAGGAGCAGATGAAGCGCCGCGCGTTGGAGCTCGGCGTGCGCACCCCGGCGTTCGTCTTCGCCCACACCGAGGCCGACCTCGAGCGAGCGGGGCGGACCCTCTCCTACCCCGCGATCGTCAAGCACGCGGACGGCTGGGGCAGCGTGGGGATGACGGCTGCGTCTCGGGTCACCGACGCCGACGCCCTCGTGGCGCGCGGCCGCGAGATGTTCGCGCTCGCCGGGGGTGCCCTGATCGAGGAGTTCATCGAAGGGGACGAGTACTCGGTCCTCGTCGTCGAAGGCCGCGACGCCGTGTGGGTGCCAGGCCCCGTCGCGTGCCGCTTTCCGCCCGGCGAGACCTTCAAACACTTCGACCTGAAGTGGCGCACGTTCGAGGGCCTCGCGTGGGGCCCCTGCCACGACCCGGCGCTCCGCGCCGAGCTCGCCCGCGTGACCCGCGTCGTCTTCGAGGGCCTCGGCGGCACGAGCTACGCGCGCTGCGACTTCCGCGTCGACGCGTCGGGACGCGCGTGGTTCCTCGAAGTGAACACCACCTGCGGGGTCTTCTACCCGCCCGGCGCGGAGGGCTGCGCCGACCACATCCTCTCGGCGGAGGCCGACGGGCACGAGACCTTCGTCGCGTGCCTCCTCGACGCCGCCGTCGCGAGGCGCCGCTGACCGGCGGCGTCCGGGACACCCTGCGCGCCGTCCTGGGCCACGCGCTCTCCCCTGCTCCTCGCGCATTCTCGCAGACCTCGGCGCGCGCGCGGCGGCACGCGACTTGCCACTTGCCGTGCGCCATTGGCCACTTGCCACTCGCCACTTAGCGGCGCGTCCCCCACGGCGGAAGAGTAGAGAGTCCCCATGCCCACGCTCGTCATCGCCGAGAAGCCCAGCGTCGCGCGCGATCTCGCGCTCGCCCTCGGGGCGAGCACGCGAGGCGAAGGGTGCTTTCGAGGTCCCGACCACGTCGTCACGTGGGCCATCGGGCACCTCGTCGCGCTCGCCGAGCCCCACGAGGTGAACCCGGCGTGGAAGAAGTGGCGCCTCGGGGACCTGCCGCTCGTGCCGCTCGAGTGGCCGCTCGTCGTCGCGGAAGCGACGCGGTCGCAGTTCGAGATCGTGCGGCGGCTCCTCGTCGCGCGCGAGATCCGCGACGTCGTGTGCGCGACCGACGCTGGCCGCGAGGGCGAGCTCATCTTCCGGTACATCTACGAGGCCGCGGGCGCGAAGAAGCCGGTGCGGCGGCTCTGGATCTCCGCGCTCACGCCGGAGGCGATCGCCGAGGGCTTCCGGAGGCTGCGCCCCGCGAGCGCCTTCGACGGTCTGGCCGACGCCGCGCGCGGGAGGAGCCGCGCGGACTGGCTCGTAGGCATGAACCTCTCGCGCGCCTACAGCCTCCTCGACGACGACAACCTGTCGGTCGGGCGCGTGCAGACGCCCACGCTCGCGATGGTGGTGGCCCGCGAGCTCGAGCTCCGCGCCTTCGCGCCGGAGGAATACCTCGAGGTCGTCGCGACGTTCGACGCGGGCACGCCGGAGCGTCCTGCTCGGTACGAGGGCACGTACGAGGCCCCGGGGCGAGGGCGGCCGGCTGGCGCGGGCTCGCGCGAGGCGAGGCGCCTCCCGGCGGACGGCGCGCGCGCGAACGAGATCGTGGCGCGGGCGCTCGCCGGGCGGGCCAGCGTCGCGCGGGTCAAGCGCGAGTCGAAGCGCGTCCCGCCGCCGGAGCTGTACGACCTCACCGAGCTCCAGCGGCACGCGAACCGCCTCTTCGGCTTTACCGCGCAGCGCACGCTCGAGGTCGCGCAAGACCTCTACGAGAAGCACAAGCTCATCAGCTACCCGCGCACCGACAGCCGGCACCTCCCCACGTCGCACGAGCCCCTGCTTCCGGACATCGTGGCGGCGATCGCCACGCCGTACGCGGGGCTCCTCGCCGAAGGCACCGCCACGCGGCCCCTCGGCCGGCGCTTCGTCGACGACGCGAAGGTGACCGACCACCACGCGATCGTCCCCACCGACACGTCGCCGCCTTCGCGCCTCGGCGCCGACGAGCGACGCATCTACGACCTCGTGTGCCGTCGCCTCCTCGCCGCGTGGCACGACGAGCACGTCGTCGCGGTCACGCGCGTGACGACCCACGTCGTCTCGCAAGATGTTGCATTCACTGACGAATTTCACAGCCACGGCGCGAGCATCGAGGCGGTCGGGTGGAAGGTCCTCGAGCCGCGAGGCGGCGATCCGAAGGGACCTCGGCGGCCGCGTGAGGCCACGCTGCCGGGCGGCCTCGAGGAGAAGCAAGCGGCGCTCGTGCTCGCCGCCGCGCCCGTGAAGAAGGTGACCACCCCGCCCCCGCGGCTGACCGACGGCACGCTGCTCACGGCCATGGAGACCGCCGGCCGCACGCTCGACGAGCGCGACCTGTCGCAGGCCATGCGCGAGCGCGGCCTCGGGACCCCGGCCACGCGCGCGGCCATCCTCGAGACCCTGCTGCGACGCGCGTACGTCGTGCGCGACGGAAAATCGCTCGTCGCCAGCGACAAGGGCGTGGCCCTCATCGAGCGCGTGCACAGCCACGTGAAGAGCCCCGCGATGACGGGCGAGTGGGAGTGGAAGCTGTCGGCCATCGCCCGGGGCGAGGGCACGCTCGACGCGTTCATGCGCGACATCGAGGCGTACGTCCGGGAGGTGGTCGCCGCGGCGCTCGCCGAGCCGGCTGCCACATCGGTCGGCTCGACCAACGCCGCCTCGCCACCGCTCGGCCGCGCGCCCTCCGCCGACATCGCGGGGCGGCCCCTCGGAGAGCCGACTCGGGCCCAACCCTCCTCCCCGGCGCGCGCGGCGCCTCCCTCGCGGGAGCCCGACCGCGAGGAGGAGTCACTCTTCGTTGGCAGGTCGCCCTCCGCACACCCTCCCGCCACCCACGCGACCGTTCTCGCGCACGCGCGCGCGCCCCGCTCGAGCGACCTCGACACGCTGCTGCGGGGCCCGTTCGGGCTCGCGTCGTTCCGCCCCTACCAAGAGGAGGTGTGCCGCGCCATCGCGAGAGGCGAGGACGTGCTCCTGGTGATGCCCACGGGCGCGGGAAAGTCGCTCTGCTATCAGCTCCCCGGCGTCGCCCGCGGCGGCACGACCCTCGTCGTGAGCCCCCTCATCGCGCTCATGGAAGATCAGGTCGAGAAGCTCGCCTCGCTGGGGTTCGCGGCCGCGCGCATCCACTCGGGCAGGCCCCGCACCGAGTCGCGCGAGGTGTGTCGCGCCTACCTCGCCGGGACCCTCGATTTTCTCTTCATCGCGCCCGAGCGCCTCCGCGTGCCCGGGTTCCCGGAGCTGCTCGCCAAGCGCAAGCCCACGCTCATCGCGATCGACGAGGCCCACTGCATCTCCCAGTGGGGACACGACTTTCGCCCCGACTACCGGATGCTCGGCGAGCGGCTCCCCGCGCTGCGACCAGCCCCCATCGTCGCCCTCACGGCGACCGCCACGCCCGAGGTGCAAGACGACATCGTGGCCGAGCTGCGGCTCACGACGCCGAGCCGCCACATCCACGGCTTCCGCCGCACGAACCTGGGCGTCGAGGTGGTGGAGCGCCTGCCGAGCGAGCGGGCCGAGCTCGTGCGCACGCTGCTCGCGCCTGCCGAGCGACGCCCCGCGATCGTGTACGCGCCGACCCGAAAGGAGGCCGAGTCGATCGCCAAGGAGCTCGGCGGCGGGCGCGCGAGCGCGAAGACAGGCGGCGTGCGCGCGGGCGCCTACCACGCGGGCCTCGGCGCGGCGGCGCGCGATCAGGTGCAGTCGGCCTTCCTCGGAGGCGCGCTCGACGTGGTCGTCGCGACGACCGCGTTCGGCATGGGCATCGACAAGGCCGACGTGCGCACGGTCATCCACTCGGCGCTGCCCGCGACGGTCGAGGGCTACTACCAGGAGATCGGCCGCGCGGGCCGCGACGGAGCGCCAGCGCGGGCCATCCTCCTTCACTCGTTCGTCGACACGAAGACCCACGAGTTCTTCCTGGAGCGCGACTACCCCGACGAGGAGCTGCTCTCGCGCATCGCGCGGGTGCTAGGCGACGAGCCGAGCGAGCCCGACGCCGTGCGCCGACGCTCGGGCGTCGACGAGGCGAGCTTCGAGAAGGCGCTGGAGAAGCTGTGGGTGCACGGCGGCGCCGTCGTCGACGCCGACGGCCACGTGCGCCGCGGCGCGAGCGACTTTCGCGCCGCATACGCCCGGCAGCGGGCCCACAAGCAGGCGCAGCTCGCGAAGATGCGGGCCTTCGCCGATCTCCCCTCGTGCCGCATGATGGCGCTCGTCGCCCACTTCGGCGATCAGCACGACAGCGGCGCGCCGTGCGGCCAGTGCGACGTGTGCGCCCCCTCGGCGTGCGTGGCCGAGGCGTTCCGCGCGCCGAGCCCCGCCGAGACCGACGCCGCCCGGCGCGTGCTCGAAGCGCTGGGCACGCGCGACGGCCAGACCGTGGGCCAGCTCCTCCGTGATGTGTTCGACGACGGCGCCCTCGACCGTCGCGGCCTCGACCACGTGCTCGCCGCGCTCGCGCGGGCGGGCGCCGTGCGCATGACGACGGACGAGTGGGTGAAAGACGGCGCGACGATCCAGTTTCAGCGCGTGCACCTCGGGGGCCGCGGCGGGCGCGCGCTCATCTACGAACCCGACCTGCAGATCGCGGCGTCGCCGCCTGCGCGCACCAAGCGGAAGAAGGTCTCCGCGCGCGGGAAGGCCACGCGGAAGGGGGCGCCGACGCGCACCCGCGCCGACGCGAGCGCCGTGCGCGCCACGGAAGTCCGCGAGACCTCCGTGAAGGGATCGGCGAAGCGAGCCCGCGCGAGCTCCGACGAGGCGCCGCGTACCGCGCTGTCCGAGGCGCTCCGCGAGTGGCGCGCGGCCGAAGCGAAGCGCCGGCGCATTCCCTTCTTCAAGGTCATGAACGACCGCACCCTCGAGGGAATCGCGGCGGCGCGCCCGGGCGATCTCGAGGAGCTCCTCGCGGTGGCGGGGATGGGCCCCACGACCTGCGCGAAATACGGCGGCGCCCTGCTTCTTCTTGTCGCGCGAAGCTGAGCCCGGCGGCCCCACCATGCGCGCCATGCGTGCCGGGGCATAGGTCTCACCTATTGAGGCCAGCCCAGCGCCCACACGCAAGCCTCGTGCGAGGAGTGCTCGCTTCTTCCATCGACCGGTCCGGCCTGCTTACCTCGTCAGCGATGCGTCGCTTCTTCGCGTTCGTCCTCGCGTGGGTGGTGTGGGTCACGCTGCCCGGGCCCGCCTGGGGCTACACGCCACCGCCCATTCAAGGCGCCGTGAACGACCGCGCGGGGCTCCTCTCCGCCGCGGAGCGCGCGACGCTCGAGAGGCGCATCGCCGAGCACCGGAGCGCACGCGGCTTCGAGATCGTGGTCTTCACCGTGGCCTCGCTGGGCGGCGAGAGCATCGAGGACGTCGCGTACGGCGCGTTCAACGGCTGGAAGGTCGGCCGTGCGGGCAAGGACGACGGCGTGCTGCTCGTCGTCGCCCCGAACGAGCGCAAGACCCGCATCGAGACGGGCAAGGGCGCGGGAGGGGCGATCACCGATCTCCAGTCGAAGCGCATCTTGTCGGAGCGCGTGGGACCTCGTCTGAAAGAGGGGAACGCCTTCGAGGGCCTCCGCGACGGCGTCGAGTCGATCGCCTCGCTGATGTCGGGTGGTCCGCTCGTCCCCGACGGCGGCGCCGAGCCGCGCCCGACCGCGACCGCTGCCGAGACCACCCCGCGGACGGTCCCAACGTACGCCCCGACGAGCTATTTCGTGGACGCCTCGGGGGGCTTCTCGGCGGCAGAGCGTGCGCGCTACGTGAAGGAGACCGAGGCCCGCGTGGCGAGCGGAGAGGCGGCCGCCGCGGTCGTCGTGATTCCCGAGACGGAGCGCGCGGATCTCCCGTCGATCGTGGGCGCGAACGAGGCGGCCTTCCGCAAGGGGCTCACGGGGGTCCGCGGCATCGTCATCGTGCGGCGGAGCGACGCGGCAGGCTTCGGCTACGGCGCCTACGAGGCCGAGGGGCCCGGCCGCGACGAGTTCGAGCGCCTCTCTCGCGGGCTCGCCGCGCGAGTCGGGCAGCCCACCGCGGAGGCGCGGGACGCGGCGATCGTGAACGTGCTGCTCGAGGCTCAAGCCGCGCTCCCCGCGCCGACGCTCCCCGGGTTCTTCGAGAGGCACGGGGACCGCCTGTGGGGGTTTCTGGTCCTCGCGATGGTGGTCGCGGTCGTCTTCTTCGGCTGGCTGGGGGCGAAGCGCGGCTTGGAGGGGCGGCGGCGGCGGCTCAGGTGGCTCGTCCGGCGGTGGCTCGTCGTACGGAGGCGGCTCCTCGAGCTCGGGCGGCGGGAGCTCGTACGGCGGCGGCTCTTCCGGGGGCTACAGCGGCGGCGGCGGCTCCTCCGGGGGCGGCGGCGCGAGCGGCGGCAGAGTCGCCCTGCCTCGGCGGGGGGGGGCGGGGTCCGGGCTCTTGTCGGGGGGGGGGGGGGGGGGGGGGTCGCTGGGGCGGGGCGGTCGGGGTCGCGGTCGGGTGGCGTTGGTCTTTCCCGACACACTCCTAGCCCTCGCCTCGCTCGAGCCGACGCGACGCTCAGCGCCCCTCGCGATAGGCCATGATCGCGTTGGCGATCGCGTCGGCCAGGCGGCCCTTGTAGTCCTCCGAGGCGAGGCGCCGCTCTTCGACCGCGTTCGAGACGTAGCTCACCTCGAAGAGCGCGGCCGGCATGCGCGCGCCCACGAGCACGTAGAAGCCCGCGGGGTGCACGCCGCCGTCGACGATGTCGCCGTACTTCCCCGAGAGCGAGGCCACCGCCGAGCGCTGCAGGAGGTTCGCGAACCGCCGCGAGCGCGTGGACTGGTCGGCGAGCCGCATGTTCTGCAAGATGGCCCCGAGCTCGGCGGTGGCCGCGCGGCTCGTGGCGTTCTCGCGCGCGGCGATGCGGTTCGCCACCTCCGACGCGGCGGTGTCGAGCACGTACGTTTCGATGCCCTTCTTCGCGCGCACCTCCGCGGCGTTGCAGTGCACGGAGACGAACAGATCTGCGCCGAAGGCGTTCGCCCGCGCGGTGCGCTCCTCGAGGGTCACGAAGCGGTCGTCGTCCCTCGTGAGCATGACGCCGAGGCCCTGCTTCGCGAGCACCGGCGCCACCTTGTGGGCGATCGCCAGGGTGACGTCTTTCTCTTGCAGGCCCGTTGGGCCGATGGCGCCCGGATCGTGGCCGCCGTGACCAGGATCGAGCACCACACGCGCCACCTTGCGCGTGTCGCGACCGCCCGCGCCAGGCGCGCTCTTCGCGATGTCGATGACCACGCGGTACGGCTCGACGAGGTGGAAGACCTTGCGATAGCAGGGACCCGCCAAGTCGAGCAGGACACGAGACCCCGTGATCGTGGGCTCGGCGCGGAGGCCCGTGGCGATGCCGCCGAGCTTCATCTCCTGCGCACCTCCCGCGAGCTCCACGCCGTCGAGCTCGATGAACGTTCGGGGCGCGCGACCGGGGATCGCGTCGTCTCCGACGCGGTAGCGCGCGGCCCGATCGAGGTGCACGACCACGCGGGCGCCTTGCTCGCCGGCCCACTGCTCGATCCGCGTGACGCGCGGCGCGACCTGCACCGCCTGCGCGCTCGCGGCCCCCGCGTCGCTCAGCGCGGCGCCGAGCGCGCCCTCGCTGAGCAGCCCCTGGTCGATGGCCTCGAGCACCGACGACGGCGGCCGAAAGCTGCGCAGCGACGCGAGCCCCGAGCGCAGGGTCTCGAGGCAGCGGGGCGACGCGGAGCCTTGCCGAGAGAGGCGGTAGAGCTCCCCGTAGGTGACCGTCGGGTCGTGGACGAGCTCGCCCGCGAGGTGCGCCGCGCGCACGCTCGCGTCGCACGCTGTGGGCGAGGCCGGATCGCGCGCCGAGAGGCGCAGGGCGTCGATGGCGCGCTTCGCGTCGTCCGGTCGCTTGTCAGCCCGATAGAGTCGCTCGAAGAGCGCCCCCGCGAGCGCGTGCAGGATCGCCGCCCGTGGGCCCGCCCCCTCGAGCGTCGCGCGAGCCTCGACGGCGTCGGCCGCGCCCAGCAGCTCCGCTCGCGGGGGCGCTTCCGGCGACTGCAAGAGAGAGCGCGCGCGGACGGCCTCGGACTCCTCCGCGACCCCGGCGTCGGTCCGCGCACCACCGCCACAGCCGAGCGAGGTCCCCACCGCGACCAGCGAACCCCACGTGAGGGCGCGGGCGAGGAGCCCGCGAAGAGGCCGCGCGACGCGACGCGCGCGAGGTCTGGTAGAGTCGTGCAGGTGGAGGACACGGTGACCGAATCGCCAGAGAGCCGCGCAAAAACTTTCGCCGATCGCACGACGGGCCAGGTGTTCCCGGACGGTCGCGCCATGGTCGACGCCTACATCGATAGGTTCGTGAGTGCCCATGAAGGATGCACACTTCCCCCCCTCGACGAGACCGGATACACCCAGCTGCGTCGAGGCTCCGCGAGCGTCGGGGTCAACGTGCTGGACGACCACGGGGTCCTGCTCTTCCTCGCCCCCGTGATACCCGTAGTCACCGCCGGACGCGAGGCTTTCTACCGCAAGCTCCTCGAGCTCTCGTTCCTCGCCACCAGCGACGCGGCGTTCGCGATCGACGCGGAGAAGGACGAGGTCTACCTGCGCGCGGTCAGGCGCATCTCTGGGCTCGACTACGAGGAGTTCGAAGACCTCTTGCAGACCGTGGGCAAGGTCGCCGACGAGTGGGACGACCGGCTACGCCGCGAGTTCAGCGGCCCCACTGGGCGCCTCTAGTAGCAGCCTGTTGATTAGTAGTAACTCGCTGAACGAGCTCCCTGCGCGAGCGGTTCGGCTCGGCGCGCCTTCGCCCTCGCGACGGCCTCACCCAAGAACCAGGGCATCTTAGGGTCCATCGCGGTGGAGGTCGCCACGTTCCTCGAAGTGCCTTCAGCGGCCACCCGCGCCCGCTTGAGCGGTCGGGCTCGCGTGCTACCCTAGCGGGGCATCGCCCGGTGCGTCGCCGCCCGCCGAAACCCGCTCCAACCCCGTCGGCGCGCCGCGCGCTCTCCCCTCGCAAGGACCCATGACCCTCGCCTCCCCCGGCACCCACGCCGCGCCCCACCGTCCCGCGACCGACCTCACGGCGGACGACTTCGACCGCCACGCGCTCGCCTTCCGCCCCTTCTGGGAGGTCGACGAGGCCCCCGCGGCGGCGCCCACGGTCCCCGCGTCGGCGCCCGTTGTGGCGGCGGAGCCGCCTGGCGGTCAGTCGAGGCCCCGCGTGAACACGCTGATGATGGCGGACGCGCCGGCGAAGCCGTCCGCGCCTCTCCCCGCCTTCGATCTGCCCGTATCCGCCGTCAAGCTCCCGCCAGCCCCAATGTCCGAGTCCGACGTCGCGAAGACCGCGGTCTTCAAGTCGGTGAACGCGAGCGACGTCGACCTCCCAGACGACTACCGGCCCGCCGGGAAGAAGGGGCGGCCAGCGCTGCTCGTCGGCCTCGGGATCGCGGCCGTCGTCGCCGTCCTCGCGGGCGCGGCGGTCGCCCTACGCGGATCGCCGGAGGAGCCGAAGGCGCCCGCCACCGTGGCTGCGCCGCCGCCGAAGACCGCGGACATTCCGCCGGTGGAGCCTGCAACAGCGTCTCCTGCGGCGCCCACCAAGGCCATCGCGACCGCCGCCGCGAAGCCCGCTCCCGCTCCTCCGCACGCACCCGAGCCTGTCGCCGCGAAGCCCGCGCCTCCGCCCGCCGCCGCCAAGCCCGCGGCCCCACCCGCCGCCGCCAAGCCCGCGGCCCCGCCCGCGAAGCCCGCGGCCCCGCCCGCCCCCGCGAAGCCCGCCACGAAGGGCGGCATCGTGCGCGACGCGCCGTTCTGACGGCGCGAGAAACTCGGTCCTCGCTCCATTCTCGCGGTAGTCTTGAGGGGATGACCTCTCCTTCGCTTCCCCGCTTCCGCAACCACGCGGCCGGGCGGGCCCTCGCGTGGATCGTCGCGCTCGCCGCGGCGACCCCGGTCCTCCACAGTGCGGCCGCGCAGGCGCAGACGCCGCAGGACGAAGCGCTGACCAAGCGCGCGCGCGCGCGGTTCCAGGAGGGCGTTGACGCGTTCGACAAGGGCCAGTTCGAGAACGCGCGCCTCTCGTTTCTCGAGGCTTACGCGCTGAAGAAGCACCCCGCGGTGCTCCTCAACCTCGCGCAGAGCTGCCTGCGCTCCGGCCACTCGGGCGAAGCCGCGAGGTATTTCCAACAGTTCATTCATGACTCCACCCAGGCCACGCCGACGCAGCGCGCCGACGCCGAGAAGGGGCTCGCCGACGCCCGCTCCAAAGGGGCGCGCGTCGAAGTCACGGCCCCCGCAGGCACGGACATCTTGCTCGTCACCGCGGCCGGTGACGTCAAGCTCGGGAGCACGCCGCTGCGGGAGCCGCTCGACATCGACGCCGGCACCTCCACGCTGAAGGGACGGCTGCCGAGCGGTACGATGGAGACGGCCACGGTCTCGGCGCGCGCTGGCCAGCGGACCACGGCGAGGTTCGGACAGGCCGCGGCCCCCGTCCCGGTGCCGGTGCCAGTCCCCACGCCTACGCCCACGCCCACGCCCACGCCGAGCGCGGCGTCGGTCGAGCCTCCCGCGGGCCCCCCGAAGGTGGACCCACCGCCGGGGGAGGATGCGGCTCCCGCCCCGGCAGCGAAGAAGAACTGGCTCGCGCCCCCGCAGACCCTCTGGCCGGTCTACGTGGGAGGCGGCGTGGGCGTCGCGGGGCTGGTCGGCACGGTCGTCTTCATCCTCGCGCGCGGGTCGGCGGCCACCTCCGCCGAGAACAACACCGCCGAGATCCGCAAGGCCGCGGCCAAGCGAAACCTGTCGACCTCCGGGATCTGCACGTCGCCCCCGGCCGAGTTCAAGCAGGCCTGCGCGCAGCTCGAGAGCAACAACTCGTCGGTCAACACCTTCAACACGCTCGCGATCGTCTCTGGCGTCACGCTGGCGGCGGGGGTGGTGTTCGCAGGCGCGTACTATCTCCTCGCTCCCAAGCGGGAGACGACGGCGGCGAAGCTCCTCCCATGGGTGTACCCGCTCGTCCAACCGGACGGCGGCGGGGTCGCGGTGGGGCACTCATTTTAGCCACAACCATCGAATATAATTGTTTTTTTCGACGGTTCAAGGTGCGTAGCGGAGCACCCGAGGGAGCTCGGGCTCGCGGTCGTCTTTGCCGTCCGGTCGCTCGAGCCACACCGCCGCGCAGCCCGCGTCGGTGCAGCCTGCGTCGGCCACCGCGTCGGCGCGTAGCTCCTCGCGGCGTCGCGTGACGTCGCCGAGCGACGAGCCGAACCCGCGAACGGCCAGCGCAGGGATGGGCGCTCGCTGACGGCGGGCCCCGGTCGGGGCGCGCTCGGCCCACGCGAGCACGTGCCGGCCGCCCACGCTCCCGAGAAAAAACGGCCCGGGTTGGTGGCCGCAGGTCGCCCGGCCGAGCTCCTCTCGCGTCGTCTCCCCGGAGGCGAGGTCGACGCGCAGAAGGTGGACGCTGGTGGAGAACCGCGATGTGCGGGTCGTGGGCAGCGCCGAGGCGTCCTCGCCCGCGGGGCAACCCTCGTGGTCCTGCGTCGCGACGGCGTAGAGCGTGCGCTCGTCGGCGTCGACGGAGAGCAGATCGTCGTCGTCGTGGAGGCGCGCGGAGAGCTTCTGCGTCGCGCCGCCGCGCGTGATGGAGAGGGCCCCCGAAGCGCCCACGCGAAAGACCCCTGGCCCGCTCGACCCGTGAAAGAGGGCGTGCTCCCGCTCCTCGTCGTCGAAGTCTCGCTCGGAGAGGAGGGGCGCGAGCGGGCCCACGGCGGCGCCCAGCGGCGCGCGGGAGAGCGTGCCCTCGTCGTCGACGATGAGCGAGGCGCGCGAGGGCTCGCAGAAGAGGCTGGGCTCGCCCGTGAGGGGGCTCGGCAGCGCGGCGCGCGCGGGCCCCTCGCCTAGGTCCGCCCAGGCGGCGGTGCGCCCCTCGAGCCAGAAGAGCCCCGCGCGCGTGCTGCACGCCACGCGCCCCGCTTCGTGCTGCCCGAGAAGCGCGCCCCGCGAGTCGAGGCGGACGAGCTGCCGCGCCAGCCCTCCCTCGAGCCGCCCGCGGAACGCCACGATCACGCCGGCGCCCGCGGGGTGGACGCTCACGTCGGAGTCGTGCACCCACTCGGCGGACGGCAGCGCGTCGGTGATCCACGCGACGCGCTCGTCCTTCTCGACCCGCGCGACGCGGAGGACCTTGTCCTTCACGGCGAGGCCCGCGAGGACCACCGCGCCGTCCGCCAACATCACCGCGCCGATCGGCGCGGAGAGCGAGGGCATCGACAGCGGGCGCGCGGGAGAAGGCGCGGAGGTCGTCGCGGGAGGGGGCGCGACCGCCTCGACGACGGGAGCACGACGCCCGCACGTGCACGCGCCGAGGCCCCCCGCAGACAGTGTGGCTGCGAGGAGCCCGAGCCGCGCCGGGAGCCGACGGGAGCGTGGAGAGCGCACAAAGGGGGCGGCCATTGGTAGATTCAGCTTTCTGCCACGCGAAGGTGGCCACATGCAAAACCCCCGTTCAAACCGTGCGTGCGGATTTCCCGCACACGGCTTACCGGTGGTCTCTCGTGCCGCCGCATTACGCGGCCTCCGGATACTGGACGGTGCCTCGCAGACGGTGGAGACCGAAGCCCTCGGTGAAGTAGTCGCGGGTCCACTTCTCGAACGCGCCCGCTGTAGGGCCTCGCTATCGGTCGTTCAGCGGCCAGCCTTGGCGCCCACGACGAGCTTCCGAAACGAGGTCCGCGGCATGCCCGCGTCTCGCGCCGCAGCCGTGAAGTTGCCACCGTGTTTCTCGAGGAGCGCCTGCCCGTAGCTGACCGTGGGGCTCGCTCGCGGTGCGTGCGGCCGGCGGAGCCCCCGGGCGATGTGCGCGTCGGTGAGGACGCGCCCGTCGTCCGCGAGCTCGGCGGCGCGGAGCAGCACGTTACGAAGCTCGCGCACGTTGCCCGGCCAGTCGTGCGCGGCGAGGCGCGCGAGGGCGGCGGGAGTGAGCGCGCGCGGACCGATCTCGCTCGCGTGGGCGGCGAGCAGCCTGCGGGCGATGGCGGCGACGTCGCCACGACGCTCCCTCAGCGGCGGGAGCTCAAGCACGAAGGCCTCGAGGCGGTGGTAGAGATCACGACGAAAGCGCCTCGCCTGCACGTCCTCGAGCAGGGCCTTGTGCGTCGCGGCGACCACCCTCACGTCGGCGCGCTCGCCCCCGCCGCCGCTCCCCACGCGCCGCACCTCGTACCCGTCGAGCGCGCGCAAGAGCTTCGGCTGCGCGTCGAGGGGCAGCTCGCCGATCTCGTCGAGGAAGAGGGTGCCTCGCTGCGCGTCGCCAAAGGCCCCCGCCCGTCGCGCGACCGCGCCCGTGAAGGCGCCGCGCTCGTGGCCGAACAGCTCGCTCTCCACCAGTTCGCGGGGGAGCGCGGCCACGTTGACCGGCACGAACGGCGCCGCGCGGCGCTTGCCCTCGGTATGGAGAGCTTGCGCGACGAGCTCCTTCCCCGTGCCGGTCTCTCCCGAGACGAGCACCGGGGAGCTCCGGTTGGCGAGGCGCCGCACCCGCGCGGCCAGGCGCCGCATCGCCAGCGATCCGCCGGCGATCTGGGGCAGCGGCTCGCCCGCCTCGCCTGCAGCCTCGTCATCGAGCTCGCGGCGCTGGACCACCAGCTGGGTCTCGCCCAGAGTGATGGTCCCGCCGACGCCCGCCCACGCCTCCCGAACCCTCGCGGGGCCGACGTACGTGCCGTTGCGCGAGCCAAGGTCGACGACGCGCAGCCGGCCGGCCGCGAGCGCGACCTCGCAGTGCACACCGCTCACCATCGGATCCTCGAGCCGGTGCGACGCGCGCCTCGATGACCCCAGCGTGAACGGCGCCTCCCCGAGCGCGAGCACCGACGTCCCGTGGCGTTGATGCACCTCGAGCACCCACTCGCCTCTCTCGCCCGGGAGCGCGTCCGTCGGCAGCTCCACCGTCAAGTCCGTGTCTCTTTCGATCTCGCGATCCATCCTGCACCTCCTCGCGCGACAAGAAAAAAGCGCGTGCCCTCCTCTCGGGAGAGCACGCGCGTTCGTTGCGCCGCGATATGCAGTTAGGTGAAGATCAGCCCACCGCGATGCCGAGCACCTTGCGGAGCGCGAGGTACTGCTCGCTCACCGAGAAGACGAGCAGCTCCTTCATCTTCTCCTGCGGGGGCAGGTCGCCAGGCAGCTGCTGCTCGGCGCCGATGATCTTCTTCGCGATGTCGAGGTCGGCGCAGAGCAGGAGCCCCGCGCGCGCCGCTGTCACCTCGGTCGCCTGCATCCAGCGCTTCAGGTCGGCGCGAGCGCCGTCCTCGACGAAGCGGTTGACCACGAGGCGGAGCGAGTCGCGCTCCACCGGCTGCATGTATTTTACAAAGGTCGAAGCGGTCGACGCGACGGCCTGCGCCATGTTCTCGGGCACCGCGAAGTCGGGGAGCACGATCTTGATGGCGGAGAACAAGATCACCTTGAGCTCGTCCAGCGTGGGGAAGAGCGTCTTGATGTAGTGCTCGGAGCGGTAGTGCGCGAGGTGCTTGCCCACGATGAACGTGAGCTCTTGCGGCGAGAACCCGGTCAGCACCGTGTTGCCCGCGACGCTCGCGACGGGGCGCGACGGCACAGTCACCAGCGCGCCCGGCACGTCGTTGCGCAGATACAGCTCGGGGAGCTGGATGCCGAGCACCTGCGCCGCCCACCCGAAGGTCTTGGCGAAGGTCACGGTAGAGGTCGCGGGGTCCTGCTTGAAGCGCTTGTCGAGCGACGGCAGCTGCTTCGCCTGGGCGAGCGCCGTGGTCTTGGCGAGGATCGCCGCGGGCGTGACGAATTCGAAGATCTTCCCGATGAAGATGTTGTCGTCCTTGTGGAAGAGGTTCTTCACCCACTGCTCGTTGTCGAGCCGCGACTTCACCTGGATCATCCCGCGCGGGCGGTAGTCCTCGAAGAAGCGCTGCTCCTCGGCGTCGGCCTTGTGCAGGAACGAGAGCGCGGCGCACATGCACCAGGCGCGATCGTAGTCGTGCATCTTCAGCGACAGCTTGTACAGGCTGCGGTACGGGTCGACCCGAAGCGGCTCCTTCTGGAGCACGATCAGGTGCTCGCCCATCGCCGCCTCGGTGTTGTCGGTGTTCTCGTAGAGCTCCGCCAGGATCTGGCGCTCGAGCGCCTCGTCCGGCTTGAAGCGCGTAGCCATCTTGAAGGCCTCGATGGCGCTCGACCAGTCGCGCTGCCGATCGCGGTAGATGAGCCCGAGGCTGTGCCAGAGCGAGTACTCGAGGTCGGAGTCGGAGACGTTCGCCGTCGAGAGCCGACGGAGCATCTTGCGATACGCGCGCTCGAGGCCCTTCCAGTCCTGCTGGTTGGTCAGGATCTTGTTGATGCGCTCGAAGGCCTGCAGATCGCGGGGGTTGAGATCGAGGGCCTCGTTGAAGAGCTCGACCGCGCGCTCCTGGTCGCCTTCCTTGTCGCGGAAGAGCTGGGCCATCGTGAAGATGAACTTCGACTTGCGGATCGGGTCCTTCTCCATGTCGGCGATCGCCTGCACGGTGTCGATCATCCGCGCCCAGCTGCCCGTCGACTCGTAGAGCGACAGCATCTTGTGGAGCAGCGGGCGGTCCTCCGGCTTGAGGTCCTTCGCCTCCTCGAGGGCCTCGATCGCCTTGGCCGGGCTCTTGTCGAAGTCCTGCCAGATGTCGGCGATCTCGACGAGCATCTTGAAGCGCTCGTCGCCGTCCATCACGTTGTCGAGGATCTGGCGCTTGTACGCGACGACCTGCTTCCAGTCCTTCACGTCCGAGTACACCTCGATGAGGGCATCGAGCGTGGGGCGGTGGGCCGGGTCGACGCCGAGCGCCTTCTCGAAGTTGTTGATCGCCTGCTTCGCCTGTCCCTGCTCGCGCTTGATGCGCCCGAGCTTGAAGTAGACGTCCGCGCGCGCGTCGAGCTCGTCTTCGCCGAGGGTGGTGAGCACCTTCTGGAAGTTGTTGAGCGCGCCGGCCCAGTCACGGAGCCGGAAGCACACCTCGGCGAGCCCCCGGATGGTGACCTGGTCGGTCAGATCGAGCTGCTGAGCGGCCGAGTAGGCCTTCAGCGCGCGATCGTCCTTGCCGAGAGACGCCTGGACGCGACCGAGGTTGTTCCAAAGGTCGTGCTGCTCGGAGCGATCCCGCTTGCCGGCCTTCCGCGTGAGCATCTCGAGGAGGGGCTCGGCCTTCTCCCAGAGCTCGCGCGCGACGTAGTCGTGGGCGAGCGGGAGCGCCGCGTCCTCGTTGTCCGGATCGGCCTCGTTCGCCGACTCCCACGCGAGGACCGCGGCCTCGTGCTCGCCGAGCATCTCCTCCCGGAGACGCCCGAGCTCGACGAGGATGCGGGCCCGCTGGCGGGGCACGGCCGTGTAGCTCTGCTCCTGGTCGAGGTACCGCGCCGCCTTGTCGTAGTCGGCGTTGTCCATCGCCAGCACGCGCAGCGCTTGGAGGGAGGGGATGTGCGACGGATCGAGATCCATCGCCATCTCGTACTTGTCCTGCGCCGAGAGGCGGTCGCCCACCTTCTCGTCGAGGGCCTTACCGATGCGGTAGTAGGCCTCGACCCGCTGCTTCGCGTCGGGCGTGAGCTCGGCGACCCGGGTCATCGCGTCGATGGCCTGGGTGATGTCGCCCGTCTTCTCGTAGAGCTTCGAGAGCGCCTCGAGGGCAGGCACGTTCGTCTCTTCCAGGTCGACGATGTTGCGGTACGCGTCGATCGCTCGCTCGGGATCGGAGATCTCGTCCGAGTAGACCTGCGCGATGGCGCCGTAGAGCTCGACCTTGGTGCGGCGATCGATCGTCGCCGAGATGTGTCGCTCGTAGGTCGCGATGAGCGGCTCCCACTGACGGAGCTTGCGGTAGCAGCGCGCGAGCGCGACGTACGCCTCCTCCTGGTTGGGGTCGATCTCGACGGCGTGCTCGAGGTGCTGAGCGGCGAGGTCCGCCTTGAGGAACTGCTCCTCTTGGAGACGCGCGAGCTTCATGAGCAGGTCGATGCGCTCACGCTCCGTGGTGACGACCTCGAGCTCGTTCTCGTGCACGCGGACGAGGTCCGGCCAGAGCTGGAGAGCCTCGTACACGCGGCCAAGACCTCGCAACGACTGGAGATTTTCGGGTTCAATCTCCAAGACCTCGCGGTACAGCTGCGCGGCCTTCTGCCCCTCGGCGGGCATCGCCTCGTAGAGGGTGGCGATGCGGAGCTTGGTCTGAGCGATGAGGTCGGGCGCGTCGAGCGCACCCACCTTGCGGTGGAGGATGTCGACGAGCTCGCGGTTCTGGACACGCGACGCATAGATGCGCTCGAGGTTCTCGATCGCGGGCAGGAACTTCCCGTCCACCTCGAGCGCCCGCGTGAAGTAACCGACGGCCTGGTCGGTCTGGCTCATCTGGCTGTCGAGCAGCTCGCCGAGCTCCGTGAGGACCTCCTTGCGGTCGGTGTCGCCGACGGCCACCTCGAGCGCCCGCGTGAGCGTGGCGCCGAGCTGTTGCCAGTTGGCGTTCTTCCGGTAGAGCTGCGCCATCTGCCGCAGCGCGCCGACGTTGTTCGGGTCGAGCTGGACGATCTGCTGGTAGAACGGCTGGGCGTACTCGGGGTGGCCGAGATCCTCGCCGTACCACTTCGCCAGGTGGAGGCAGAGCCGCACCTTCTGGGGCGCCTCCGTCTGCTGCTGGAGCAGGTCGTTGGCGCGCTGGATGACCTCGCCCCAGCGGCTCGTCGCGAGCGCCATGCGCTCGAGGTACTTCGAGGTCTCCTTGTCGTGGAAGTCCTCCTCGAAGGCGGTGAGCAGCGCGTCGAGCGCGGCGCCCTTGTCCTCGGCCTTCTCCTCGCAGACCTTCGCCACGCGGCGGAGGAGGTCGGAGCGCTCGGGAACGTCGGTGCGGGTCTCGCGGCGCGCGAGGTAGAGCTCGATGAGCGCCTCCCAGCGAGCGGCGGCCGTGTGGAGGGCCTCCAGCTCGAGGAACGCCTCGTCGTGCGTCTCGTCGAGCTCGAGGACCTTCTGCCAGGCGAGCGTGGCCTTGTCGGGCTCTCCGACGGTGTCACGCCAGAGCGCGGCGACTCCGCGGAGCTCCTCGATCCGTGCGGGCACGTCGGCGAGCGCGTCGGCGCGCCGCATCTTCACGTCGATGACGTCGACCGGCTGCTCCTGCTCGCGGTAGATGGCCTCGAGCGCGTCGAGCGCCTCGAGATCGGCCTCGACCTCGAGCAGCTTGCGCCACGCCTCGGCCGCGTCGTACGGCTGCGCGAGGCGGTCGCCGTAGGTGCGTCCGAGCTCTCGGAACAAGGCCTTGAGCTCCTCCGCGTCGAGCAAGGCGGCGGCGCGATCGACCTGCTGGTGGAGGGCGCTGACGAGCTCCGTCGGGTCGTCCTCGCGGCGACGGATCTCGGCGATCGCCCGCAGCGCGGCGAGGTTCGAGTAGTCGTAGTCGAGGACGCGGTTCCAGTCGCTGAGAGCGAGCTCGTCGCTCGCGAGGCACTCGGTGAACACCCGGGCGCGGCGCGTGAGGATGTTGACCCGATCGTCGTCGGACTCGGCGATGTCGTGCTGGCGCTCCAGCACGTCGACGAGCTCGCGCCACGCTTGCTGGCCCTCGTAGAGGCCCGCGAGCGCGAAGAGCGCCTCGGGATCCTCGCCTCGAAGGTCGAGCACGAGCTTCCACGTGTCGATCGCCCGCGTCGCGTCGTTCAGGCGCTCCGAGGCGAGTCGCGCGAGCTTCGCGCGAATGTCCGCCTCCGCGGCGTCCCCAGCGGCGTTCTCGAGCTCTCGCTCGAACACGCCGTTCAGGAGCACCCAGGCGCCCTCCGCCTCGTAGATACGCGAGAGCGCAGCGATCGCGCCCTCGTGCCCACGCTCGAGGCCGTCGAAGATCGTGCGGTACGCCCGCGTCGCGTTGGCGGCGTCGAGCAGACGTGTCTCGTAGACCTCGCCGAGGCGGGCGTAGAGGTCGACGAGGTCGACCTGCTCCATCGGCACCTTCACGCGCGACTCGAGCACCTCGGCCAGCTCGCGCCACTGCTCGAGCGAGAGGTAGATGCGATCGAGGTTCTCGAGCGCCTCCGGCTCCAGCGGGTCGACCGTGCGGACGTACTTGTAGGTCTCCTCCGCCTTCTGGACGTCGCCCAGCTGCTCCTCGAAGGTGCGCGCGAGGCGCTTTCCGAGCGTGCGCTGGACCTCGTGGTCGGCGGGGTGAAGACCGAGCACGTCGGCGTACGCGTTGGCGAGGTGCTCCCAGCCGCCGTCGAGCAGCGCGGCGACGCGCGGAGCCTCTTCGCCGGCGCGCTCGTCGAGCGGGTACTCTTGCAGTACCCGCACGTAGACGGCGAGGGTCTGGACCGGATCGAGGAGCTTGTCCTCGAAGAGCTCGGCGATGCGGTAGTACGCCGCGAGCCGCTCCTCTTTGCCGCTGACGCGCCCCTCGACGACCTCAGGGGGGATGTGCGACAGCTGTGCTTCGTAGACCGCGGTGAGCTTCGCCCACTCCGCGGTGTTCTGGTAGAGCGGCTCGAGGATCTCGGCGACCTCGGCCTGCAGGAGGTTCTGCGCGAAGAGCCCCTCGAGCGCGGCGAGCGTGCCCTGGTGGTCCGGAGCGGAAGAGATGACCTCGCGGTACGAGGCGATCGCCAGCTCAACGGCGCCGAGCTTGAGCTCGTACACTTGCCCGAGCCGGAAGCTCAGCTCGAGACCCTCGGCCGGCGAGTCGGCGATCTCCGCCTCCCGCTTGAGGATGGCGGCGAGCTCGCTCCACCGCTCGGTCACGGTGAACAGCCGATCGAGAGAGCGCAGCGCCACCAGGTTCTCTGGCTGCACCTCGAGCACTCGCTGGAAGCGAATGATCGCGTTGACGTTGTCCTCGAGCGAGAGCTCGAAGATCTGCGCCGTGCGGAGCCCGAGCTCAACGAAGCGGTCCGGGTTCTCGGCGAGCCGCGCGAGCTCCGCGTCGTAGAGCGCCGCCACGTCGCCGTAGAGGCCGAGCGCGAGCGCGATCCGCTCCAGGTTCTGGAGCGTGACGTCGTTGCCGTTGTCGAACACGAGCGCTCGCGCGAACGTGTCGAAGGCGTTCTTCGCCTCGTCGAGCGCGTCCTCGTAAAGCCGCGCGATCCGGTGGAGCAGATCGACGCTGAGGAAGGCGTCGTCGCTGTGCGCGACCTGCACCTCGTGGACCGCGACCAGCGCGCGCCACTCGCCCGCAGCCTCGTAGATCGGCTCGAGCACCGCCGCCGCAGCGAGCGGCTCGACCGCGCCGGACTTGAGGCCCTCGAGGGCGCGCAGCGTGGGCGCGTGATCGGGCGCCTGGCCGAGAATGTCGCGGTAGAGCTCCACCGCGCGGGGCACGTCCTCAAGGCGCTTCTCGTAGAGCTCCGCGATTCGGTACTGGAAGCCGATGGCCTCCGCACCGTCGGCGCACATCTCGCTCTCGCGAGTGAGCACGCTGAGCAGCTCGGTCCAGTTCTGGGCGTGCTCGTAGAGCACGTCGAGCCGGGAGAGCGCCTGCAGGTCGTCGGGATCCAGCTCGAGGATGCGCTGGTACGTGTCGATCGCGCGAGGCACGTCGCCGAGCTCTCGCTCGTAGACCGCGCCGACCTGGTAGAGAATGCGCTTCTTCTCGTCGGGGTCGACGATGAGGTCGACCTTGCGCGCGTACACCGCGAGGAGATCCGCCCAGCGGCTCAGCTCGAGGTAGCGCGTGACGAGCGCGTCGAGGGCGCGGAGGTCGTCCGGGTCGAGCTCGAGGAGCACGTTGTAGACCGCGATGGCGGCCTCGGGCTTCGAGAGCACGTCCTCTTCGATGGCCGCGGCCTGGAAGAGCGCGTGCTTCTTGTCGTCCGGCTCGTCGAGGATCTCGGCCTTGCGCTGGAGCGTGAGCGAGAGCTCCGCGTAGCGCTCGGTCTGCCGGAACAAGCGCTCGAGCGACTCGATCGCGTTCAGGTTGGTCGGGTCCTGCGTGAGGACGCGGCGGTAGTGGGCGATCGCCGTGTCCACGCTGCCGATGTCGCGCTCGTGGACCTCGGCGCTCATGGTGAGGAGCGTGCTCGACAGCACCACGTCGGTGGTGGCGAGCGCCTGGCGCTCGTACACGTCGGCGAGGTCCTGGAAGCGGCCCGTCGTGCGAGCGACGCGGTCGATCTGCGTCTGCGTTCGGTCGCTCGCGGGATCGGCCGCGAGGGCGCGCGCGAGCGTGGTGAACGCCGAGTCGAGATCGCCGGCGGCGTCCTCGTGGAGCTGAGCGATCTGGTGGAGCAGCTCGACCTGGCGCGACGCGTCGTCGCTGCGGCGGACCTGCACCTCGTGGGCGCCGATGAGCTTCGCGAAGTCGCCCGTCTGGCGGTAGAGGGGCTCGAGGAGATCGGCGATGCGCAGCTCGTGCGCGGAATCCGCGCCGAGACGCTCGAGCGCGGCGAGGGCGGGGGCGTTGCTTATCTCGCGGTCGAGCACCTCGCGGTAGCCTTCGATGGCGACCTCGACCTGCCCCATTTCGGACTCGCGGAGCGCCGCGAGGCGGAGCATCAGGCCAATTTGGGCGGCCTCGTCCTGAGCGAGCACGAGCTGCGCCTCGAGGTTGTCGGCGAGCTCACTCCACATGCGCTGACGCGTGAAGAGCGCGTCGAGCGCGGAGAGCGCGGCGGCGCTGGCCGAGTCGATCTCGAGGACCTTGCGCCAGCAACCGACCGCGGCTTCGGGGCGGCCCAGGTTCACGTCGTACGTGGCCGCCATCTGACCGTAGAGCTGCTCTCGCTCGTCAGGGTCGACGCTCTGATCGATCCGCCGCTCGAAGACGCTGATGAGGTCCGTCCACCGCTCGGTGCGGACGAACAGCTGCTCCAGGGCCGCGAGCGCGGGCGCGTCGGCGGGATCGAGAGACAGCACCTTGCCGTAGGCAGCGGCGGCCGCGTCGATCTCGCCGAGGTGCTCCAGGACGTTGGCCTGGCGCATCCAGTACTCACGCGCGAGGGCGGCGTCGGTGAGGGTCTCCGCGACCTCGTTGTAGAGCGCGGTGAGCTTCGTCCACGCATTCGATGCGTCGGCGACCCGCTCGAGCTCCGCGCGCGTGTCGGCGAGGGCAGGCTGCTCCTTCACCGCCAGAGCGAGCGCGTCGAACGCCTTCCCCTGGTCGGCGAGCGCCTCGCCGCTGATGCGCGCGATCTTCCGGAGCAGCTGCACCTTCCGATCCGAGTCGGCGTCGGTCTGGCTCAGGATCTCGAGCGCGTTGATCAGCTTCACCCAGTCGCCACGCTCCTCGTAGATGCCTTCGAGGATCGTGGCGGCCTCGCCGCGGAGGCTCTCGTTCGTGAGGAGCGCCTCGAGCGCGAGCCGCGCCCCTTCGTGGGCGGGCGCGAGGAAGAGGATCTCGCGGTAGTTCTCGAGCGCGCCGGCGGCGTCGCCGAGGTGCGTCTCGAGCACGCCACCAAGGCGGTGCTTGAGGTCGACGATCTCCTCCTCGGAGAGGTCGAGCTCGATGCGGCGGCGGAGCACGTCCGCGTACGGCGCCCAGCGCTCAAGTTGCCTGTAGAGTACATCCAACGCGGCGAGGGCCTGGGTGTCGGTAGGCTCCTCTTCGAGCACCGCGTCGTACGTATCGATGGCGCGATCGACGTCGCGCAGCTCAGTCTCGTAGAGCTTCGCGATCTCGTAGCTGATGAGCTTCTTGTCCTCCGAGGTCGGGGCGAGCTCGCGCTTCTTCTCGTAGATGCCGAGCAGCTCGCCGAACTTCTTCGTCTCGCGATAGAGGCGCTCGAGTGCCTCGAGCGCGGCGGGGTTCTCACCGTCCGCCTCGTACACGGCGCGGTAGGCGGCGAGCGCGCTCTCCACGTCGTGGCGCTCCTCCACGTGCACGCGACCTAGGCGGAGTCGGAGCATCACCGCGAGATCGTGGTCGGCGGAGTCGTCGGCGCGACGCACGACCACGTCGTACGCCTCGACGACGCGCTGCCAGCCGCCCACGGCCTTCGCCGCGCGCTCCACGTCGAGCGACGCCGCCTCGTCCTGGGGCGAGACGTCGAAGGCCGTGAGGTAGCGCTCGAAGGCCCTCTGGGGGTCCTTGACCTTCGTCTCGTAGAGCGCGGCGACCTCTCGGAGCAGTCGGACCTTCTCGAGGTCGTCTTCTTCGTGGCCGAGCTTCACCTCGATCGCGTTGGCGAGGCTCTTCGAGTTGTTCGCCGCCGTGTAGATGGGGATGAGCGCCTCAGCGGCGCGCAGGCTCTGGGGCTCGAGCTCGAGCACCTTCTCGTAGGCGCGCGCGGCCCGATCGGCCTTCTGCTTCTTATCCGCCCAGAGCTCGGCGATCTTGAAGAGCAGGCCGATCTTGGCCTCGGCGTTCGCCTCCTTGGCCTCCTGCTGCTCGAGGACACGGATGAACTCGTCCCACTTGCCGCTCTCGGCGTAGAAGACCTCGAGGTCGTCCCACCGTCCGAGCACCAGGTACTTCTTCTTCAGCGCCTCCTGCGCCTTGCGATCTCCCGGCTCGAGGGCGAGCAGCTGGCGCCACGCGTTGACCGCGCCTTCGTCGTTGCCGAGGCGGTCACCGTAGAAGGTGCCGAGCTTCGAGAGGATCTGGACGCGGGCAGCGTCGTCGTAGGTGACTTCGACCTGTCGCTCCAAGACCACGACGAGCTTGTCGTATTCCTTGGAGCGCTCGTAGAGCTGCGAGAGCGCGCCGAGCGCCTCTGCGTTGCTCTCGTCGGTGGTGAGCACCTCGTTCCACAGCTCGATGCACACCTCGGGCTTCTTCACGCGCTCGGTCGCGAGCTTCGCGATCTCGAGGAACTTCGCGGCGCGCTCGGCTCCGTACGTGCGCTCTGCCTCGCGTCGGTGAAGCGTGAGGAGCTTCTCCCAGTCGCGGCGCTTCTCGTACATCTGGCGGAGGAAGTCGTTTGGCGACCGCGTTCTCCGGAGTCGATCTCGACCACCTGCTCGTAGGCCTTCACGGCCTCGGCCTGATTGGCGAACTTGCCGGTGTAGAGCTCGGCTGCCTTCGTGAACAGCTCGACCTTCTCGACCGGATCGGGCACGAGCGCCGCGAGCGAGAGGAGCGTACGAACGTACTCGTTGTAGCGCTTCGCTGCCTCCTGCTTCTCGGCCGCCGCGCGCAGCTCCGCGATCTTCTCCTCGTCGACCGCGCCGGACGCCGGCGAAGCGACGGGCGTGGGCTCCGCGGGGGGCGCCGCCGCCGCGGCGGGCGCGGCGGCTTCGGGCTCTTCCGCGACGGCCGCAGGCGCCTCCGCGACGGCCGCAGGCGCCTCCGCGACGGCCGCAGGCGCCTCCGCGACGGCCGCAGGCGCCTCCGGCGCCTCCGCGACGGGCTCCTCCGCGACCGCGGCAGGGGTCTCGGCCACCGCCGCAGGGACCGGGGGAGGCGGCTCGGACGCGGGCATCGGCGGCGCCGCGATCGTCGGCGCATCCGCCGGCTCGTCCTCTTCCGGCTGGACCGTGGCTAGACGCGCCGGGGCGTCGATGGCCGCGATGCGTGCAGACGCGAGCTCGAGGGTCGTTGGATCGATCGCCGCGAGCTCGACGGTCTCGGCGTCGTGCATGGTCACCGGGAGGACGGAGCGGCTCGCGGCGGGCGCGCCAAGGGCTTCGCCGATTTGCGTCTCGAACGCGAGCACCGTCGGGTGATCGGGGACGAGCGACTTGAGACGCTCGAGGCTCACCCGCGCGCGAATGAGATTCCCCAGGCTGCGCCACGCGATCGTGCCTGCTTGCGACAAGAGGAACGCGAGGTTCTCGGGCGTCGTCTGCTGCGTCGCCGCCTCTTCGGCGAGGCCGAGCACGCCCTCCCAATCGCCGCCCTTCTTGCCGCGCAGGTCGCGCAGGTACTGGAAGGCGCCTTCGTTCGACGCGTCGTAGCGCACGGCCTGCTCGAGCCAGCTCGCGCCTACTTCGAGGTTGCCGTGGCGCGCGCCCCAGCGCACGCCAAACGCGAGCGCCGCCTGTCCACGCGCGTGCCTATCGGACAGCTCTGCGACGATCGCGGCCTGCACTTGCTGCAGCTCTTCGCCGCGCCCCGCGTCGATGAGGAGCCCCTCGTAGAGCGCCGCGACCTGCTGCGCGCTCGGGTCCGCCGCGTAGGCGGTGTGCATGAGCCCCTCGAGCTCGTCAGGGGCGAAGCGACGCGCGACGCGCGCGGCGCGCAGGAGCACGCGGGCTTTCGCTCCGGGCGGGAGCTGCGCCGACGCGCGAACCAAGTGCGCGACGTGGGTCTGCCACGACCCGCTCTCGACCTGCACGTCCTCGAGGCACGCGCTCGCGAGCGCTGCGCTCGGGCCGCCCTCCGCTGCGCCGAGGCTCTTCGCGTACGTGGACGTCGCGCGGTCGTAGTCGCCGGCGTCGCAAAGCACGTCGCCGAGCTCGAGCAACAGCTCGGCGCTGCGCGGGCCCTTGAGCGTCTTGAGCTCGAGCTCGAGGAGCTTCTGCACCATGTTCAACTTGCCGAGATCCCAGTAGACGGAGCGCGCGCGCGCGAGGCTCTCCGTCACCGCCGGATTCAGCTTGAACGCGTCTTGGAAGTGCTTCAGGGCCTTCACCCCGAGCAGGAATTTGTCCTCGAGCAAGAGCCCGAGCCGCAGATGGCTGCGCGACTTCTCCTCGTTCGTTCCAGACGAAGTGCTCTGCTCGAGCTCCTCGACAAGCCCTTGCCAATCCCGAACGTTCTCGAGATGCGAAAGACGCTCCTGAAGGTCCATTGACTCCCTCGGTCCGATTCACACGCCGAAGCTCACTTCGTGCGACGTGCCGCGCTCGACACGCCTCCGCTGAGCAGGTGAATTTCCGTACTCAAGCTACCAGAGGCCGCACGGCAGGTGTGCGGCTTCTCTCGCGCGATCGAATTTTTCCGAGCCCCGGGCGGACCTCACACGATCACGGCCCATTGAACGGCAAACGCCCGCCGCGGGCGAAGCCGCGGAGGGCGCGTGAGCGTCGCATGCGGGGTCGGGCTACTGCAGCTGACCGCCGAGCTTGGTCGCGAGCTGCTGGCTCTGCGAGCACTGGTCGGCGTAGCGCGCGGCTGCGGCGCCCTTGCAAACGATCTTGTTGAACGACTGGAGCTGCTGAATCGCCTCGCTCTTTCGCGGCGGCTTCACGGTGGCGTACGCGGCGCCGAGGTTGAAGAAGGCGATCTGCTCGCCGCCCGAGCTGCACTGCCCGCACGCCTTCTTGGCGGCCTCGTACTCGGGCACCGAGCCGCTGATGTCGCCCTTCATTTCCCTGATCTGACCGGCGAGGCTGTGCAGCCCGAAGAGCCCCTTGTCGCCCTCCTTGCCGAACGAGAGGCCCTCCTTGACGACCTGCTCGGCCTGATCGAGGTACCCGAGGCGAATGTACAGATCCGCGAGCGGGATGTAGAACGAGAGGACATCGGGCTTCGTCTCGATGGCCTTCGAGTACGAGCGCAGCGCGCCCTGCTCGTCGTCCAAGTGGAGCAGCACCTCGCCGAGCTCGAAGTGCGCGTCCGCAAGGTTCGGGTCCTTCGAGATCGCCTGCTCGAGCGGCTCCTTCGCCTCGGCCCAAGTCGCGGGGCCCTTCACGGCCATGCGCGCCTGCGCCATGCCACGCTGGAAGTAGTAGTTCGCGAACGTCGGCGCGACGGCCTCCGCGCGCTTGCACGTGGAGGCGACCTTGTCCCAGGCCTCCTTCTTCGTGTACGCGAGCGCGAGCTTCCAGAGAATGCGGTGGTTCGTGGGATCGAGGTTCGTGGCCTGCTCGTACTTCGAGATCGCCTCTTCGATGTTGACCGACTTCGACTTGTCCCCCTCATTCGCGAGGTTGACAGCTTCGATGTTGTTCCGGCTGCACCCCGACGCGGTGGCGAGGATCAGTACGACCGGAACGGCGAGCTTTGCGAACGTCTTCATCGGCGCGGCATCCTAGGGCAGAAGGTCGGTCACTCTCAACCAAAAGCGGCGGCGAGGCCGATCCGTTTCTCGCAGCGCCTCCGAGGCACGATGGCGCGCTTCGCAATCCACGAATCAAGAACGAGAACGCCGCCCGAGCCGTGAGGCGCGGGCGGCGTGCGAGCGTGCAGCGGGGCGATCAGTCGCCAGGGCTGAACGTGATGGGATAGACGACCGTGACGATGCCGCCCTCAGGCTGCGGGAACGACAGGTTGCCGAACCCGCGGACGACGCACGACACCACCGCGCGATCGCTGAGGTCGGAGCCGCCGTCCTGGGCCGTGGAGACCGCGCCCGAGCGGTCGATGACGAACTTCACCGCGACGCGCCCGGTGAGCGCCGGGTTCGTGCGCAGACCGTTCTCGTAGCAGAGACGGAACCGACCGAAGTTCTGGCGGACGATACGCTGGATGACCTCCGGAGGGAGGCGACCGTTGACCTGCGTCGCGCCTTGACGGAGCTTCGGGGTCTTCGTCGCGTGCGAGCCGCCGAGGCGGCCATGGCCGTTGCCCATGCCCTGCCCCGTGCCGGTGCCAGCGCCGTGACCGATGGTGCCGATGTTGCCGAGGCCGATGCCCTCGCCGCGACCGCCACCACCCTCGCCGACACCCGAGAGGCCGAGGCCGCCCGCGCCGAACGAGTCGCCGATGCTGTCGCCCCACATGTTACCGCGCGCGGACATGGGATCGTTGCCGGACGACTCTTCCCTGCCCCACGGAGCGGTCGGGGCGTTCGGATCGCCGCCGGCGCCAACGTTGAGCAGACCGATCATGCCGAACTCTGCCGCCTCTTTCAGCGCGGCCTGTCGCGCGATGTGGGGGTCGGCGTTGTCGGCGGGGCCCTGCACGCCGAAACGGTTTCCCGTCGCCTTCGTGTTCGGGTTACCCATCGAGCCCTCTTCGCCCTTCGCGCGCGTACCCGTGCCGCCTTCCTTGTTGTCGGCGTTGTTGTCCGCGACCTGCTCGGTCGGCTTCTCTTCCTGCTCGCGCTCGGCCGCCGCGTTCAGCATCTTCTGCATGAGCAGGATCTGGTCGCGGTCGATCGCCTCGCTGTCGTCGAGGTTCATCTTCGGCATGAAGAACGCCAGCGACGCGACGATGCCGATGTGGAGCAACGACGAGAGCCCGACGAAGAGGAACGCCGCGGGATCCGCGCCGGCGAAGATGCCGGCCGGCGGCGCCTTGCCCGCGTTGACCGTGCTGACCTGGAAGACGAGCCCACCCTCGAGCTCCATCCGCGCCTTCGCGCTGGCAGGGAGATCGAACTCGTGCCCACCCGACAGCTCGCTCGAGGGACGCGCGCGACCCGAGGCGATGAGCTCCTGGAAGGTCACCTTGCCCTGTCCGGGGATCTCGACGGCGCCAGTAGCGCGGGGGAAGATCACGAGGGCCGCCGCGCCGCCGCGAGCGACGACCACGGGCGCGCGAGTCGTGCCGAGGGCCTCGCTGGGGACGAAGTAGTCACACACGACCTGCGTCTCTTCGCCGACGAAGAACGAGCGCGGCGGAGAGAGGTGCGAGACGTGGAGGACGTTCGTGTCCCACATCACCATGACCTCGAGGGCGGCGACGTGCGCGACCTCGACCTCGTCTGGGTTCACCTCGGGGCCGCTCTTGATGAGCTTGTAGGTGGTAGGCGCGTTCGGGTCGTAGTCGCTGCCGCCGGGCGAGTAGCCCACGCCGGCATCGGCAGCCGCCGCGACGAAGGGGTTCGCGGGCGCCGCCGCGAACGGGTTCGCCGCCGCTGCCGCGAACGGGTTCGCCGCAGGAGCCGCCGCGAACGGGTTCGCCGCCGCAGCGGGCGCTGCCGCGAACGGGTTCGCCGCAGGCGCGGGCGCCGCCGCGAACGGGTTGGAGGCCGGGGGAGCCGCCGCGAAGGGATTCACGCCGGGATCGCCCGACGAGGGGGCCGCCTCGGGGGCGGGGGCCGCGACTGGCGCCGCGAGCTCCGGGGCCGCGGCCTCGGCCGCGGGACCCGCGCTCTCGAGCACGATCGTGGTCGAGCCGATCTGAATCTGGTCGCCCGGGCGAACCTTGCACTTGTTGACGCGCTGACCGTTCACCATCGTGCCCGGCTCGTTGCCGAGGTCGATGAGGGTGATGTCACCTTCGGAGGCGACCTCGATCACGGCGTGCATGCGCGAGGCGAGCTCGTCGTCCACCCGCAGGTGGCTCCGCGGGTCCTTGCCCACCTTGACGATGTCCTGCGCGACCGTGTCGCGGCGGATGAGCTGCTCACCCTGATAGAGCGCGAACGTGAGCGCGACCTTGCCCTTGCCTTCCATCGCAGACCTTTCGCCGCTTCCTAGCGGCTCTGCGGCAAGCGCCGCAGCATGAATGCCCTCGCGGACGAGGGAAATGTTTGGCGAACGTGGCCCGTCAGAGGTTCTCGACGGACTTCAACATCTCCGGAACGAACGACGTTCGCGGGCGAATGAGCGTGGTGCGAACCGGGCCGGGGCGAACGCGAATCGTCGCGTCGTTCGGGCCGAAGCCACCCGCGCTCAGCGGGTCGTCGGAGAACTCGTACCCGTAGCCGTCTCCCCCGCCACCACCGGCGGCGCCGGGCTTGGCAGCAGGAGCCCCAGCGCCCTGCGCGAACGCAGAGGTGCTGAGCAAGAGCGCTCCGAAACCCACAAGACCCACGAAGAGACGCTTCGCATTCGCCATGTTCGTTCTCCTTCTCATCGCACGATGTACCAACCCTTTGGAGGGAGCGCGCGGAAAATTCGCCCCGGTGGCGCGTTTTCTCGTTGCGTTTCAGAGTGTTGGTAAAAATCCAGCGGCAGCTGACCTCCAGCATACCGCGGGTTTCTCAGAAGCGCGTGCCCCGAGAACCTTTCGGCGCTCCGGGGCACGTTGCGAGCGTCTCGGGTGCAGTAGACAGCGCGGTGAGGCGCAGGTTCCCGGATCTCGCGTTTTTTTTGTGCGGGCTACTTCTTGGGTGCCGGCGGGGCTGCCGGCGGGGCCGCCGCGCCGGAGGCCGCAGGCGCCGCCCCTGAGGCCGCCGGAGCAGGCGCCGCCGGAGCGGGCTCTGCGCCGGGCATGTCGAGGAACTGGATCGTGTCGTCGATGTCCTGCACGCGCTCCTTCGAGCGCTTGACGGCGCCGTCGTACTCGCCCTTGCCCTGGGCCTTCTCTACGAACGACTGGAAGATGCCTTTCGCCTGGAGGAGAGCCGCCTTGGTCGCGTCCTTGCCCGCGCCCGACTTGGCCTTGAACTCCTGCACGAGGATGCCCTCGTTGTAGAAGGCGTCCGGGCGCGCGGCGTCGAGCTTCTTGCACGTGTCGAGCTCGGCCTGGACCAAGGCCACGGCCTGGTCGTAGTTCGCGTCGGTCGCCTGGATGGGACCGCGGAGCGCGAGGGCCAAGCCGAGGTGCGCGTCGTAGTCGTTCGGGCGCATGACGAGCGCCTTGCGGTACGCAGTCGCCGCCTGCTCGAAGCCGCGGAACGACAGGTTGACCGCCGCGTAGTTCATCTGCGCTTCGAAGAACTTCGGGTCGAGCCGAGCGGCAGTGGCGAACTCGGCCACCGCGCTGTTCACCTGCCCGAGCTCGTTCTGGATGAGGCCGGCGGTGTTGTGGATGGGCGCGTAGTTCGGGTTCTTCCGGATCGCCTGAGAGCACACGAGCGCGGCGAGCTCGAGCTGCTGGACATCGGCGCGCTTGGCGATCGCCGCGTTGGTGGCGATCTGCCGGCCGCGAGCGCCCTTCTGCGACGACTTCACCGCGCCCGCGCGCTTCTTCGCGAGCTGGAAGTAGTAGAGCGCGAGCTGGTTGAACGCGGGCATGTAGGCGTCGTCGATCGCCAGGGCGCGCTGGAGGTTCGTCTTCGCGCACTCCATGTCGTTGCTGCAGCCGGCCGTGCCCTGCGCCGAGTCGCGCTGCATCTGGAACATCGCGAGGTTCACGAGCGCCGGGACGTTCTGGAACTTCGCGTCGAGCACCGCCTGCTGGAGCGTGGCGATCGCCGCGTCTTCGTTGGAGTTCGCTTTGAAGTCGTAGAGCGCCAGCTGGACCTTCGCGAAGTGGAAGTTCCCGTCGTCGGAGAGCGCCTTCGTGAAGCGCGCACGCGCCTCCTTGTCGTTTCCGCAGCGCTGCCACGCGAGGCCAGCGTTGTAGGTCGCCTCGGGGAACTTCTTGCTCTTCTGCTCGGTGGCCGCCTCCTCGAACTTCTTGGCGACCTCCCCGCAAGCGGCGTCGTTCCAGTCGGCCGCCTTGTCGTGGCCGACCATCGTCTCGATGGCGGCGTTGAACTTGGCCTGCGCGCCTTCGCTCACCACCTCGCCCGCCGTGACAGGCTTGCCTGGGGGCGGAGGTGTCTTCCCCGGAGTCTTGACCTCGACGTTGGCCCCGCCGCCGCAAGCGGTGAGGGCCAACACGAAGAGGCTCGCCGTGAGGATGCCCAGCTTGGATTTCATCGCGACGCTCCTTTTCACTTCTTCTTCCCCGCGGCGGGCTTCTTGGGCGCTTCTTTGGCGGCCGGGGTCTCGGCGCCTGCCTTCTCGGTGGGTGCCGCGCTCGGCGGACGCCACGCCTGTCCACCGATCAGGATCGGCGGGTTCTTCTCGTCGAGACCGCTGTTCGACAGCGTGGGTGCGCCACGGAGCTCGTCGACGACGTGGTACTCGGACTTGTAGTTGCGGGCCAACCAGACCTCGCAGTCACGCGAGTAGTTGTCGAAGTACTGGTACTTCACCGACAGGTCGAGGCACTTCTTGAGCGCCGGCTTGGCGTTGCCCACCTTGAACGGCTCGCTCGCCGCGTCGAGCGCGTCGTAGTACGTGCCGCGGATCTCGGGGTCGGTCTTCCACGCCTTGGGGATTGGCGCCTTGCGGAAGTCCTCCACGAACCGACCCCACATGAGCCCCGAGCGAGAGCCGGCAGCGATGACCCACTTCGGCGGGGGGACGGGCTTGAGGTCGAGGATCTTGACGTAAGAGGGCTCGACCTTCGCGATCGCTTCCTTCTTCTTCGTGTACCACTCCTTGACCTTGCCCCCGATGTGCTTGAGCACGTCTTCCTTCGTACCCACGCCCTTGTACTCGGGGAACACGAGCGGCTCGACCACGGCGCGGCGCTCTTCCTCGGCGATGACGAAGTAGGCCTCGCCCACCGCGTTCAGAGCCTTCGCGAGGCGCTTGTCCTGCTGGCCGGCGTCCTCCGCCGGGTAGGCGGCGCGGATCTTCGCTTCGGCGTCGGCCGGGTTCGCCCAGAGGCTGCGGACCTTCGCGTACTCACCCTTCGCCTGGCGCACGCCGTTCTTGATGTGCGAGTACGTGCGCGCCAGGGTGACGTGCGCCTGGACCTGGATGTCCGGCGGCGCCTTGTCGATCACGCCCATCGAGCCCTGCAGCGAGTTGCGGGCCTTCTCCCAGGCCATGCACTCCTCGCCGTTGAGGCACTCGCCCTCCTTGTCGGCGGCGCGGAGGCCCTCGGCCTTCTCGGCGTAGTGCGCGCCGATCGCGAAGGCGATCGACGCGGTCTGCGCCGGCTTGCTGGCACCATAGTTCTTCTTGAACTTGGCGGCGTCCTTGATGGCCAGGTCCTCCTGGCCGAGGCCGAGGCGGAGGAGCGTGGCGTCGGCGAGGGCGGCGTCGGCCTTGTCGCCCTTGGGGTCCAGCTCGACGTACTTCTCGAACCAGTCGGCCGCGAGCTCGTACACCGCGATCGCCTGGTAGTTGCCGCCGATCTCGTAGGTGGCCTTCTTGGCGAGCGGCGAGTGGGTGGTGGAGCGCGCGTCGAACGCGAGCAGCGCCTGGCGCGCGTCGATCGCCTTCGCGATGAGGCGCGCGGCCTGGAAGGCGCGCGCCGCGTTGTAGACGATTTCGTCGCAGCGGTCGGCCTGGGGCGCCTGGCCGGCCGCGACCGGATCCTGGCAGTACTTGCGGAACATCTGGAAGTACGTGTTGCCCGCCGCCTCGTACTGCCCGAGCGCCTGGTTGCCGCCCTGCTTGTCGGCGATCTCGACGAGCTTCTGCGCCTTCAGGCGGAGGATGTCGACCTGCACCTTGTTCAGGTTGGTGCACTGCTCTTGGTTCTTCGCGACCTTGTCCGGGCTGCAGTAGAGCTCCAGGAACTTGGGCACGTCGGTCGCCATGTCGTCGTAACACGACGGCCGCGACGACTGCGACGCGAGCACGTTGATGCTCTCGAGATAGAGCTGCGCCGCGTAGATGCCCACGTCGCGATCGGCGTTGGTGAGCGCGATGTCACGGAACGCGGAGCCGGCCTCTTCCCAGTGCTTCGCCTCGAAGTACGTGCGGGCGCGCGCGTACTTGACCTCGACGAGCTGCTCCTGGCCCGTGTTGTCGTTGGCCGGCGGCTTGATGTAGCAGATGTAGCGGTTGAACGCCTGCACCATGCCCTTCTGCTGCTCGGTGAACTCCTTCGGCTTGAGGGCCGCGGCCTCCTCTTCCTTCTTCCGCTTCTCCTCCTCCGACTTGTTCTTTCCGGGGAGCTGGCCGATGCCCTTCCGGGCCTCCGCCTTCGGGTGGGAAGCGTCGTACATCTTCTGGTAGCAGAGCACCGACGCGTACGCGGCCTCGGGCGCGTCGGGCCCCGTGGGGTTCTCCGCGACGACGGCGTCGAAGGCAGGGCCGCACTCGGCCCACTTCTCGTCGGCGTAGAGGAGGTCAGCCATGTTGTATTTGATCTTGTAGATCGTGGGCCAGTCCTCCTTCACGATGCGCGGGAAGGTGAACGTCGCGAACTGCTTCGCGTCGAAGGTGTCGACGACCTTCTTGTAGAGGTACGCCGCGAGCGCCTTCGTCTTCGGGTCGTTCGTGCCGCGCTGCCCGCCGGAGCCGGCGGCCTCGAGGTGCCACGACATCGCCGTCTCGGCGGTGATCGACGCGGTCTTGTTGGCGCACGCCTGCTTCGCCTCGGCGCTCTGGCTACCCGCGTTGAACTCCTTGTAGTGCTTCACCTGGTTCTCGATCTCGGCCTTGATGGCGTCCTTGTTGGACGACTTCATGGCCATGGTCGCTTCGGTGATGTGCGCCTGATACATGCAGGTCCTCGCGCCGCTCTTGTCGCGGTTCATGAGGTCCTTGTAGAGAATGATCCCCTCGGGATAGTGGCCGGTGTCCAGGTAGTTGTTACCCAGATCGTCCATCATCTTGAAGGTGTTGTCGTTCCCCGTCGTGTCGCCCGAGATGTTGTGGAAGAAGTTGTACGCCTGGGTGGGGTCACCCTTCATGGCGTACACGGGCACGATGTCTTTTCGCGCGCTGTCGGCGAGCTTCGTCGCGCCGGGGAGCTGCGAGAAGTTCTTGCCGAAGTCGATGGTCTTCTTGAAGGCGTTCATCGCCTTCTCGAACTCACCCTTGTTCCAGGCGACGTAACCGAGCTTGTACCAGGCGTACCCGTACACCTTGTTGCCAGGCGCCGGGTACTTGATGACGTTCTCGTACGCCTGCGCCGCCAGGTCCCACTTGCTGGGATCGCCCTGCGCCTCGTTGAAGAAGAGCTCGCCGAACGCCAGGTAGACGTTCGGGATGTACTTCGAGTTCGGACGCTTGTCCTTCAGCTCGAGGTACACGATGCGCGCCATCTTGTAGTCGCTCGCCTGCTCGTGCTCGTAGGCGAGGTAGTAGAGGACCTCGTCGAGCTGGGCGTAGTCCTGGTAGTCGTTCTTGACCAGCGTGTAGTACTTGATGGCCTGGTTACGGGCCGACTTCATGATCTGGTCGGCCTGGTTCGCGAGCGCCTGCTTCTGGCCCGCTCCCGCCGGGTTGGTCTTCCGGAGGCCGTCGCGCTCGATCTCCGCGTTCGTCTTGTCGCGGAAGGCCGCCGCCTCGAGCTCTACGTAGGCCTCCGCGAGCCGACGCCCGAGGGTGACGCGGTCGGCGGCGTTGCGAGGGGTGTTCCCGAAGAGGCGCTCGATGCCCTGGATCTCCGTGAAGAGGAGGGCGCGCTGGCGAGCCTGAAGGCGGCTCTTGCGCTCGTCGCGCGGCACGTCGTTGACGACCGGCGCGGGCGGCTTGTTGTCGGTCTTCTTCTTGTCGCCGACGGGCGCGACCCCACGGAAGCTCGCCTGGGTGCCCTTGCCGTGGGCCGCGAACTCCTTCGGGCCGGCGACGGCGCACGCGTTGAGCTCTTTCTTGGCCTTCTCCTCGATGCACATCCCTTGGGCGGACGCAGAGAATTCGACCGCGGAGGCGGAGAGGAGGATGCCGAGCGAGACGAAAGAAGTTTTGCGATTCATCGTTACCTGCCGCACTTCGAGGTGATGGTCTGCCGATAGAAGCCGAGCTCGTCGCGCCAGTACTCGCCGTCGAACGGCCAGATGACGTGCTCGTCGTCCGCTTTCACGATGTTCCGCTCCGACTCCTTGGCCGTGACCTGGCTGCCGGCGATGGCTTGGTCGAGCTGATTGCGTCGCGCAGACGTGATGTCGATGAGGATCTTCGCGCTGTCGCGGAGGTGCTCGTTGAGCTCGTCGAGGTTGCGCTGGTAGCGCTCCTTCGCGAGGGTTCCTGCGTTGCGCACGGCGATGTCGCGCGCGAGCTGGAGGGCGTCTTTGGTGTCGTTGCCGAGGGGCGAGTCGCGGAAGGTGCCCGGCGCCTTCTTGAACCGGTTGGCCTCGTCGTCGAGGAGCTGGACGTACTGTAGGTGACGGAGGAGCTGACGGTCGGAGAGGGCGTTCTCCACGACGGTCTTGATGCGCGGCGGGAGGTCGGCCTTGCCGTCGCGGACGTCCTTCAGAAACTTGTAGAAGGCTTCTTCTTGGCCGTCGCCCTTGAATCGGGTGAGGACCTTGTTGAGCTCGTCGTAGATGGGCTGGTACTTCGTCTGCAGTTTCGCGACGATGACCTCGGCGTCGTCGTACTGGCAGTTGGCGAAGTAGATGACCGAGCGGAGCACCTCGGCCTCGGGGTAGTACGAGTTCGGGAAGTACGGCGCCTGGAGCGTGTGAATGTTGCCGAGCGCGTGGGCGTAGTCACCGGCCATGAAGTAGGCCCACGACTCCTCGAAGAGCGAGTCGAGCCAGTACTCGCTGCCGACGTCGACCTTATTCCAGTACTTCACCGCGGCCGAGAGCTTCGTGGAGTCGATGGTGGGCGAGCCACCCTCGTCGAGGCGCACCGACGCCGAGTAGTACGTGCGGGCCATCGAGAGGTACGCGAGGTCGCGCATACGCGCGTCGTCGTCGACGCCCTCGACGCCCTCGTCGATCGCGCCGACGATGCGCTGGAACGACTGCACCGCCGGGACCGACTTGCGCAGCTGCACGTTCGAGATGCCGCTGAAGAACTGGCCGCGGACGTAGTACTTCGACTCGCGGCTCACCTTCGTGAACAGCCGGAGCGCGTCGGCGTACTGGCGGTTGCGGTACTTGTACCGGCCGAGCAGGTAGTTGAGCTGCCAGTAGAGGTCGCGCTGGTTTGCGTTGTTGAACTTGTCGACCGCGGCGTCGTTGTACTTGCCGACGCGCTCGACGATGTCGGCGGGCTCGGGCAGGTCGGTCGCGAGCTTCGAGAGCCAGAGCAGGGTCTCGTTGAACTTCAGGTGGTTCGGCTTGTCCGCGATCTCGCTGAAGATGCCGTACGCGGCCTGGTAGAACTTCAGGCGGTAGAGGGCGATCGCCAGGTGGTACTGGGCGAGCTGCTTGTTGCCCTCGTCGTCCTGGGTGTCGCCCTTGTACACGCGGTAGAGGCCGAGCGCGGCGTCGAGCCACTTCTCGCCGTCGAAGAGGCGCTTCGCCTGCGCGGCGGGCTCGGTCATCTGGCCGGCGGTGGGAGGGGGGCCGGTGTCCGCGGGCTTCGCCGGAGCGGGCGTCGCGGGATCGTCGAGCTCGATGTCGGCCCCGGCCGCCGCGGCGCCAGCGCCGGGCTTCGCGCCGGGCTTCGCCCCGCCCTTGGGGGCGGCCGCCGCCGGCTTCTTACCCTTCTGCGCGTCCGCGTCGTGCGGGGTGATGAGCGCCAACGACACGACGGGGAGGGCAGTCAGAAGGAGCTTGCGCGCGCGCGCCAGGGACATACGCATGGGAGGATTCCTCGAGGGTGCCGGGACACGAAGGGTTGGGCGCGGGAGCGACCGGGTCAGGGAGAGCTCGGCCAGGGCCGAACTCCGCGGAATTGCGAGGCAATGCTCGGTCGTTGACCGAACCAGGCGCCACCTCGCGCCGAAATGCTCAACGATGTTGAGCGGATACTCTCTCCGAGGGCGGCATGGTAGGAAGGCTCCTTTCCGCTTGTCAAGGTGAAACGGGCAGGCCCCGTCTCACCCAGGCGCACCCACATACGCCCCCACATGGCGGTTCGCGCGCCGTGGAGGCGCCGTCCGGGGCGTGTAGAATGCGCGAGGCGCGCTCGCCTTGGGGCGGAACGGAAGAGAGTGCGCGCGCGGGTGCTCGGTCACGCGACCACCCTACACGCCGGGGCACCTCCACTGGGTCCGAATCGTCGACCCCCGCCCGACCGGCGTCCGGCCGCCTGGGAGCGGGCGCGCCAGGGTCGCGGGCCCCGCCCCGCCTCGCGCGGGCCACTCATCGCGCTTGACGCGTTTTGGCGGAGGGAGGTACCTTCCCGCACCAGCGGTCGCCGGGCCGCGCGCGGTGAACCCCCCTCGATGGCCGCCGCCTCGTAGAACGCCGCAATCTCGCATTTTTTTCGATCCTGGAGAGCCTCCGCATGATCCGCTCCCGCGTGCTTTTCGCCGTGCTCTTGCTCGGCACCGGTTCCGTCGTCGCCGCCGCCCCTGGTTGTTCGTCGACGGGCGTCGGCGATCCGTGCGTGCCCGAGCAAGAGTTCGACCCGACGTTCCTTGGCTTCAGCCAGAAGCAGGTCAACGTCGAGTCCAAGAGCTTCCAGTGCCAGACCCGCCTGTGTCTCGTGAACCACTTCCGCGGCCGCGTGTCTTGTCCGTACGGCCAGACCGCCACGGGCAACGGCATCTCGTCCGAGGCGTGCGTGCTCCCGGGCAGCCCGAACCGCCCGGTCGAGGGTGTGGCGAACTCGCCCGAGGGTAAGCGGGTCGAGCCGCAGTGTCTGAACCGCGTGGCCGACAAGACCGTGTACTGCTCGTGCCGGTGCGCGAACTCCAAGGGCGCCACCGACGACGGCGCGAACTACTGCGCCTGCCCCGACGGTTTCCAGTGCGAGCAGCTCGTCGACCCCACCGGGCAGGGCAACGAGGGCCTCACCGGCGGCTACTGCATCAAGCAGAACACCAAGTACGATCCCGCGGTAGACTGCACCGGCGACTGCGACAAGTCGAACCCGAAGACCCAGTGCAAGGGCGAAGTCGAGGGCGCCAAGCCCGCCGCGGCGGGTGCCGACGCCGGCAAGTAGCCTGCTCGGCCGATGGCGCGCGCCGGGAAGAGCCTCGGGCGCGCTGCAGAAGATGCCGCGAGCGACCACCTGGTCGCCCGCGGTTTTCTCATTTTAGGGCGCAACGTGCGGATCGGGCCGCTCGAGCTCGACATCGTCGCGAGGGACGGCGCGCTGGTCGCGCTGGTGGAGGTGCGGGCGCGCCGAGAGGGCGCGCTCGTCGGGGCGCTCGCGAGCATCACGCCGGAGAAACGGCGGCGCCTGCTGCGCGCCGCGGCGGGGTTCCTCGCTTCCCCGCCCGTCGACCTCGCCGGGGTCACGCGCGTGCGGATTGACGTGTGCATTGTGCATGTGTCTCGCGAGGGCGTGAAGGTAGAGCACCTCGCGGGCGCGCTCACCGCCGATTGAACGCCCGGGCGGCCGAGTCGAAGCGTTCGTTCCCTACCCCTCGAGCGAGGCCTTCATCTCGTCGCGAACTCCAGCGATCTTGGCGATCGATTCGGCGCTCGCCCCGGACCCTCTCGCCGCCTCGATCCCCGCGTCGAGGGCGGCGACCTCGCGGGCCTGGCGCGCCTTCAGCTTCTCGACCATCGTCGCGAAGGTCTCGAAGAAGTCTTGGAGCTCGTCGCCCTTGCGCAGCTTGCTCTGGAAGTTGAGCTTGCCGTTGCCCACCGCGGTGAGCAAGAGCTTCATTTTGTAGACCGGCCCCGCGACCTTGTGCGTGAAGTAGATCCCGAGCAGCCCGATCAACACCACCATGAGGCCGAGGCCGCCGACGAGGGCCCGCATCATGGTGCGCTGCTCGGCTGCGAGCGCCTCTTGGCGCGCGACCACACCGTTCGCGGCGGTGGTCGACTCTGCCGTGAACGCCTTCGCGAGCTCGGGGTCGCTCCCGTAGATGGGGTCCTTCGAGATCTGGACGGCGAGGATGTCGCTCACCTTCTTGCTCTCGGCGACGACCTGCTGGCCCTGCGCCACCACCTTCTGGCTCGTGCGCACGAGGAACGCCCCGAGGACGGCGCTTATCACGAGGGCGATGGCGATGATGTACCCCGTGTAACGGAGCTGGAATCGCGAGTCGACGATGTAGTTCTTGAAGCTGCGCTTGTAGCGCGGAGCCGACGGCGAAATGGAGACGGCGGATAGGCGGCTCATCGGGTCCTCTCGGGGTGCGAGCGCGCAAGACCGCGCCCACGCGTATCGTGCCCGTTCGCGTGGCGCTTGGCTATTCTTTGGCCGCGGGTGGGCCACTCAGGGCGGCCGAGGGCGGCGCGGTCACATGTTGCCGGCGTTGGCCACGAACTGCTTCACGGCGGCGCTGGCGAGCGCCGCGAGGAGCTGGTCCTCTGCCGCGTGGCTGCCCGGCGCCACGCCCGACATCGTCGCCCCGTTCCCGATGGGCGCGATGAGCGCCTTCGCGGGGTAAGAGAACACCGCGATGTTCACCTTGGTGCGGAGATTTCCGCCCGAGTAGTCGAACTTCTCGACCGAGATGGAGAGGAAGAAGCCCTTCTTCTTCTTGTTGGCGGCCAGGGCCTTGCGCGCGGCCTCCGGCGTCTCGCGCGCGGGCGCGAGCTGGAAGTCGGCCTGCTCTTCCAGCTTCGCGCGGACGGCCCGAAGCACGACCGCCTCCACCTCGGTCGCGGGGCGATCGCTCGCCGAGGTCACGGGGGAGAGCGCGACGTAGTACTTCGCGCCTGGATGGCTCGGCGGCTCGTATGCGCCAGCCGGCGGGGGCGACGGAGCGGCCGGGCGCGCCTCGAGGCTCTGCACCGCTCGCGCCATCTGGAGCTTCGGGCCCTCGGCCGGCTCGCTCGTGAGGCGCTCGCGCAGGCAGGTGAGCGCCGACGGTCGCGCGAGGCGTCGCAGCGCCGTCGCCGTCGCGATACGGACGATCTCGGTGTCGTCGGACAAGGCCTTGCAGAGCGGGGGCACGGCGTCGTCGGCGTCGGTCGCGCCGAGCTGGAGCACCGTCGCAGCCCGCACGCGCGCGTCGGGCGACTGCAGCTTGGGCACGAGCTCCGCGACGCTTGGGACGTCGGCGACCGCCAGGGAGGGGCTCAGGACCGTGGCGATGAGCGCCCCGACCGTCGCGAGCCGCCCCACGCGCGAAAGCCAAACGCGCGCGCGGCCAGGGGGCGAAGCGCCACTCACGGTCGAGCGGTTCCCCGCGGAAAGCCAAGGCGCGCGCGTCATGGGTGGTTTCAAGGTACACCGAACGCTTTCCCCTGGACAGGGGCGAGGGTCTGGAAAGATGCTCGCAGCGCTGGTGGAGCGCGCCTGCCGTGGAGAGCACCTGATGGAAGCCATTGGCAGCCCGGTTGGACGGTGACGCGAGCGGAATGTTCACCCCGCGCCCCACGGCGCGAGACGCTCTCCGCGGCGGGTGCCCACCGCCCCTTGGCGGCGCTCGCGTTCGCGGCGGCCTCGCTCGCCTGCGCCGAAGCGCGCGCCGAGCGCATCACCGTCCGCGGACACAGCGCGTTCGACGCGCGCGTGAGGCGCGATCGCGGAGATCTCGTGGTCGAGGGCGTGCTCCGCGACGACGTCGGTGAGGCGCTCGGAAAGCAGATCGTCGCGCTCACCCTCGCGCGGCGGGACGCCAACGGCGGCGCGGACCCCGCGACGGACGAGGCGCTCCGCGCGGCGCACTCGTGCGGCGTCGGGCTCATCACCGGCCGCACCCGCGGCCTCGAGATCGCCACGGACGGCAGCGGGCGATTTTGCGTGCGCGCGCGCCTCGAGAAGGAGCGCTTCATCGCGACGCTCGCGTGGAAGGGCGCGCCCCTCCTCGAGGGGACCACGCTCAGCGTGCCCGTCGACCTTGGTCGCCGCGCGGTCTCCCTCGCGTTCGAGCCTCGCCCACGCACCGTGTCACTCGAGCGAACACCCGCGCGCTTCTTCGCGAGCGCGGAGACCGACGACGAGGGGGTGGCGCAGCCGCTGGCGGGGCTCCCGCTGACGCTCGCGATCGAGGGCTCGAGCGGCGGCGCGCCGATTCCGCTGGGGACCGCGACGACGGACGCGCGGGGGCGCGCCGCCATCGACGTCGAGACGCAGCGCCTCGGCCCGCCGCGTGGGACGCACCTCGTGCTGGCCTTCGCCGGCGACGCGGACGCGGTCTCGGCGGAGGCGCGCACGCCCATCGAGATCCACTCGCGGGTCACGTTGCGCTCGCCCACGTTGGAGGGCCCGAGCAGCCCGTCGAACCCGGAGGAGGGCATCCCGATCGAGGTGCTCGCGACGACCGCCGCGGGCCCCGTGTCGGAGGGTGTCGTCGAGGCGACCGTCGGCGACGTCGTCGTTGGGGCCGCGCGCGTCGAGGGCGGGCGCGCCAACCTCGTGGTGACGTTCTCCGCGGAGGGCGGCGGCACGCGCGAGGTGCGTGTGCGCTACCTGCCGCAGTCCCCCTGGCACCTCGCGGGTCCGGAGGTGCGGGGAGAGCTCGCGCTGCGCGGGCCAAGCTCGTGGTCGCGCGCGCCGCTCGCGATCGCCGGCCTGCTCCTCGTCGGGTGGCTCGTGGCCGGCCGGAGACGCGCCGTGCCCTCGCCGGCGCGAGGAGGAGAAGGCGCCGGGGCGGCGCGCGTCCCGACGGAGCGGGCGTCGCTCGAGGTCGTGCCGCACGCCGCGGGCACCGCGCGCCGCGGTGAGTACACCGGCACGGTGGAAGACGCCCACGAGGGCGTGCCTCTCGCGCGCGTACGGGTGCGCGTCGAGCGGCGCACCTTCGCCGGCGTCGAGACCCTCGCGGACGCGGTGACCGACGACGCGGGACGCTTCTCGTTCGTGCTGGAGGCCAAGCTCCCGGGCGACTCGCTCGCGGCCGAGGGCCCCTTTCACGCGCGCTTCGATGAGGCGCTGCCGCAACCCGGCGCCCTCCGCATCGCCCTCATCACGCGCAAGCGTCGCCTCGTGGAGCGGCTCGTCGGTTGGGCCCGGCGCGTCGGCGGACCCTACGATGCGCGGCCGGAGCCCACTCCAGGCCACGTTCGCCGTGCGGCCCGGGGGCGCGATGCGGGCGTGGCCGCGTGGGCGGCCGCGGTCGAGCGGGCCGCCTACGACCATCAGAGCGTCGACGAGCGGGCCGAAGCGGACGTGCTGGAGCTCGCTCCGCGGCCGGATCTCCTCGCGCGCGACGGCGCGGGCCCCCGCGCGGCGGCCGATCCACGCCCAGATTTGGCGAAGGTGCCGAAGCGCGTTTGACATGCGGCGGACGCAGTTTCTATAAGGTGAGGCCCGTCCCTCGCGTCGGGACCAAGGAGCGCGATGAATCCAATCGTTATCGTCATCATCGTGCTGGCCGTCGTGGCAGCCATCGCCTACTTCGCGTTCGCCAAGAAAGCGCCGGAAGAGCTCCCGCCCGCGGAGCCCGCGAAGAAGCCCATCCCCGAGAAGAAGCCGGCTGGCGCCGCGGACACCGCGAAGAAGGCCGACAAGCCCGCCGCCAAGAAGGCCGAGCCGGAGAAGAAGCCGGAGCCCGCCAAGAAGGCCGAGCCCGCCAAGAAGGCCGAGCCCGCACCCCTCGCCACCACCGCGGTGGAGGCCCCGCAGGCGAAGTCGCAACGCGAACCGGCCGCCGAGGCCCCGCCCGTCGTCATCGCCCCCATCGCGCCGATCGTGGTCGAGGCCCCGCTCGTGGCGCCGCCCACGTCGAAGCGCGACGTGCTCGGCCTGCGCAAGGGGCTGAAGGCCTCCCGCAAGGGCTTCATCGCGCGCCTGACCGCGCTCTTCACGGGCAAGAAGGAGATCGATCCGGCGATCCTCGAGCAAATGGAGGAGGTCATGCTCTCCAGCGACGTCGGCATCAAGACGACGAGCGCGATCCTCGAGCGGCTCCGCGAGCGCCTGGAAAAGAAGGAGCTCGACGACGTGGACGCGGTGTGGGCCGCGCTGCGCGCCGAGGCCTCCGCCATTCTGTCGGTCGAGCCGCGCGCCCGCGTCGCCGGCAGGCCCCTCGTCCTTCTCATGGTGGGCGTGAACGGCGTGGGCAAGACCACGACCATCGGCAAGCTCGCCACCAAGTGGAACGCCGACGGCAAGAAGGTGGCGCTGGCCGCGGGCGACACGTTCCGCGCGGCGGCCGTCCAGCAGCTCGAGGTGTGGGGCAAGCGCGTGGGTGCGGAGGTGATCCGCGGCAAAGAGGGCGCCGATCCGGGCGCCGTCGCCTTCGAGGCGACGACGCGCGCGAAGGACGGCAACTTCGACGTCCTTCTCGTGGACACGGCCGGGCGCCTCCACACGAAGGCGCCGCTCATGGACGAGATCAAGAAGATCCGAAAGACCATCGCCAAGGCCATGGACGGCGCGCCCCACGAGACGTTCCTCGTGCTGGACGCCACCACGGGGCAGAACGCGCTCACCCAGGCCCAGCTCTTCAAGGAGGCTGTCGACCTCACGGGCATCGTCCTGACGAAGCTCGACGGGACGGCGAAGGGCGGCATCGTGCTCGGCATCTGCGACGAGCTCAAGATCCCGGTGCGCTACATCGGGCTCGGTGAGCGGGCCGAGGACCTCCGAGAGTTTCACGCCGACGACTTCGTCGAGGCGCTGTTCGGCCAGAGCGATACGGCCGGCGAGAGCTCCGACGAGTGATCCAAGAACCCTCCGATTCAGGCAGCAAATGCGAAGTTCACCGCGTGCAGAAGGATTGTCGTTGAAGCTCGAAAACGCGCATGGTATAGTCCCGCGCACTTTCGCTGTACGCCTGAATCCCTAATCGTTTTCGTTAGTTGCGCACCGTGCAGGGTAGAGCGGCAGAAGGGGTTGCGATGAAGCAGGCTGGGAATACCCTGACCACTTCCGGCGGTGCGACACGCCGAGGTTGCCTAGGGCAGATGAAGGGCATTCGCCGCGTGGCGGGCTGCCTTCTCGCGGTGTCGGCGCTCGTGGCCACGCCGCAGGTGGCGTTCGCTCAGAAGGGCGGCAAGAAGCCCCCGGCGGCTCCGGCGGCGAAGCCCCCGGCGGCTCCGGCGGCAGGTGCTCCCGCGGCGCCCGCGGCGGGGGGTGACGCGATCGAGATCGACGATCCGAACGCGCCGAAAAAGCCAGACACGCCGCCGCCAGATCAGCCAGCCACGCCGCCTGCGGGCGGAGTGTCGGGAGGCATCTGCGACATCGACCCGACCGCCTGCCCCAAGCAGTCGGACATCAAGGCCCTCGCCGACAAGAAGGTGGCGGCCGAGGTGTACGCGGTCGAGCAGGAGTTCGCCCTGAAGAAGGGCCGCGTCGAGGTGAACCCGTACGGTGCGTTCACGCTGAACGACCAGTTCGTGAGCCACCCCGCGTTCGGCCTCACCGCGAACTACTACCTCACCAACGTCCTCGCGGTCGGCATCAACGGCAACCTGTTCGCCGGCCTGAACGTCGACTCGGACTTCAACTTCCAGAACCGCCGCGCGACCCGCGTCGCGGTTCCGCTCACCGAGTACCAGTGGAGCGCGGCCGTACAGTTCTCGTACGTCCCCATCTACGGCAAGTTCTCGGGGTTCAACGCCTTCATCTTCAACTACGACGTCTACGCGCTCGGCGGCGTCGGCGCCCTGTCGACTCGTCCGATCGCGGTCATCGACCCCGACAACCGCAAGTTCGACTTCAAGCCGAAGATCGACTTCAACGTCGGCGTCGGCTTCCGCATCGCGTTCAACAAGTGGTTCGCGGCGACCCTCGAGCTCCGCGATCACATCTACGTTGAGCAGCTCGAGAACATCCAGGTCGGCCGAACGCAAGCCGAGCAGACGGATTCGAACACGTGGCTCGGCGACAAGCCGCTCACGAACCACATCCAGGCCCAGCTCGGGGTGAGCGTCTTCTTGCCCTTCGGCTTCGAGTACCGGTTGCCCAAATGAGCGCGCGAGAGAGGACTGTCATGAAGCGGCGTAACTTCCGTGGCGCGTACGCGCTCGGTATCGCAGGGCTCGTCGGGCTCGGCGTGCTCGGGGTCGAGCGCACCGCGCAGGCCGAGGAGATTCAGCTCACCGGCCCGCTCGCGGGGGCTCCGCCCGTCCGCAAGCTCCGCCAGCACCGCAAGGGACGCTTCGAGATCGCCCCGGCGTTCTCGTTTACGCTCCTCGACGAGTACCGGCGGACCATGGTCGTCGGCGCCACGGCCACCTACAACGCGTTCGATTGGCTAGGCTTCGGCGTCTACGGCGGCTACGGCGCCATCGCGCCGCTCACCGCGCTGAGCGACAACGTGAACGACTCTGCTCCGCGCAACTCGCGGACGGCGGTCAACCTGGACAACCCGTCGAAGAACGGCGCTGTTCGGAACTTCGGCGCGCAGGTGTCGAAGATGACCTGGATGGTCGTTCCCCAGGTCCAGATCGCGCCGTTCCGCGGCAAGCTCGCGCTCCTCAGCAAGGTCTTCGTCGACACCGACCTTTACCTGCACCTGGGCCTCGGCTTTCACGGGCTCGAGGAGCGCGCCGACTGCACCAGCGGGGCGTGCACCACGGACGTGAAGGCGATGACCTCCCGCGTCGCGATCTCGCCCAACTTCGGCCTCGGGTTCAAGTTCTACACGAGCAAGCTCGTGAACTTCGGCCTCGAGTACCGCGCGTTCCCCTACTCCTGGAACCGCGCGGGTCTCGACCAGCGCGGCGGGGGCAACGACGGCAAGTTCCCCGATCAGAAGATCGACAGCAACGATCAGACCTTCAAGTTCAACCAGATGATCACGCTCTCAGTCGGGTTCGCGTTCCCGTCGCAGCCCTCGCTCAGCGAGTAGTCGTTTCCTCGTGCCGATGCCGGCGCGCGCCCTCTCGGGTGCGCGCCGTCTTCCTTTTGTGCGCGGGCGCGTCCGTGACACCTCACCGCCGCGCCCCGTAGCGCACCCTAGGCGCAGTGCAAGCACAAGCAATCATGAACTAATTTCGCCAGTTACCCTTCCCTGTGGGGGAGCCCGCGTCACACTTGAACGATGAAGCGTGGGTGGTCAGCGGGCGCTCTCCTGGGTTGGGCCGAGGTCCTCGCGGCCTCCGCGTTCTCGCTGCTGGCGCCGGGATGCGCGCGAGCGCGTCCGCCCGAGGTCTCGCCGGCGGTCCTCGCCGACGCGGCCCGAGGCGTGGTCGCCGTCGCCACGGCCGCCGAGGACGGCGCCGACCACGTGACGCTCTGCTCGGGCGCGCTCGTCGCCCCCAACCTCGTGCTCACGGCGAGGCACTGCGTCACGCGCGCCCTCACCTCGACGCCCGCGTGCGACGCCGAGGGGCACTCGCACAACGGGGTCCACCTGTCCGCCGACGTCGACCCCGGGCGGATCACGATCTACGTGGGCCGCCGGGTTCGACCCGACGTCGACACGCCCGTCGCGCGCGCCGAGCGCACGCTCCACCCGAAGGGCCGAGTGCTCTGCGACGCCGACGTCGCCTTCCTCGTGCTCGACCGACCCGTCGTAGGGGCGAGGGTGCTCCCCATGCGTCTCCACGCCTCCGTGGAGGCCGGCGACTGGGTCGTGCCCGTGGGCTTTGGTGGGGGACCGAACAACATCGTGGGCCTCCGCGTGGCGCGCAACGACAGCCGCGTGCTCGCGATCGGGCCGACCGCGAACGTGCGCACGGGCGCGGTGCTCGGTCCCCGCGAGTTCGAGGTGGACCAGGCGACCTGCCGCGGCGACTCCGGGGGACCCGCGCTCGACGCGCGCACCGGAGAGGTCGTGGGCGTCGTGTCGCGCGGCGGGAGCTGTCTCGCCTCGGGAAACCACGTGTACACGCGGGTCGACGCGTACGCGCGCCTCGCCGCCCACGCGTTCGTCACCGCGCGGCGCGTCGCCGCGGCGAACCTCGCGCGGCGCGAGGTGGAGCGAGCGGACGAGGCGCGCGCGGCGCGATGAGGTGCGAGGAGTCAGCGGCGCGCGCCCTCGAGCTGCGCGTTGAGCTCCGCGCCGATGAGCAGCGCGAGGCTCGTGAGCCAGAACCACACGAGGAGGACGGCGACCGCCGCGAGACTCCCGTAGTAGAGCGTATACTGCCCGAGAGAGCCCACGTAGAGGCCGAACGCCCACGAGATCACGAGCCAGAGCACGATGGCGAGCACCGCCCCGGGCCAGATGCGGCGACGGACCCCGATCGGGTAGGCCACGGCCAGCCGGTAGAAGATGGCGACGCCGCACACGGCGAACGCGAAGAACGCGCCGAGCCCGAGGGCCTTGTCGACGTGGGCGCGCAAGCGGACCGCGGACGGGGGGATGTGGAGCCCCCCGGTCACCGCCGGCACGTCGTGCGCGGCCGTCGCGATCGCTTCCCATCCCACGGCGAGAAACGACACGGCGCACACGGCGACGAGCCCACCTGCCACGAAGCAGAGCGAGAGGAGCCTCTTCTTCCAATAGGGCCGGCGGGTGGGCACGCTCAGCGCGCGCTCGAACGCGTCCATCATGCCGTGGACGCCCGACGAAGCGAGCCAGAAGAAGCCACCGAGCGCGAGCGGCGCGAGCTTCAGGTCGGCCGCGGCGAGACGCTCGAGCTCTCCCCGCGAGATCGTGACGACCGCCGTGGGCGCCGACGTGAACACGGGCGCGAAGAAGGCCTCCACACCGCGCGTGCGCGCGAACCGGCCGAGCAGCCAACCGGCCACGACCACCAGCGGGAGGAGGCTGAGGAAGAAGTGAAACGCCATGGCGGGCGCGGCGCTGAGCCCGTCGTGGTAGTAGAGCCCCTCCGCGAGCCGACGGACCGTGCGGCCGAGCCGCATGACCCAGCGGGCGGACGGGTCGAGCGGCGGCGACAGTCTCCCAACGGGCGGCGACTGGGCCACCCCCTCAGGCGACGCCGGCGCAGTCGGATTCGCCGGAGGTTCGGGCTGCGACATGGCGAGGACGCTTGGATGTGACGCACCCGCCCGCCCCGTGTCAAGCTCGCGGCGTGAACCGTCCCTTGCTTCTCTTGCTCGCGCTCCTTGTCCCGGGCGCGCTCCTGGCCGCGGGCGGGTGCTCCTCCGACGCCGCAAGCGCGGACGCCTCGGCGGACGCCTCGCCCGATCGGGTCCGCCTCGCGAAGCCCATCATCATCGACGCCAGGTGCCGCATCGAAATCGACACGCCGGCGCTCCTCGACAGCCCTCACGTGGCGATCGACACGCCCGTCACGTACAACTCGAACCCGCCTGCGAGCGGACCGCACTACCCGATCTGGGCGGCGTTCCAAGAGTACCCATCGCCCGTCGATCGTCGGTATTACGTGCACGATCTCGAGCACGGCGCCGTCGTGCTGCTCCACAACTGCGCCGCGAAAGACGCGGGCGCCGAGTGCGCCGCCAACGTCGCGGGCCTGCGCGCAGCGGTCGCGTCGGTCCCCAGCGACCCCCTCTGCGCGGGCACCGAGGTGAGGGTACGGACCATCATCACGCCCGATCCGCTGCTCGACGTGCCGCTCGCGATCGTCGCCTGGGGGTGGACCTACAGGGCCGACTGCCTCGATCAGCCTTCGCTGAACGCGTTCGTCAACGCGCACTACGGCCAAGGCCCCGAGGCGGTCTGCGCCAACGGTCAGCCGCAGTTCTAGAGCGGCTTTCTCCCGCCACCCCACTCGCCGCCGGCGGCCTCAGAGACCCTCGTGCGGATTGTCGGCCGACGGCGCAGGCGGCGCCCCATGGGGGACGTGAGGGGCCGCCTGCGGGGCGGCCGACGCCGCGGGCGCTGCGGGGGTCTCGGGCGATGCCTGCGGGGCCGGCGCAACCTCCGTCGCGACCGCGCTCGGGACGCCGCCAACGGGGGCGCTCGGGGCGGCCGCCCCGACGCTGGCGGCGGTCGGAGCCCCCTCGGGCGAGCTCGCCTCCGGCGCGGCCCCCGCGGGCTCGTGTCTGTCGGACCCGAGCACCTCGCGCTGGAGGGTGGTGGCGACGCTCTCGATCGCGCGTCCGACCTCGCGCACGCCCGTGACGACGGCGTCCTCGAGCTTGTCCGCGGGCATCTTGGCCGCGGCCGTCTTGGCGGCGGTCTCCACGACGCGCACACCCGAGCGCACCACGCTCTCGAGCGCCGCCATCGGCACCTTCTCCGACGCGTGCTTCGCGGCCTCTTCGACCTTGTGCGCCGAGGACAGGACAGCCTTCTCGAGCTTCTCGGTCGGCACTTGCTCGACGGCTGCCTTCGCGCGCTTGAAGAACGCGCCGAGGCTGTCGCTGACCTCCGAGAAGACATCCTTCTTGTCGTCGTCGCCCATGCCAGCATTCTGGGCGCCTGCCTTCGGCGTGTAAAGGCGTGGCGAGCGGGGTGCCTTGCGGTATCACGGGGCATGCGCCGCTCGTCTCGCCCGTCTCGCCCGTTCCGCGCCTCTCTCTTCGCCGCGCTCGTCGCGGCCGCCACGGCTTGCGCCACGACCCCGCCCCCCGCGGGCCCCGCGCCGTCCCCTCCGACGTCACCTGCGCCGTCCTCGTCGGCCTCGTCTGCCGGCTCGGCGGCGACGGATGCGGGCGAAGCGGCACCCAAGGCCGCGCGCCCGCCCCGCGTCACGCTCCCGCTCTGCGGCTGCGCCCTGTGCGCTCCCGTGGTCTCGGAGGACGCCTGCACCCAAGACGCCGACTGCGCGCCGGCCACGCCTTGCCACGCCGAGGCGTGCGTCGCGAAGGCCAAGGCGAAGGCGCCCACCCCGCGCACCTCGTGCACCATGATTCTGCGTTGCGACTCCGTCGACGCCAACACGTGCGGGTGTCTCGAGGGTCGCTGCGCGCTGTACCCTCGGAAGAAATAGCCGACGCTCGCCTCACCCCGCGCGGCGGGGCTCCTTCGCCAGCCGCGTCTCGCTCGCGCGCGGCATCGCGGGCGCAGCGTTCGACTGGTTGCGCCCCGAACGCTTCGAGACATAGAGGGCCTCGTCGGCGGCCTTGAAGAGCGCCTCCCACGACTTGCCAGCCTCCGGGAAAGTCGCCACGCCGATCGAGCAGGTGACGTTGAGCGGTCCGTTCTCCGTCGCGAACGTAGTCTTCTCGACCTCCTCGCGGATGCGCTCCGCGAGCAACATGGCGCCGGCCTCGTCGGTCTGCTCGCAGAGGACGACGAACTCCTCGCCGCCGAAGCGCGCGACGATGTCGGTCGTGCGCTTCTGGCGCTTCAGGATCTCGCCGAGCCCCTTGATGACGACGTCGCCGACGTCGTGCCCGTAGGTGTCGTTCACCTTCTTGAAAAAATCGATGTCCGTCACCAGCACCGAGAGCTTGCGCCCGAAGCGCGTCGCCGACACGACCTTCTCGTGCGCTGCCTCGAGCATCGCGCGCTTGTTCAGGAGGCCGGTCATGCCGTCCGTGGTGGCCATCGTCTCGAGCTTCGCCACCATGCGCGCGTTCGAGAGGGAGACGGCGAGGTGGCTGGCGAGCACCTCCAAGGTCGGACGGACCGAGTCGCCGAACGCGCTCCGGCGCTTCGCCCCGAGGATGAGGGTGCCCAGCGGGCGCCCGTGGAGCACCAACGGAAGGACCAGGAGGCTCGGGAGCTTCGGCCACGCGAAGCGCTTGCCCAGCACCACCTGGTGCTGCGGATCGTACTCACCCTTGTAGGGGAGCGGAAAACGGTTCTGCACCACCATCGAGACGAGGCCGGTGTTGTGCGCGAAGCGAGCGCCGACGTACGCCTCCACCACGCCGCCCTCGCTCTCTGCCGCGACGATCTCGTGGGTCTTCGTGGTGTCGTCCCACATCGTCACGGCCGCGAGGTCGAAGCTCGCGATCTCGCGCGCCGCCTTCACCCCCGCCTCGACGACCTCCTTCTCGCTGAGCGCCGCCCCGAGCGCCTGGGCGGCCCGATAGAGCTTGCCTTGCTCGACCTTGGCGCGCTCGAGCTGCAGGAACACGCGCTCGTTCTGGATGGCGCGAAGACAGTACCGGGCGGCCTGCGCCGCGAGCTCCTGCTCGTGCGGAGAGAACGGCCGGTTCTCCTTACGATCGATGACGAGCACGCCCCGAAGCGCCGACTCGGGCGGGGCGCTCTTCGCGGCCGGGCGCTTGCCGCCACGCGCCGTCTCGGACCGTCTCGTCGACCACGGGGAGGGCGCAGAGGGCGCGCACGGGACAAGCGCCCGTGTAGTAGGGGACCTTGAAGCTGGGCTTCAGGTTCTCGAGCGCCACGCGCTCGCGCTTGGCCGTCACCGCGCCGAGCACGCCGTCGCCCACGGACATCGGCGCGTCGTTCACCTCGTCGGAGGAGGTCGACAGCTCGCTGATGCGGAGGTGCGTCCCCGCGTCGTTCTTCCAGAGCAGCACGGCGGTGTGAAGCTCCAGGGTCCGGCGAAGCAGCTCGAGCGCGTAGTGAACCGACTGGTGGATCTCCTCGACGCTCGATCGCGCGAGGCGGTCCTCCGTCAGCAGATCGCCGGCTCCCTCGCCGTCGCGCCGGCCGCGCTCCTCGCCCGCGCCAAGGAGGCGGTAGCTGCGTGCGTCCTCCTTCAACTTCACGAGCTCCTCGTCGAGCCGCGCGCGCGACGACGAGCGGACGCGGGCCACCTCAGCGCGCAGGAAGCCCACGTTGAGCGCGGTGAATGCCAGCCCGAAGCCTGCGCGCTGCGCGAGCGGGGCGAGCCCCTCACCGAGCTGGAAGCGGCGCGCGAGCGCTTCGTAGCCGAGCGCGAACACGAGCGTCGAAATGGCGGCCCCCGGCCGAGCGAGCGCAGCCACGAGCGCGAAGAGGATGTAGAGCGCCGGCGCGAAGCGACCGTCGAGGGTGCCATCCAGCCGGACGAGCGCCTGAACAACGAGCGCCGCGAGGAGAGCGCCGAGCTCGAAGTCGGCAGAGAACGGCGCCTCTCCGGTGACCCGCGCGCGGGCTCGCGCCGCCCGCCCGAGCACGAGGAGGAACACCGCGAGCGCCAGCCCGTCCCCAAGGGGGCTCCGGGCGGGCCCAGCGACCACGAGGTAGGCGGAAGTCCCACCCACGGTCAGCGGGACGACCCCTCGTCGAGCAGCGCGGCGAAGCGTGAGGAGGGCGCGGACGAGCGGTTCCATCAACGGGTCATACGTCGGTATCAGAGGCCCCGAGGGGCGGCCCAATTTCCGGGGTCGCCCTCACGCGCGTCGGTGAATTGCTGCGGATCGCGCGCCACGTGCCTTCCGCCTCCGAAGGACGTACCCTCTCGCGGTGCCGCACGCGAGCGACCCTCCCCCGGAGCCCGAGGCCACGCTTGGCTCGCGGCTGCGCGAGCTCGTCCTCGGGTCGAAGGAGCTGCGCGACGCGCCGGTCACGCGCGCGATCGTGGCGCTCAACGTGCTCGTCTTCCTCGCGTGCGCGGCGCACGCGCGCTCGGCAGGGGCCATCGCCCGGATGCCTCAAGACACGATGCTCGTGTTCGGCGCGAACCTCGCGTCGCTGACGGTTGGAGACGGCCGCGTCGAGGCCCTGCTCGCCTCGTGCTTCCTGCACTTCGACCTCCTCCACATCGGCTTCAACCTGATGTCGCTGCGCTCGGTCGCGCCCTTCGTCGAGCGGAGCGTCGGGCCGGCGCGGTTCTTCCCCCTGTTCCTCATGACAGGCGTGGTCGGCAGCGCCGCGAGCGCGCTCGTCGGCTGGACGGCCACCGAGCGCCTCAGCGCGGGCGCGTCGGGGGCCATCTGCGGCGTGATCGGCGCGGCCGCCGTGCTCGGCTACCGCACGCAGGGGGCTCGCGGCCCGCTGACCACGTCGATGGCGCGCTGGCTCGCCATCATCGTCGCGCTCGGCTTCATCGCCCACTTCGACAACGCCGCGCACATCGGGGGCGCCGTCGCGGGCGCCGTGATCGCGGCGTCCTGGCGGCGAGGGTACAGCTACTCGCCGCGCGGACAGGCGCTCGTCGTCGGCGGGTGCATCGCCCTCGTGCTCGGCACGGGCGGCGTCGTGGCGTGGCGCGATCTCACCGACCCCTACCTGTTCCTCGGCAGCGACGACCGCCTGCGGATCGCGGAGGGTGCGCTGGCGGAGGGCCGCTGCGACGTTGCCCGCGAGGCCGCGACGCGCGCGCTCCGCCTCGGGCGGCGCGACCGGGTCACAGTCGAGATCGCGGGCCGCATTCTGGTGCGGTGCCAGAGCCGCTGAGCCGCGGTGTCAGCGCGGTCACCGGCCGACGAGCCAACCGCGCTGCCCGATGGTACGATGCGAGCGTGCGCCGCAAGCTCTCTCGCCCCACGCTGTTCGCCGTCGTCTCCCTCGCCACGCTCGCTGCGCCGACCGCGATCGTCGCGTGCGCGGTCGGCACCGACCGGAAGGAGTTCGGCGACAACTTCGCCGACTCGGCCACGCCCGACGCCGCCGTGTTCGTCGACGCGGCCTCCGACTCACCGATCCCGCGCGACGGCGCGCCGCCGGTGGACGCGACGCCCGACGCGACGCCGCCGCCCGTCGACGCAGGTCAGGACCAGCTCTCGCCGCCCATCGACGCCGCGGCCGACACCTCGCCGTCGTGCGCCGGACAAGTCGCGATCGTCTCCGGCGACGACACGCAGCTGAGCGCGGCGATCCACACGTCCGGCGCGTGGACCACGCAGGCCGTCGCGGGCGCGAGCGCGGCGAGCGGGCCCGCGGTAGCGGCGCTGGGCGCGGGCTTCGTCGCCGTGTTCCGCGCCGCGGGCGACGCGCTCTCCTCGACGACCTCGTCCGGCACCACATGGAGCGCGCCGGTACGCGTCGGCGCCGCCTCCGCGCGCTCCACTCCGGCGCTCGCGATCACCGGCACCACGGCGCACCTCGCGTTCCAAGAAGCCTCGTTCCTTTATGCGTATTCTCCATGGAATGGCGCGGCGTGGGACGCGCCGACCGCGATCGGTGCGCCCCAGAGCTTCGGCTTCGAGGCGCCGTCCCTCGTGGGCGTGGGCGCCTCCGTGATCGCCGGCTTCGGCGGCTCGAGCGAGGGCCCGCTCTACCTCCAAGAGCGCACGGGCGCCGCGTGGGGGGCCGCCTCCAGCGTGACCGGCACCTGGGTGTGTGGCACCAACGGCGGCGGTGGCGTTTCACGCTGCGGCGGCGCGCCCGCCCTCCTCGCCACGGGCGGGGCGACGGCCGACCTCCTCGCGGTCCACGTCGACCGCGCGACGCGGATCCTCACGAGCTCCACGCGCGCGGCGACGACCAAGACGCTCACGGTCCACGGGCCCGTCGGGGCCGGCGTCACGAGCGACGAGGAGGTGTTCCTCGCGAAGGCGGGGCCCACCCGCGCCGTGCTCACGTTCCGTGGGCAGGACGGCAAGGGATACGCGGCCCTCGTCGATCTCTCGGGCGCCGCGCCCTCGTGGAGCGCGCCGGTCGCGCTCTCGAGCTCCACGCTCGCGTCGGTGCCGCGCGTGGCCACCGGCGTCTGCGGCGACGACGCGATCGCCACCTTCGTGCTCGCGGGCGGCGGAGTGAAGATCCTGCGCCTGCGCGGCACCACGTGGGGCTCGGAGGAGGCCGTGGGCTCGGCGCCCGCCGCGCGCTTCGCGTCGATCGCGACGCGCCCGTAGCCCTAGGGCCGCGCTGGGTGGCCGGCCGGGGAACGGGTCGCGCTGCACGCCGTGGCGCGCGGGCCAGCGCTCCGTGTCAGTGTGCGTCGATCACGACCCAAACGTCGTCGAGGCAGAGCTCGCCCTTGGCGTGGGCGGTCAGCTTGAGATCGGAGAGCTTGCCCGGCCTCCCGTTAATCGTGACCCGCGTGCGCTTGGGGTCGAGCGTGCCGCGCACCGTCTGCTGCGTGGAGGCGATCGTCAGGCGGTCGCCGTCGACACTGGTGATGATGCCGTGCACATACCGCGAGGTCGCGGCGGGCTCCTCCGCGTGAACGACGCCGGAGCTGAACGGGGTCGCGGGGGTGAGCCACAAACCGAGCGCGAGCGCGATGCCGAGTCGTCGTACCATGAGCCACCTCCTGCCGGCTCACCGCGCCCCCCGCGATGATCGCCCCGGTCGCACGGCCTTACCACCGAATTGCCCGGCGTCCAGCCCAATCGGGGGCGAGACGCGAGATCGCAAATGAGGCCGTGAAATCCTGAATGAATCCCGGGGGCGACGGTGGGCGTCCGCCTGACGTTCGTGCGGTCGAGGCGCCGACGGCGGGCGGCCTATCCATGCCGCCCGACCGAAGAGAGGAGGGCATGAATGTGTGTTCGGACGGTGGGTCGTGAACTAGCCTTGCGCCATGCCGCTTCACGCCGCGACAGCCCGTCAGTTGGCGAGCACCGAGCTCTCGCCCCTCGAGTCCGCGTGGGACACGCGCGGGTACGCCGCCCAGCTCCGCGCGGTGCTGAGCGCCGGTGAGGCGATCGGCGAGCGGTTCGCCAGCGGACCGCGCGTCATCGCCGTGCGCACCCTGCCGCTGACGACGCTCCCCTACCCTACCCGCTACGCCCTCGGGGGCTCGGCCTTCTCGCCCGCGCCGTTCGTCACGCTCACGCACCGCTGCGTGCTGGTGCAGTTCCTCGAGCACGGCGCGCCGAAGACCCTCCTCTTCAACCCGACCGACGCCGAGGCGTCCCGTGCGACCCCCTTCTTCGCGCGCCTCGCGGCCGAGGCCGGGCCGCGCCTCTCCGCGTGGATGGCGCGGTCCTTCGAGCCCCTGGAGGCGCAGCTCTCCAAGCTCGGCCTCGCGGCGACCGACATCGACTACGTGGCGTTCGACCACTTCCACACCCAGGACCTGCGCTCGCTCCTCGGGACCCGCGACGGCGCCAGGGCGCCGCGCTTCCCCAACGCGACGCTGCTCGCTCCCGCCGCCGAGTGGCAGGGGTGGGACGACCTCCACCCGCTGCAGCGCGCGTGGTTCGTGGCCGACGGCAAGCGAGGCGTGCGAGAAGAGCGCGTGACCCTCACGACCTCCGACCTCGCCCTCGGCGACGGAGTGATGTTGCTGCGCACGCCCGGACACACGGTCGGCAACCAGACCCTGTTCGTGAACACCGACGGCGGCGTGTGGGGCATCAGCGAGAACGGCACGTGCGCCGACAACTGGTCGCCCGTCGAGAGCCGCATCGCCGGCCTCTCGGCGACCGCGCGGGCGCAGGGGCTCGACGTGCTGCCCAACTCGAACACCCCCGAGCGCCTCGCGCAGCAGTACACCTCGATGCTGCTCGAGCGCGCCGTCGCCTCGCGCGTGAAGCGTGCGCCCGCGTTCGCGCAGATGTTCCCCTCGAGCGAGCTCACGCCGGGCCTCGCGGCGCCGGGCCTTCACCCCACGCTGGTCCACACCGCGCTCTCGTTCGGCGCGCTCGTGCGGCCCGCCCGCCAGGTCGCGTGAGCGAGGGCGACGCGCGAGGCGTGTCCCCAGATGGGCGCGTGCCCGCGTTCGCGCGCGACTTCCCGGCCGACCCTGCGCTCCGGGCGCTCACGGCGGCCTTCGAGGCGGGCGACTACCGGCGCGTGCGCGACGAAGGAGGCGCCCTCGCGGCGCGCTCCCCCGAAGGCCCCGTTCGAGACGCGGCGCTCGCGCTCGTGCGCCGAACGAGCCCCGATCCGCTCGCCAAGTGGCTGTTTCTGCTCGCGGCGACGCTGATCGTGGCGCTCTTCGGGTATTGGGTCGCGCACGACGGTCCGGATCCGAGCACGCCCACGCCTGCGCCGACGATCGAGTACATCAAGTAGGGCTCGCCCGAGGCCCACGCGTGGCTCGCCCGCGGGGGACTTCCGAGTATGCTTCGCCGCATGCTTCGCCGCTCCCTGCGCGGGTTCGCGCCATCGGTCGGATCCTTCGCTTCGCTCCTCGCGCTGCTCCCGCTCGCCGCCGCGTGCTCGTCCGTCGCCGATCCGGCGCCCGCGCCCCCCGCGCCCGCGAGCATCTTCGTGCTGCCGAGCGCCCTCACCGACCTGCGGGCCGAGCGCTTCCTCGACCACCCGTTCCCGAGCGATCTGCGCCGCGACGCTGAAGGAAAGGTCGTCTACGAGGGCTTCTTCGACCCGTTCGAGTCGGTCCTGCTCCGCGACTACGTGGCCGCGACGCGGGGGCTGCTCGACGGGTTCTCTCCGGCGGGCGCGATCTACCTGCGCTTCACGCACGATCTGGACCCAGCATCGCTTCCTCGAGACCCCGGTGACGCGACGCGAGCCGAGTCGGCGATCCAGCTCGTCGACGTCGATCCGAAGTCCCCGGAGGTTGGCAAGCGGCGCCCCATCGAGACGAGCTTCCGCGCCGCCGCGGGGGTCTACATCCCGAAGGACACGCTCTCCGTGCTGCCGCTCCCGGGCATGCCGCTCCGGCCGCACACTCGCTACGCGCTCGTGGGCACGAGGGCCCTCCGCACCACCTCGGGCGAGGCGCTCACGGCGTCCGACGATCTCCGAGAGGTCCTCGGCGCTCGCCCCGCCACCGAGCGGAGCGCGGCCGCCCGCGCCGCCTACGGCCCCGCGCTCGAGGCCCTCGCGACGGCCGGGATCGCGCGGGACGCCATCGTGCACCTCGCGGTCTTCACGACCAACGATCCCACCGAAGACCTGTTCCGCATCGTCGACTCGCTGAAGACCCAGGTGCCCGCGCCGAAGGCGACCGACGTCGTGGCGAAGGACCAGGCGGCCACGTACGACGTGTACGAGGGCAACTACGGCCCCACGCCGAACTACCAACGCGGCGAGGTCCCGTTCGCGAAGACCGGCGGCGAGTTCGTGTTCGAGGGCACGGGCGACGCGCGCAAGCCGGTGCTCCAGGGCACGTTCAGCGTGCGCTTCGCCCTGGTCGTCCCGAACGCCGAGAAGTGCCCCGAGCCGCCCGCCGGCTACCCCATCGTGATCTACGCGCACGGCACCGGCGGCGACTACCGCAGCATCATGTCGCGGAGCGTGGCGCCCATGCTGGCCGAGTCGTGTCTGGCGACGATCGGAACAGATCAGATCTTTCACGGGACTCGGCCCGGAGCGCCACCGGACTCCGACCCGAACAAGGAGGGCAACATTCAGCTCCTGTTCTTCAACCTGAACAACCCCACCGCCGCGCGGACGAACGGGCGCCAGTCGGCGATCGACGTCGCGCAAGAGGCGAGGCTCTTCACCGAGAGCTCGTTCTCGGTGCCCGCCACGGTGTCGCGCTCGGGCAAAGAGGTGAAGCTCGACGGCAAGCGCGTGCTGTTCTACGGCCACTCGCAGGGGGGTCTGAACGGCCCGCTGTTCCTCGCCGCCGATCCCTCGGCGCGTGGCGGCATCCTGAGCGGCACCGGGAGCCTCATCACGATCGCGCTCCTCGAGAAGACCGAGCCGAAGCCGAGCGTCGCCGGGGCACTGAAGACGCTGCTGTCGCTCACCGATCCGGAGGAGGCGAAAGAGCTCGACCTGTTCCACCCCGTCGCGAACCTCGCGCAGGCCATCGTCGACACGACCGATCCGCTCCACTACATGGGCCGCATCATCCAGCGACCGCGCGACGGCTTCGCCGCGAAGAGCATCTTCGAGACCGAGGGCATCGGCCCCGACGGCAAGGGCGACAGCTACGCGCCACCCCACGGGATCGAGGTCGGCGCGGTGGCGCTCGGGCTGCCGCGACAGGCGCCCGGCGTGTTCCCCCTGCGTGAAGCGAAGTACGCGGGCCTCGGCGACGTGACGGTCCCGCCCGAGGGCCTCTCGGGCAACCTCGCGGGGGGCAGCGCCACGGGGGTGCTCGCGCAGTTCGCCCCGCGCGGCACCTCCGACGGCCATTTCGTGGCGTACGACAACCCGCAGGCGAAGAGCCAGATCGCGAAGTTTCTCCGCAACCTGGCGGACGATCCAAAGGGCCGAGTCTCCCCTCCGTAGACCGCAGCCGCGACGCGGGAACCTTCGTCCAGCGGGCGGTGTCGGAGAGAGGACCCATGACGATGCCATCGTTGCGACGTCCCCTCGCGCCTCCCCTCGCGGTCGCCCTCGCCCTCGCGGTCGCTCCGCTGCTCGGCGCCGCGTGTGCCCCGTCCGCGTCCATGCCACCGGGGCCCGCACATGCGCCGCGCCCGCCCCCAGCGCCACGCGCCGCTCCGCCCGTGGCTCCCGTCAGGACGAAGCCCGCCCCGCCGAAGATCACGACCTCGATGGCGGGCGATCCGTCACCGGCAGCCCTCGCCGAGGCGAGGCTGCTCGCCTCGGGCTGCGACGACTTCGCCGAGCGCCGCAAGGCGTCCGTTCAGGCCGAGCTCCGCCGCATGCACGACGCGTTGGACGCCGCGCTGCAGGGGTGGCGTGAGGAGCAACCCGAGTGTTGGGCGGAGTCGCGGCGGCAAGCCGAGCAGCGCCGCCTCGAGGCGAACGGCTCGACGCTCCGCGGACTCGCCGGCATCGGCTCGGGCTACGGGAGCGGTGGCGGTGCGATGCGCGCCATGGGCTCGGCGGGCGCGTCGCTCCAGGGTGCCGCCGCGGGCGCCGCCCCTCGCCCCGGCCCCGTCACGTCGGCGAGGGCGCACTCGAGCACCAACAACCAGATCGCCGGCGTCGACGAGGCCGACATCGTCAAGACCGACGGCAAGTACGTGTACCTTGCACTAAACGGAGCGCTCCGCATCGTCGAGGCCATGCATCCGCGCGTCGTCTCGACCACGCCGCTCCCGGGCACGGTCCGCGAGCTCTTCGTCCAGGGAGACCGCGCCGTGGTCTACACGTCCCGCGGCGGCGCGCCGAGGCGCTGTACCTACGGGTACGACTGCGCCTTCGCGGGCGACGGCACCTCGACCGAGGTGACCGTGCTCGACCTGAAAGATCGCGCCCAGCCACGCGTCACGCGCACCCTGGGGCTCACCGGATCGCTCATGACGGCGCGACGCGTGGGCACCGTCGTGCACACGGTAGTCGCCGACGACGACGTGCGCGCCGCGAGCTACCCTACCTGGCCCGCGGGCCTCGCGACCTGCGGCACCCCCGAGAAGGTCGTGCGCGCGCGCTTCGCCAAGCTCCGCGCCGAGAACGAGGCGCGGCTGAACCAGACCGCGCGCTTCCCCTCGATCCGCGACCGAGGGGGCGAGACCCCGCTCTGCGGGCACCTGCTCCGCTCCGCGCTGGACGACGGGCACGCGTTCACGAGCCTCGTCTCGTTCGACCTCACCGACGACGGTTCACCCGCCCAGACCGCCACGGTCGAGAGCCGGCCGGGCGCGGTCTTCGCCTCTGCCGACACGCTGTACATGTCGGTGGTCCACGGGCGACGGCCCCAGCGCGCCGGGCGCTGGTACTCCTTTTATCCGACGACCGACGAGGTGAGCGAGATCCACGCGTTTCGCATCGGCGAGCGCCCGGAGGCCACGCGCTACCTCGGGAGCGGCGCGGTGCCCGGCCACGTGCTGAACCAGTTCGCGATGGACGAGTGGTACGGCTACCTCCGCGTCGCGACCACACGCGGGCGGGTGCCTAGCCCAGGGGTCGAGAGCACGCTCTCGGTGCTCGCCCACCGCGACGACGGCAGCCTCGTCCGGGTAGGCGCGGTCGAGCACATCGCGCCGGGCGAGGACATCCGCGCCGTCCGCTTCGACGACGACCGCGGGTACGTCGTCACGTTCAAGAAGACCGATCCGCTCTTTGTGCTCGACCTCGCGCAGCCGGATAAGCCCGCAATCCTGGGGGAGCTCAAGATACCTGGCTTCTCCACCTACATGCATCGGGTCGACCCCGACCACCTCCTCTCGATCGGCTTCGACGCCCAAGACCGAGGCGACTTCGCCTACTTCGACGGGGTGCTGCTGCAGCTCTTCGACGTGAGCAAGCCGACCGAACCCGTGCTGCTTCACAAGGAGAAGATTGGCACCCGCGGCTCGAGCTCCGAGGCGGCGACGAACCACCTCGCCTTCAACTACTTCCCCGAGAAGGGCCTGCTCGGCGTGCCCATGACCGTGTGCGAGGGCGGCGCCGCGGGCGTGCACGGCAACGAGATCACGTTCAGCGGGCTCTACGTGTACGACGTGAGCGTCGAGCGGGGCTTCCATCGGCGCGGCGGCGTCGATCACTCGTCGCGGGGCGTGAGCTGCAGTACGTGGTGGTCGCGCGCCACGTCGACCGTGAAGCGCAGCGTGTTCCTCGACGACCTCGTGTACTCGATCGCGGGAGATCGCGTGAAGGTGCAGCGGCTCGGCTCGCTCGGCCGCGACGAGGCCGAGCTCCCCATGACGCCCTGAAGGCGCGCACGGGCTCGCCGCTACAGGCGGCCTACGACGCCGAGCGCGGGGAGGAACGCGGCCGCTTCGCGCGTCCGCGGTGGCGCGGGGAAGTACACCCCGGCGACCTGCCCGAAGACCGCGAGGTGCCGGGTCAGAGACCACTCGAGCCCCGCGCCGGCGCGGACACCGGCGCGCACGCCGTCCGCGAAAAAAAAGGGGATCGCGAGCGTGGCGAACGGCCGCAGCGGCCCGAGCGGGACCAACGCCCGCGCCCCCACCTCGAAGCCGCTCGTGGCGCCCAGCAGCGCGCCGGCGGAGAGCTCCGCGAATCGGGTGACGCCGACGCCGAACCCTCCGTACACGACGGCGCCCCTCAGCGCTCCGTCGACATCGAGCCGCGCGACAGCAAGCGGTCGCCCGGCGGTCGCCCAGACGAGCGGCGGCGCGGACGCATCGGTGTCCCTCCCCGGCGCAGGCGGCGCCGGCGCGACGGCGGCAGCGACCAGCGGCGGCACACGGACGCTCTCGCGCTGACCCTCCCGCACGCGCAGTCGGGCAGAGAACGGCACGAAGCCCGGCGCGGAGGCCTCGACGAGCACGTCGCCCGGGTCGACGGGGACCGGCGCACCCCAGGCCAGCGCCGGCACGCCCCCTCCGTTGAGCCGCACGGTGAGCTTGGGAGACGGCACCAGCGCCGAGGGTGCGGGCGCCTCCACGATGAGGGTGACCGTGGGCACCCTCGGGCCGAGCTCGGCCAGGCTTCGCTGACACTCCTCGACGCGATCGTCGCGCTTGTCGCGGCGCGCGGCCGCGAGCGCCTCCGTGAAGAGCTGCGTGGCCGTGCTCGTACGCCCTTCAAGGCTCCGGCAGAGCGCCAGGTTCATCAGCGTGCCGCCGCCCGGATCGAGCCGCTGGCTCTCCTCGAAGCTGTCGCAGGCCTGCGCGTACCGGCCCGCGTCCATGAGCTCACGCCCACGATCGAAGAGCGTCGCGGCGACTCCCTGCTGGTTGCCCGCGACGTCGGCGCGAGCGGGCGGCGCGAGCGTCGCGAGCCACGCCAGCCACAGCAGCGTCGCGAGCGCTCGGGCTCTCCCGCCACCGTGCCGTGCGCTCCCCACCCGCACGCACATGGCTATTTTCGCTCGCGAAACGAGGGACGATCGAGCGGGCGCGCGGACGAGAACGAGGGCGCGGGCGCGGGCGCGATCGGCGCGGGCGTGGTAGCCGCAGACGGTCCGTGGACCGACGCGCGCGGCTTCACCGGCGTGGGCGACGGCGACGGCGACCGCGGCGGCCCCGCGGGCGCCACGTCGCTCGCCGCGATCGTGCTCGGGGCGACAGGGGGTCCCTCCGCCGCGCTGGCCGGGGAGGCCGCGGGCAAGGCGGGGGGAGAGGGGGGCTCGCTGACGGCCACGACGGGGGACGAGTGCCGCGCGGCCCGGGCGCCCATGCCGAGCGTCCCGCCGAGCACGACGAGGGCCAAGCCCCCCGCGACCGTGAGGCGGGCGGCGGACGGCCCACGACGAAGCGGCAGCCGCTCGAGCTCCCGGGCCACCTGCTCGACCCTCGGACGCCGCTCGGGGCGCTTGTCGAGGCACCGCAGCGCGAGCCGCGCGAAGGCCCCGGGGATCGAGCGCCGCAGCCCACGTGGATCGGGCACCACGTCCCGCGTGGTCGACACGATGGCTTCCATCGCGGTGACGCCCTGAAAGGGCCGCTCGCCCGTAGCGAGCTCGAAGAGCACGACGCCCAGCGAGAACACGTCGGTCGCGGCGTCCGTGGGCTTGCCGAGGGCCTGCTCGGGCGACATGTACCCGGGGCTCCCGAGGACCACGCCCTCGGCCGTGAGCACCTCCGACACCTCGCGCGGCGCGCCCTCTTCGCCCCATTTCGCGAGGCCAAAGTCAAGAATCTTGACCATCCCCGTGGCGTCGAGGATCACGTTCTCCGGCTTCACGTCGCGGTGCACGACGCCCGCCGCGTGGGCGGCCACGAGCCCCAGAGCGAGCTCACGGCCGATACGCACCACCTCGGCGAACGGCACCGGGCCTTGCCGCAGCAGCGCGCGGAGCGTGCGACCCTCGACATACTCGAACACCAGGTACGCGCTGGAGTCGTGCTCCCCGACCTCGAGGAGCCGCGCGACGTTCGCGTGCGCCACGGCCGCCGCGGCCTTCGCTTCGCGCAGGAAGCGCCGCTTGCGGTCGGGGCTCGCGGCGCCGTGTCCGCTCACGACCTTGAGCGCGACGGCCCGCCCCAGGCGCTCGTCGCGCGCCTCGTAGACGACGCCCATCCCGCCGCGCCCCAAGACGCGCACGACGACGAACCGGTCGACCGCTTCGCCGGGCACGAGCTCGGGCGTCAGCCGCTCGTGGACGCCGGTGCTCGCGAGCCTCCGCAAGAGCTCGTCCGACTCGGTGGCGTCGTCGGAGTCCCAGGTCTCGGCGACGGAGGCCGGCTCAGCCATCGCCGCTCGGGACGAGCCCGAGCTCGCGCCCGCGCCGCTTCAGTCGATCTTTGAGCAGCTGAAAGCGCTTCCGCAAGCGCGCCTGCGCTGCCGCGTCGGCGGGCTCGCCCTCGTCGGCGAGCACGGTCGCGATCTCGGCCCACGACAGCTCGCGCTCCACCCGGAGAGACAGGAGCATGAGCTCGTCGACGTCGAGCTCGCCCTTGAGCGTGTCGATCGCCGAGCGGTTCTCCTCGCGGAGGCGGCTCACTGTGCGCGTCCGGACCTCGGCGACGAGCTCCGACAACGCCCCGAGCTCCGAGAGGGGGATCGCTCGACCATGGGCCCGCTCGCTGCGACGGTAGCGGGCCGAGGCGCGGCGCGCGAGCGCGTACGCCCAGGTGCGAAAGGAGCACTCCCACCGAAAGGCAGGGAGCCCGCGCCAGACGTCCTCGGCCAGGAGCGAGAACACGTCCGCTCCCATGGTCTCGCTGCCGTGAGCGTGGACGACGAAGCGGAGCAGCTCGGGTCCTGCCCGCCGCAGCGCGAGGGTCGCCGCCTGGTTCGTCGCGCCCCGCTCCATGAGCGAGCGCAGCTCATTCTCGAGCGCGTCGTGAGCGGCTCTCGCGGCCGGGGCGGACATCCTCCAAAGCGTACACGAAGCGGCGCGCTCGGGGCGAGCCGGGCGCCTCCCGAGGCCGGCGTGCCTTTCCGGCGCCGCAACCGCATGGCACGATGAGCCTGGAGACCGTGCGCAGCGCCCTACCTCGCATCCTGCTGTTCGTGGCCCTGGGGGTCGCCTCGTCCTCTGGGAGCGCCGCCGGAGACCCGGTGCGCGAGACGCAGGACAAGGGGGCGTCGTTCGCTGACGCCCCGATCGCGCTCACTCCGCGAGGCCCCACGCTCGTCTTGCTCGGCGCGCGGCATGTGCCGGGCCGCCGGGAAGGTCCGCGCGACGAGTTCGCCGACGCGCTCGGGCCCGGGGTCGATCTGGTTCGCGAGAGGCGCGGCGCGAGCGACGCCACCGGCTCACTCGGGACGTTCGAGGACTGGGTACGACTCCCGACACCTCCGCGCGAGCCTCGCGTGCGCTACGAACTGTCGCTCGGTGCGCTCGCGGGTCTGCGCCTGGTCGCTGGCGTGCTCGAGGTCCTCGACGCGGAAGGCGCGCCGCGCGCGCACATGCTCCCACCATGGATCGCGAACGCGCGAGGGCAGCGGCGACCCGTAGGCGTCGAGGTCCGAGGGTGCGCCGTCGATCGCGACCCGCGCGCGCCATGGGGCCGAGCGCCCGTCGCGCCAGGAGCGGCCACCTGCACGGTGGAGCTCTCGTGGGACCTCGCCGCGTCCGACTATCCCGCGCTGCTCGACCCCGAGTGGACCGACGCGGGAGACCTCGCCGTGGAGCGCTCTCTCCACAGCGCGACGCTCCTCCCGAGCGGACGTGTGTTGATCGCGGGCGGGTACTCGACCTCGCTCGGCGCCGACCTCGCCACCTCGGAGCTCTACGATCCGACCACTCGAACCTTCGCCGCCACCGGCTCGCTCACCACCGCGCGACGGGCACACACGGCGACCGCGCTCGACGGCGGGCTCGTGCTCGTCCTCGGTGGCGACGTGAGCTTCAACCCGCCCCGCGTGCTCGCCTCGGTCGAACGCTACGAGCCGTCGACAGGCGAGTGGGCCTCCCTCCCTTCGCTCTCCGAGCCGCGCTCGCACCACACGGCGTCGCGGCTCCGCGACGGGCGCGTGCTCGTCGTCGGGAGCCTCGACTATTCGCGGGACGGCGTCGCGTCGTCCGTGGTGGAGCTCTGCGCGAGCGACGGCGCCTCATGCCGACGCGCCGCGAGCCTCGCGGTCCCCCGCGCGTCGCACACCGCGAGCTTGCTCCCGGACGGGCGCCTCCTGGTGGCGGGCGGTGGCGCCAGAATCTTCAATGACATCAAAACCTTGCACGCGAGCACCGAGCTCTTCGACCCGCTCCGTGACGCGTGGAGCGCGGGGCCCACGCTCCCGCGCGCGCGCTTCGACCACGCCGCGGTCACCCTCGCGAGCGGCACGACGCTGCTCATCGGCGGGAGCCTCGCGCCCCAGGGGGAGGTGACCACGGGCGAGGTGCTCGCCGTATCCCCCGCGGGCGCGGTCTCCGTGACGCGGCCGCTCGCCGGCACGCGGTGGCTCCACCAGGCTACGGAGGTGTCGGGCGAGCGCGTGTTGGTCCTCGGCAACGCGGCGGCCTTCTACTCGCCGAGCGCGACCGCGGCGGCGGAGCTCTACGAGCCCGCTGCGTCGACGACCACCGCCGATCTCGAGCCGCGGTACTGGCACACCCAGACCCTGCTCGGGGACGGCAGCGTGCTCGTGGTCGGTGGGAGCGCGCGCGCCCCGCGGCGGGCCCGCGTCTTCACGCCCCCCGCGCCACCCACTCCCCCGCCGACGACGACCGCGCCCCCGCCGCCCTCAACGACCGCGAGCGCGCCCTCACCGCCGCCGTCGCCGACCTCGTCCGGCGTGGGGAGCGCGGCGCCGAGCGAGCCGACGCCAACCACGGGCTTCTACGCGTGCGCGGTGATGGGCGACCCCGCGCCGCCCGCGGGCGGGGTCGCCGCGGCGCTGGTCGCGCTCGTGCTGGCAGCGGCGAGGCGGCGGCGCACACGAGGACGAGCGTAGCGTCGTCGGCGAGTGGGCTCGCGATCAGGAAGGCGCGTCGGCGCCCTCCGCGTCTCCGCGTCTCCGCGTCTCCGCGTCGTCGAGGTCGCGACTACCGCCCGGCCCGATCGAGCATCGCGTGCAGCAGCACGTTGCAGCCAGCGGTGATGTGCTCGGGCTTGGCGTCCTCGATCTCGTTGTGGCTGATGCCGTCTTTGCAGGGGATGAACACCATGCCGGCCGGCGCGAGGCGCGCGACGTACACGGCATCGTGGCCCGCGCCCGACACGGCGTCCATGTGCGAGTAGCCGAAGGTCTTCGCCGCGTTCGCCACGGCCTCGACGCAGCCCTTCTCGAACTGGCAGGGCTTGAAATACGAGACCTGCGTGAGCTCGACCGGGAGGCCGCTCTCCTTCGCCGTCTTCTCGCAGAACGCCTTGATTTCAGCGTCCATCGCGTCGAGGTTCTCGTCGTCGATGTTGCGGAGATCGACCGAGAACTTCACGGTTCCGGGGATCACGTTGCGGCTGTTCGGGTGGACCTGCACGAAGCCCACGGTGCCGCGTCCGTGCGGCGGGCGGCTGTTCCCGATGGCGACGACCTCTTGCATGATGCGCGTGGCGACCTGGAGCGCGTCCTTGCGGAGCGGCATCGGCGTGGGCCCCGCGTGGGCTTCCATGCCCTTCACGACGCAGTCGTACCAGCGGAGGCCGAGCACGCCCTTCACGACGCCTATCGTAACGTCGGCGTCCTCGAGCACGGGCCCCTGCTCGATGTGGGCCTCGAAATAGGCGCCCACCGGGTGCTTGCCTGGCTCCTCGTCGCCGATGTAGCCGATGCGCGCGAGCTCGTCCTTCACGCTCTTGCCGTCCACGTCCTTCGCCGCGTACGCGTGCTCGAGCGTGAAGGCGCCGCAGAACACGCCGGAGCCCATCATGACGGGGACGAAGCGCGAGCCCTCCTCGTTGGTCCAGTAGACCACCTCGATCGGCGCCTCGGTCTCGATGTTCTGGTCGTTCAAGGTGCGCACGACCTCGAGGCCCGCGAGCACGCCGTAGTTGCCGTCGAACTTGCCGCCCGTGGGCTGGGTGTCGATGTGGCTGCCGCACATGACGGGGGCCAGCGCGTCGTTCTTGCCCTTGCGGCGCATGAACACGTTGCCGATCTTGTCGACGGTGACGGTCATTCCCGCCTCGCGCGCCCACGAGGTGACGAGGTCGCGCCCCTCCTTGTCGAGGTCGGTGAGCGCGAGGCGGCAGACGCCGCCCTTGGCGGTCTTGCCGATCTCCGCGAGCCGCATGAGCGAGGCCCAGAGGCGATCGCCGTTGATCGAGAGGATGTCCTTCGCTTGCGTGGTGCTCGTCATGGTCGCGCGCGTTCCTTCCCCGGTGCGCGTGTCGACGCGCCCGGAGCGGCAGTGTCGCAAGGCACGGGGCCTCGTTTCAACCCCAACCGACGCCGAGCGAGAACAGGACCCCTGCGGCTGTTCTGGTCCGCGGAGTGCTGCGAGGGGCCCACCTCTGTCCACGGCCACATTTCGCGCCCCACGTTGGGGCGCGGCGGCAGCAGAATCAACGGGCTGCCCTCAGCCACGCGCGCGCTTGTAGTGCATCGCCACGGCGCCGTTGCGGAGCGGGCTCGCCGAGACGAGCTCGAGCCGCCGTGTGCTGGTCAGGCCGCGCTGGTACAGCGTTGGGCCGTGACCGGCGATCCTGGGGTGGACGAGGAACCTGTATTCGTCGATCAAGTCGAGGCGGTCCAGCTCGGTCGCGAGCTGTTCACTGCCGAGGAGCACGCCGGCCGGGGTGGCGTCCTTGAGGTTCTCCACGCTCGCGCGCAGGTCGCCGGCGAGGGCGTGGCTGTTCCTCCACGGGAAGTCGCTCCGCGTCGACGACACGACGTACTTCGGCTTGATCTCGAGTTTGGCTGCCCACTCGCGCAGGGCCGGCGGCGCCTCACCGTCGCCGCGGGCGATCGCGGGCCAGGTGCCCTCCATGAGCTCGTAGGTGACGCGGCCCCACAGCATCGCCCCGCACTCGTCCATCAGGCGGGTGAAGAAGGCGTGCGTCTCGTCGTCAGCGATGCCCTCTTGGTGGTCGACGCAGCCGTCCAGAGTCACGTTGAGGCTGAACGTCAGTCGTCCCATGCGTGTCTCCCCCTGTGGCCCACCGCCGCCCCTCAGACCGGATCGCGCCGCTTCAAAATGATGAGCAAGAGCCCCATCATGAGGAACGTCATCCCGTAGAGGACCACGAACGGCAGCCACAGATCCGCGTAGTAAATGAAGCCCCACCCACCGGCGAGGTGGTCAGAGGCCATCTGCGCGATGGCGCACTTGAAGTGGCCGTTCTCGATGAAGTCCGGGGCGCTCTGGAGGGTCGGCTTGTGGAGGTCGATGTACCAGGCGGGATCGCGCTCGATCGCGGCGCGCTCGTGCACGATGGAGCCCTCGAAGCCCCAGCGCGCCGGCATGACGTACATGAGCGGCTTCAGCATCTCGTTCGTGGTCATGGGCACCATGAGCCCGCCGAGGACCACCTGGGGGATGAGCGCGATCGGCGTGAGCGCCATCGCGGCCTCCGCCGAGGACACCATCGTGGAGAGCAAGAGCCCGAGCGCCGTGGCGTTCATGCTCACGCCCACCATGATGCCGAGCTCCATCAGGAACGCGCCGGGTCCGCCGTGGAAGCCGAGGGTGGCGAACACGATGCCGAGCAGCATCGAGCACTGGACCACGCAGATGGCCGACAGCACGATGTACTTGGAGAACACGTAGTTGAAGAGGGACAGGTTCACCATGCGCTCGCGCATGTAGATCGCCCGCTCGGTCACGATCTCGCGCGCCGAGTTGCTGGTGCCGAACCACACGCAGCTCACCACCACGAAGAAGAGCGCCGCCGTGTTGTCGTTGGTGGGCTGCATCCGATTCAGGAGATCGGCCGAGCCCGTCGCGTTCGACTGGCCCCGCTTCGACAGCTCCTGCAGCGCGCCGAGGCACCAGAACGGCACGGCCTGCTTCTGCCCCGCGAACACGAACGCGAGCATCACGCCGATGATGGGCGCCTGGAGGAACATGATCGCCGCGCCGGCGCGGTCGCGGATGCGCACCTTCCAGTACCGCGAGATGAGCAGCATGAGCTGACTGAAGAGCGCCACCTTGGGCGCGTGCGGCACGCCGCGGGCCGCGGCCTCGGTGCCCACCGCGCGGGGGCCGGAGTACATCTGCTGGAAGACCGGGTTCTCGTTGCGGAAGAACTCGTTTCGCCAGTGACGCGCCGCCTCGAGCCTCGCCGGGTTTCGCGGCGTGTTCGGGTCGTGCCGCTTCATGTCCTCGTGCACGGCCTTCTCGCGCACCTGGAGCATGTCGAACATGTCGCGAGGGTTGTCGATGCGCTTGCCGGCGTGCTGCGGCGCGAGGCTCCGGAAGGGGCTGTCGGGGCGCTCGATGAGGCTCGCGAAGAAGCGGTACGAGGGCTCGCCCGTGGGCCCGAAGTACGTCGGGATGCCGCCGTACCCCATGATGAAGGTCATGTTGAACTTCTCGAACTCGTCCTTCGCCGGCTGATGGATCGTCATGATGATCGTCTTGCCGGTCTTCTTGGTGAGCTCGGACAGCAGCGTGATGAGCGCCGTCGTGTCGTCGGCCGCGAGGCCGCTGGTGGGCTCGTCGAGGAAGAGAATGACGGGATCGGTCACGAGCTCGAGCGCGATGTTCACGCGCTTGCGCTGTCCGCCGGAGAGGACCTTCTTTTCCGGCTTGCCGATCTCCAGGTTCTTCAGGGCGTCGAGGCCGAGGTCCTTCAGGGTCTGCTCGACGCGCTGGTTGATCTCGGCGTCGGAGTAGTCGGGCGGGAGGCGGAATTTCGCCGAGTACTTCACCGCCTCGAAGACCGTGAGCTCGGGGTGGACGATGTCGTCCTGGGGCACGTACCCGATGGAGCCGCGGAGCGCGTCGTAGATCGCGTAGAGGTCCTCGCCGTTGATGCGCACCTGCCCGCTCGAGGGCGGCAGGTAGCCGTTCAGCGTCATGAGGAGCGTGGTCTTGCCCGCCCCGGAAGGCCCCATCAGCGCGATCATGTCGCCCGGCATGGCCTTGAAAGACACGTGGTCGAGCAGCACCTTCATCTTCGACTTGTCGTCGCGATCGGGCACCTCGAGGGAGAGGTCCCACGCCTCGATGTCGTAGAGCGGCTTGCCCGCCCAGGAGGCCTGCTGGTCTTCGACCACGAGGCCGAGCTGCTGGCCCGTGAGCTGGAGGAGCACCGGCATGGGGCCGATGAAGATCTTCTCGCCGTGCTGCACCGGCACGCGCTGGCCTGGCGCGAGGCGCTGGCCGCGGACGAACGTGCCGTTCGCGGAGCCCTTGTCTTCGAGGAGCACGTCGTTGCCCTGCCGCACGAGCACCGCGTGGTGCGAGCTCACCTGGGCGTGCGGCACGACGATCTGGTTGTCGGGCGTGCGGCCGATGGTGATGATGTTCTGGGCGAGGTCGGCGAGGTTCAGCTCGCCGATGACCGTGCGGTGCTTCCGGCCTGGCTCAGGCCCCGCCCCGGGCGGAGGCCCGGCTGGAGGCGCCATGCCGGCCGGAGGGGCGCCGACTGGAGGGCCGTGCAGCGGCGCGCCCTGCGCACGCCCGAGCTGCAGCAGCACGCTGGTCGGTACGGGGACGGGCCCGAACGCGAGCACGCCGTTGGGGTCGAGCGGCACGGCCTGTCCGGAAGGGAGCCGCTGGCCGTTCTGGTAGGTGCCGCTGGTTGACGCGTTGTCGGTCACGGTCATGCGATCGAGCATCACCGTCGCGTGGTTCCCGCTCACCGCGCTGCTCGCGAGCACGAGGCTCGCGGTGCTCGACTCCCGCCCGACGATGAAGTGCCCAGGCGGCGCCGGCGCCTGACCGACCGACATGGCCATCAGCGCGAGGGCGGGATGGGCGAGCGGCAGCGGGGTCTGTCCGAGCGCGATAGGTGTCCGAAAATCGAAGGGTATCGGCTGGTTAGGGGCGACGGGCGCGCCCCCCACGAACGTGGGGGCGGCGCCGTTGTCGAAGAAGGTGAGCTGCGCGCCTTGCCGCACGATGCGCGCGTGCCGGGGGGCAACACCTGGGCCGTGGACCACGACGTCGTTGTCGGGGGCCGATCCGATCGAAACCTGCTCTTTGCCGAACCCGGGGATCATCGGCCGCGATGCTACACTGAAGGGCCCGAGGACTTCGAGATTCCGGGGCCGACCACCCGAGACGGGGGGCCCAAGGCAACGCCCCTCGGCGTCGGTGCGCGGGTCCGGGCGCTACTCGCCCGGGGGCCGGGCGCTCGGGCTAGGGCCTCGGTGCCCCGGCGCCGACGGCGGCGCGAGCGGGGGCGTCTCCGCGGGGAGAGAGGGCGCGGCCGTGGGCTCCGACTCGCTCGAGGCGGGGGGCTCGCCGACACGTGGCAAGGCCGAGAGCGGCACGGCGATCTGCGGGTCGACGTGCTCCGGCTTGATGATCACGGCGTAGAGCCCGGCACTCGCGACCGCGACCGCCACCACCGCCGCGAGCACCAGGATCCCGATGAGCCACCACGGCCGTGTGGGCGCGGCCGCGCTGCGCTGCGAGCGCGGGGGGCTCGGCGGGAGCACCGCGGGCACGGCAGGCCCGACGTGCGGCGGCGGTCCAGCTCCGGGCACGACACCGAGCGCCGGCGCGATCGGGACCGTGGCCACCGCAGGCGAGCCGGTCGGCGCGGGGCTCGCGAGGGGCGCGGCGAGCACCGTCGCTCCCGCCCTCGCCGCGGGCGGATCCGGCACGGTGCCGAGCCCCGCGGAGACGAGGGTCGCCGCGGCCGAGGAGCTGCTCGAGCCCTCTCTCGGGCGCGCGAGCAGCACTGTGATGTTGTCGTGCCCCCCGCGCGCGTTCGCGAGATCGACGAGCTGGCCGGCGGCCTGCTCCAGCGGGACCTGACCGGCCATCGCGAGGATCTCGGCCTCGGTCACCAGATCGGTCAGGCCGTCGCTGGCGAGGACGAACACGTCGCCGGGCGCGAAGGGGACAGGCTCGGGCCGAAGCTCGACCTGCACTTCGGCGGCGATGCCGAGGGCGCGCATGATCTTGTTCGCGTCGGGGTGGGTCGCGGCCTCCTCGGGGCGGATCATGCCCGCCTCGACCATGAGCTGCACCATCGAGTGGTCGCGGGTGATCTGCTGAATTCGACCGCGCGACATGAACAACACGCGACTGTCGCCCACGTGCGCGACCTCGGCACCGTGCGGCGTCAGCAGCACCGCGACGACCGTCGAGCCCGCGCGCGCCTCGCCCGCGGCGAGCGGGAGCTCGCGGATGCGCTGGTGTCCGAGGGTGATCCCGTCGCGGAGTAGCTCGCGTCCGCTCGCGCCGGCTGGCGCGCCGTCGAAGGTCTCTTGGATGGCCCGGGTCGCCGCGGCCGACGCGTCCTGCCCGTTCGCGTGGCCACCCATGCCGTCGCATACGACGCAGAGGGTCCCGAAGCGCGTGGCCTTGTGGAAGCCTGCGTCCTCGTTGATCTGCTTCTCCGGATCGCGGCCCGGATCGGTGCGGAGCGCGAGCTCGGCGGCGATGGGCTCGACCAGGGTGTCTCGGGGCGTCGTCAACGCGTCACCGTGAAGCTCACGGGGCCAAAGCGTACCTCGGCTCCCACGCGGACGGAAACCCAGACCTCCGGAGCGATGCGCGCGCCGTCAACGTAGGTGCCGTTGTTCGAGCCGCCGTCGCGCACCTGCACCGCGCCGTCGAGCAGGCGCACGTGCGCATGCACGCCGCTCACCCGCGGCTCGGTGAGCAGGAGGCGGCACCGCGCCGGATCGCGGCCGACCGCGGCCTCCGCGACGGTCAACGGGAAGTCACCGGCCGGGCCGACGAGGCGCGCGCTCGCGAGCCGCCCCGCGTCGCCGTAGGGGTCTACCGGCGGCGCGAGGGCCGAAGGGAGAGCGCCCGTCAAGGCGTAGCTCTTCGGGACCGCCGCCGCCGCCACGGGCGCGCCGAGCGGCTGCCCGCACGAGAAGCACACCGACGCGACGCCGGGCGTCGTCATGGTGGGGAGCCGACACGAAGGGCAGATGACCTCGCCGATGACCAGCCCCTCGGTCGCGCGCCGCACCGCCGGCGGGGCTCCGGAGGCAAACGCGGCCGGGGGCGCTGACGGAGACGGCTGCGGGGGCGGCGCGGCCGCCGCAACGGCGTACGCCGGGGGGGCCGCCGCAGGAGGCGCCACGTAGCCGGCCGGCGCGTATCCCAGCGGGGCGACCGGCGCGACCGACGCGCGCGCCGCCTCCGGCGCAGGGGGAGCGCCGTAGCCCGAGGGCCCGAGCCCCGACGGTGCCGGCGCCGGCGCCGGGCTCAGACTAAAGGGGGCGCGGCGCCGTAGCCTCCGCCGCCGTAGCCTCCACCCTGGCCGCCCGGGGGCGGGCCGCCGTAGCCTCCGGGCGCGCCGTAGCCTCCGCCCGGGGGGGCGCCGTACCCGCCACCGCCGCCGTAAGGCGCAGGACCACCGGCCACCACCGGCGCGGCGGGCGGCGCCGCCGAGCGACCACGCTTGCCACCGCCTCCGCCGCCTCCGCGGAGGAGCACCACGAGCAGCAAGATGATGACCACCACGCCGCCGCCGATACCCGCGATGAGCAGAATGTTCATCGGCTTCTTCTGCGCCTTGAGCGTGAGGACGGTCTTCTCGTCGTACCCGCTCGCGCGCTTCGCTCGGTTGTCGTAGAGCACGAGCCGCGTGATCATTTGCTCGCCGTTGCCCTCGAGGATCTTCTCGTCGTCGGGCACCTGGAGAGAGACGAACGTGTCCGAAGCCTCGAGCGCTCCACCGCGCAGGTTCTGGGCCGTGATCGTCTGCATCGCCTGCTGGGCGACGCGCGGATCGTTTCGGTTCACGTTCGGATCGGGCTTCGAGCCAGCCGGCACGAAGTAGGCCTCGGCTCGCGTCTTGTCGCCGCCCCAGCAGAAGTTGCCGTACACCCGGAAGGTGCCGCCCGGGTGGAGGGGGTTCGCGTCGGCCTCGAGCTTCGTCTGCGCGAGGTTGAGATCGAGCGGCCACTGGGTGGGGTTCACGCCGAGCGGCACTTCCTTGAACGTGGCGTCGGGCTTGATGGGCGGGCTCGTGTTGTCGAACGCGAGGATGAACGACTGCTCGACCGTGGGGGCCAGGCACGCGAGCTTCCACTTGACGACCCACATCTTGTCGAACCGGTCGTTCACGAGCTTCACGATCGTGCGCGCCTTGGTGACCGACTGGCCGGCCTGGACGATGTCGAAGAAGCCCCCGATCTCGGGGTTCGCGATGTCCTGCATGTACTGGAAATCATTCAACGAAAGCTTGTCGTTGACGAACCCACGCGCGTTCGGGAAATACACCGAGATGACCGGCAGCGGCGTCTTCGGGGAGGCGCTGTTGTCCTCGGGGAAGCGGCCCTTGTTGAAGAACTGCTTCATCACCTCGGCCGTAGCCGCCACGCTGCCACCGTCTTCGCGACCGGCGCCGTTCGACAGCAGCACCATCGCCTGCATCATGGGGATGTTCTGCACGCTGCCGCTGTTGCCGAGGTCGCCGAAGGCGCGGGCGATGTTCTTCACCTGCCCACCGAAGGGGCGGCCGCTGCCGCTCGACGCCGAGGGGGTCCCGTTCGCCGCCAGGACGGCGATGAGCTTCGCCTTGTCGCGCGCGGGGGTCCACGCGGTGTTCGCGCGGTACGCGTTCAGCTTGTCGTCGAAGATGATGAGCTTCGCGAGGTCGTTCGGGCCAAGCGCGCCGATGAACTGGTTGGCGACCTCGCGGGCGTCTTGGTACCGGCCGCCCATCATGCTCGAGGCGTCCAGCGCGATGAGCCAGGCGGTGCCGACGAGCGGGTCCTTCTTCGCGGCGCCCCAGGCGGTCTTGCTCACGAAGGTCGCCGGGCTCTCGGCGTTGTCGACGCGGACGAAGAGCCGCGCCTGCGCGTCCGGGAAGGGGAACGGCTTCGCGATGGCGTTGGGGGTCTCCACCGCGGCGCTGAGGCAGTTCAGGTACGCGTCCCCGCGGAGCGCGGCGCACCCGTTGTTGCTCACGACCTCGCTCAGCGAAGAGAACTGCACGAGCTCGACGACGGTGGTGAGCAACGGCGCACCGTCGCGCACGCCCGCGCGTGGGTCGATGCGGAGCAGCTTGGTCTCGACGGCGGCGCTCGCGGGCCGAGCCGCGAGGACGAGGAGCAGCGCGAGGGCCGCGGCGAGCGCCCGCACAGCCACTGCGAGGAGAGATCGGGCGGGCGCGTGCGTGGCGGAGGCGGCAGATCGGTTCACGAGGGCTCCTTGTCGCGTTGACGAAATACCAAGCTTTCGCCCTGCCAGGAAGGACTCACTCCTCCCTACGCCGATCGCGCGCGCTTCGCGGGCCGCGGCAGACCACGCCGCGACGCCCAGGAGCCGTCGAGTGGACGCTGCAGCGCGGGGGATCATGCAGCCGCGCGACCGCGCAGTCGCGTCGCGAAGGCGCCCCTCAGTGCGTGCGCGTGATGAGCTTCACGAACGCGACATAGCCCCCGAAGCGGAGCTTATCGCCATCGCGGAGGTCGCGGCGCCCGTTGAAGCCCACATGCTCCTCGTTGACGAACGTGCCGTTTGTGGAGCCCGTGTCCTCGAGGGTGATGGTGCCGCTCACTCCGTCGATCGAGAGGGCCGCGTGCCGCGAGGACGTGGTCGCGTCACTCAGCGGGATGTCGACGTTCTCGCCCGAATTCGCGCGGCCGATCACCTTGCGGCCGCCGGTGAGCGGCCAGAACTCCCCGGCGGGGTTCGCCTGGTAGGAGACGACGAAGCCACGCAGCGCGTTGGCGGGCAGCGCCTGGGGCGGAGGCGGCTGGTACGCGGGCGCAGCCGCAGCGACGGGCGCGGGCGGCGGTGCAGGCGCGAACTGGGGCTGCGGGGCCTGATCGAAACCACCGCCGCCGAAGCCCTGGCCCTGCTGCGGGTAGCCGCCGAAGCCTTGCGGTTGGTGGGGCTGATGCGGCTGCTGCGGTTGCTGCTGGCCGAAGCCGCCGCCACCGAAGCCCTGCTGTGGCTGCTGACCGAAGCCGCCGCCACCGAACCCCGCGTTGGGGTCGGGGAAGCCGCCCTGCTGCTGGCCAAATCCACCTTGGGGCTGCTGACCGAAGCCGCCGCCCTGATCGAAGCCGCCGCCACCGTACTGCGGCTGTTGACCGAAGCCGCCGCCACCGCCGGGGAAGCCACCCTGCCCCGCGGGATAGCCGCCGGACTGCTGGAAGCCCCCGCCCTGCTGGCCTTGGGGGTTGCCGTACGCGTCATTCGTGAAGGGCATGGCGTCGATCGGCGGCAGCCCACCCTGATGCGGCTGCTGGGGCGCGCCGTATTGGGGAGCTTGCCCAAATGGCGAGGGGCCGAGCGAATATCCGCAGACGTTGCAGAACTTGTCGGAGGACTGTGGAACAGCGCCGCATTGCGGACAGGGGGCCATGAGATTCTCCAGTGGACCAGAGGGCGCACGTCGGGCGCGCCCGCGACGATCATATCCGACAATTCTCGCGGCGCGCGAGTACCTGACGAAAATCTAGGCGGGCGGCGGCGCGATCCCTACGCGCGGCGCGGCGCGGCGCGACGCGGCCAGGGCACGAAAGAGGGGCGCTCAGATGCGGCGAAACACGCCCACGACGACGCCGAGGAGCATCGTCGCGCGGAAGTCCATCGCGCGCACCAGGATCGGCGCCATGGTCTTGTTCGCGGGCTGGAAGCGCACGTAGTCCTTCTCGGGGAAGTAGTACTTGACCGTCGCCTCGTCGCCGATGAGCGCGACGACGATGTCGCCGCGGCTCGCGGTGAGCTGCTTGCGCACGAAGATGTAGTCGCCGCTCAGGATGCCGGCGTCGATCATGCTGTCGCCCGAGACGCGGAGGCCGAAGACCTCGCGGCCGCCGCGGATGAGCCCGCGGTCGACGCGCACCGTGTCGATGACGTTCTCTTCGGCGAGGATGGGCATGCCCGCCGCCACGCGACCGAGCACCGGGATCTCGACGAGGTCGTCATCGTCCATCCGGAGCGACTGGGCGTTGGCTTCGTCGTTCGACGCCTCGAGCGGGCCCACCGGCCCCGGCCCCGTGGGGCGGAGCGCGCGGCTCTTCATGTCTTCGCGCGTGAGGTATCCCTTGCGCTCGAGCGCGCGAAGGTGGTCGTTCACGCCGTTCGTGGAGCGAATCCCCATGCGCGCGCCGATCTCGCGGAGCGTGGGAGGGTACCCCCGATCGACGATGGACTGCTTGATGTAGTCGAGGACCATCTGCTGCCGCTGGGTAAGCCCTTGCATGTTGCAACGAACAGTACTGAACGCACGTTACCAGGTCAAGAACGCGGCACCGTTTGCGCGCAAGAGCTTGATCTTACAACGGAATTTTCGATGCGTGGGGCGCGCACACTGGCCGCGTTCGAGGGCCGTCCGGGGGCCTCGGAAGGCCCTCCCCGACCGCCGCCCCACAGGGACGGGCGAGCAGCGGCAGGCTACTTCTTCTTTGCCCAGACGGTGTCGATGAAGGGCCCCTCGAACGGATCGCCGTGGCAGGTCTCGCAGCCGTGCTCCTTGCCGTCGACGCGCTTCACTTTGTCGACGAACTCCGTCTGCATCCACTTCGCGAGCGCCTTCTTGTCGCCGTGGTCGAGCGACTCCATGCGCCCCTGGTGGCAAGAGTCGCAGTAAATTGGGCTCCCGTCGGCGAGCACGAGGCCGCGCGAGAAGTCGTTCCACATGCGGGTGGCGACGGCCTTCTTGGGCGTGGCGGCCTTGAAGTCGTCGGCGTCGTGGCAGGCGCCACACTGGACGCCGAGCGCCTTGGTGAAGGTCTTCATGACCTTCCGCAGCTTCTGCGGCTCGATTTTGTCGAGCGGGGGGAGCCGCTTGGGGTCGAGGCCGATCGCGGCGAGCTCCGAGGCCATCGCGCTCGGCGCGATGGGCTTCATCACGACCGGCGCCTTGACGGGCGAGGCCACCGCGCCGCTCGGCGCCGGTGCTGCCGAACCGGACGCGACGGGCGGCGCCGAAGGCCCCGGGCCCGCGGGGACGACGGGGGCGGGAGTGTTCCCACCGCACGCGGCGGCGGCCGTGGACAGGGACACGCCGAGGAGGAGCGCGAGGAGGGGGAGCTTGGAAGATGCCATCGTCGGGAGGGGGGCCTTTGAGAGTCGGGGCGTCAGAACTTGCCGGAGGTAGAGAGGAACGTAAGCTTCTCGTTGGTCTCGCGGAGCCTGCTCGTGAGCATGCGCACGGAGCTCCAGAGGACCTCGTAGGCGAGATCCTTGTTCAGAAAGAGCAGGTCGTCGAAGTCGTCTTTGGCGATGACGAGGAGCTTGCAGCGCTCGTGGGCCAACGCGTCCGCCGAGCGCACCGACTCGTCGAGGAGCGCCATCTCGCCGAACACTTCGCCAGGCCCCAGCACCGCGAGGGCCTCCTCGCCCATGCCGGAGACGTTGCGCGAGATGCGCACCTTACCCTCGGCGACGATGTACACGCGGTCGCCGCGATCACCGTAGTTGAAGATGCGCGCGCCGAGACCGTACGACTCCTCGTGGGTCACCTCGGCGATCAGCTGTAGGGCCTCGCCCGTGAGGCCCTCGAAGAAGGGGACGCGGGCGAGCTGCTCCTCGCGCTGGGCCGTCGGGCTGGGGTCGGTCACGGCCGGGAAGCGTAGCGGCAATCGCCGCCACCCGTCCACGGGTTAGCGGCGAGCTACGAGCGACGAGAATCGATCGCGGCCGCTTTGGATCATGTGGGCGGCGCGCGAAGCCGGGCGTAGAGTCGCCGCCATGACGGACACGAGAAAGGTCATCATCATCGGCTCCGGCCCTGCGGGCCACACTGCGGCGATCTACGCTTCGCGCGCCAACCTGCAGCCCCTCATGTTCGAGGGGCTCGTCCGCGGGGGCATTCCCGGCGGGCAGCTCATGATCACGAACGACGTCGAGAACTACCCGGGGTTCCCCGCGAAGGTGACCGGCCCCGATCTCATGAAGGCGTTCCGCGACCAGTCGCTCCATCAGGGCGCGGAGATCCGCACCGAAGACGTGAACCGCGTCGACCTGTCGTCGCGTCCCTTCCGCGTGTGGGCGGGCGACGACGACACGGAGTACCAGGCCGAGACCCTCATCATCGCCACGGGCGCCCAGGCGAAGTGGCTCGGCATCGAGAGCGAGCACGCGCTGAAGGGGCGCGGCGTCTCGGCGTGCGCCGTGTGCGACGGCGCGTTCTTCCGAAACCAGGACGTGGCCGTGGTGGGCGGCGGCGACACGGCGATGGAGGAGTCGATGTACCTCTCCGGTCTGTGCCGCAGCGTCGCGCTCATCCACCGCCGCGACGAGTTCCGCGCCAGCAAGGCGATGCAAGAGCGCGTGCTCAAGAACCCGAAGATCACGGTCCACTACAACACCGAGATCGACGAGATCCTCGACGTGACCAAGGGCGAGGTCACGGGCGTCCGGCTGCGCAACAACAAGACCGGCGAGAAGCAGACCCTCGACGTCACGGGGTACTTCGTCGCGATCGGGCACACTCCGAACACGGACCTCTTCGCCGGCGCGCTCGAGCTGCACGACAACGGCTACATCAAGACCAAGCCCGGCACGACGCAGACGAGCGTCGCGGGCGTGTTCGCCGCGGGCGACGTGCAGGACTTCGTCTACCGGCAGGCCGTCACGGCCGCGGGCTCGGGGTGCATGGCCGCCCTCGAGGCGGAGCGCTGGCTCGCCGCGAGCTCGAGCCACTGACGCGGCACATCCGGGTACCTCCCCCGGGCGTGGCCGGCTTCGGCCACGGATTTGGGGAGGTCGGCCCGGACGCTGAGCGAGATCGAGGTCGAGTGGCGGCCAAACCCTCGAAACTCAACGAGATTCGAGCGCTGAGGGTGCCACCCCGGCGGCGCGCTAGAAGCGGTACGACACGCCGACGTTGAGCACGTTGATGGCGTTCGTGATCGTGCCGAGGTTGACCGGCCAGTTGGTCTGGTATTTCGTGCGGCCCGCCGCGCCGTTCACGCTCCCGCAGAGGTCGCCGGGCTGGTTCGAGGTGGCGGGGTTGCACGCCGTGCCCGCGACCGCCGGGACGCCGGCCGCGCGCGGGTCGCTGTTCGTCATGTCGGCGACGAACACGTGCCCGTAGCCGACCATGAAATCGAGGGCGCCCGCGTCTGCCGCAGAGCCGGTCCGTACGCGGAACGTCGCGCCGAGCGCGAGCCCGAGGCGCGAGGCCGCGGCGAAGTCGATGTTTTGGTACTGCTTGTCCTGCGCCGACGACTCGAAGAAGCCGCCGCCACGCAGCGCGAGGCGATCGCGGATCACGTTGAAATCGCCGCCCAAGCGGACGCCGATGACGTCGCGGTAGCCACGCTTCTGATCCGCGTTCCCCGGGATGCCGCCACCGGGGATGCCCGAGACGGGGATGATCGCGTCCCCGGTCTTCGCGTCGCTCGGGAAGCGCACCTGGATCGAGTCGATGGCGCTGTTGTTCGCCCAGGTGAGGTCGAGCTCGGCGTCGAAGAGATCGTCGGCCATCGGATCGCGGTGGCCCTTGCGCGACGGACCGCCGGCGAGCGGCGCGTGGTAGCGAACGCCCAGCTTCGCCTCCATGGGGATCGCGAGCGTGACGGCGGCCTTGCCCGGGCCGCAGGTCCCCTCGACCGCCTTGTTGCCCGTGCCGCAATCGCCGAAGAACGTGTCTCCGTAGATGATCCGGCTCGCGTCGCCCCTCGCGTTGGCGGGCGTGAAGTAGTTGGCGGCGGTGCCGAGATCGCCCGACGCACGGACGGAGTCGCTCACGCGGTACCACGCAGCAAGATCGAGGCGCTCGTTCGGCGAGTAGAGGGCGCCGAACGTGCCGCCGGGGATGAAGTAGTCTTTGAGCTGCAGGTTCGTGCGGACGTCGTTCACGGGCGTGGCCGAGTCGACGTTGAGCGCGACCGAGGCGCTCGCCAGCTTGAGGTCGGCGAAGCCCCACTGGAAGCTCGCGCCGAGCCGGAGCCCTGGGATCACCTCGAAGCCGACGCCGAGCGACGGGAAGGCCAGGACGCCGTGGCGCCGGAGGAGCATGTAGCGGTTCGGGGAGGCCTGGTCGTTGACGAAGTCGGGCCAGTTGCTCTCGCCGGCGGCGCTCGGGCCGAGGAGCGCGAGGCCGACGCCGAGGCGGTCGCTGATGCGCAGGGTCCCCGCGAGCTGGGGGTTCGGGTTGACCTCGACGTCGTTGCAGACCCTCGGGAACGCGCCGCCCGAACCCGCCGCGAGCGGCTCGGTGGAGGTGTCTCCCGCGGCCTTCACGCGCGTGAAGCATGTATGATGCACGATCGCGCTCGCCTGGAGCGTGAGCTTCGTGTCTTGCCCGGCGAGGCCGGCCGGGTTGAAGAACGTGGCGAGCGGATCGGAGGCGCGCGCCACCCAGGCGCCACCGCGCGCGAGCTGCTCCGAGCCGTTGTCGGGGAACTCGGTCACGTTGGAGGCGCGGGCGGCTTGCGCGTGGAGCAGGATCGACGCGGCCCCCGCGAAGGCGAGCCCCGCGCTCGAGCCGCGGCGGCACGCCCTCATTCGCGCACCGGCGTCGCCTTGAGCGAGGCTTTCCCTTCCTTGACGTAGACCGAGAACTTCACCCGCTTGACGCCGTGGCGCTGCATGAGCGCGTCACGGTTCTTGCGCAGGGTGACCTGGAACTTCTCGAAGGTGAGGCCCTCGACCCCCTCCGAGCACTCCTTCTTGATCCGCACGTAGTCGTCGTAGACAGCGAGCCAGTCGGCCGACTCGCTCGCGGGCGACGAGGGCGCGACGCCGGCCGCCGCCGCCGACACGGGCTCGGCAGCGACGGGCTTCGCGATCATCGTCCGCTCGTCTTCCTCCTCGTCGTCGTCCCCACCGCCCGGAGGCGGCGCGATCGCGCCGAAGTCGGCCCCGCCCGGCGGCGGCGCTTGGAAACTCGGCGCGGAGGCGAGAGGCTTCGGAGGCGCGAGCGGGGGGCGCCCGATCGGTGCAGGTGCTGCGGGCGCGTTGAACGGCGCGGGCGGCCCAGGGGGCGCGGGGGCCGCGGGGGGATTGAAGGGCGGCGGCGGCCCGGGCGGATTGAAGGGCGGCGGCGGCCCTTGAGGGACCGCGGGGGCTGCCGCTGGGCTGCCGGCCGGGGGCGGCGGACCGCCAGCGGACGGGGGGGGCACGAACGGCTTCGGGGGCCCCGGCGGGACGACCGGCGCCTGCTGCCCGGGGGCGATGGTCGACTGCGAGAGCGGGAAGCTGAAGGCGCTCATGCTGGGCTGCGCGGGGACGGGCCCAAGGATGGACTCCAGGTCGGCGGGCTTGCGCGCCGCGCCGCCGCCCTTCTCCACGACACGCTCGATGCCGGCGTTGATGTCCTGCGCGAAGGCGCGGTACTCCCCCTGGAACCGAGGGAGCTGCAGGTAGTCGATCTCGCCCTTCTTGAGCCGCGCGGCCTGCGCGCGCACCTCGCGGAGCGGGCGGGAGTGCTCGAAGAACGAGAAGAGGTAGCCGAGCCCGGCGCCAGCGAGGACCGTCAGCACGACGAGCCACGTCTTGACGTTCGCCTTGTCCTTGTCGTCGGCGCCCGAGATGAAGGCCATGGGGCCGCCGATCAAGGTCCGGCTGCGGAGCACGGCCACCGAGGCGCCCAGGTCCCAGGCCTCGCCGGGCATGCGCACGGTCATGAGGCTCGTCTGGTCGCCCGCGGCCGCGTGAACCTCGGAGAAGAGCTTCGCGGGGTCGAGCTTCAGGTCTTCAGGGGTGAGCGCGTCGAAGACCGCGACGTCGAAGCCCTCGGTCGCGGCCAGCGCGACCTTGGTTCCACCCACGTAGAACGCGACGTTCGTGCGCGTGCGCGTGGAGATCTCCTTGGCGAACGACGCGTCGACCCAGCGAAGGCCCACGACCGCGCCGAGCGGCGCCTGGCCAACCTCGTCCTCGACCGGGCGCGCCACGACGCGCGCCAGCTTGCCGCCGAGCACCCACGCGTCGTCACGCATGAAGCCGTGCAGCGCGTCGAACACGAGCGGGTAGCCACCAAGCTCGAAGTCGGGGAACGCGTTGACCGAGTCGTAACCGAGCTGCGCCACGAGGCGCCCGTCCCGGTCGACCAGGAAGAGCACGTCGGACTTGTACTCCGGCGGGAGCTTGCCGTTGAACGCGGCGAGGGCCTTCTTGCCCTCCTCCTTCGAGTTCGGCGAGATGTCCTTTCCGTTCGAGGACTTGAGCGCCTTGGTGACGGCGGGGTCGACGCTCACCAGGATGAGGTTGTCGAGCCGCCGCCGCGCGTCGATCTGGAGCGCCCAGTTGACGACCTGGCCGTCCCCGCGCAGGGCCTCTTCCATGCCCTTGGTGTTCGCGCGGTTGAACTGCCCTACCGCCAGGGACACGACGTAGATCGCGGCTCCGACGAGGAGGGAGAGAATGAGCACCCACAGACGCGAGAGGATCATCATGGCGCTCAGTCCCCCCCTTCCCCGAGGTTGATCGGCTCTTTGATCTCGAACGTGCCCCGGTCTTTCGCGATCGCGCTGACGCCCTTGCCAGCCCGTTTTCCGCCGAAATACGCCTTGAGCACGTAGTCCCCCGCGGGGAGCGCGAAGGCGAAGCCCCCGTCACGCCCGGGGTACGCCACCGCGACGGTCTGAGGATCGACGACCACGAACGTTCGGACGCTGGGGAAGAGCTCGTCGCGGAACTCGTAGCGGCCGCCGCCGTCTGGCGCGGTCCACTCGCGCGTCGCACCCGGCGCGATGGGATCGGCCGCGAAGCTCTTGTTGCCGACGATGAAGGGCTTGTGAGGGAACGGGTCGACGTTCTTCAGCACGAGCTTCGTCTTGGGTGAGACCGCGATCGTCGTAGGCACGATGCGCCCGCCGGAGATCTTCATGAGCACGGGCTCGTGCGGGGCGGCCGTCTGGGCGGTCGTCGCCGCGACGCAGACGTCGCGCGAGAGGTTCGCCGAGAGCACGCGAAACCTGGCCTCGACGGCCGGGGACGGCTCACGCCAGGTCCACCTGTGGGCGTCCGGCTTGGCGGCCTCCGCGTACACCTCGGGGAGGAGCTTGTCCTGACCCGTGATGCGACCGCGGACGTTGGGGGTGACTGCGTGCCCGATCCCCGACAGCGCGAGCGCGGCGGCGAGGATGGGGACGAGATGTGCGTATTTCCCTTTTTGCATGGATTCGGGCGGCGGCGCGCCGATCCACGGGCGCTCGCGCGGCCTCGGAGGATACCCGAACGCCCCGCCCCGTGGGGAGAAACTCGGGCGAGGTCGCGGAAGAACCTTCCTGTCGACCGGCGGCCGTTCGCCCGGCCGTTCGCCAGGCCGTCAGCGCTGCGCGCCGAGCCTCGGGAAGGTGAGCACGAAGCGCGTCCCGCCCTCGTGGCGGCGCTCAATCGCGATCTGCGCGCGGTGGTCGTCCACGATCTTCTTCACGATGGACAGGCCGAGGCCCGTCCCTTCGCCCGGAGCCTTCGTGGTGAAGAAGGGGGTGAAGACCCGCGCGACGTCCTCCTCGGCCACGCCCGCGCCGTTGTCCTCGACCACCACGAGCACACTCTCCGTGGTCGCGCGCGTCGCGACGCGGAGCACCCCGGGCCGCGCCGTGGCCGCCATCGCGTGACAGGCGTTGGTCACCAAGTTGACGAACACCTGCGCGAGCTGCTCGGGCATTCCGCGCACCATCCCGTGCTCGCCGTCCGCGAAGTCACGCACGACCTCGGCGCTCGCCTCCGCGAGCACGTGCTCGCAGAACGTGAGGGCCTGCTGGACGACCCCCTCCACCGACACGGCGACCTGCACCTCGCGCGAGGGGCGGGCGTAGCTGTTGAGGTCGCGCGTGAAGCGCAGCATGCGCCCCGCGCTGTCGCTGATGCGACGCAGGCGCTCGATCGCCTCGGGATCTCCCCCCTCGCGGGCCTGGCGGAGGAGGGCGTCGGTGTACACGACGATGGAAGTGAGCGGGTTGTTGAGCTCGTGCACGATGCCCGCGGCGAGCTGGCCGAGCGACGCGAGCTTCTCGGCCTGCACCATGTGCGCGGTCAGGGCCTGGAGCTCGCTCGCCGCACCGCGCGCGCGCACTTGGGCGCGCGCGACCGCCAGGCCACGCTCCATGGCGAGGCCGGTGCGCAGCAACAGATCGTGCTCCGCCGAGCCAGGCTGGGCGCCCCCGTCTGCGGTCGATCCGAGGTGCAGCGTCGTGCCGGCGGCCCCGACCGGCACGACAATCTCTTCGAGGAGCGAGGGGAACAGGCGGGCGCCCGGGCGAGCCTCCGTGGGCGCGTGGAGCGCTGGCGGGAGCGCGACGACGAGCTCGGGCGCGCGGCTGCGAACGCACAAGACGGCGCCCACCGCGCGCGCGGGCAGCAACTCGGACACGACGCGCACGAGGGACTCGACGACCGCGCGCTCGCCCTCGTCGACGGGCATCTCGCACGACGCGACGAACAGGCGATCGAGCCAGCGGGGCGGCATCTGGAGGGCGCGCATGTGCATGCCCGACGCCTTTGCGTGCGACTCGGGAGCGTCGCGCTCGTCGGGACTGGCGGCGACTGCGGCGTCGGGCGCCGGCACGAGCTCGGGGGACGATCGGGAAGGGCGTCTCATTTCATGGCTCTCCCTGACGGCCCTCGCTCGATCGGTCGAGGTCCAGGATGTTCTGCCGGCCCACGTAGCTCTTGGTCTCGTAGCGGGTTATTTTCCCGATTTTGCGGACTATTTCGGCCATGCGGTCGGCCTCGGAGCTGATGACGTCGGCGGCGTTGGAGCCAGGGGTCCCCGGCGCGAGGACTCGCTTCAGGAGCAGCGCGTAGTTCAGCACGCTCGTGAGCGGCTGGTTCAGCTCGTGCGCGGCGGCCCCCGCGAGCTCCGCCACGATGGCCTGGCGCTCCTGCGCGAGGATCTGCTCGTGCGCTCGCTCGAGGCGCGCCTCCATTTGCATCTTCTCGCGGAGGTCGGTGAACAAGCCCACCGTGCCCACCGGCTGGTCTCCCTCGTAGATGAGCCCCCCCGCGAACAACACCGGCACGATCGCGCCGGCACCGTCGACGATCTCGGTGCGCACGCCCTGAACGCGGCCGCCTCCGGCGCGGATCATCTTCATGTGTTTGGCCGCGCCGCCCTTTGGGTAAAGGATCTTGACCGATCGTCCGACGACCTCCGACGCGGGCCGCCCGTAGATGCGCTCCGCGGCCTGGTTGAAGAGCACGACCTCGCCGCGCAGGTCGGCCGTGATGATCGCGTCGACCGACGAGTCGATCACCCGCTGGAGGAAGTCTTTGGTCTTCACGAGCTCCGCCTCGACCTCGCGGCTCCGAGTGACGTCTCGGAACGAGCAGAGCACGATGCCCTCCTCCCGGAGCACGGAGCTGAAGTTCACGTCGAGGATCGCGATGCGGCCGTCGCTTCGGCGCACGAGGACGTCGACCCCCTTCGGGAACACGCCCCGCGCGAAGCCGCTCCCGAGCGCGTCGGCCATCGTCCGATCTTCGAACAGGTCTTGCAGGCGGCGACCGCGGAGGTCCTCCTCGGTGTAGCCCGTGATATCGCGCGCGCGCGGGTTCGAGAAGTGCAAGCGCCCCTCGGAGTCGACCACGACGATGCCGTCGCCCGAGCTCTCGAAGAAGTCGGCGTAGCGCTGGAGCGAGCGCATGCGGCGCTCGGCCTCGAACCGGGCCACAGTGACCTGCTGGGTCTGGTCGCGGAGGGTCTGGAGCACGCGCGCGTTCCGCAGCGCGATGGCCATCGCGCTGGCGACGATGCGGCACATGGCGAGCTCGCGCTCGCCGAAGGCGCCCCGTTGCCGCGCTCGCAGCGTGAGCACGCCCGTCGCCCGACCCTCGTACAGGATGGGCATGATGGCGAGAGAGCTGAACGCGAGCGCGTGCCCCTCGCTGCGAAAGATCTCGAGCGCGGGGTGCGTCTCCGCGTCGTCGATCATCAGGGTCTCCCCCGAGGCGAGGACGCCCTGGATTTCAGGATACTTGGAGAGATCGATGGGCAGATCGCGCAGCTGCTCGTCGTCCGAGGCGGCGACGACGTACCCCACGTTTCCCTCGCGGACGAGCACGATGGACACGCGGTCGACGTGCGCGACCTCGGCGATGCGCTGCACGACCGTGAAGAGGATCCCGCGGAAGTCGAGGTTGGACGCGAGGGTCTGGGTGAGCTCGGTCACGATGAGCGCGTCGCGCTCTCTCCGCGCAAGCTCGTCTTTTGCGGCGCGGAGCCGGAGTTGGCCGCGCACGCGCGACACGAGCTCGACCGCCTTGAAGGGCTTGCGAAGGAAGTCGTCGGCCCCCGCGTCGAACGCCCGCGCGATCTCGTCCTCGGCGTCGAGGGCGGTGAGCACGACGACCGGCACGTCGCGCGTGTCGGGGCGCGCCCGCAGAATGCGCAAGATCTGGTAGCCGTCGGGGCTCGGCATCACGAGGTCGAGGAGGACGACCGACGGACGAACGCGGTCGATCTCCTTCAGCGCCTCGCCGCCCGAGGCCGCGGCGATCCACTCCATCCCGGCCTGGCCGAGCGCGCTCGTCAGCACATGGCGGCTGACGGCGTCGTCGTCGACCACGAGCACGGGTCCTTCTGCCATTGGTCTGATCATAGCGCCGGTTTCGCCCAGGACAGCAAGTCCTCGACGGTCCGCGCCCGTCAGTCTTCCACGAAGAGCCCCGCCTGGAGCGCGGCCTGGCCGGCCGGCCGCGCCCGCCCGAAGTGGTCGTAGGCGCGCTTCGTGGCGATTCGGCCCCGCGGAGTCCGGCCCAGGTACCCCTGCTGGAGAAGGTAGGGCTCGTACACGTCTTCGATCGTGTCGCGCGGCTCGCCGAGGGCGGCGGCGAGCGTCTCCACGCCGACCGGGCCCCCGTCGTAGTCGTCCAGAATCACCTTCAGGAGCCGCCGGTCCATCTCGTCGAAGCCGGCGCGGTCGATGTCGAGGCGCTCGCACGCGGTGCCCACGGCGCGCTCGTCGATGGCGCCCGAACCGAGCACCTCCGCGAAGTCCCGGCAGCGCCGCAGCAGGCGGTTGGCGACCCGCGGCGTGCCGCGCGACCGCACGGCGATCTCGTGGGCGGCGGGCGCGGTGATCGGCACGCCGAGCAGCTCGGCGCTCCGCGCGACGATACGCGCCAGCTCTTCGGGGGGATAGAAGTCGAGCCGCACCGCGTGACCGAAGCGGGAGAGCAGCGGGCCGGTGAGCAGGCCGGTGCGGGTGGTCGCGCCAACCAGGGTGAACGGGTTCACGGGAATTTGGATGGAGGAGGCGAAGGCGCCTTCCCCGGTGACGACCTCGATCTGGAAGTCCTCGAGCGCCGGGTAGAGGCTCTCCTCGACGATCGGGTTCAGGCGATGGATCTCGTCGATGAAGAGGATGTCGTTCGGGCCGAGCTTGGTGAGGAGCCCCGCGAGCGCCCCCTTGTGCTCGACCACGGGCCCGTTCGTCATGTGGAGCGTGACGCCCATCTCGGCGGCCAGGATCTGCGCGAGCGTGGTCTTGCCGAGGCCCGGCGGCCCGGAGAGCAGGAGGTGATCGAGCGGCTCGCCACGTCGGCGCGCCGCCTCGACGAACACGCGGAGGTTCTCCTTGTGCTTCTCTTGTCCGATGTAGTCTGCAAATACTTTGGGACGGAGCGCGCGGTCGTAGCGCACATCGTCGCCCTGGAGCCCGCCGCCCACGGCCCGCCCCTCGCGACCCCCGACGTCCGGCTCGACCGCGGCCTCCGCAGCCAATTTCCCCGCAGCGCGCGAGCGGCCCTCCTGGCCTGCCCCACCTGCTCTTCGGCTCCCGTTCGCCATCGCCCGCGGACGGTAGCACCTCTCGCGGAGATTGCCGCTGCGCGACGCCAGACCCCGCGCTATCACTCCGCGCCCCGCGGCGCGCCCGCCGCGGCCCCGACACGACCACCATGCCCCCGCTCGATCCATCCCCCTGCCCCGCCAAGACCCGCCGAGACCTCGAGTGGGACCGCCTCCTCGCGGCCCTGGCCGACCGCTGCGCGGGCGTGCCCGGCAAGAAGCTCGCGCTCGCCCTGCCCTTCGCCGCTACGCGCGAAGACGCGGTGCGGCGGCTGGGCGAGGCGTCGGAGGCCGCGGCGCTGCGCCGGCGCGGCGAGCCGCTCCCCACCGCGGCGCTGCCCGACCTGGGGGTGTCTCTGGACCGCGCGAGGGCCGAGGGAGTCCTGTCGCCGGTGGAGCTGCGCGCCCTCGCCGCCGCGCTGGAGAGCGCGCGGACCACGCGGCGCTTCTTGGCGTCGCGGCGAGCGACCTGCCCGCTCCTCCACGCCGCGCTCACGACCGACCCCACGCTCGACGCCCTCGAGGGCGAGCTCTCGGGATCGTTCGACCCCGACGGCACCCTCGCCGACCGCGCCAGCCCGCGCCTCCGCGAGCTGCGGTCGGAGCGGGACGCGACGCGCGCGCGCATGCTCTCGCGCCTCGAGGAGCTCATGCGTCGGTACGAGGGCATCCTTCAGGACTCCTTCGTGACCGAGCGCGAGGGCCGGTGGGTGCTCCCCGTGCGGAAGGACGCGCACGAGCGCTTCCCGGGCCTCGTCCACGCGACCAGCGGCAGCGGCGCCACGCTCTTCGTCGAGCCGCGCGCCGTCATCCCGCTCGGCAACCGGTTGAAGGTGCTCGACGCCGACGTGGAGCGCGAAGAGCTCGCGGTCTACGCGCGCCTCTCGGGCCTCGTGCGCGACGCGCTCCCGAGCGCCACGGCGGCGGTCGAGGCGCTGGCGACGGCCGACGTGCTCGCCGCGATCTCGGCCCTCGCCGAGGACGCCTCCCTCACCTTCCCGGAGCTGTGCGCGGGCCCCGAGCTGACCCTCGTCGGCGCGCGGCATCCGCTCCTCACGCTCGACGGGGTGGCCGTCGTCCCCAGCGACGCGAGCCTCGCGGGCGGCCGGGCGATGATCATCTCCGGGCCGAACGCCGGCGGCAAGACCGTGGTGCTGAAGACGCTGGGGCTCGCCGCCCTCATGGTCCGCGCGGGCCTGCCCGTCCCGGCGGCCGAGGGCAGCCGCGTGGGCCTCTTCGATCGCGTCCTCACCGACGTGGGCGACGACCAGAGCCTGCACAAGAACCTCTCCACGTTCAGCGCGCACGTGAAGAACCTCGCCGAGGTGCTCGAGGCCACGCACCGCGGCGTCCTCGTGCTGCTCGACGAGCTGGCGACGGGCACCGATCCGCGGGAGGGCGAGGCCCTCGCGGCGGGGCTGCTCGACTCGCTCACAGCCCGCGGCGGCACGGTCGGCGCGACGACCCACTACGAGGGGCTGAAGGCGCTCGCGCTCGCCGATCCACGCTTCGTGAACGCGAGCGTGGGCTTCGACTACGCCACCATGACGCCCACGTTCGAGCTCGCCATGGGCGTGCCGGGCCGCTCGAGCGCCCTCGCGGTCGCCGCCCGGTTCGGTCTCCCGCGGACCGTGCTGGACCGCGCGGAGCGCTTCCTCTCGCGCGAGGACCTCGCGTTCGAGTCAACGGTCAAGAAACTTGACGATGAGCGGGCCGCCCTCGCGCTCGCGCGCGCCGAGGCGACGCGCAGGGCCGAAGAGCTCGCGCGCGCGCAGGAGGAGGTCGCGGCCGAGCTCGCGCGCCTGCGCGCCCGCGGGAGCAAGGAGCTCGCGCTGGAGGCGGAGTCGCTGCGGCGCGGGCTCGAGCGCGCCCGCGACGGGCTCCGGGCGGCGCAGGCGACGCTGCGCGGTCGACGCGCCGATCCCGCGGAGCTCGCGGAGGCCCAGCGGGCGCTGACGCGGGCGTTCGCAGAGGTGTCGCTCGGCGGCGCTCTCGAGCCGCTCCTCGCCGCTCGAGGCGACGACCCGATCCCCCGCGCCCCGCTCGCGCCCGCGCAGGTGCGGCGGGGAGCCCGCGCCTGGGTCGCGCGCCTCCGGGCGGAGGCCGAGATCCTCGAGGTCGCGAGCGACGGCATCGTCCGCGTCGCGGCCGGCGCGCTGCGCGTGAAGGTCCCGGTCACCGAGCTCTTCGCCGCGGAGACCACGGCCGAGCGGCCTCGCGCGCGGAGGCCCTCTGCGCTCCAGGGTGACGCGACGGACCGCCCGCGAGAGGCCATCCAGACCGGCGACAACACCTGCGATCTGCGAGGGCTCCGCGTCGATGACGCCGTCGCGATGGCGATGGTCTTCCTCGACCGCGCGCTCAACGCCGGCGCGCGCGTGTGCTTCCTCGTGCACGGCCACGGCACGGGCGCGGTGCGCGACGCCGTGCGGCGAGAGCTCTCCGAGAGCGCGTATGTGGAGCACTTCCGGCCGGGCGGCTCGCACGAGGGAGGCGACGGCGCCACGGTCGTGCACCTCGCGTAGCGAGAGGTTCGCGCGCGCGAGTGCGCGGCCCGGTGGACGGCGACCCGTGCAAATGGTGTGACTGCTGGATGGCCAAGCGAAAGAGCGAGCGCCCAACCCGAAACGGCCTCGGGACACGCCTCCTGACGCCGCGGTTGCTGCTACGTCCGCCCGCGGAAGACCACGGCGCGTCGATCGCGCGGGCGCTCCGTCGGAACGCCGCTCACCTCGCGCGCGTGAGCCCCAGCGTGCCGCCCTCGTCCTCGCTCGTCGCGGTCGCCCAGCGCGTCGCGGCCGAGCGGCGCGAGTTCACTCGCGGGACCACCTTCGCGTTCTACGCGTTCATTCGCGCGGCCGCCGCGCCCCCCGCCGGGCCCCCGGACGTGGTCGCGAAGGTCGTCCTGAGCGGTGTGCACCGCGGGGCGCTGCAGGGCGCTTACTTGGGCTACTGGGTCGACGCGCGGCACGAGGGGCAGGGGCTCGCCTACGAGGCTGTGCGCGCGGTCATCGAGTTCGCCATGACGGACGCGCGGCTGCACCGACTCCAGGCCGCGATCCAGCCCTGGAACGCACGCAGCGTGGCGCTCGTGCGGCGCCTCGGGTTTCGGCACGAGGGGCTGGCGCGGCGCTACCTGGACGTCGGTGGCGGCTGGCAGGACCACGAGGTCTACGCCCTCACGTCCGAGGAGTGGCGCTACGGACCCGCGCCCGTTTGAGCTCGGCGCGGGAGCACGAAACCTCGCTACAAGCCAACAGCATGGTCGCGGCGATTGAACCCCATCGCGCATGTACGTTCATATTGATTCCTCCAGGAGGCGGACTGCGGCCGGCGGACGTGAGTGCAGTGCTCAATGTGCTCAATGCCAACGGTCGGTGCGCGCCGCCATGAGCTGCTCGAGCTCGGACGCCGCGCGAGCTGCGCCCCCGGCGGCACGAAAGCCGGCGGCGACCCGGCCGGCGCCTTCATTGAGAGCCATCGCGGCGTGCACCGCGGCGCGCAGACGCGCCGGGGTGAGCGACCTTCGGTCGATACGCACGCCCGCGCGCGCGACCTCGACGTGACGAGCGACCTCGAGCTGGTCGCGTCCGAACGGGACGACGCAGACCGGGACGCTGGCCGCGAGCGCCTTCTGGGTGATGCCCATGCCCCCATGGCAGACCACACACGCGGCGCGCTCCAGCAGCGGACCATGCGCGACGAAGCGCTCGACGCGAACGTTCGCGCGTGCGCGCGGGCGGAAGCTCGCTGGATCGACCCCACCGGTGGTCGCTACGACGAAGGCATCTTCGTCCCCGAAGGCGTCGAGCGCGGCGTGCACGATCGCGCCGTCGTCCTGGTACTCGCTGGAACAAGCGACGAGGATGAGCGGCCTGTCCACGCGGTCGAGCCATTCCGGGCGCGCCGATGGCGGCTCGAAGAGCCCCGGTCCGACCATCACCACGCTCGCAGGGCGCGCCGAACAAGCGTATTCGAACGGCTCGGATGTATAATACAAGATGCGCGGCGCCGCCCTGCCCTGCTCCAGCATGTCCGCGAGCCCGGGGAGACCGACCCGCGCGCGCACGCCGTTCATCCGCGCGAGGTTCTGGTTCATCAGGCGGTGCACGATCTTGCCGGCCACGAAGTCCCGCGCGCGCCCGAGGAGGTCGCCCCGCGGCGCGAGCCCGGGACCGAACGGCGGGAGGCCGGGGAGGCGCCAAGGCAGGAAGTACGGCATGAAGAGCGCCCACGGCAGCCCTGAACGCTCCGCGACGGCGCTCGCGCCCCAGCAGTTGAAGTCCACGAGCAGGGCGTCCGGTCGCTCCGCGGCGAGCGCCGCCTCGAGGTCTGGGATCTCGTGCTCCGCGCGCGCCACGAACACCCGCGCGGCGCGGTCGAGGCCGTCCCCGGCCGACTTGGCGCGGTGATCGTCGTGGGGGATGGCCTCGATCGAGCCCGCGATCGCGCGCGCGCGGAGCCCCGCCGCCGCGACACGCGGGTGCCTCGTCCGCCAGCGTGAGGAGCACGACTTCATGCCCGCGGCGCGCGACCTCGAGCAGCGTGGGCATGACCGGGAAGAGGTGCCCCCGCGCCGGCGACGTGTAGCAGAGGAGCTTCGCCATCACTCGCTCGCCGTCCCGAGAATCCCCGCCACCGTCCCGCGAACGGCGCGCTCCGCCTCGGCGCGGGACAGCGCGAGATCGCGACGCAGAATCTTCCACACGTAGACGTCGCAGACGGCGACCAGCTGACCCCGGAGGACCGCTCGGGCGCGCCCGCGTCGGAGGGTGAGGTCGGCGGCGAAGACGCGCTCGATCCACGCCACGTGGGTGGCGCGGCCACGGCGCGTGATCGCCGCGATCTCCTCGAGGCTGTCTTCCTGGGCCAGGAGCCGGAGCGCCACGTCGGCCCAGGCCTCGTAGTGGTCGAAGAGGTTGGCGATGGCGCCAGGGGTGTCGCCGGGGGTGGCCTCCTGGCGCTGTGCTTCGACGCGGGCCTGCCCGTCCGCGGCAGCAGCGGCGAGGAGACCCGACTTGGAGCCGAAGCGCCGGAGCAAGGTCTGCAGCGTGACGCCGGCACGTTCGGCCACCAGCTCGAGCGTGAGCTCGTGGAATGGACGCTCGACGAACAGCGCCTGCGTCGCGGCGATGAGCTGCTGCGCGGTGCGTTCCGCGGCGGCAGCCCGTGCGGTCATCTTGTAGGGGCGCGACATTTGATGATAGTAACACTATCACCAAATTGAGGAGACGCAAGAACCTTGCCCCTCCCGCCAAAGAGGACTAAATTCAGTCCCATGGACAGGTCAACAAATGGCCCCACTTCCGCCCTGCAGATTGCGCAGGACATCGTCCCCATTGGCGAGCTGAAGGCCCACCTCTCCGAGAAGATCCGGGCGCTCCGGGGCAGACGGCGTCCGCTCGTGGTTACGCAGAACGGGAGGGCGGCGGCGGTCCTGCTCGCGCCCGAAGAATTCGACCGACTGACGACCCAAGCGCGCTTCGTTGCGGCCGTTCAGGACGGGCTCGGCGATCTCGACGCGGGTCGAGTCGTCAGCGACGAGGACCTCGGCCGTCGCCTCGACGCGCGCTTCGGCGCGGCGGGCAAGCCCACCAAGAAGAAGTGATTCGCTGGACCGAGCGCGCAGCCGCCGATCTGATGGCCATCGGCGAGTACATCGGGGCCGACAACCCCACCGCCGCCCGCGCGTGGGTCGAGAAACTCAGGCAGCGCGCAGTGAAGGCCTCGATGGTGCCGCGCACGGGCCGAGTCGTGCCGGAGATCGCACGCGACGACGTGCGCGAGGTCTTCCAGCGCACGTACCGCATCGTCTACCGAGTCGTCGATGACGGCATTGTCGTGCTCACCGTGTTCGAGGGGCACCGCCTTCTGGGCAAGCTCGATCCCGACCAAGGCTGAGCGCGAGGAAACTGTGCAGCGGTTACCGTAACCGCTGCGCGGACCCCACTTCGCGCGAGTGATCGGGGGAGCGCAAACTGCACCCATTCAGCCGAAACACTGAGCCTTGCACCGAACTGCGATTTGCACCCATCTCATTCCCGGTGCACTACGTGCGTCGACTTAGCCGACAGAAGAAATCGGTAGAGGGAGAATGAAAGCCCTTCGGGTAGGTATGCCGGCACTTCGCGGGTCTGCCCGTCTTGCATGTGCAGAATGAGAGAGCGACTCACCGGATCTTTGGATGGAAGGTCTACTCGGCGCATTTCGGAAAAAGCGACAAACTGTCGTGGCCTGCCGTCGGAACCGATAACAACGAGCCCGCTTTCGCAAATGACAAGGGCGTCCCGCGGATCCCCAAAGCAGTTCTCAAGAACTCCGACAGCATCATCAGGCACACACCCCTTCGCGCCTTCCCACCACGCAGGCCGCTCCCCGTGCGTGAGTGCGTAGTAATTTTCTAGCCCGCGGACGGCGCCGTTCGAAACGGTACGCCTTCGGAAGTTTCGACTTGCGTGGATCGCGATCGGAACGCTCATATTGGTCCCTCGAAGAACATTGTTCCGTTAGTTCGCAGTTGAAACCCAAGCGCCTTCAGCAAAGGTTGCAGCCTTCCCGTTGGCTCGATAATCCTGGTGGTCTCGATTCTTAGTCCCGTAGCGCCCTCTGCGCGCGCGGCGTTCTTCAGTGCACCGAATACCCGAAGGCCTGCGCTACCAAGGCCACCCGGACTGCCCAAGTACGCTACTTTTGCTATCGCCTGACCGTTCTTGACGGACATCGTACCTTCGACAATCGCATCGGTTCCGGCGAGCCCCATATCCGCCGCGGTCAACGCCCGTGGCGCAATAGTTACTCCCTCGGCCGCCGCCCCCTCAGCCGCCGCCGCCTTCGCCGCCGCTCCCCCGGCAGCCCCAGCGGTCGCCACGGCCTGGACAGCCGCGACCCCAAGCGCCACCACGCCCCGGGTTACGTCGCCTTCCCCACGATTCGCGATGGGAATCTTCGTGTGACGTTCCACAGCCTCGGCGGCTTCCGAGACCCCAATCGAGCGGCCGGTGTAGAAGTGGATCGCCTTTTGCGCGCTCCCAAGCCCGGATATCTGTACCTGCGACTCGATCCCCTGCCTCACGACCTCGTTCACGGCGTGGAGCGGTACGTCCGGGAGATGATAGCTGTACCCTCGGAACCGTAGCGCACCCTGGGTATCCGGAACCAGCGCGCGTACGACGTCACGTCCGGTGAGGCGGTCGATCCGTGCGTCGTGCGCAGCGACCCTCGGGTCCACAGGCCGCTCGGCGACTTCGGCCGTGGGTTGTGACGCTGGCGGCGCCGGTGACGGCGCCGGCGCCTCCCCCTCCACAACAACCTCGTCCGTCTCTTGCGTGCCATCGGGCAGCATCCGCGACAACCCCCACGGGTCCACCGCCGACATCGTTCGCCCCGACACGTAGGCGTACGGGTTCGGGTCCGCGCCCCAGCCGTGCACGGTCAGCGGATCCGGGCTTATCCACCGTCGGAGGTTCGTGCTCAGATAACGCGCACCGAAATAGGTCAGACCCACTTCGATGTCTTCCTCCTTCCCGGTGAAGCGCATGTCTTCGCGGAACGCGCCCCAGCGCTCGGGTCGGTAGTCGGACTCCACAACGCCGTTCGCGTCGTACGTGATCTTCTCGACCACCTCCCCGGTCTCCTGGTCGAGCATGACCGACGCCGAGCCGAGCTGGTCTCCGAGCTCGATGAGCAGGCGCGGGTGGGGCCCAGGCGCCCCGGGAAGTGAGGCGTTCCCGTACACGACTCTGCCAAACCGGCCGAAGGTGATCGCCTCGTTCTCTGCCGTGGTCACATAGTCGCCGTCCTCGAACGCGGCTCGGTTTACGCGAAGCGAGCCGAACACCTCGAGCGTGTGCGCGTCGCCAGAGGGCTCTACAGACGTCTTCAGCGTGCGCTGACCGCCAGAGTACGCGTACGTGAGCTCGTACGCGGGCGGGCTCACCGCCGGCTCCGGGTGCCGCGGCGTGGCGTCGTCCACGACCGGGAGGTCCCAACGACGGGCGCGGGCGAGCTGGCCCACCTCGTCCCATTCGTAGGCAAAGCGCTGGTTGCACGGCAGCGACGCCTCGCACGCCGCCCCGGGCCGATGAACGAACACGTCCACCATGTTCCCGGCCGCGTCGTACTTCACCTGCGCCGCGTCGGTGGCGACGAGGCGGGTGGGGTGTGACGCGTCGTGCTGCTGGACGCCCTGCGACCTGGACGCGTGCCGCGACGACGCGCGCGGGCTCGTCCAGCGCCGCCGGGGCACAGACTTCGTCCCACAGCGCGCGGCCGAGGCGGGAGCGCGACGAGCCTCTCCTCGTGCTTCCCCCGGCCGAGGCAGCCTTCGACTCGCGGCGAGCGCCGCGCGCGGGCTTCGCGGGCGTCCTCGCCCTCGTGCCTGTGGCTGCCGCCCACGGCCCGCGCCTCGCGACCGCACGCTGGCCTCGGCGCCACGGACGCCACCGACGGCGCTCTCCCCGCAGCTCGTCACCCGCCCTCCCGACGGGCTACCCGTGCTCTCCGACTCCCCTTCGCCATCGCCCCCGGACCGTACCATCTCTCGCGGACCTTGCCGCTCCGACGCGGGGCCGCGCGCTGCCAGTCCACGTCCCGCGTGGACCTCCGTTCGAGTCTAAGCTTCCGCGAGGTACGTCCAGAAGTCCGCGATCCCAACGCGAAGATCGAGCAGGTTCTCTTCGGGCTCGTCGTGCCACCAGACGTAGACGGCACCGTCCTCGGAGCGGCAATCGACGAGGAACAAGTTGCCCCCGCCATCGACCGCGAACGGGAAGAGATACGGTGGATGAATCTCTCGCTCTTGAACCAGTGACCGATACGCGCCCATCGCAGAGAGACCGCGGCTCTCCGCCCGAAGCGGTAGACATTCGAAAATCGCCACCGTCGTGGCCCCGCGACGGAAGATGTACGCGTCCGGCACGCTGCCGTTTGCGCGCAAGTAGTGCTCCCGAAGACCCGGCGGGAACCGAAGGCCGATTTCCGCCTCTGCCGACGACAGCGCCTCGCGGGTCAGGGGTGTTCGCGAGCTCTCGAACCTCATCACGCGTACCGGCCCCCATCCACTTCAACCACTGCGCCATCGCCGCCGACATGCGGAGCGTACCCCCTCACTCCTTGGGCACGCGCCGTGTCCCCGCGATCACCTCGGCGCGCAGCGCCTCGACGCGGGTCACCACCTCGGGCGTCAGGCGCGAGGCGTGGGGTCCCTCGTGCACCCAGTCGACGCCGCCCTCACGGAGCCCGAACACGCGCATCCCCGGGCGAAATTGCCGCTCCTTCACGTCGCGCACCACGTCGAACACCGCCACGTCGACCCGCTTGACCATGCTCGTCGCCACCACCCCGGGCATGTCGTCGTGCTGGTCGGAGTCGACGCCGACCGCGAGCACCTTCGCCTCCCGGGCCGCTTCGAAGACCCCGTGCCCGCTCGCGCCGGACGCGTGGTACACGACGTCGGCGCCGCTCGCGATCTGCGTGGCCGCGAGCACCTTCGCCTTCGCGGGATCGTGGTACGCCTCGGGCGTCGAACCAATGTATCCTGCATGCACCTGGCAGCGCGGGCAGGTGGCGAGCACGCCGGCCTCGTACCCCGCCTCGAACTTGCGGATGAGCGGCCCGGCCATGCCGCCCGTGAAGCCCACGTGCCCGGTGCGCGACAAGAGCCCCGCAGCGGCCCCCACGAGGAACGAGCCCTCCTCCTCGCGAAACGCGAGGGCGGCCAGGTTCGGCGGGAGCGGGCCGCCGCGCGGCGCGTAGTCGACGCACGCGAAGGGCACCTTCGGGTACGCCGCCGCCACGGTGTCCACGTCGCTCGAGAAGATGAAGCCGACGCCGATCACGACGTCGACACCGCGCGCCGCGAAGAGGCGGAGCGCGGCCTCGCGATCCTCCGCGCCGGAGGGCTCGACGAAGCTCACCTCGGCGCCCAGCTCACGCTCGGCCCGCGCGAGCCCCTCGTACGCGGCGTCGTTGAAGCTCTTGTCGCCGCGCCCCCCCACGTCGAAGACGAGCCCCACGCGGACCGCGCCGGGCGTCGCGACCCGCGTCGCCGCGCGCGACGGGAGGAAGGTCACCGCGACGGCGACCGCCGCGAGGCCGGCCATGAGCCACCGCCCCGCCGTCGCCGCCGCGCCCCTCGTGCGCCTCACGCGGGTTCCTTCGCCTCGCCCTTTGGACCGGCCACCTCGAGCGAGGCGCGGTAGGCGCGGCGCGCCTGCTCGAGCCCGCGGCCGTCGCCCTTGGAGTCGACCTCGATGAAGATCTTGCGCATGCGCGGCAGCTCGGCGCGGATGACGCGCTCGATCTCGTTCGTGGTCTCCTCGACCTCCTCGACCGTCGCCCCGGGCCGAAAGGCGAGCTTCATCGCGAGGATGACCACCTCGGGCCCCACGTGCAGGGTGAGCACCTGCGTGACCCGCGAGACGCCCTCGACCGACTCGGTGAGGGCCAGCGCGTGCCCCTGCTCCTCGGGTGTCGCGCTCGAGCCGATGAGCAGCGCGTGCGTCAGCTTCGAGAGCCCCACGGCCACGCCGCAGAGGAGCACGCCGATGAGGATGCTCCCGATGGCGTCGAAGCCCTGCCACCCGGTGATGCCCGTGAGGAGCACCGCCACGAAGGCGAGGGTGAGGCCCACGAGCGCCGTGGTGTCCTCCGCGAGCACGAGGGGGATCGTGGGATCGCGCGCCTCGCGGAGCGCCACGCGCACGGGCTTGCCCTTGGCGAGCACCTTGAACTCCGCCCACGCGACGCGGAAGCTCATGGCCTCGAACGCGAGCGACACGCCGAGCACGCCGTAGCTCCACAGCCGGGAGCCGGACTGGGGCTCGGGGTGCCGCAGGTGCGCGACCCCCTCGAAGACCGCGAACGCGCCGCCCACCGAGAAGAGCATGAGCGCCACGAGGAGCGGCCAGAAGTACTTCTCTCCCTCGCGACCGAACGCGAAGCGCTCGTCAGCGGGGCGGGCGGCGAGGCGCATGCCGAGGAGCAAGAGGCCCTGGTTGCCCGTGTCGGCGAGCGAGTGCACCGCCTCGGCGAGCGTGGCCGTGGAGTCCGACAGGTACGCCGCCCCGAACTTGCACACGGTGATGGCGAGGTTGCCCGCCAGCGCCGCGACGACGACCTTCTTGCTGTCCGCCTCGCTCATCGGTCCGCCTCCCGCTCCGGGGCTCTCACGGTGCAGGGCGCTCGGCGCGCTCGGCCGTAATCCGCTGAAAACTTTAACAGATTCATGTACTTCGTCGCTCTTAGAGGGCGGGCTTCCCGAGGTAGGCGACCGTGACCCTCGCCCTCGCCGACTGGAGAAAGTCGTTCGCCGCGAGGCGGAGCCGCTCCTGCACCAGCCACCGGACCATCTCTTCGTGGACGTCCTCGAGGCGGAACATGCGGAGGGGGTGGAGCGAGGTGCGAAACGCGCCGCGGAGCTCGTCTTCGCTCGGGCGGAGGATGGGCGCGATGGCGCGATCGACGTAGTGGCCCGCGCGGACCCGGCGCATGAGGAAGACGCGCAGCTCGGTCTCCTGGAACCGCTCGTCGTCGAGCAGCTCGGAGAGCCTGCCAGCCCCCCCGACGCGGAGCTCGAGCTCCTCGCGGGCCTCCTCGGTGGAGCGTGGCAGCCCGGTCGGCTCGACCCCGGTGCGCACCTGCAGCGACGCGAGCATGTCCTCCGCGATCAGCCGGTCGACGGCCGCTCGCACGAACCTCGCGGGGTAGTCTCCGCGTGCGACCTCCAGGCCTTCGGCGCGAGACTCCACCCGCGCGAAGAACGCGAGGGCGCGCTCCGTGATGAAGCGCGGGCGCTCGGCGCCGCCCGTCTCGGGCGTGAAATACCGCACCGCGACGCGATCGATCAGCGTCCGCTCGGCCGCGCTGGCCATCGGTGAGGCGTGCACCGGCGACGATCCGAGCGCGATCTGCACGGCCACCCACGCCGGCACGCCGAGCGCTGCGACCCGGCGACCCCGTGCCCGCGTGCGGCTCATCCCCCGGCGGCTCCGGTCTCGGGCGGCGTGGTCGTGCGGGGCAACTGCGCGCCGCTCTCACGCTCCGCGGCGACGTGCTCGTGGTGGTGAGCGAAGCCGCGCGCGGCCCGCCGAGCCTTCAGAAACTCCGCGAACGCGAGCACGCCGTCGAGCTCCCGCGCCCCGAGCGCCTCGGCCACCTCGACGAGCTGCTGGCGGAGGCTCTCGGCGCTGCGCGCGCGGCGGCCGCTCTGCGAGCGGGGCACCTCCTCGGAGGGCGCCGCGCTGTCGGCCGGGGGCTCTCCCTCCGCGTCATTCGCCTCGCTCGCCTCGGGCCACTGGGGACGCGCGATGGCGCGGATGGCGTGCGCCGCGAGCCACGCCTCCATGAAGGTCTTCAGGCGCTCGCTGCGAAAGGTGAACCACCGCTCGCGCTCGAGCGAGAACCCCATGAGCACGTCTTTGAAGCGGCGGAAGGCGCCCTTGCCGTCGATCGCCTGCGTGAGCTTCGCGCGGAGCTCGAGCTCGTCGACCATCGGGATGAAGCGCTCCATCCAGCGGTACTGCTCGCGCGAAGAGACGGGGTCGATGCGGAGGTAGTTCGTGTCGGAGCTGATGCGCACGTGCATCTGCGGATCGGCCACGCCGTCCACCACGCGGAGCACCTCGCCCGTGGCGAGGTGGAGGTAGCTGTGGACCTCCGGCGCGTTGTTCTCGAACGCGTCCTCGAGCGCCTCCCAGTCGACCGCGACGTCCCGGAGGGGGGTGCGCCCTGACGCATCTTCAGTGGTCATTGAAACTCCTTCGAACGCCAAGCGCCGCGACGAGGTCTGCCCGTCGCGCTACCAGCCCAAGCAAGGCCCCCCCGCGGCGACACGGAGGCCGCCGCGACGGAGGATCACTCGAAGGGTCTCACGGCGCACACGAAGAACAAAGCCTCTCGGCGCCGTGCCGCCCAGAGCCCACGCCGGGAGGCGGGCAAGACCCCAGGAAACACAATTATTTTCAAATACTTACGTCGCAGGCTCCGACGAGCGCGCGCGCGCCACCGCGCCGGCCCACCCCCGCGCGCGTTCGGTCCGCTCCGCGTCCTCCATCGAGGGCTCGAAGCGTCGACCGAGCTTGAGCATTCCCGACACGGCTTCGAGGTCCGCGAGGCCCGCGCCGAGCCCCGCGAGCATCGCCGCGCCGCGCCCCGTGGACTCCACCTCGGTCGGGCGCTCGACGACGATCGACGAGATGTCGGACTGGAACTGCATGAGCAGGTCGTTCGCGCTCGCCCCGCCGTCGACGCGGAGCCGCGCGAGCGGCCGCCCGGCGTCCTTCACCATGGCGGAGAGGAGGGCCTCCACCGAGAACGCGATGCCTTCGAGGGTGGCCCGCGCGAGGTGCGCGCGCGTGGTGCCCCGCGTGAGGCCCGTGATGGCGCCGCGCGCGTCAGGGTCCCAGTACGGCGCGCCGAGGCCGGCCAGCGCCGGGACGAAGTGCACGCCGTCGGACGACACGACCCCCGCCGCGAGCGCCTCGATGTCCTTCGCGCGCTCGATGAGGCCGAGCCCGTCGCGGAGCCACTGCACCGCCGCGCCGGCGATGAACGAGCTGCCTTCGAGCGCGTAGGTGGTCTCGCCGCCGATGCGGAACGCCACCGTCGTCACGAGGCCGTGGCGGCTCATGACGGGGCGGTTCCCCACGTTCATGAGCGCGAACGCCCCCGTGCCGTAGGTGCACTTCGCGTCGCCCTCGTGGAAGCACGCTTGCCCGAACAAGGCAGCCTGCTGATCTCCCGCGATGCCCGCGATGGGCACGCCGTCGGGGAGGAACGAGAGCCCACAGGTGCGGCCCACGATCTCGGCGCTGCCCACGATGGTGGGCAACACCTGGGGTGGCACGCGGAACAGCTCGCACAGCCAAGGCTCCCACGCGAGCGACTCGAGCCCCATGAGCAGCGTGCGCGACGCGTTCGTCACGTCGGTGACGTGGACCTTGCCGGCCGTGAGGCGCGACACGAGGAAGCTGTCGATCGTCCCGAACGCGAGCTCCCCGGCCTCGGCGCGGGCGCGCGCGCCGGGCGTGTGATCGAGGAGCCACGCGACCTTCGTGCCGGAGAAGTACGCGTCGAGGACGAGGCCCGTCGCGGCCTTCACCTTGGGCTCGTGCCCGGCCTCGCGCAGCGCAGCGCAGGCCGCGGCCGTGCGCCGGCACTGCCACACGATCGCGTTGGCGATGGGCTCCTGCGACGCGCGGTCCCAGACGACCGTCGTCTCGCGCTGGTTCGTGATGCCGATGGCGGCGATGTCCGCGCCCGTCGCGCCCGCCGAGGCGAGCGCCGCGACCACCGAGCGCTCGACCGAGCTCCAGATGTCGCGCGGGTCGTGCTCGACCCAGCCGGGCTGGGGGAAGTGCTGCGGGAACTCGACCGTCGCGCGGCCGAGGGTCTCGCCCGTGAGCGAGACGACGAGCGCGGTGCTGCCGGTGGTGCCTTGATCGATGGCGAGGAGGTGCTTGGCCATCCGCCACACTTATCGCCCCTCGCGCGCCTTGGGGAGCCCGCGCGAGCACCGCCGGCGCCAGGGCGCCATTTCGGCCGATCCGCGGGCGGAAGTGACTTCGACGCGGCCGTTTTGGGTCGGGGCCCAAAACCAGGAGGTGGGGCCCCACCGGGCTTCGCGCGCCCTCGTGAGGGCGGAGGACGGAGTCCTCCGGCGACAGGTCGACTAAATCAGCGGGATTGATCGAAGATCCTGACCGCTGATTTAGGGGCGGGGCGGGCGAGAAAAGATCGACGAGAGCACGAGCAGCAGGGAGGCGACGCCCGCGATGGCGTAGAGGGCGACCGCCCGCGCGTGGTCCCCGCGCCCCTCGAGCGACAGCCCCGTGAGGCCCGCGGAGATCGCGATCGCGGTATAAATGAGCTGCCGCCCGATGGCGTACACCGTGCGCGCGCCCTGCTCGACGCCGCGGACGCGCAGCTCGAGCTCGCCGCGGCGTGCGCGCGTCAGCACCTTGCGGAGATCGTCGGGCAGAGTGACGGCCCCGAGCGCCATCTCGCGGATGGTCTCGAGCGCGATCTGCCCGTAGTCGCGGTTCCCGAGCACGAACTCTTGGAGATAGGGGTTGATGATCCCCATCGGGTTCAGCTCGGGATCGATCTGCGAGCACGAGCCGTAGAGGAGCAGGATGGTGCGCTCGAGGAGCACCCAGTCTTTGGGGATGTGGAATACCCCGGAGAGCTCCTTAAGCCCCACGTTCATCTGCCGAAGATCGAGCAGGTTCTCGAGCCCGCGCTGCGGGTCGATCTTGATGTCCTTGAGGTTCAAGCTCTCGAGCTTCACGTCCTCTTGGAAGCGTCTGTGGAAATAGTCGATGATCTTCTCGCTCATCGCCTCGTCGCTCGTGCGCGAGAGGAATCCCATCTTGCGGAGGGCCTTCACGAGCCTGTCGGTGTCGCGCCGAATGACCCCCTCGAGGAACTCGGGGATCCCCTCGCGCATGGCCGAGGAGAGCTCCGCGACGGCCCCGAAATCGAGCAGGATGAGGTTGCCCTGGGCGTCGAACATGAGGTTCCCCGGGTGGGGATCGGCGTGATAGACGCCGTCGATGAAGATCATCTGGCAATAGGCCCGCACGAGCCTATTTGCGAGGTCCTTGCGGTCGATCCCGAGCGCGGCCATGCGGCCGACGTCGGCGACCTTGTAGCCCTCCACGAACGTGCTCGTGAGCACCCTCTTCGTGCTGAGCGCGCGGATGGGCGTGGGGAAGCGCACGCGCGGATCGCGCTCGAAGTTCTTGGCGATTCGCTCGACGCTCTCGGCCTCGCGCTCGAAGTCGAGCTCGTGGCGGAGCAGATCTTTGATTTGGTGGTAGTAGCCATCCAGCCCCTGGATGGGCACGAACCACTGGATGATCCGTAAGATGCGCCGAATGGTGACGAGGTCGAGGCGCACGATGCGGTCGATGTCGTGGTGCTGCACCTTCACCGCCACGACCACGCCGTCGCGGGTCACCGCGCGGTGCACCTGGCCGAGGCTGGCGCTCGCGATGGGCTCCTCGTCGAACTCGGCGTAGCACTCCGACACCTTGCGACCGAGGTCCGACTCGATTCGCAGGGCGATCTCGGCGTACGGGCGCGGCGGCACCTGGTCTTGGAGCCCCTCGAGCTCGCTCCGGAACTCCTCGGGCAGGAAGTTGGCGAGGATCGACAGGAGCTGGCCGACCTTGATGAAGAGCCCCTGAAGCACCAGGATGGTGCTCTCTACGCGCTTCGCGTTCCGCTTGTGGACGTCGGCGAGGTGGCGCTCCTTGTAGCTCTTCCCCCACAGCCGCGCCTTGAACGAGAGCCACAGGTAGCTCGCGATCACCCGGAAGGTGGTCCAGTACGCGCGAATGAATCGGTAGCGGCCCGCGCTCACCTTCCGGTACGCGCCCTTCGCGGGGCCGGCCGCCGCGCCCGCCGCGCCCGTCGCACGCCGCGCCAGCGCGGCTCGCGGAGCCGCGACGTCGGGCGGCGGCGTGGTGTCGGTGTGGGCCATGGCGTGTGAGGCTAGCAGGCAGGGTCGAAGGGCTGGGCCCCGTTCTGGGATTCAGCCCTCGCGGCGCTCCATGGCGAGGGCGGCGAGAGCGTCGTGGGCCACCGGTCTGGCGGCGCGGATCGCGGCGTTGTTACGTGTGGGATGCACGCGATTGGTCAGGAGCGCGACGCCTACGCGGGCGTCGGGATCGGTCCAGAAGCTCGTGCCCGTGAAGCCGAGGTGGCCGAAGGTGCGCGGCCCGAGCAGGGTGCCCGCGCTCGAGCCCGCGGCGCTCTTGCCGTCGAACCCCGCGAGGAGGGTGCCACCCGGGCGGGGCGCGACCATCCACGAGCTCCGACCGGAGAGGCCGAGCGGATCGGCGGCCGCCCCCCTCAGGCAGGCGCCGAGGGCCGCGCGCGCGAACGTGAGCACCGCGCCCAGCGTGCCGAACATGCCCGCGTGCCCCGAGCCGCCGTCTCGGGTGAGCGCCCAAGCGTTCTCGTCGTGCACCGCGCCGCGCACCTCCCCGCCACGCGCCGCCACCACCTCGGTCGGCGCCGCGCGCGCGTCGAAGCCGATCCCCGCCGCCCGGAGGGCGCGGGCCGTTCCCAACGAGCCGCCGAGGCCCAGGGGCCTTGGCGATGAGCTCCCCTATGGCCTCGCCCGCATCTCGGGCTCCGACGGCGCGCGCGAGGGCCACGCCCGCGAGGATGTACCCAAGATCGCTGTAGAGCGGCGCGTGGCCGCCGGGGCCGTGCTCCGGAGGGGCCTCCGCGCGCGCGTTGGACGCCGCGACGAGCACGGCCTTGGCGCCCAAGCGCCCTTCCTCGAGGTCTTCGTAGAACGGGAGGTGGGCCGGCAGCCCCGCGCGGTGCGCGAAGAGCAGCTCGAGCGGGACCCCCGCGGTGCGCGACCCCCGCAGCTCGGGCAGAAACGACTCGAGCGACGCGCTCCGGTCGAGGCCCGCTGCCTCGAAGGCGAGCGCGGTCATCGGCTTCGTCAGGCTCGCGAGATCGAAGAACGACGCCACATCGCCGCTGCCGTGGCTCGCGGCGGGCGCCCCGGCCGGCGCGCAGCGAAAGTAGCCGGACGCCACCTGAGGGGCCACGTTCTCCCGCACGAGGCGGTCCGACACCGACGCCGCCCCGTCGCACCAGGCGTGCAGATCGAACTCGGCGAGGTCTCCCCGCGGTCGCGGTCGCGTCACGCCGACATTCAACCACACACTCCGCGGTCCGTCGAAAAGCGGGCGCCCGTCGTAAGCCTTTTGACCGCGGGAGGGCAGCACCGGTAGGCTTGGGGGATGGCGGAGTTTGTCTGGGAGGCGCGCGGCCGCGCGGGCGATTTGCGGCGCGGCACGATGGAGGCCGAGGACGAGTCCGTCGTCAACACGCGGCTGCGCGCGCAGCAGCTGATGCCGACGAAGGTCAAGAAGAAGTCGGCATCCATCAACTTCAGCTTCGGGTCAGGCGTCAGCGCGAAGGATCTGCTCACCTTCACGCGCCTGTTCGCCACGATGATCGACGCGGGTCTGCCCATCGTGCAGTGCCTCGAGATCCTCCAGGGTCAGACCGAGAACAAGCGCTTCGCGGTCGTCCTCGCCGACATCAAGGCCTCGGTCGAGCAAGGCATGACCTTCAGCGACTCGCTGCGACGGCACCCGAAGGTGTTCGACCAGCTCTACGTGAACCTCGTGCAGGCAGGCGAGGTCGGCGGCATCCTCGACACGATCTTGAACCGCCTCGCGCAGTACAACGAGAAGGCGGTCAAGCTGGCTCGACAGGTGAAGGGCGCCCTCGTCTACCCGTCGGTCGTCTTCGTGATCTTCGTCGTGCTGATCGTCGGCCTCCTCGGCTTCGTGGTCCCGCAGTTCAAGGGCATCTTCAAAGACCTCGGCTCGGACGACGAGCTCCCCTGGCTCACCCAGAAGGTGGTCGCGGTCTCCGAGGGGTTCACGAGCCACTTCTTCCTAATCGCCCTCTCGGTGGGCGGCGTCGTGTTCGCGTGGTCGGTCGCGTACAGCCGCACGCCGTTCAAGCGCGCGGCGCATCGGGTGTTCCTCAGGCTGCCCGTCATCGGCGACGTGCTCCAGAAGATCGCGGTCGCGCGGTTCACTCGCACGCTCGGCACCCTGCTCACCTCGGGCGTCCCCATCCTCGACGCGCTCGACATCGTGGCCAAGACCGCCGGCAACCTCATCATCATGGACGCCATCTACTTCTGTAAGCAGAAGGTCAGCGAGGGCCAGAACATCTCGGTCCCTTTGCTGGAGGCCAAGGTGTTCCCGCCAATGGTCGTGCAGATGGTCGGCGTCGGCGAGCAGACCGGGGCGCTCGACCAAATGTTGACGAAGATCGCAGACTTCTACGAAGACGAGGTCGACGTCGCGGTCGCCGCGCTCACGAGCCTCATCGAGCCCGTGATGATGGTCGGCATCGGCGGCACCGTCGGTATCGTGCTCATCTCGATGTACCTGCCGATCTTCAGCATCGCCGGAAAGATCAAGACCACCTGAGGGCCGCCGCCGTGGCCGTCGCATGAAGCTCGGGCTGCCGAGCGCGGCGCGCGACGCCGAGCTTCCGAAGCGCCTCGCGTGGGTGACCGCGCTGCGCCTCGGGTTCCTCATCGCGCTCCTGGCTGCGACGTCGTTTCTCTATCTGAACGGCGACCTCAATCGCTACCCCGCCAGCCAGCGGGTCATGTTCCTCACGCTCGGCTCGGGCTTCGTGTTGGCGCTCGGGTACGCGCTCGCGCTCCGCAAGGGGCGCCGCCTGGACGAGGTCGCCGTGGGGCAGCTCGTGGCCGACCAGCTCACGTGGACCGCCATCGTGTACGCGTCGGGAGGGCCGGGCAGCGGCGCCACGTCGTTCTACGCGCTCACGTGCGTGCTCGGGGCGGTCCTCGTGGGCCTGCGAGGGGCCGCGATCGCGGCGCTCTCGGGCATCGGGGTTTACGTGCTGCTCTGCCTCGCCTTCGCTACCCAGACGCTGCGGCCGCCCTCGGACCAGCTGGGCGCCGCGTACGCGACCACCCTCGAGGCGATGGCCTACCCGCTCGCCACGAACGTGCTCGGCATCGGGCTCGTGGCCTCGCTCGCAGGCTACCTCGCCGAGCGACTCACGCGGACCGGCGGCGCGCTCGCGCTCGCCTCCGCGCGCGCGGAGGAGGCCGAGCGCCTCGCTGTGCTCGGGCGCATCGCGGCCGGCCTGGCCCACGAGATCCGCAACCCGCTGGGCTCGATCTCGGGCTCGGTGGAGATGCTCCGCGAGTCGGCCGAGCTCTCCGAGGAGGACCGCCAACTCTGCGCGATCATCTCCCGCGAGTCGCTGCGCCTGAACGACCTCGTGACCGACATGATGGACCTGGCGCGACCGCGCGCGCCGAGCCCCCGGGTGGTCGACCTCGCCCGGATCGGCCGAGAGGTCCGCGCGCTCGCCTCGCACTCGGAGCGGAGCGCCTCGGGCGACGTCGAGGTGCGCTTCATCGGCCCCGAAGGACCCGCGCTCGCCGTGTGTGATCCCGCGCAGATGAAGCAGGTCCTCTGGAACCTGGTGCGCAACGCGGTGCAGGTCACCCGCGCAGGTTCGCAGGTCACGATCCGAGTGGAGCCGCGCGATGACGACGTGCTCGTCGAGGTCGAGGACGGCGGCCCGGGCATCGCCGCACCGGACCGCGCGCGCATCTTCGACGCGTTCTACACGACCCGCGCGACGGGCGCGGGGCTCGGCCTGGCCGTCGTGAAGCGAATCGTCGAGGACCACGCCGAGCTCGGCGCGCGCATCGAGGTGCGCTCTCCCGAGGGCGCCGGAGCGATCTTCTCCGTGAGCCTCCCGCACGCCGAGGGCGACCGGTCGTCGCCAGATCTGCTCCAAGCCTAGCGAGAGCATCGAAGCGCTTGGGTCGGTGGGGTGAATCGACGCCCGGGCGCGTTCGTCTACCGTGTGGGTCGCCATCGCACCGCACACCCCGACGACCCCGCTTGCCCGTTCGGTTTTACGCTCGGCACGTTGCTTGCTAGGAGTCTCGCCATGACGAAACCGTCGCCCTCTCCGCCGCCCTCGTCTCCCCTCGACGTGACCACGGCCTCGCTCGGCCGCACGCTCCGCCGCCTCGTCGCCGCGGCCGCATGCCTCACGCTCGTCGGGCTCGCTTCGCCCGCGGGCGCGCAGGCCAACGCGCAGGCCTTCGTCGAGCAAGAGCACGGCCGACTCGCCGCGCTGATGAAGCAGCCGGCGAGCCCGACGCGCGACACGACCATCTCCAGCGAGCTCGACCGGATGGTCGACTACGACGCGCTCGCGCGGCGCACGTTCGGCCTGCCTTGCCCCCCGCGGGTCAGCCAGTGCCAGAACCACTGGGACTCCCTCACCGGCGACCAGAAGAAGGAGGTCACCGAGCTTCTCCGCAGGCTCGTCGCCCGGAACTACAAGAAGAACCTCCGCAAGACCCTCGACTACGAGGTCACCTACAAGGGCGCGCGGGCCGCGGGCGACGACACCACGATCCGCACCGAGGCGAAGTCGAAGACGAAGCCGCGGGAGAGCCCGGTCACGGTCGACTACATCGTGAGCTCGGCGTCCGGCGGCTTCAAGGTCGTCGACATTCGCACGGAGGGCTCGAGCCTCGCGAAGAACTACTACCAGCAGTTCCACCGCATGCTCACGACGCCCGGCCAGGGCTACCCGCACGTGACCAAGCGGCTGCGGGACAAGATCGCGGAGCCTTGATGCACGAGTCCAGGCGGCGCGGCGCGGCGCAGAGGCGCACCCTGGGCACGCTCAGTAAGTGAACTGCGCCATGACGCCGAGGCCCTGAGGGCTCACCCGCACGGTCTCGCTGCGGGCGCCGAGCACATAGACGAGCCCGAGGCCCGCCGTCGCCGCGCCCAAGGCGATCGGGAGCGCGACGCTCGCGTAGGCTGCGCTCCTCTGGCTGGCGTAGTCGGCCGCGAGCCGCTCGCGCTCGAGCGCGTCGCCCGACGCGTCGTGCTGGCTCGCCGTGGAGAGGGCGCGGCCGTATTGGATCGCGGGGAGCAGCACCGACACCGCCGCGGTGCCCGCCGCTACGTAGATCCACACGGGAGAGAAGGGTCGCACGGTGCGCACCTCGGACCGGAAGGGGGGCCGAGCGCGAGCCCCTTCGTCCACGCCGCGCGGCGCAGCGGGCGGCACCGTCGGGGTCAGCGTGCGCTCCTCGCCTGCCTCGAGCGCCAGGTCGTGGCGCGTGGACGACGCCCCGACGCCGAAGACCACGACATGTTTGCCAGGGGGGAGGAGCGCCACGAACCCGGCGAGGCGCGGCGCGCCGCCGTCGACGCGGACCTCGACGGGGACTGGGCCCTCCGGGACGCGTAGCTTGCCGCGCGTCCGCTGGAGCTCCGCGACGCGCGCCTCGGCGTCGCGCGCTTGCTTCTCCACGAGCTCGGGCAACGACTCTGCGGCCAGGCGGCGGCGGGCTACCTCCTGGAGATACGCCGCGTACCCCTCGACGGCGCGCGACGGATCTCCGAACGCGTCGTAGGCGCGCGCGATGTTGAACGCGAGCCGGTAGCCACGCTCACGGCCGAGCTCCGCGTAGATCGCCTCCCAGGTGACGATCGCGCCCGCGAAATCGCCAGCGACGTAGAGGTCCATGCCTCGCTTGAAGCGCGCGCGTGACGCCTCGAGGTCCGTCGCGGCGTCGTCGGGCCCGTCGGCACGCGCAGGGGGCGCGCTCGCCAGGACGAGGGCGCCCGCCAACACGAACGCGAGCCTAGAACGGGGTCGGATCGACATTCAACGCAGGCTTGTTGGGGGGGATGGGAGGCGCGGCGGCCGGTGACGAGGCCGACGAGGCCGGCGACGGCGCGGACGGGGAAGGCTTCGTCAGGGGGTGGGCCAGCACGCGACCGCCTGCGAACGCGCTCGAGGAGGGCGAGGAGGGTGAGGCCGCGGGCGCGCCAGAGGCGAGCGCGTGAGGCTCGTGCGGTGGGTCGACCGACGTGCTCGACGCGCGGGGCGAGACCGCCGCGGGCAGCGCGCTCGGCGGACGCCTCTCCTCGCCGGTCGAGCTCGTGGTCTCCGCGGGCACGCCTGCGCGCGCGTCCGCGCGCACGCGCAGCGCGCCGAGGACCGCGCCGCCCATCAGCGCCGCGAGCGCCACCACCCCCAGCGTTCTCCCCCAGGTCCTCGCCGCGAGCCCGTGAGGAGGGGTGGCCTCGGCCCCGCGGCGCGTCGAGGCGGGCATCTCCACGACGCGAGCGTCCGCGCCGAGGGCGCCGAGCGCCTGACCGATCACGTCTGCGCGCGCGCGCAGATCGTCGCCCGCGATGCGCTCCACGCGCTCTGCGAGACGGGCGCGCGCGACACTGTCGTCGACGTCCGCGGTCTCGGCGAAGCGACCCAACGCGCGTGCGACCTCCTCGGCGGTGGCCGGGCGTTCCGCGCGCTCGCGCGCGACCATGCGCGCGTGGAGATCGACGAGCGCGTCGTCGCCCGGGAGCGTCGGTGGGGAGTCCAGGGCGAGCCGCCGGAGCACGTCGAGCTCGGTGCCCTCACCCCACATGCGCTCGCCCTCGACGCACTCGAAGAGCACGGCGCCGAGCGCGAACAAGTCGGACCGCCGGTCGAGTGGCTCGCCGAGGCCCTGCTCGGGGGACATGTAGGCCGTCTTGCCCCTCACGTCGCCGGTCTTGGTCAGGGCGCCCTCCGCGTCGACCTTGGCCACGCCAAAATCGAGCAGCAGGACGTCGCCCTCGCGCGAGACCATCACGTTGTGCGGCGAGACGTCCCGGTGAACGAGGTTCAGCGGCGCCCCACCCTCGTCGCGGAGCTCGTGCGCCGCGTGGAGTCCGAGCGCGACCCGCCCCACGACGTACGCCGCGAGCTCCCGCGGCAGCGCGCGGTCGAGCGGGTCGCCCGCGCCCGCGAGGAGCCGGTCGAGCGGCACGCCGTCGACGAAGTCCATGACGAGGAAGGGCTCGCCATCCTCCTCGCCGGACCCCCGAGTGCGGACGACGTTGGGGTGCTCGAGGCGCTTGGCGAGCGTCACTTCGCGGTGGAAGAGCGCGCGCTTGTCCGGATCCCCTACGAGCTCGGCGAGGAGGCGTTTCACGGCGACGAGGCGCCTCGTCTGCCCTGGGCCCCGCTCCACGGCGAGCTCGACCCGCCCCATGCCGCCGCGGCCGAGCAACAGGATGGGGCGCGGCGCGGCGGGGTGACCGCCGCGGACGCCGCGGCCGGCTCCGCTCTCCGGCGGCTTTCGTGGGTCGCGGGTCGTGGGTTGCCCCATCACTCAGAAACAATAGCCAACTTTGGGCAGGACGAGCCCTTCCTGCGCGGGGAGGCGTGCGCAGCGGTACGATAGAGGCTTGCCGCCTCGCCTCCGCCCCCTCCGCCGAGCGCCCGCGACCTTCGCGCTCGCGCTCGCGCTCCTGGTCGCCGCCTGCCTGCCAGATCTGCGGGAGTTCCCTGCCGAGGCGGTCGGCGGCCGGTGCGGCGACGGCTACGTCGACGGTCCAACGGGCGCGGCGCCGGAAGAGGCCTGCGATCCCGGCGACGTGGGCGCGCTCGGATGCTCTCCCACATGCGCCCTGGTGTGCGAGGGCGGCGTCCGACTCGCGACGAAGCACTGTTACTTCTTGGCCGGCTCGACGAACAGCTACGCCGCCGCGGCGGAGCGTTGCCGCGCGGCTGGCGCGCACGTGGTCACCTTCGGGGGCGCCGACGAGATCGCGTCGGTCGACGCGATCGTGCCGGCGGGCGACTACTGGGTGGGGCTCGTGAAAGATCTCACCACCGAGGCGTACACGCCCGAGCGCGGGCTCGGTGAGCCTGGATACCCTGCCCCCCCCAAGACAGGTCCGTGCCCAGGCTGCTTCGCGCGCGCCGATCCGGGGCAGTCCTTCCCCGCCGAGGCCGGCGCGAGCGGCGAGCTTGGGTGCCTCATCGCGCGCCGCGGCGCCACGTCACCTTGGCGAGCCGCGCCCTGCGCACGAGCGTCCCCCGCCGACGTCGTTTGCGAGAGGGAGCCACCTGGCACCCGCGCCGAGGGCTGTCCGGGGGGCGTGTGCGTGCGCCTCTCGCCGACGACCAAGCGATACCTCTTCGTCCCGGCGCCGGCGCTGGAGCCGGAGGCCGCGGCGGGCTGCGCGTCCTTTGGCGCCCGCCTCGTGCTGCTCGAGAGCCCCGAGGAGCGCGAGGAGCTGGCCCGCGAGATCGCGCGGCTCTCGCCCGATCTCGCCGGCGTGTGGATCGGCCTCGCGCGCGCAGCCGGCGCGACGGCGTTCCTCTGGGACGACGAGGCCGCGCCCACCTCGCGCCGAGAGCCCATGTGGGCCGACAAGGAGCCCCAGGCGACCGGCCCGAGCCGCGCCTACCTCGACCTCACACGCGGGGGGTACGACACACGCCTCGTGCGCGCGCGCGACGAGGCGGGCAAGACACGCCCGTACGTCTGCCAGTACTGAGCTGAGCGCCCCCCCGCGGCGCGCAGCCGCGCGGCTCGCCGAGAGCTGCGGTCCTAGCGGACGCCGTGCTTCCGGAGGTATGCGCGGACGTGGTGGCGCTCCATGCCGCTGCGGCGGGCCATCTCGCTGACGTTGCCGCCGGTCGAGGCCGACAGCTCGAGGAAGTAGCTCCGCTCGAACTGCGCGACCGCGGCGCGCTTGGCGTCGGCGAAGCTCGCCTCCGCGGCTCCACCTGCCGCTCCACCTGACGCTCCACCGCGCGTGGGCTCTGGCGCGTGGGCCAAGGTGAGCACGTCGTCCAAGGCCTCCGGCGCGTGGGCGAGCGTCGCGGCGACGGACGCCACGTTGACGAGCTCCCGCACGTTGCCGGGCCAGTCGTACTGGGCCCGGTTCTTCTCGATCCAGCCGTTCACGACGTCGGCCTTGTCGGCGAGCCCCTGCCGCGCGCAGATGGCGGCGACGATGTCCGGGATGTCGACAAGGCGCTCGCGGAGGGCGGGCGTCTCCACGCGTATCTGCGCGATACGAAAGAACAAGTCGGAGCGAAAGCGACCGGCGTTCATCTCGGCGCCGAGGTCCCTTCGGGTCGCCGCGAGGAGGCGTACGTCGATGGGCTCGAACGTCGTGGCCCCCACGCGCTTGACCTGGCGCTCCGCGAGCGCGCGGAGGAGCTTCGGCTGCAGCTCGACGGGGAGCTCCCCGAGCTCGTCGAGGAACAGCGTGCCGCCGCTCGCCTCGGCGAGCGCCCCCTTCCTCCGCTCGGTCGCGCCCGTGAAGGCGCCCTTCTCGTGACCGAAGAGCAGGCTCTCGGCCAAGGTGGCGGGGATCGAGCCGCAGTCGACGACGACGAACGGGCCGCCCTTGCGCGGCGACGCGTCGTGCACCGCGCGCGCGACGAGCTCTTTCCCGGTGCCGGTCTCCCCCAAGATGAGCAAGCTCAGTGGAGTGGGCGCCACCTTCTCGAGGACCCCATAGAGGCGACGCATTCGCGGCGACGAGCCGACGAGCTCGCCGAAGCTGGCGGAGAACCCGAGGTCGACGCGGCGCTTGCCCGAGGGCTCGACCACGAGCCGCGTCTGGCCGACGTCGATCTCCGTGCGCTCTCCGAGCACCACCTCGCGCACACGCACCTTGCCGATGAAGGTGCCGTTGGTGCTGCCGAGATCGCGGAGCACGATGCCCTCGGTCACGGCGCGGAGCTCGCAGTGGAGCGCGCTCACCTCCGCGTCGGCGAGGGGCACGGCGGCGCCGGGATCGCGACCGACCACGAGCGACTCGACATCGATCGGGACCCTCGCGCCGTCCGGCAGGTGCAGTACCCCGCCGCGCACGAACCAGTTGAGCGAGCGCGTGCGGGTCTCGTTCGCGGCCATGCCACGGTCGTAGCGCATCAGGTCCGCGGGCGGCGCACATTCGCGCCGTCCACGCGCTCGCGCCCCCTCGGCCCCCGCACCTCGGGGAACCGCGCTCTGCGGGAACCCATGCGCTCCCCCGCCGACCGTGGCATGCTCCGAGCGTGGCCTCGCGATCCGGGTCCCCTTGGAGAAGACACGCTCTCGCGATCCGCCTGGCGACCGCGGTGGCGGGCCTCGGCTGCGGGCCGAGCGAGCCCGATCCCGAGATCACGTTCGCGAAGGATGGCACCGACGTGGCGAGCGCCGAGGGCGACGTGGAGCTCCTCGCGGCGTCGCTCGTGGGAGGCGGCGCGGGCACGCTCACCCTCAGCGCAGAGGGACTCGGTGGCCGGCTCGGCGGGGTCCAGCCCGCGGACATCGGCGACGGGGCGCGCGCCGTGTTTCTCCCGGCCGGGTGCCTCACGGTGACGCACAGCCTCCCCGAGCGTAGCGTGGCCTACCGGTTCGACGGCTGCCTCGGCCCGTTCGGCCTCCGACGCGTCTCGGGGACCGTCAGCGTGGTGTACACGAAGTCCACCGAGGGCCTCGCCCTCGACGTGAAGGCGAGCGGCCTCACGATCGGGCGCGCGACCGGGGTCGCGTTCACGGCGCGTGCCGAGATCTCCGCCGGCGCCCAGCCGGGAGAGCGCCGCACGGCGTGGCGCGCTGAGCTCGAGGGGGTCTCCGCGCGCGACCGATCGATGAAGCGATCCATCACGCGTACGCTCCAGTTCTCCACGGGCGGGACCTGCGTCGACACCAGCGGCAAGTCCACCGGCACCGTCGCGGGCGCCACGCTCGACGTGGTCGTCGAGGGGGTGCGCCGTTGCCGTGGCGCGTGCCCAGAGGCGGGCGGCAAGATCCAGGTGAGCGGCGAGGGGCGGGGCCCCCTCACGCTCACATTCGACGGGACCACCGAAGCCAAGGTGGACGTCGGCGGCAAGACCCAGACGGTGGCGCTGGCGTGCGCGAAGTAGCGCCGCGCGAGCGCTCCTAAACCATCGAGCATGATCTTCGATCAGGCCCGATGATTCATTCCTTCGTCATCCATCTAGGGGCAGGCCGCTACGGGAGCGTGCGGGAGCCCGGGGGCGGGGGCGGCACGGTCTTCGGCCCCTCGTCGGAGGCGAGCAGGAACGCGAGGCCGAACACCATCCCGTCGGGCTCCTCCTGGATCCACACCACGCGCCCTCTGCGGGTGAGGGTGTCCTCGTCGGTGCCGAGGGTGATCTCGAAGACCTCACCGAGCGCGACCAGGTCCTCCACGATGACCCGCACGCCCCCGCGGCTCACGTTGAGCGCCCAGCCCTCGAGGGCGCGGTCGGGCGCACGGAGCGTGACGCGGTCGGACACCTCCCGCCGGGCGCCGCCGCGCCGCATGGCGTGAACACCTGCCGAGGGGATGCCGAGGGGCGGCGTGAGGGAAGTGCGCTTTGTCAATGGACTCACGAGGATAGCGCGCCCCGCCCCCATCGCGCCAGAAGTCGGCGATCGGTGGCTCCGGCGGGCGCCCCCGCCCGCGCGGACCGCACGCGGGACCGAGAAAGCTTGACGGGAGCGCCGCGGCGCGCTCTTGATGGCACTCGGCGAGCCTCTCGCCGTCGTCTGTCGTGCCCTTGCTCGTGCCGGGTCTGCGTGACACCTCAACAGCTCAAGAAAGCGCTCATTCAGTCGGGCCTCGAGGTCTACCGCACGCTGGGGGACGAAATCGTCCTCGCCGATCGGCCGCGGGAGAACCTCATTCTCGACTCGGGCGTGCGGGTGCGCACCCCCTTGAACGGGACGTTCCGCCTCCGCCTCATCCTGCGCGCCGAGCAGTCCTCGTTCTCCGGCGACGAGCCCGCGCAGCTGTTCGAGCGCGCGCGCGCGCTGTCCACCGCCGCGGTGGAGCGGGGCTTCGCCGAGCTCGGCACCCAGGTGGCGCCCATGCGCGATCCGACCGACGCCGCGCGCGTGCTCGACACGTTCTACGAGGTCATCTACACCCGGGAAGTGGCCACCCTCGAGGAGGCGTGCGCGGAGGCGCGGTTCGCGCTGAGCGTCGAGAAGAGCGCCTCGACGGGCCGCTAGCGCCGGTTGACGCGCCAGCGCGAGGTTGGCGCGGGCGCCCAAGGCTCGTGCCGCCTCGGCATGCCAAATGGCGCTCGAATTCAACGCGTTGGCGTCAGCGGCCGCGCGCGCGAGCCCCGCGCCGGGGGCCCAGTCTGGCGGGCGTTCATTTCAACGAGCGTCCGGCCGTGGTATGGCCCGCCTCCCCATGTTGGACCTCTTTCGCAAGCGCGGGCTCACGTCGGTCGTGTACGGCGCAATCATCGTCGCGACCATCCTCGTCTTCGTGATCGGCTTTCGCCCGAACTCTGGCCAGAAGCTCGGCTCGATCAAGGAAGAGTGCGTGGGCGAGGTCCACGGCTTCTGCATCGACCCGCGCACCCAGCGGGCCTCGTACCGGCTGCTCATCCCCCGCGGGAAGTCCGGCGAGATGCTCACGGCGCGCGCCGAGGGCATGGGGCTCGGCAAGATCTCGCTCGACGGCCTCATCGAGCGAGAGCTCTTCATCGCCGAGGCCCACCGCCTTGGCCTCAGCGTGAGCGACGAAGAGGTCACCGAGTCGATCTACAACGGCTTCATCTTGGTCAGCGTCCCCTCCGACAATCCGCAGCTCGGCTACACTCTCGGAGTTCGCGACGGCCGCATCAACCCTGGCCTGTACGGCGCGTTCCGCGATCCGAAGACCAAGCGCTTCGACACGAAGGTGTACGAGCGCACCGTCCGCTCGATGACGGGGCGCTCGCCCTCCGACTTCCGCGAGTGGCAGCAGCGCGAGCTGCTCGCCGCGCGCATGCGCGATCTCGTGCGTACGCCCGTGCGCGTGTCGGAGCAGGAGGGGTGGGACCGCTACCTCGAAGAGAAGTCCACCTCGGCCCTGAACTACGTCCACGTCCGCGCCACGTACATGGAGAAGTACGGCGTGACGGCGACCCCGGCCGACGTCGAGGCCTGGGCGAAGGACGCGACGAACGCCGCCACCGTCGAAGGCGCGACCATCCGCCACGTGCTCGTGAAGATCAGCAAGGGCGCGAAGGACGACGAGAAGGCCGCGGCGAAGGCTCGGCTGGAGAAGGCCATCGAGCGCATCAAGAAGGGCGAGGCCTTCGCCGACGTCGCCCGCGAGGTCTCGCAAGACCCCGGCAGCGCGATGCGCGGCGGCGACGTGGGCACCAAGACCGACGGGTTCGTCGAGCCCTTCAAGAAGGCCGCCGACGCCATCAAGGCCGGCGAGATGACGGGCGTGGTCGAGACGACCTACGGGTTCCACGTCATCCGCAAGGACGACGACGCGAAGGAGAAACGCAAGAAGGCGTATCTCAAGGCGAAGTCGCTCGAAGCCGCGAAGGACCTGGCCTCGAAAATCCACGCGAGCGTCAAGGGCGGGAAATCGGCCGAAGACGCCAGCCGCGAGGCCCTCGCCCCGCTCGTTGCCCTCGCGGCGAAGGCGCCCGCGCCCACGCCCACGCCCGCGCCCGCGCGCCCCGCCGGACCGAAGGACGCAGGGGCCGACGCCTCGACCAGCGGCGACGGCGGCGCGCCTCCGCCCAAGGCGCCTACCCCCGACACCGATCAGGAGCGACCGCAGCCCCTCACGGGCGCGTCGTTCAACCGCCAGGGCTCGCCCATCCCGGGCCTCTCGGGCGACACGGAGACCAAGGTCCGTTTGTTCGCGTTCGACGCGAAGGCGGGCGCGCTCATGGACGAGCCGCTCCGCGTCGACGACGGGTTCATGGTGGTGCTGATCCGCGAGCAGAAGCCCGTGACCCGCGCCGACTTCGACAAGGAGCGCGACACGTATATGGCGATGCTCCTGGCGGCCAAGCAGGCCGAGGCGCTCGCGCTCTACGCGAAGCGTCTTCGCGAGTCCGCCAAGGACGCCATCAAGACGCACACGGAGCTGATCGTCGGGCAGAAGCGCAAGGGCGACGCGGGCCCCGCGCCCGACGAAGAAGACGACGGCATGTGATGTGCGAGGTCCAGTGACGAGAGCTTTGCCACGCGCCTTGCCGCCGATTCCGTACGAGACCTTCACGCTCTCGAACGGGCTCGTCGGCGTCGTCGTCCCCCAGCCGAGCCTCCACCGCGCGCACGTGGCGCTCCACGTGCGCGTGGGGTCGCGCTTCGAGACGGCCGCGACCAACGGGCTCTCTCACTTCCTGGAGCACATGCTCTATCGAGGGACCTCCACGCTCCGCAGCGCGCACGAGGTGAACCTCGCGTTCGAGTCGCTCGGCAGCTTCCTCTACGCCGCGACCCACTCCGACTTCGGCGTGTTCTCGGTCACCCTCCCGCCCGAGAGCCTCGGGCCGGCGTGCCGACATTTCGGCGAGGTGCTCACGGGCCCGGCGTTCCTCGACATCGAGCTCGAGAAGGGCATCGTGTGCGAGGAAATCCTGGAAGATCTCGACGACGAAGGGCGCCAGGTCGACGCCGACAATCTCTCGCGAGAGCTCATCTTCGGCGCCGATCACCCGCTCGGCTTCACCATCACGGGCGACGAGGCGCGCGTGCGTTCGTTCGACCTCGCCATGCTGAAGGAGCACCACGCGCGGCACTACACGGCGGAGAACTCGGTGCTCTGCTTCTCCGGGAACGTCACGGTGGCCGAGGCCCGCGCGCTCGGCGAGGAGTGCTTCGCGGGGCTCGCGCGCGGCCCGCGGGTGGAGCCGGAGGCGTTCCGCCCCTCGCAGCGCAAGGCGCGCGTGAAGCTCGTGGAGAACATGGCGAGCCAGACCGAGCTCCGCATCTCGCTCCGCGCGTTCTCCGAGTCGAGCGCGGAGCGCCCCGCCATCGACACCATGATGCGGGTGCTTGACGACGGAATGTCCACGCGGCTCTACCACCGCATCTGCGACGCGCAGGGGCTCTGCTACGACGTCGGGGCCTCGTTCGATGGCTACGAAGACCAGGGCGTCATCGACTTCGCCGCGGGGACGCTCCACGCGCGCACCACCCAGGTGGCCGGGGAGATCCTCGCGCTGCTCCGCGAGCTCGCGGAGCACGGCCCCACCGACGCGGAGCTCGACAAGGCGCGCCGCCGGAACGCGTGGGACGTCGAGGCCATGCTCGACTCGCCCGAAGACATCGGCAGCTTCTATGCGGGCGGGATGCTGTTCCAGCGCTTCGAGACCCTGCACGATCGACTGGAACGAAACGCGGCGGTCACGCGCGAAGATGTGCGCGACGTGTGCGCGCGCCTCGCCGAGCCCGGACGCCTGAACGTGCTGGCGGTCGGCATCCTCGAGGGCGGCGAGGGCAAGCGGCTCTCACAGCTCGTCAAGGCGTTCCGCTAGAACGTGTATTCCACACGTGAACGTCCCGCGCTGCGAGACGCTAGCAGCTCGTGAGTCGCCCCGTTGCTTGCTCATGCGTGGTGCGCCGGCGCGCTTGCCGCGGGCGCGCGGCCTGCCAAAATGACCGCATGAGGACAGTCGGGCGGCGCGCGGCGGGCAGCGGGGATCGAGCGGGCCTCGACACGCTCGTGCTCCGCTTCGGCGGCGGCGCGCCGAAAGGTATCTTTCGCTACAAGACCCAGGAGGAGGCCAACGCACAGTGGGACGAATGGACGAGCGAACGCGTGCGGCGACGTATGAAGATGTGCTCCGAGTCGCCGCCCTCCTCGAGCGCGAAGGAGCCGAGTACGCGCTGATCGGCGGCTACGCCCTGGCACTTCAGGGCATCGTGCGCCTCACGGAGGACGTCGACATCCTCGTCGAGCCGACGGCCGAGAACGCGGAGCGGTGGGTGCGCGCGCTCTCGCAGCTCCCCGACGGCGCAGCGCTCGAGCTCGCGGGCGACACCACCGTGCACGAGGAGCCCTACGCCATCCGGGTGAACGACGAGTTCACGATCGACGTGATGAATTCGGCGTCGGGCTACACGTGGGCCGAGCTGCTGCCCTACCGGCGGCGCATCGACGGGATCAACGTGGTGTCGCTGGAAGGACTCCTGCTCATGAAGTCGCATGGTCGGCTGAAAGATCAGGCCGACGCCGAGGCGATCCGCCGCGCCCTCGCGGAGACGTAGCCCCGACAGGCGAGCTCGAGCCACGACGGCGAGGGCGGCGGGGCTCTCGCGGGGGAGTCGAGTCCAGCCGCCGGGAGCACGACTCCCCGAGTTTTCCGGCGCAGGGTCGCCTATGGATGACGATTCGACCGGCGGGGTGTCGAGGACCGCGAAACGCGACGAGGAGGTCGGCCTTCGGCTTCTTGGGTCCCAAGCCCGAAACGGACGCGGTTCGCATTTTTAGAGTCAAGCTCGCACATCTAGAGATGTGTACTCTACACGCGAACGTCCCGCGCAGGGCCCAAGAAGTCGACGAGCAGCGCGCTGACGGCGCCAGGCTCGGTCCAGTGGAGCATGTGCCCGGCCCCCGCCAGGGTCTCCCGTCGCACGGACGCGAAGCACGCGAGGCGATCGGACTCGTCAGGCGGCTGGAACCCGCTCGGGCCACCGTCGACGGAGAGCACCGGGCACGCGACCCGGCGCGCGAAGGCCTTGTAGGCCTCGACGTAGAACGGCATGGGCGAGAGCGTGCGATGGAGCGGATCGGCCAGCCACGACAGCACGCCGTCTTCGCCCACCCGCGCGAGCTCGGGCACGCGCCGCGCGAGGACCTCTGGCTTGACGCCGCTGTGGTTCTGGACAAGGCGCGCGAGCACGTCCTCGTGGGTGCCGACAGGCCGCGCGCTCGCTGTACGCGCGCGGCGCACGTCCTCGATCCAGCGCCGCATGCGGATGGGGGCCGTCTCGAACGGGTTGTCGAACGGCCCCGTGCCCTCGAGCAAGGCGAGCCGCTCGATCCGCTCGGGGAACGAGCCCGCGTAGAGGGTGGCGACGGTGCCCCCCATCGAGTGACCGACCACCGACACGCGGGGCGGCGCTTCGGAGGCGCTCGCGCGCGGCACGCACGCGTCGACGACGTCCGCGAGGTCGAAGACGTAGTCGGGGAAGTAGTAGTAGCCGCCCTCGGGCACGCGGGGCGCACGCCCGAAGCCGCGCTGGTGCGGCGCGAGCACGCGGAAGCCCGCGGCGACGAGCGACGGAGCGACTTCGCCCCAGGTGCCCGCGGCGTCCATGAAGCCATGGAGAAGCACCACCGTAGGGGGGGCCGACGCGACCTCGCCCTCGGGGGCGGCGGGCGCCCACTCGAGCACGGACTGAACGAGGTCGTTGGCCCGGATCGAGAGCTCGCGAGGGTTCATCGCCGACTTCCTAGCACCTCACCCCGAGAGCGCGCGCGTGGCGGGCCCACCCGGCCGCACGGATCACTCGGACGACCCGAAGAACGCGCGGATCTTCCCGAGGATCTCCGTGGAGCGGGCGTCGAGGTCGGCCTTCGCCTCGACCGGCAGCTCGAGCTGGCGCTCGTCGAGCTCGAGCTGCCGCTTGGCGAGCATCAGGCTGAGCCGCTCGACCAGCTCGGGGTGCGCCGTGAGGAGCGGCCTCAGGGCGTTGTGGCCGACCACGAGCAGCTCGCACTCTTGGGTCGCGCGGATCGTGGCTGCCCGCCGCGCCCCCGTCATGAGCGACATCTCGCCGAAGAACTGGTCCTTCCCAAGCCGCGCGATCTCGACAGGTCTCGTCCCCGCCAGCGACGCCTCGAGCAGCACGACGACCTCGCCCCGGAGGACCACGAAGAGGTCGTCGCCCGGATCGCCCTGGCGCAAGATGGTCTCGCCGGCCGCGTAGAGCCGGCTCGTGCAGCGGTCGGCGAGGGCGCGCAGCGCGTCGCTCGGGATGAGCGCGAAGAAGGCCACCGTCGCGAGCGCGGCCTCGCGCTCCCCCGCTCGCGCCGTGGCGAGCGCAGCGCGGGCCTCCTTGGACGTGTCGATCACGTGGAGGTCGCGCTGCGGGAACGGGATGGTGATGCCGGCGCGCCGGAACGCGTACCACACGTGCTCGCGCACGGCCGAGTCGGTCCACGTGGCGAGCGCGAAGGCGCGCGTGAAGTAATAGAGCGTGTAGAGCACGCCGCTGTCGCCGAACCCCGAGAGCACCACGCTCGGCGCGGGATCGGTCAGCGCGTCGGGGATGCCCTCGAGCGCCGAGAGCGCCACGGCCTTGACGCGCTCAGGCGGCGCGTCGTAGGCCGCGGACAGCTGGATCGAACGCCGAGACACGTCGGTGGGCTTCGTGAAATTGCGGATCGTGTGGCGAGCGAGCGCGCCGTTCGGCACGAGGATGTCCACCTCGTCGAGCGTGCGCAGCTTCGTCGCGCGCCAGCCGATCTCGAGGACGCGGCCGAGGCTGCCGTCGACCTCCACCCAGTCGCCCACGTTGAAGGCCTTCTGCGCCTGCACCGAGAGACCTGCGAAGACGTTGCCGAGCGTGTCTTGGAGGGCAAAGCCGACGACGGCCGAGAGCACGGCGCTGGTCGCGAAGAGCGACCCCATGTCGACCCCGCCGAGCCGCAGCGTCGCGAGCACCGCGAGGGCGTAGAGGAACGCCTGGAGCAGGTCCTCGAAGATCTTCGGCATCGGGGGGATGACGCGCTTCGTGAGGCTCGACTCCGAGACGAAGAGGCCCGCCCCGCGCGCGGTCGTCATCGTCAGCAAGAAGAGCGCCAGCAGCTCGAGGCGCGTCCGGAGGGAACCCACGGCGAGCGCCGCCCCGAGCGCCACCACGAGGTGGAGCGCGAAGAACGCGAGCGGAACGAGGAGCTTGCGGCGCGACCCCGGGGGCAGGGTCGCGGTCAGCACGACGAGCAGCAAGGCCGCGAGCGGCAGGAGCATGCCGTCGGCCGTCCAGAACGCACCGAGGGTGTCGAGCCGCTGAGCCACGTTTCGATGCCTAGCAGAGCCGGAGCAGCGCGTCCTGGGACGAGCGCAGCGGAGCGAGGGGAGCGCGTGCCACCCTGTGCCAGCAGGGGACTCGTTCGTTGAAATCGTTGACAAATTCAGCTGGAACGGTCGTTGCGTTATGCCTAGACATGCAAGCCCGAACGCGCCGCCCCGCCTCCGTCGCTCTCGTCGCTCTCGTCATGTTCACCACGCTCACCGCGGTCACGACCGCGCAAGCGGAGGAGGTGGAGCTCGCCCCTCCGGCTCCGGCCGCTCCCGTCGCTCCCGCCGTCGCTCCTATCGCTCCCACCGCGCTGCCCGCGCCCGCTACGATGGCAGCCGCGCCCACTCCGCCCGCCACCCCGGCCCCCCGCCGGCCCCGGCCGCGCCCCGGCCGCGCCCGTCGCGCCCGTCGCGCCGGCCATCTCGTTCCGCGCCTGCGCCGAGACGCCCCAAGGGTGCACGGCCGAGTCCCGCCCCAACGGGGGTTGGTACGGCTACCAGACGCTCGTGACCGACGCCGTCGCGGTGACGCTCGCGTTCGCCGCGGTGAAGCTCGGCCCTGTCGCGGGCGTCGCCTCGTTCGGCACGTACTTGCTTGGCGCGCCCATCGTGCACGCGGTCAACGGCCGCCCCGCGATGCTCGCGGCGAGCCTCGGCACACGGGTCGTGAGCCCGATCCTGGGCGCGGTCTCTGGCGCGGCGATCGGCGCGGCGGTGGACGGGTGCCGAGGTGGCGGCGACTACCTGTGCGGAGGCCCCATCGGGGGCGCGGCGATCGGCCTGCTGAGCGGGGTGACCGCCGCCGTGGTGCTCGACGCCGCGGTGTTCTCGCGGGTCCACCCCGAGGCGACCGCGCCCGCGCGCCAAGCGTGGGACGGCAAGCCCACGCTCGCGCCGACCATGGCGGCCAGCCCCACCGGCGGCACCGTCGGTCTCGGCGGGGTCTTCTGACCGGCCGCGCGCTTCGCCGACGGCTCCACGGACGGGCCACCGTATCCTCCACCGTGCACACATCTGACTTATGAAGGAATCGAGATGAAGCTCGCGACCCTGACGACCCTCGGCGCTCTGCTCTTGCTCACCCGCTTGGCGGCCGCGCAGCCAGTGACCGATCCGGGCGCGCCGCCGGCGCCCGCCGCGCCGCCCGCCGCCCCGGCCGCCCCCGGCCCCGCGAGCCCGGCCGCCTCGACGCCTCCTCCCGCGGCACCGGCGACGACGACGCCCGCTCCTGCGGCGGCAGCGCCACCGGCCGCGGCGGTTGCGCCTGCGTCTCCCTCCACCGAGTTGCCCCCGGCGGAACCTTCCGCGCCGCCCGCGAGCGCGCAAAAGAACGACCTCCCGTCGAGCCTCCGAGGCAGGTTCGGGCTCGACACCGCGTCGTTCACCGACGGCGACGACGCGCTCTCGGTGATCGCGCTGCGCTTGCTCGCGTCGGTGCCGGTCTCTCAGCGAGTGGCCCTCGACGCGCGGCTCCCGCTCGGCCTCGGGATCGACAACTCCACGGCCGCGGTGCTCGGCAACCTCATGCTCGGCGCCCACGCGACGCTGCCGATCGGCACCTCGACCTGGATCTCGGTCGGCGGCGCCCTCGGCGTGCCGCTGCTCTCGGGCCGCACCCAGCGGAGCCAGGCCTACGCGGCGGCCCAGGTCCCGAGCGCGATGTGGAACCTCCACGAGTACACCCCGTCGACGGTGCCCATCGAGCTCCGGGCGGCGCTCGAGCACGTGTGGTCGCCCATCAGCCTCCGGGCCGAGCTCGTCCCCGTGGTGATGGCGCCGCTCGGTCGCAATGATCAGGTCGAGGTCGCGATCCTGCACGCCGGCGAGGTGGAGATCGGCGGAGTGGTCGCCGGCGGCCTGCGCCTGCAGGGCGTGGCGCTGCCTACCTTCGCCGAGCTCGAGAACACCACGTTCGCGGCCCGGTCCTCGTACCAGGCGGCGTTTGAGCCGTTCCTCGCCGTGCAGAAGCCCGGCTACTATCTGCGGGCGGGGTTCATGCTGCCGCTGAGCAACCCGCTCGGGTACTCGAGCACGGGCCTTGGCACCTACGGCGTGCGCCTCGCCGCGGGCGTCCACCTCGACTGAGGTCGCGCTCGCGGCCGCCCGGCGTGGTACGAGCGACCATGGCGATCGAGATCTTTTGGGGAAGTGGCAGCGGTCCGTCGTGGCGGGTGCTCCTCGCGCTCGCGGTGAAGGGCGTGCCGTACGAGTCGCGGCTGCTGTCGTTCTCGAAGGGAGAGCACAGATCCGCCGAGATCGTGGCGATGAACCCGCGGGGGAAGGTGCCGGTCCTGCGCGACGGCGCGTTCTCGCTGAGCGAGTCACTCGCCATCCTGACCTACCTCGATCGGCGCTTCCCCTCACCGCCGCTCTTCGGCGAGACGCCGGAAGAGGCCGGGCAAATCCTGCGCGCGATCATGAACCACGAGTGCTACGCGCTCGCGGCGCTCGCGGCGTTCAGCCGGCCGCTATTGTTCAACCGCCTCGACGCCCAGCGCGATCAGGTGCTGCTCGCGATCGACGGCGCCCGGGCGGAGCTGTCCGCGCTCGAGGCCGACCTCGAGTCGCGCGCGTTCCTCATCACCGAGGCGCTCTCGGCCGCCGACCTGTTCGTTTACCCGCAGGTCAAGACCTTCGAGCGCGCCCTCGGGAAGCCGGGGGCCGACACGCTCGACCACGAGCTCGGCCCATTCTCCGCGGTGTTTCCCCGCATCGCCGCGTGGTGCGGGCGCATCGAGGCGCTCCCGGGCTACGACGCCACGTTCCCGCCCCACTGGCGCGAAGGCTGAGCTCGCGGCTTGCCCTGGCCGGGTGGCCGGGTATTCTTGGTCGTATGATAAAGAACGCCGCGGCCCTGCTGCTCGCGTTCGCCGCCGTCGGGTGCGCGAAGCGCAGCGAGCCGCCTCCGGGCTACCAGGGCGTCGTCGAGCTCGATGAGCGCGTGGTCGCCGCGGAGGTGTCCGGCCGCGTCACGCGCGTCGCTGTGCACCGGGGCGATCCGGCAGCCAGCGGAGCGCTCCTCGCCACCCTCGACGACTCGCTAGCCCGGCTCGCCCGCGACGCGCGCGCCCACGAGGCCGAGGCGGCGCGCGCCGAGCTCGCGCTCCTCCGCGCGGGGGCACGACGCGAGGACCTCGGTTCGCTCGCGGCGCAAGCGCGAGCCGCCGCGGCGTCGCAGGCGTGGCTCGCGAAGAACGTCGAACGCGCGCGCGCGCTGCGCGACGCAGGGGCCGTGCCCGAGGGAGAGCTCGATCGCGCCGAGGCCGAGCTCGCGCGGAGCACGGCGGAGCACCAGGCCCTCGAGCAGCGCGTCGCCGGGGCGCGCGCGGGTGCCAGGCCACAGGAGCTCGCGCGCGCCGCCGAACGGGTCGCGGCGCTCGAGGCGACGCTGGCCCTCGAGGACGCGCGCCTCGCTCGCTACTCCGTGCGGTCAGGGAGCGCGGGCGGGAGCGCGGGCGGGGGCGAGGGCGGGGGCGACGCGGGCGCGGCGGACGCGACGCCGTCCGTGAGCTCCGGCGCCGACACGGGCGCGGCGATGGTCGTGCTCGAGACCCACGTGGAGCCAGGCGAGCTCGCCGGCGTGGGGGCGCCCATCGCGACGCTCGGCGACACGCTCCACCCGTACGTCGACGTGTTCGTGCCTCAGGCGAAGCTCGGCCCCCTCCGCGCAGGTCACCGCGGCACGCTCCGCGTCGACGCCTCGACGGAGGCGTTCCCCTGCGCGGTCGAGCACGTCTCGCGCGCCACCGAGTTCACGCCCCGCTTTCTCTTCAGCGAGCGCGAGCGCGCGAACCTCGTGGTGCGGGTGCGCGTGCGGGTCGACGACCCCGCGCGACGGCTCCACGCCGGCGTGCCCGCGTTCGTGGAGCTTCTGCCATGACCGCCGCGGAGGCGCCTGCTCACCCTGGGGACGTCATCATCCACACCGAGCACCTCGCCCGTCGGTTCGGCGCGCTCGTGGCGGTGCGCGACATCTCGCTCGACGTCCACCGCGGCGAGATCTTCGGGGTGCTCGGGCCCAACGGCGCGGGCAAGTCGACGACCATCCGCATGCTCTGCGGCATCCTCGACCCCACGGGAGGCAAGGGCACCGTCGTCGGCTTCGACATCGCGCGGGAGTCGGAGCGCATCAAGGAGCGCATCGGCTACATGACCCAGCGCTTCAGCCTCTACGAGGACCTGACCGTCAGCGAAAACCTGAGGTTTTACGCGGGCATCTACGGCGTTCCGCTCTTCAAACGCCGCGCGAGGGTCGACGAGGTGCTCGGCCTCACGGGCCTCACGGCGCGGCGCTCGCAGCTCGCCGGGACGCTCTCTGGGGGGTGGAAGCAGCGCGTCGCGCTCGCGTGCGCGACCATCCACGCGCCGCAGCTCCTCTTCCTGGACGAGCCGACCGCCGGCGTCGATCCCGTGAGCCGCCGCGCGTTCTGGGACCAGATCCATCAGCTCTCCGCCGAGGGCACGACCGTCCTCTTGACGACGCACTACATGGACGAGGCCGAGCGCTGTCACCGCCTGTCCTTCATTTTCCGCGGTGCCCTCCTCGACGTCGGCACCCCCGGGCAGATCGTGGAGCGGCGAGCGCTCCGCGTGGTCGAGATTGAGATCGCGCGCGCGACCGAGGTGGCGGCCGCGCTCCGGCGGCGCCCGGAGGTCGAGGAGGTGGCGCACTACGGCCACGTGCTGCGCGTGGCCACCCGCGACGGCGCCGATCCCGAAGACGTCGCGCGCGAGGTCGCCGCCAGTGTGGGCGCGGAGCTCTCCGCGGCGCGCCCGGCGCGCGTGACGGTCGAGGACGCGTTCGTGGCGATGGTGCGGGCCGACGAGGCGAGCTCGGCGGGCGGGGCAGAGGCGTCATGAGGGGGCGGGCGCTCGTCATCGCGTGGAAGGAGCTGCTCCAGCTCCGACGCGATCGCCTCACCCTCGCGATGATGATCGTGCTGCCCGTCGCGCAGCTCTTGCTCTTCGGGTACGCGATCAACACCGACGTCCGCCACATCCCCACCGTGGTCTTCGACCAAGACCGCTCCGCCGCCTCGCGTGACCTCGCGAGGAGCATGCAGGCTACAGGTTTCTACGATCTCGTCGGGGAGGTGGGCAGCTACGAGGAGATCGATCGCGCGATGCGCTCGGGTCAGGCGCGGATCGGCCTGGTCGTACCTGCGCGCTTCGCCTCCGACGTCACGCGGGGCAAGCCTACGTCCGTCCAGCTCGTGGTCGACGGGTCTGACCCACAGATCGTGGCGAGCGGCCTCAACACGGCGAGCTCGCTCGTGCTCGCGCGCTCGAGCCGCGTCTTGGTCACGCGCCTCGGACGCGCCGGCGCGCCGCTCGCGGGCGAGCCGATGCGCCTCGAGCCGCTCACGCTCTACAACCCCGACCTCCGGACGGCCGTCTTCGTGGTGCCGGGCCTCGTGGGCGTAATCTTGACGATGACGATGGTCATGCTGACGGCGATGGCCCTCGCCCGCGAGCGCGAGCGCGGCACCCTCGAGCAGCTCATCGTGTCGCCCGTGAAGAAGCTCGAGCTGGTGGTAGGGAAGATCCTCCCCTACATCGGCATCGGCTACGTGCAGATGAGCCTCATCCTCGCCGCGGGCCACTTCGTCTTCGCCGTGCCCATCGTGGGCTCGCTCCCCCTGCTTTACGCGCTCGCCTCCCTGTTCATCGCCGCGAACCTCGCGCTCGGTCTGTTCTTCTCCACGTTGGCGAAGACGCAGCAGCAAGCCATGCAGATGTCCTTCTTCTTCATCCTCCCGAACATCCTCCTGTCGGGCTTCATGTTCCCCTTCGAGGCCATGCCGCGCCCCGCGCAGTGGATCGCGCAGGGCCTCCCGCTCACACATTTTCTGCGTATCGTGCGCGGGATCGTCCTGAAAGGGAGCACGTTCCCCGACCTGCTGGGCGAGCTCGTCTGGCTCGCCTGCATCCTCTCCGCGCTGGTCGCGCTCGCGTCGGCGCGCTTCTCCAAGAAGCTCGGGTGATGGGGCGCCCGAGGAGCGACATCGGCCCCCGCATCGTCCACGCGGCGCGCGAGAGGTTCCTCGCGGAGGGCGTGGACGGCGCCTCCCTGCGGACGATCGCCGCCGACGCCAAGACCAGCGTCGGGATGGTCTACTACTACTTCCCGACGAAGGACGACCTCTTCCTCGCGGTCGTCGAGGAGGTGTACGGCGCCCTGCTCCGCGACCTCGAGGAGGCCATTTTGTCGGCGGCCACGGTCGAAGCGCGACTGCGCCGCGCCTCGACCCGCATCGGCGGCGCGAGCGCGCTCGAGCTCGACGTCGTGCGCTTGGTCCTCCGCGAGGCACTGGTCCCGTCCTCCCGCCTCGACCGGCTCTTCGCGCGGTTCACGACCGGGCACATCGCGCTGCTCGCGGGGACGCTCCGCGAGGGGGTCGCGGAGGGCGCGGTCGACGCGACCGTTCCGCCGCCTCTCCTGCTGCTCTCCACCCTCGCGATGGTGGCCCTGCCTCAGCTCCTCGTGCGGGCGATGGGCGAACGGGCCCCCGCGCTCGTCGGCCTTCCCAAAGGCGACGAGCTCGCCGAGCACTTGGTCCGGCTGCTCCTGCACGGGATCGCGCCCGGCGCCGCCGTGGCCAGCCCGCCGCCCGCGCGCGCCGCGCCTCGCCGACGCCGGAGACCGGGGTAGCTCACGCTACTCCGCGCTTGCATCCGCCGCGTGACCCTGTTCCGCTCGAGGTATGCACCCTTGGCTCCGCGCGCGCGCCGCGCTCCCCAGCTTTGCCTTGCTTGCAGCCCTCACCGCCTGCGGTGACTCGACGCCACCGCCGCGAAGCCCGAGCGACGCTCCGGGAGAAGCGCGGGGGAAGCCCGGCAAGAAGAAGAGCCTCACCGACGAGGTCGTGTTCACCGATCAGGACTCGCCGCCGTCGAAGGGGTCCCCCACGCCCGCGCCCACGAGCCGGCTGGCCCCTCCGCCCACGCCTCCGCCTACGCCAGCGCCCACTCCCGCGCCGTCGGGCACCTGGATGCCTGGAAAGTACATGACGGAGGCCGTCGGCCTCGTCGCGGGCGCCGCCTCACGCCTCGACGCGCGCTCGAACTACGGCTTCAGCGTGGAGCACTCCGCCATCCTTGGCGCCTTCGTGCGGCAAGGGCAGAAGATCAGCATGCGCCAGAGCTTCCTCAAGGCGCACGAGTACGTGCTCCTCGGGGGCGGCTCGTCCGGCGCGGAGGACGTCGACCTCGCCATCGTCGACGCGAACGGCAACCCGGTCGCGGCCGACATCAGCGCCGACGCGACCCCGGTCGTGAAGTTCCGTCCCCCGGCGGACGGCACCTACGAGATCCGGCTCGTGCTCTCGAAGTCGCGCACGGGCGGCAACTTCGTCGCGGTCGCCACCATGCGCACGGGGGGGTATTCGGTGCCGCGCGACACCATCGTGGCGTCCTTCTCGAAGGCGCTGAACGGCGCGACCCGCGTCGCGGGCAACGACGCCATCCGCGCCCGCGGCGGCCTGGTCTTCCACGAGGAGCAGAACTGGTCTTTTTACGCCACGGTGCTGAAGCCGCGCGAGAAGACGGCCTTCAGCGGACTTCGCTTCGTGAAGAGCCCGACCATCGTGCTGGCCGGCGGCGACACGCACTCGACCAACATCGACCTCGCGGTCGAGGACATGAACACCCAGGCGATGGTCGCGAAGGACGTCGCGCCCGATCCGATGCCGCTCGTGGTGGTAAACTCGGTCGACCCTTCGCACCGGTACCGGGTGCACGTGGAGAACGTGGCGGGCAACGGCCCCTCGCTCGTGACCATGCTGGTGCTCGATACGGGCAACAGCGGGCCCCCGAGCGGCGGCGGCACCACCCTCGCGGCGCCGCGCTGAGCGAGCCGCGGCGCGAAGGCTCGCTCGCGAACCGCGCGGCGAGCCTCGGGCTGCTCGCCACCTTGATGATGGGCGGCGCGGCCTGCCGAGGCGACGGGACCACCAAGGCGAAGCGCGCCGAGCTCGCCCCGGCGCCCGGAGACATGAAGCGCCTCCCCAACGCCGGCGCGGGCGAAGACGCACCCCTGGTGTTCGGAGTGCACGGGCGCGGCGACACGCCCGAGAGTTTCTCGGACCTGTTCCACGCATACGGCACGCGCGCGCTGTTCTACTTCCCCCGCGCCCCCGCGCCGTACGGGGAGGGGTTCACGTGGTTCGACCTCGCCCATGGCATGGACGAGGCGACGGTGGGCGCCAACGTCGCGGCCGCCGCGGAGGCGCTGCGCGTGCGCCTCGAACGGGTCGCGCGGGGACGACGCTACGTCGTGGTCGGCTTCTCGCAGGGCGGCTTCCTCGCCTACGCCCTCGCGGCGCGGTTCCCAGGGGAGCTCGCGTGCGCGCTACCGATCGCGGGCGCGCTGCCGACCTCGCTCCGCCCCACGCAGCGACGCACGGGCCCTGACCGCGCCACGCTCCCCGCCCTCTTCGCGTTCCATGGCGCGTCCGATCCGCTCGTCGACGTCGCCTGGGACCGCGCCTCCGCCGAGAGCTTCCGGGCCGCCGGCGGCGAGGTCACGCTCCGCGAGTACCCGGGCCTCGGCCACCGCACGACGCCCGCGCTCCGCGCGGAGCTCTACGCCGCGCTCGACGGGTGCCTCGCGCGGCTCGGTCGCTGAGGGCACCCCGCGCGCGTCCGCTCACCGCGGCGATGTGCAGCGAGTCGCACACCCCGTACACTCGCGACATGGTACGGCGCGCCCCGAGGTCCCTCTCCGGTCAGGTTTCGCGGCATGTCTCGCGGCATGTCTCTCGGTGCCTCGCGACCTTCGGCCTGCTCGGGCTCGGGCTTGGGGCCCTCACCGTGACGCCGGCCTGTCGCACGCAGTCCGGCCCCGACGGCGAGGCGACCGCGAAGAAGACGCCACGCCCCGAGGTGCGCGCCTTCACGGCCGAGGGCACCGAGCTGTTCGAGAGCTTCCTGAACGACGCGCCGGACGACGCGCCCATCGTCGTCGCCATCCACGGCAGGGGCGACTCGCCGAAGAACTTCCGCGAGCTCTACCGGCGGTTCGGGGGCAAGGTGCACCTCCTCGTGCCGAAGGCCTACGCTCCGTTCCACACGGGCTTCTCGTGGTTCGACCTCCGCGAAGGGATGACCGACGCGGAGCTCGGTGCGAGCGTGGGCGCTGCGCTCGAGCGGCTCCACCGCGCCGTGGCCTCGGTCGTCGGCGGCAAGCGCTACATCGTGACGGGGTTCTCTCAGGGCGGAATTCTCTCGTACGGCTTCGCCTCCCGCTACGCGGCCGAGGTGAGGTGTGCGCTGCCGGTCGCGGGCTCCTTGCCCGGTCCGCTGCTCCCGGGCCCAAAACAGCAGGCCGCAAAGACGCGCGCGTTCCACGGAGACGCGGACGACGTCATCGCCGTCAAGTGGGGATTTGCCACGGTAGAAACGTTCCAGCGAGAGGGCGCCGACGCTCGCCTCACGACGTACCCCGGACTCGGTCACTCCATCAGCGACGGGCTCCTGTCGGACTACTTCGCGGCCCTCACCGAGTGCGTCGGCGCGCCCTGACGATCGTCTCGTCGCCGTGAGCCCGCGGGCGCGAAGGGCTCAGGTCGGCTCGAGCCAGTAGATCGACCTCGGCCCACGCCGCACGGTGAGCCCACGCGAGCCCGCGAAGGCGTCGACCGCCGCGCACAGCGCGGGGTGCTTCGGCGAATAGTCGTGGCCGGCGAGCCGCCCGTCGGGGCGCAGGCACGCGGACCACACGACCAAGTCCTCGGCGACGCTCGCCTCGTCGTGGCTGCCGTCGAGGAAGACGCGGTCGACGCTCGAGGGCCCGAGCGTCGCCGCCGCGGTCGCCGACGAGGTCGCGAGCACGCACACCGGGATGCCGAGCGACGCCATGTTCGCGCGAAACGTCGCCTCGACGTCCTCCACCGCGAGCGCGGAGTCGTAGCGCGCGCGGAGGCCGTCGCGGGAGCCGCTCCACGCATCGACGCAGACCAGGCGCGTGCCGTTCGCCTCGCAGATCTTGCCGATGAACGAGGCACTTCGCCCCTTCCACGAGCCGACCTCCACGAACGTGCCGCCGACGAGCCCGCGCGCGAAGCGGGCATACCATCGGCCCTCGTCCTCGGAGAACCAGCCCTCGATTCCCTTCACTCCGCGCTCACCTCCATGAGCGACGCCTACGGGGCCGAGGTCACGACGAGCGGAGTCGGCGCGGTCACGTCACGGCCCAGGGTGAGCCACAGCGTGCCGGTGGAGCGCACGAGGCTGGGGAAGAAGTCGACGTCGCGACGGAGCGTCTCCGTCCCGAGCGTGATGGTGGAGGGCACCGCCGCGCCCTTGAAGCCGTGGATGACGAACACCGGTCGGTGCAGGCCACCCGCGCCCGGCGTGACGGTGAGGCTCACGGCGCCCTGGGCGTCGGCGTCGATCTCCCACACGCCGTACACCGCGTTCCAGCCTGCAAACGCGTAGGGCGCGCTCGCCGTTCGGGCGATGCCCTCGGGGCCCGCGCGACGGACGGCGCCGCGGGTGGCGACGAGCGTCGAGTCGAGGCTGGCCTCGATCTCCGCGACCTGCGCGGCCACCGCGCCGGCCGACTTGGCCCCGAGGACGAGGTAGTTCGAGTGGCTCTGGTAGGGATACCCGGAGACCTGCCGCTGATCGCCATACGCATCGTAGAGCCGACTGCCCACTGCCCCGCGGCGGAGGCCCCACGCCATGCGCTTCGAGCGAGTCTCGCCGGATGAGATCTCGTATTGATTGAGCTGGTAAGGCCAGTTCCAATCGATGGGCATGGTCTGCGTCGCCGGCGAGCCCGGCCCGACGACCTTGTTCGCGCTCGTGCGACCCCAGTTATTGTAGAGCCAGGTGCCGCCCGCGTCCTTCGTCGTGAAGTCGACGGTCTGGACACTGCCCATCTCGGAGTCCGTGGAGTTGTTCCACATATGGACATACGGAATGCGATTCGGTTGCGAGTAGTCCCACGGAGACGAGTTGAGGACCGGGCCGGGGCCCGTGGTCTTGAACTTGTAGGCGTCGCCCCAAGCCACACCGTCGACCGTGCCCCCCGTACCGTTCTCGAACGCGAGATCGCCATACGGCGCGCGGTCGTCGGAGTCGAGCCGATCGGCGGGCGCGCGGGTCATGTCGTACGTGACCGACCACAGCGGGTGATCCTTGCCTGTCGCAAAGAACCAGTGGAGGACGATCGTCACGGGCCCGTTGGGCCACCCCGTCGCGTCGAACGCGAACTCGTGAATCACGTGGTGCGGTCCGAGCAGGACCTGACGGTACGTGCCGAACTGGTAGAGCGACGACCAGAGGTTCCCGGTGCCGTTCAGGTGGTTGATGGTGTAGCCCCAGCCGGGGTGGTCGGGGCGGCCGCCCTTGACCGTCATGGCCGTGCCGTCGGGCTTCTCGTAAGTGAGCTGGCGCAGGTACCCGCCGGTGTACCCGGACGGATCGCGGGCCGTGTTCCGTACGAGCGCCGCAGAGCGAGGCTTGCCGCGCGAGTCGAGCCACGTGAACACGTCGCTCAGGTAGCCGTCGAACGAGCGCGACGGGTCGAGGGTGATCTGACCGGGCACCGGCGGCGTCGGAGGCTCGGCGTCCGCCGCGTCCGCGGGACTCTCCGCGTCGGGCGTCGCGCCGTCCTCCGAGGCCGCGTCGGGGGCCGCGTCGCCGACTGGTGTGACCGTCGACGTCGCGTCGGGACCTACGGTCGACCCATCGGACGTCGCCGGACCGGCCGGGGTAGTGCCGCACGCGACGAAGGGGATTACCGCGGCGGTGAGCGCGAGCGCAAGGAGAGGAGCGATGGAGCGCGCGCGGCGCCACGAGACGTGCGAAGCCATACGAAAAAACTACGCGCCGCCCGCGCTGGGCGCACGCCGATTCGGTCAGTACCGCTCCTTCGGCTCGTCCGCCGAGGTGAGCTCGACCTTCGGCAGCACGTCGTGGATGAAGCGGTCGCGGACCTCCCTCGCCCGGCCGTCCTCGCCGCGCGAGGGCACGGCGACGCCCACGATGAGGCAGGAGCCCTTGCCCCACGCGGGGTAGGCCGCGTACGCGGCGGCGTAGTTGTCGCGCGCGACGAGCGTCGCGGTCTTCGCGAACACCGAGTCGATCTCCACGATGCGCGGGCTGTCTACGGGCTTCGCTCGCCAGCCCACCGCGATGGGGGAGTCGCGGTGGAGCTCCACCTCGAACGCCTCGACCCACGGCGTGGCCCAGGCCTCGAACGACTTCGTGCACGCCCCGGCCACCGTGTTGTCGTCGACGTGCGTGACCACCGCCCCGACGACCGCGTGGTGCCCCTTGCCGTAGCGGAAACCGACGAGGCTCGGGATCGACCAGAAGCGCACGCGGGTCCACGAGGGGCCGTCGGGGAGCGGGAGCCGGACCGAGCCCTGCCGGTCGGTCTGGGGTCGCGTGGCGGCCACCTTCAGCTGCTCGAGCGCCGCGGCGTGCTCCGTGCCGCCTTCGCCCCCTTTGGCGGCCCCGCCGTTGTCTTTGGGCGGGGGCGCAGCGAGGACGGGCGTGCGCGCCTCCGGCGGGGGGCTCGAGCACGCGGAGGCCGCGAGCGCCGCGAGCGCACCAGCTAGGCGCGCGAAGACCGTGAGCCTCGAGAGGGGCGTGTGCGTATGCGGAGCTTCTCGCATCTCCTAAGAACCATGGACCCGCGCGGGCCTCCTGTCATGGGGGGCGTTCTATCACCTCACGAATGAGTGTCGCCATCTTCGGCGCCTTGGGTGCCAAGTCCGCGAAAACGCGGTATGGCGTTGCCCATGAGCTCCGCTGCCCCCCCCACGAAAAACGTTCACCTCCTCGAGTGGGTCAATGAGATGGCCCAGCTGACCAAGCCCGACAGCATCGTCTGGTGCGATGGCTCCGAGGCCGAAAAGGAAAGCCTCACCGCCCTCGCCGTCAAACAGGGCATCCTCGAGCCCCTCAGCGCCGAGAAGCTGCCCAACTGCTTCCTGCACCGCTCGAACCCGAACGACGTGGCGCGCGTCGAGCACCTCACGTTCATCTGCACGCCGACCAAGCAGGAGGCCGGCCCGACGAACAATTGGATGGCCCCGGACGAGGCCTACGCGATGATGTCGAAGCACTTCGACGGATCGATGAAGGGCCGCACGATGTACGTCGTGCCGTACGTGATGGGGCCCCTGGGCTCGCCGATGAGCAAGGTCGGCGTGGAGCTCACGGACAGCGTCTACGTGGCGATCAACATGCGCATCATGACCCGCATGGGCGCGGGCGCGCTCGCCATGCTCGGCGACTCCAACGACTTCAACCGCGGGCTTCACTCCACGCTCGACGTGAACCCGGAGCGCCGCTTCATCTGCCACTTCCCCCAGGACAACGCGATCTGGAGCTGCGGGTCGGGCTATGGCGGCAACGTGCTGCTCGGCAAGAAGTGCCTCGCGCTCCGCATCGGCAGCTACCTCGGCCGCAAAGAGGGCTGGCTCGCGGAGCACATGCTCATCCTCGGAGTGGAGAGCCCCGAGGGCGAGATGACCTACGTCGCCGCCGCGTTCCCGAGCGCGTGCGGCAAGACCAACTTCGCCATGATGATCCCGCCCAAGCGCTTCAAGGGCTGGAAGATCTGGACGGTCGGGGACGACATCGCTTGGATGCGCGTCGGCGAGGACGGGCGCCTCTACGCGGTGAACCCCGAGTTCGGCTACTTCGGCGTGGCGCCGGGCACGAGCAACGAGTCGAACCCGAACGCGATGAAGACCATCGCGCGGGATACCATTTACACGAACGTCGCCAAGACGCCGGACGGCGACGTGTGGTGGGAGGGCAAAGACGGCCCGATGCCGCCCGAGCTCATCGACTGGAAGGGCAACCCGTGGAGCCCCAAGTCCACCGAGAAGGCGGCGCACCCGAACTCTCGCTTCACCGCCCCGGCGACCAACAACCCGGTCATCTCGAAGTTCTACGACGATCCGGAGGGGGTGCCCATCTCGGCGATCATCTTCGGCGGCCGCCGCGCGACCACCGTGCCGCTGGTCATGCAGGCCTTCAACTGGCTCAACGGCGTGTTCTTCGGCGCCACCCTCGGCTCCGAGACCACCGCCGCGGCCACCGGCAAGGTCGGCGTCGTGCGCCGCGATCCGTTCGCGATGCTGCCCTTCTGCGGGTACAACATGGGCGACTACTTCCAGCACTGGCTGTCGATGCAGTCGCGCATCGCGAACCCGCCGAAGATCTTCCTCGTCAACTGGTTCCGGAAGAGCAAAGACGGCAAGTTCCTCTGGCCCGGCTTCGGCGAGAACATGCGCGTGCTCAAGTGGATCGTCGACCGCTCGCGCCTGCGCGTCGGCGGCCACGAGACGCTCCTCGGCTGGGTCCCCAAGGCGGGCGATCTCGACCTCTCCGGGCTGAACATCAGCGCCGAGCAGGTCGACGAGGCCACTCACATCGACGTCGACGAGTGGAAGAACGAGCTCTCCTCGCTCGACGAGTTCTTCGGCACGATCGGCGACACGCTGCCGAAGCCGCTGAAGCTGCAGCGAGATCTTCTCCTCGCGCGCATCGAGTCGTACCTCCCGCAGCCGGAGTAGCCAGGCCGCGCCCGGCGCCCGGCGCTACCATGAAGCGATCCGCCCTCGAGCCGAGCGGCGGGTCGCTTCTTTCTTTGCGCTGGAGCGTACCTCGCTCACGATGTCGCCGATGAGCGCCTCGCCTCCCGCCGCGTCCGCCGCCCTGCGGCTCCTCCTGCTGCTCGGAGGCCTCGCGTTGGCCGCGTGTGGCGAGAACGAGCCGCCCCCCGCCGTCCCCGGGGGGCCACACCCCGGCGCGAGCGTCGCCCCCACCGCGTCGGCCGTGGCGGCGCCCCTTCCCGACGACGTCGCGTGCGCGCGGCGCAAGGCGCGCGAGGCGTCGTGTCCCGGAGCGACCCCCGGCGACGCCGAGGTGCGTGGCAGGGTGTGCATGAGCGAGCGCGCGTGCCTCGCGACCGTCTGGAGACAAGACGCGATCGACCGCTACATGGCGTGCCGCAGCGACTCGCCCTGCGGGACCGACTGCCAGCGGGAGGTCGCCAAGAAGACCGCGCCCGGGCCAGCGCTCGTCACGGCCACCGCGCAGTGCCAGAAGCTCTGCGCCGGAGGCGGCAGCGATGGCGCGCCGCTCTGCTCGCAGGTCCTGGGGAAGTTCGCGGCCTGGTCGGCAGACGCGCAGGCGCAGGCCACCCAATGCTTCTCGGAGAAGAGCGACTGCTTCGACGCGCTCGAGTGCGCGCGCAAGGCGGCGAGCGGGCCAGAGGCGGATCGCGACGCGTGCCTCGGCAAGGCCGTGGGGCGGGCCTGCCTCGACGGCGGCGACGCGCCGATGTGCCGCGAGGTGCGCGAGCTGTTGCGGCCGAAGAAGTAGCCTCGACTCGGCCCGCGCGGTCAGCCGGAGCGCTTCGCCGCGGAGTCCATGTCGGGCCTCGCGGCCCCCTTGGCGAGCCCGGGCCCGTCGACGCGCGCGACGCGGCGCTCCTCCGCGAGCAGAGCACGCAGGCGCGCGACCTCGGCGAGGCACCCCCGCTCTCGCGCGCCGCCAGCGCCCTCCTCGGCGCGGTAGACACGCGCGAGCTCGAGCGCGCGGAAGGCCGCGTCGTAGAGCCACCCGCGACGCGCGTCCCGCAGGACCCGCCCCCCGAGCTCACTGCGGCACGCTGCGCACGCCACGCACCGGAGATCCGAGAGGTCTTCGTCGGCGCGAGGGCGCGCGCAGGTCGGGCAGAGGCTCATGGTCGCCGGGGAGTGTGGCGGGTCTCCGCCGAAATGGCGAGTTTCAGGGCGAGCCCTCGCCTCCGCCTCCGGCTCGCGTTCGACCTTCGTTCGCCCCTTCGGCCTCACTTCAGGTCCTTGGCGGCGCGACGTCAGCCCTTCGGGAGCTTGGTCTTGCCGAGCTCGAGGATGACGGCGAGCTCCGCGGCCTCCACCTTCGTCACGCTGATGCGAGAGCGCTTCACCATCGCCATGTCCTTCAGCAGCGGGTGGGCCTTCATGGTGGCCAGATCCACCGGCACCTTCAGCGGCACCACGGGGGCGAGGTCGACGCCGCTCCAGTCCTCCGTCGTCGTGGGATCTTGGCAGGCCTCCTTCACCACCTTGGCGATGCCGACGATCTCCTTGCCGTGGTTCGAGTGGTAGAAGAGCGCGACGTCGCCGAGCTTCATGGCCCTCAGGTTGTTTCGCGCCTCGAAGTTGCGGACCCCGTCCCAGAACGTGCGGCCCTGCTCGACGAGTCGCTGCCACGGGTACTTGGCCGGTTCGCTCTTCACGAGCCACGCGTTCATGGCGACACCTCGCCTGCGGCTCGGGGCCGCCATCGACCGTCGTTCGCCCCGGCAGGGCTCACTTCCAGGTTCTTGACCATGACCCAGAACCTACCAGGAAAGCTCGACGGCGACCCATCAACCACCGCTCCGTCGAGGCCCTCAGCGTGGGGGTCGTGTGGGCCGGGTGTCGTGTAGGCTGGCCGTGTGGAGCCTAAACGCCGGTACGTCGCGGTCGCGGGCACGATAGGCGCGGGGAAGACCTCGCTCACGGCGTGGCTCGTGAAGCGCTACGGTTTTCGGCCGTTCTACGAGCCGAACGACGACAACCCCTACCTGGCCGACTTCTACGCCGACATGAAGCGCTGGGCGCTGCAGTCGCAGCTCTTCTTTCTGGCGCACAAGATCAAGCTCCACCAGGAGCTCGACCGCGCCCGGGCCGCGGGCCCCGTGGTCATCGATCGCACCGTGTACGAGGACGCCGAGATCTTCGCGCGGAACCTCCACCGCCAGGGTGTGCTCGACAAGCGCGACTTTGGTGTATACTACACGCTCTACGAAGGCATCCGCGAGAGCCTGCGGCCCCCCGATCTGCTCATCGCGCTCACGTGCTCGCTGCGCGCCACCAAGCGGCGTATCCAGTCGCGCGGCCGCGCCATGGAGTCGGCGATCCCCGACGCGTACCTCCGCAGGCTCCACCGCCTCTACGAGGAGTGGTTCGAGGGCTACACGCTCTCACCCATCGTGCGCATCGACACGACCGACCTCGACTACGTGGAGAACCTCGTCGATCTCATCGAGCTGCAACGCCGGGTCGACGAGGCCCTCGCCTAGCTGCCCGTTCAGCGCGGTTTACCCAACTTTACGCGGCTCGACACCTCCATGCCGCCCCGGACATCCTACGGTCTAGTGGGCCGCGTTTGCCGACCGCGCGACCGCGCTTTGGCGACGCGAGACCGCGCGACCACCTCCCCGCCCGCGTCCGAGCGCATCGCCCCATGAACCTCCCCCGCATCCTCGTGTTCGTCCTCGTGATGACCCTCGTCGTGGGCGGGGGCCACTACTACCTCTACGCGCGCCTCGTGCGAGACACCGAGCTGCCCCAGGGGTGGGCCCGCCTCGCGACCACCGTGCTCGTCGGCATGCCGGTGCTCACCGTCCTTGGCATGACCCTCGCGCGCGGGCCTCGCGCCCTCGCCTCTCCCGTCGCGTGGGCCGCGTTCGTGTGGATGGGGCTCGCGTTCTTCCTCTTGCTCGGCGTCGCCGCCGGCGACGTCGTGCGGGTCGGCCTTCGGGCCGCCGCGCTCGCGAGCCCGGGCCTCCGTGATCCGGAGCGACGGCTGTTCTTCGCCCGCTTGCTCGGCGGCTTCGCGGCGTTTGGCGGGGTAGGCCTCGCGGCGGGTGGGATGCGCAGCGCCCTCGGCGAGACCGCCGTTCAGCGGGTGAAGGTGTCCCTGCGGGGCCTCAGCCGCTCCGGCTACCGCATCGTGCAAATCTCCGACGTCCACGTCGGCCCGACCATCGGCAGAGACTTCATCGCGGCGTTGGTCGCGCGCATCAACGCGCTCTCCCCCGACGCCGTCGTCATCACCGGGGACCTCGTCGACGGCAGCGTCGCGGAGCTCGCCGCTCACGTCGCGCCGCTCCGCGACCTCGCCGCGCGCGACGGCGTCTTCTTCGTGACGGGCAACCACGAGTACTACTCCGGGGCCGACGCGTGGCTCGCCCACCTGTCGACCTTGGGAGTGCGCGCGCTCCGGAACGAGCGCGTCTCGCTCGGAGGCGAGCACGGCTTCGACCTCGCCGGCATCGACGACGCGTCGGCGCACCAGTTCGGCGCCGGCCACGGGGCCGATCTCACCGCGGCGCTCGCGGGGCGGGACACGAAGCGCGCGGTCGTGCTGCTCGCCCACCAGCCACGCGCGGCGCTCGAGGCCGCGAAGCACGGCGTGTCCCTCGTCCTCTCGGGGCACACCCACGGCGGCCAGATGTTCCCGTGGAACCACGTGGTGAAGCTCCAGCAGCCGTTCATCGCGGGGCTCTACCGCCACCTCGACACCCAGGTCTACGTGAGCTGCGGCACGGGATACTGGGGCCCTCCCATGCGGGTGGGGGCCCCGGCGGAGATCACCGAGATCGAGCTCGTGGCGGCCTGAGCCGCGCGAGCGGCGCGCGCGAACTGTTGCTACGCTCCAAGCGTGATCCCCTCACGCTTCGTCGGCAGAGACGCGGCGCGCGCGCGGTTCGGCGCGCGCGTCGACCGGCTCGCGACCTTCCTATCGGAGTGCGACCCGCTCGCCGACGCCGTGGTGCTCGCGCTCGCCGCGCTCCCACCTGGCGAGGGCTTCCGCCTCTTCTCCGAGTGCGCGGCCAAGGGCGTCGACGCGGTGCCGCTCGCGCCCGACGCGCTCCGCGCGTTCTTCCACGAGACCGAGCAGACCCCCGCCTGGTTCGATCCCGTAAGAGCCGAGCGCGGGCGCCGCGTCTTCCTTCGGTACGGGCCGCTCGCCGGCATCGTGCTCGGGGGCCGCTCGCTCATCCTGGGGTACGTCTCTCCCGCGGGGAACAAGCCCCTCGTGTTCTCGGGCCGTCTCGCCGCCCAGGCGCCGCGGCGCCTCGCGGAGACCGGGCGCTTCGTGCAGGCGATCGCGGAGCCGCACGGGACCGACGTGGGCGCGGAGGGCTACCAGATCACCCTCAAGGTCCGCATCATGCACGCGCAAGTCCGCCGAATGATTGAACTCTCTGGCAAGTGGCGGCCCGCCGAGTGGGGTCGACCGATAAACCAGCACGACATGGCCGGGACCACGCTGCTCTTCTCGCTCGCCGTGATCGACGGCCTCCGCTCGCTGGGGGCGCGCATCGACCGCCAGGAGGCCGACGACTACGTGCACCTCTGGCGAGTGATAGGCCGCCTGATGGGCGTCTCGGCCGAGCTGCTCCCCGCGTGCGAGGCCGACGCCATCGCCCTCGCCGAGGTGATCGCGGCGACGCAGGCGCCCCCCGACGACGACGCGCGCGCGCTGACGAGCGCCTTGCTCCGAGTCCCGCACGAGGAGGCGACCACACCCATCGAGCGGCTCCTCGCGAGGCCCAGGGCGGCGCTCGGCGGCGCCGTGACCCGCCACCTCCTCGGCGCGGAGCTCGCCGACGAGCTCGGCGTGCCGTCCACGCCGCTGTCGGCGGCCCTCCCCCTGCTCCGCGGCGTCACGAGGGCGCGCGAGCTCGTCCACGCGATCGCACCCGGCCGGCGGGAGCGCGCCGTCGACGCGGGGCTCGCGTATTGGCGGGGCGTGGTGGCGCGGGCGCTGCGAGGGCGACCGACCGGGTTTCAGCCGCCGGAGGGCCTGCGCGGCGTCCCCCGGCCAGGGCCCGCGTGACCGAGACGCCGAGCCGATGTCACACCCCGACCTCGCGTGACGAAGGAGGGGCATGGCTCGTCCTCTAGCCACGTCGTTCCTCCCGCGGCTCGGCCTCGTGTGCGCGCTCGGCATCGCGGCCTGCAGCACCACGCCCCAGGCGGCCTCGCGCAATCCGCTTCGCGTAGCCCCACCGACCCGGGAGCCCCCCCCGCTGGAGTCGTCCCCGTCGTTCGCCGCGCTACGCGACGCCGCGGCCCTCGGAGAAGCGGGCGCCGCGGACGCCGCCGCGCGCGCGGAGATCGCCGCGACCCCGCCCTACGATCTTGCGGCCGACCTCACCGCCCGCGGGGTCGACGCGAAGCGACGCCTCGGCGCGGGCGCGGCGACCGCGGTGGTCGGAGACGTGTTCTTGCTCGCGGGGCCGCGCAGCTTCGGTGGCTTCGCGTCCAGCCGGAGCCTCACCGCGCGCGCTTTGTCTGCATTCTACAACGACCGCTTCGGCCGGCGACCGGGCGAGGCGATCACAGTGTATCTGTTCGGCGACGCGCAGAGCTACTCGGCGTTCTGCAAGGCCGCGATCCACGAGGAGTGCATCTCGATCTACGGCTTCTACTGGCCGTCGGAACGCTGGATGGTCATGAACGCGGGCCTCGGCCTCGGCACCCTCACGCACGAGCTCGTGCACCCCCTCGTCGAGGCCGACTTCCCCGACGCCCCTACCTGGCTCAACGAGGGCATCGCCTCGATTTTCGAGGCCCCCACGTTCCCCAAGCCCGGCGAGATCCATGGCGTGAAGAACTGGCGACTCCCGCGCCTGCAGGCCGCGCTGGGCGGCCGCTCCACGCGCGCCAAGGCGATGCCGCGGACGCTCTTCGGGATGGCAGACGATGTCTTTCGCGACGACGACGAGGCGCTCCACTACGCGCTGGCGCGCTACTTCTGCCAGTGGCTCGACGAGCGCGGCGAGCTGTGGCCGTTCTACCGGGCGTACCGCGACGAGAGGCGCGCCGATCCGACCGGGGCGGCGACCTTCAAGCGCGTGGTGGGCACGACGCCTGAGGAGGCCGAGGCCCCCTTCCTGGCGTGGCTCTCGCGCCTCTGACCGGCGGTGACGCGCATCGTGCGCGCCTCGATGCGGGTCGGGCGGTGTGCGGGTCGGGCGGTGCCTCAGCCGCGACGCGGCGGGGCGAGCCCCTCGAGGAGGTCGAGCGCCTCCTCGCCGGACGCGCGCAGATCGCCGGTGGCGCCGCCGTCAATCCAGTCTTCGATGACGACCCGCAGCGCGCCCACGATAGCGCCCGCGGCGAGCCGCGCGCGGCGGCCCTCACCGCCCCCCCGAGCGAGCGCCGCGGTTAGCACCGCGAGCGCGCGGCGGTCCCACTCGAGGTCTCTGGCGAGCAGCTCGGGCGACGCGGCGAGGACGCGGTGCTCGCGGAGGATCTCCTCGCGCGCCGCCACGTGCTGCTCCGAGAGGGCGACGAGCGCCCGGCGGACGGCGCGAAACGGGAGCTCCCGCGGTCGCGGGGCCGCGAGCAGCGCATTGAGCGCCTCGAGCTGCGCGGCCCGGCGGCCGAAGAACGCGTCTTCCTTCGTGGGAAAGTAGCGGAAGAACGTGCGCCGCGAGACGTTCGCGGCGGCGGCGATGTCGTCCACCGTGACCGCGCCGAAGCCCCGCTCGTGGAACAGCTCCTTCGCGACGCGCTCGAGCGTCTCGCGGGCGGCCGCCTTCTTCCGGTCGCGGAGGCCGACCTCGGGGCTGGCGCGGGCGATCACGCGCTCACCCCGGCACCGGGGTGAACATGCGCCCCACGAACGCGACCAACAGCTGACCTCGCACGTCGAGGGGGAGCTCGTTCAGCAGCGCGTTGACGTCGGCCATGTCGCGCGGGGCGGTGCCGCCGCCCACGCCGAGTCCGTCCATGAGGCGGCCGAGCCCCTCGCCCGACGCGTCGGAGGCGATCATCGCCGCGAGCTGCGAGGCGAGGTCGCGTGGCGGCTTCACGCCCCCGCCCGCCGCGCGCACGTGCGCGACGCACTCGCGGAGGGCCTCGAGGAACGGCCCGACCCACCGCGTATTTCCCGGGTTGATCGTCATGTGGATGTTCTCCTTCGAGGGGCCGCTCGCCAGCTGCGCCTGCACAGCGAAGCCCTTGGCCTTCAGGGCGTCGCACAAGGAGAAGACGCTGAGCTCGTCCGAGGTGAAGCCGACGAGGCTCATCTGCGGGGTGCCCATCACGCGGAGCCCGGGGATGGCGTTGATGCCCGCGACGAGCGCCTTGTGCGCGTCGTAGAGATCCTTCGCGATGCGCATGTAGCCGTCGTCGCCGACGAACTGCAGCACCGCCCACGCGGCCGCGAGCGGACCGCCCGACTTCGAGCTCTGGATGGTCGTGTTGATCATCGTGTACCCGGTCCACTCCGAGCACGCGAAGAGCTGAAATTTGCGAATGGACTCGTCGCGGTAGAGCACCACCGAGGCGCCCTTCGGGCAGAGCCCGTACTTGTGGAGGTCCATCGACATGCTGGTGACGCCGGGCACGCGGAAGTCGAAGTCGGGCACGTCGGCGCCGAGGCGCCTGAAGAAGGGCAAGAGGAACGCGCCCATGCACCCGTCGACGTGGCAGAGGACGCCTCGCTCCTGCGCGAGCGCGGCGATCTCGGGGACCGGGTCGACCACGCCGTGGGCGTACGAGCAGGCCGAGGCGACCACGAGCACGACGTCGTCGTCGAGCTTCGCGCGCATGTCGTTCACGTCGGCGAGGAACGTGTTGGGGTCGACCGCGGTGAGGACGAGCTCGACGCCCAGGTAGTGGGCTGCCTTGTGGAAGGCCGCGTGGGCCGTGACGGGCACGAGCATCTTCGGGCGCTGGAGGCCCGGACGGTGAGCCCGCGCGTAGTCGCGCGCGGTCTTCACGGCCAGCATGATCGACTCGGTGCCGCCGCTCGTGAAGTTGCCGACCACCGCCTCGTCGCCCCCGAGGTGGCGCCGCGACATGTCGACGAGGTCGTTCTCGAACGCACGCAGGCTGGGGAACGTGGTGGGGTCGAGGCCGTTCTCGGTGAGGTAGGCCATGAAGGCGTGCTTGCCGACCTCCTCGATGTCGGCCCCCGCCTCGAACGTGTACGCGAAGAGCTTCCCCTCGCGCCAAGGCCAGTCGTCTTTGCGGGCGGACTCGACGGCGTGGGCGACTTCGGCCTTCGTGAGGCCAGTGGACGGAATGCGCATGCGAGGCTCCTTCGGTTGAGCAGAACCTAGCATCGTGACACTAAGTGTCAACTGGCATTAAGTGACATACTTGACGAATGGGGGCGCGGAGTTGCCCGCAAGAACTGCCCTCTCGGCGGCTTCCACACGTGACCACACTGCGCCCGGCCTCATCCGGTTGCCCATGTGGCGACTCGGCGGCCGACCCTCGTTCGACGCGGACGCCGGGCCGGGGTCCGGCACCGCCGGCGGGCCCGGGGCCGACGACGCCGCCGGGCCCGCGTTCGACGCCGCCGGCGGGCCCGCGTCCAACGCCGACTTCTCTCTCGCGCGGCACGCCGACGCGAGAAGAAGCAGCCACGCGAGGTACACGAGGGCGCGCCCCGCGCGGAGGGTCCGCTCGGCCCGGATCATCGACCGACAGCCCCTCAGCGCGCGCGCGTGACTGAGCAGAGCGCCCAGCCGCGATCACCGTCGTCGAAGGCGACGTGCACGAGCTTGCCGTGGACCTGATCGACCGTGCCGTCGAACATGCTCATCGTGCGGCTCCAGGGCGCGCGTACCTTCGCGCCCACGGCGAACGCGCACGAATCGCTCGGGGTCGGCTGCGGCGTGCCCGCGGGCTGCATGGCGGTCACCTCCGTCCACCCGTGGTCACCGTCGTCGAAATCGATCTCCGCGAGCTTACCGTAGCGTGTCTTGATTTTGCCGGGGTACATTCCGCCCCCGGACCACGGGGCCTTGACCACCGAGCCCACGCCCGGCTCCTTGCCCTTGCCGCAGCCGGCGAGGGGTACCGCGACGAAGGCGGTGAGGAGCGCGGCGAGCGCGACGGGCACGACGGACCTGGACACGCGGGAGCGATGAATCATCCCCGCAGCGTACGCGACGGCGGCCACGAGGGAAGATCGAACGACGGGAGGCGTAGGATCGCACGCATGGCGCTCCGCTCCACTCGCCGCTCCGCGGCTCGTCTCGCTCGCCTCGCGTGCCCGGCTCGCGCCGCGTGGGCCGCGCTGGCTCTGACCGCGGCGCTCGCGAGCTGCGGCACGCCGCCGTGCGAAGACGGGGAGACGTGCACGAGCGAGCTCGACGGTGCGGCCCCGGGCGCGAGCGACGCGGCCGACGGCGGGGCACTCGGGCCCTCTGACGGAGCGACGCGCGACGACGCCGCGGCGAACGACTCGGGCCGCCCGCTGCCCGACGGCGCGCCAGGCGACGGCGCGCCAGGCGACGGCGCGCCAGGCGACGGCGCGCCAGGCGACGGCGCGCCGGGCGACGCGGGCGCGACCCTCGACGGTGCGCTCGACGGGGGCGGCGCGGACTCGGGCGCGGACTCCGGGGCCGACTCGGGCGCCGACTCCGGGGCCGACGCGGGCGCCGACTCGGGCGCGGACTCCGGGGCCGACGCGGGCGCCGACTCGGGCGGGGGCAACCCGGGCGGGTGCGTCTCGGGCGCCTTGGGCACGCACGCCGCGCGCTTCAAGTGGGTCGGCTCCGGACCATCCTCCACGGCCAGCGTGAGCTACGAGCTGAACAACCTGCCCGACCGAGCGCGCTGGCGCGCGGGCGCGTACAGCCGCGCGGGCGTGGGGTATGTGCCGCGCTTCACCGACACGTTCCTCGGAGTCGGCGGGCTGGAGATGGGAGGGACGGTGTTCATCGACGTGGAGCTCAGCACGGCGATGCTCGCGTCGGTGCGCCGAGTCACGCTCGGGCTGTTCGGCCGGAGCTTCAACACGACGGCGCCTGGCTCGTTCTCGTGGATGACCTTCGACGGCGCGGGCGCCGCGCCGAGCGGCCTCGTCTCCAACGCGGCCCCGTATCGCTGGTACAGCGCCGACGCCACGTCGGCCTTCCGGCCGGGCAACGGCGGCGTGCTGCTCCGCATCAGCCCGGGCGGCCCGTCGGGCACGCTCATCGTGAGCCGGGTGGAGCTGTGCTTTGACGCCTCGCCGTGACGACCGCGACTGAGGTCTGGTGACCGCGACCACGACGCCACGCCTTTCGCCTCCGCACCCGGGGCCCGCAAGTCTGCAAGCCACCCGCTTCCAAGTCCATGATGTGACGCGCGGAGACGCTGGCGCACGGTTTGCTTGGCCGTCGGTCGTGGCCACCGCCCCCAAAAAGCAGAGGCGCTCCTCCGTCGTCGCGAAGCGCCTGAAGCGCGGGCGCGCCGTGCAGGCCCCGACGGCGCTCGCGGAGGCGCCCCGCCAGACGCTGCTCGCGGGCCCCCGAGTGAGCGACCTCGACGACTTCGACGACGCGCTCGCGGCGATGGACCGCGCCGCCACCGAGGAGCCGCGCAGGACGGCCCTGGTGCGCAAGCGCGCGTAGAGCCACCTTGACATAATATTACCATGGTTTATTTGTCCTCCTGGGAGGATTAGTACCATGGTTCATTTGTCCACGTTCACGGCGTTCGCCGGTCCGCGGCGGCTCGCCGGGGGCCCCGTCCAGACCGTCGTGCTCGCCGCGCGCGCGGCCGCTCGCGCCCATACGGGAGCGGCGGCGCCTGGCGTGCTCGTCTTCGAGGACGCGACCGGCGCACAGGTCGACTTCGATCTGGAGGGCACCGAGGCGGAGGTGCTCGAGAAGCTCGCCCTCCACCCGCTCGCACTGAGGGCCGCGGCCGGCGACGCGCCGCGACGCGCGGGGCCCGGGAGGCCTCGGCTCGGCGTCGTGGGGCGCGAGATCACCCTCTTGCCGCGCCACTGGGAGTGGCTCGAGCGGCAGCCAGGGGGCCCCTCGGTCACGTTGCGCAAGCTGGTGCACGAGGCGAGCAAGAAGGGCCAAGGCGCGGCCCGCGCGCGGCTCGCGTGGGAGGCCGCGGGCCGCTTCGCGTGGGCCATCGCAGGCAACCTCCCCGGCTTCGAGGAGGCGTCTCGAGCGCTCTACGCGCAGGACGCCGCCGGCCTCACGGCGCACATGGCCGAGTGGCCACCCGACGTGCGGGCCCACGTGCTCGCGCTGGTCGCGGCGGGCGCAAGCGAGGTCGACGCCGAGCCCCCTCCCGCGCCCTGACCGCCGCTCGATTTCGGCCCCGCGCGGGCGACCGAGCGACTAACCTGGCGGCGTGAACCGAATTCTCGTCGCCGTCGATTTCTCCGAGTCCTCCGACCTCGCGCTCACGGAGGCCGCGCGGCTCGCCAGGCGCGCCGAAACGCCGGCGACCGGGCAAGCTGCGCAGGCCGCGCAGGTGGGTGTGTGCCACGTGCTGCCCAACGTGATGCCCGTCCACCCGCTGTTTCCGCAGCACACGGGCCGCTCGATGCTCGCCGTCACCGACCTCGAGCATCGCGCGAGCGTCGCCGTGGGCGAGCGCTTCGCCGCGTGCGACGAGGGCGCGGAGAGCGCCGGCCGCCTGGAGGTGCTCGCGTTCGTCGACCAGGGCGACGACGAGGCGGCGGCCATCGTCGCGCGCGCGACCTCCTGGAAGCCCAGCGTGCTCGTGATCGGGAGCCACGGACGCACGGGCCTCGCGCGGGCCCTCCTCGGCAGCGTCTCCGAGGAGGTCGCGCGGCGGGCGCCGTGCCCGGTGCTGGTGGCGCGTGGAGCGCACCTCGCGGGCCCGGTGATCGTGGCCGCCGACCTGACCGAGACCTCGCTCCACGCCCTGCACGCCGCGGCGGCCGAGGCGAAGGCGCGCGGAGTCGGGCTCGTGGCGGTGTTCGCGCTGGACGTCCCGACCGACTTTCTCCCCTACGGTGTGCTGGCTCCGTTCGGGGTCTACGAGCAGACCCCGGGCGCCGAGGACATCCGCGAGCTGCGGGCCGCCGCCCAAGAGACGCTCTCGACCTGGCTCGCGGCCGCGTCGGTGGAGGCCACGGCGATCGTGGTCGACGGGCGCGCCGCCCAAGAGACCGTGAAGCTCGCCGAGTCCCTCGGCGCCCAGCTCGTCGTCTGCGCGACGCACGCGCGCGCGGGCCTCGATCGCCTGGCCATGGGCAGCGTCACCGAATCGATCCTTCGACACGCGCATTGCTCCGTGCTCGTGGTACGCATGGAGAAGGACGGCGCGACGGCCTGACCCGAGAGGCGCGGCGCCTCACAGCACGCGCGGGAGACCTGGCATATGTGGAAGACCGAGGACGGCAGCACGGGCCGGCTCGTGCAACTGTGCATCGGTTATTTCGTCTTCTACGTAATTACCGGCGTCGCGGTGAAGTACTTCCAGGGCGTCGGCATGTCCGACATCGAGTACAATGTGTACTCTACAGCTGCAGGCACGCTCACGGCGCTGGGCGTGACGATGGTCAATGGCTGGTACCGCATCGAGACCTCCGAGCCGACGAAGTTCCTCGGGAGGACGGTCCCGGGCGAGCTCCGCTACATCATCCCCTCGGGTGTGTGCACGGCCGTGGTCATCCCCACGACGACCCTCATGTACTCCCTGAAGGGAGTGTCGGTGATGGTCGCCATGGTCATCATGCGCGGCGCGGTGATCGTGATAAGCCGCCTCGTCGACGCGGTGCAGATCCGGCAGGGCATCCTGAAGAAGCGCGTGTACGCCCAGGAGAACCTCGGGGTTGCGTTCGCGATCGCGGCCGTCGCTACCACCCTCTTCTTCTCGAAGAACGGTGAGGGTCAGAAGCCGTTCTACGCGTCGGTCGCGGCGATGACGATCCTCGGGTCGTACGTGACCGCGTACGCGATCCGCATCTACATCATGAACTACTACAAGAACACCCGACCGCCGGGCGTGAAGCTCGACAACAAGGGGTTCCTTGGCAACGAGCAGATCTCCGCGTCGATCACGCTGACCGTCGCGGCCGTGGTGCTCTATCACTCCCCCGGCTGGTTCGGCGCGACCTCGCCCCTCGTCGGGCAGTTCGTAGGCGCCATTCGCACGCCCCGGCCCGACTGGGGCTGGGCGTTCTTCTCGGGCGTCTCGTTCGGCGTGGTGGCGTTCTTCTCGGTGTTCATCTTCATGTTCAAGGGCCGCACCGCCACCTTCGCGGGCCTCGTGAACCGGCTCACGTCGCTGGTCGCGGGAACCACGGCCACGCTGGTCGTGTGGGCGCTCCTTGGCGGCAAGCCCCCGAAGGTCTACGACTGGCTCTCGCTCGGGCTCATCTTCGTGGCGGTGTATTTCCTCACCGCGGCGGAGAAGCGACGCGCGGCGGAGCTCGCGAAGGCCTGAGCCAGCTCGCCCCGCGCGGTGTTGCGGGGGGCGAGAGGCGAGGGGCACGGTCGGACTACGTGGGCTGAGGTGAAGCGGGGGTCTCGCGGAGCACGACGACCGTGCGATCGCAGTTGGCGACGACCCAAGTCGCCGTGGTGCCGAAGAGCTTCTCGACGCCCGTCGCTCGGTGCGATCCGAGGAGCACCATGTCGACGCCCAGCTCCGTGGCGAGTCGACAGATCACACGCCAGGGCTCTCCGACATCGACCACGGTCGAGTCGACGTTCTCGGAGGGTACCTGGTCGGCGAGCTCGCGGAGCTCCCGCTGGGCATGCCGCACGAGCCCGCCCAGCTCCGGACCAAGCTCACGCCCTGGGAGCGTGAGCCCGTCATCGGGCACCACCACGTGCAGGAACACGAGCCGAGCGCGGTACCTCGCGGCGAACTCACGCGCGCCGTCGAAGACCGCTCCCGGCCGTTGGGTCTCGTCGAGCGCGACGAGGACACGCTTGGGCGGGAGCGCCACGGCTCAGCGGAGCCTCGTCTCGAAGATTTCCGCGAGCACCCGGCACGCGTCCACGGTCGTGAAGACACCGACGACGTGGTTGGCCTGCATGACGATCGCCGAGCCGTACTTGTGCTCGGCCATCTCCGCGGCGACGACGGTGAGCGGGGTCTCCGCGTCGGTGACGTAGGGCGAGCCGCTCATGGCGTCCTCGACCGTGACCACGTTGGGATCCACGTCCTTGAGGGTCTCGATGACGTTCACGTCGCGCTGGCTCAGCATGCCGACGACCTTGCCGCCGTGGAGCACGGGGAGGTGGCGGATGCGGTGCTCGGCCATGACCTTGGCGGCCATCGCGATGGTCTGCTCCGCGCCGATCGTATGCGGCGAGGTGCTCATGTACTTGTGGATCGGGGGAACGGGCTTGCTCATGATGACACCCGTGTAGCAAACGGTGTGCCGCCACCGCTGTGGGCCGTTTCGTCGGGTGAACAGGCGAGCCGCGCATGCGCTGCGCGAGCGGCGCACAACGTGCGGTCAGGGCACGCGGCGATACCCTCGGGCCACGAGCTCATGCTCGTAGCCGGCGAGGTGGGCGCGCCCCATGATGACGAGCGCGGCGGGCGGCGCGGGGTAATCCCGCATCATTCGCGCGGTCCCCTCGGCCATTAGCGTGTCGCGAACGGTGACGAGCGCCACGGCCGGGTGGACGAGCCACGCCCAGGAGTGGCGCCTCGAGAGCCACGCGGGGACGAGCAAGAGCAGGTGCAGCTCGAAGGCGAGGGCGACCCCCGTGAGGCCGGCGGCGGCGTCCGCGAGGACCTGGGCGTCGAGCACGACGCGCAAGAGCATGAGCGCGAGCTCGGTCCACGCGACGACGAAGAAGAGCGCGAGGTAGATCGACGCGGCGTGGAGCGCCATCGGCACGACGTCGGTCTGTTCGAGCTCGATCGTGTGACCCTCGCGACGGGCCCGCGCGTCCACGATGGTGCTGTCCTTGACCTTGCCGAACGTGACGGCGCGGAGAGCGGAGCGAGGCGCGTGAATGAGCACGCCGAGGAGGCCGCCGAGCGCCACGCGGCGGCGCTGGAACGTCTCGACCCCGCGCAGGTCGAAGCGCTCGACGACCGCCCTCCCGAGCTCGGACGCGCGAGCGAGCTTCACGTGGGCTTCACCGAGCGCGACCACGAGGCGCGGGGGCTCCTCCGGCGACGCGAAGACGCGCACCGCGTAGCTCAAGGTCTCCGCGCCCGCCGCCTCGACGGCGCGCGCCGCCTCGGGAGAGAGCCGTGCGGGTGCGGGCGGGGCGGTCATCGACGAGAGTGTAGACCCACCCCGGGCGCGACGCCCGCTAAGTGGACCTCGGCGGCGGCGTCGACGGCGGCGCTAGCAGGCTGTCGAGGGTGGTCTCGAGCTCCTCGATGCGCACGGGCTTGGTGAGATATCGGTAGAAGCCGGCCTGCTCGCCGCGCCGGCGGTCGCGCTCGGAGGCCGCCGCCGTCAGAGCCACGACGGGGATGTCGGCGGTCTCAGGCATCTCGCGGAGCCGCCGCATGGCGTCGAGGCCGCTCATACCGGGGAGGTTGATGTCCATGAACACGACCGAGGGCAGCCGCTCGCGAGCGATCTCGATGCCGAGCTCGGCCGTGGGCGCGGTGATGAGCTCGAGGCCCTCGTAGCCGGCGAGCGCGTCGCGCATGAACGCGACGTTGGCGGGGTTGTCCTCCACGTAGAGCACGAGGCCACCGGCGCCGCCGCTGAGGCGGGGGCGGCTCCCGTGCCGTGGCGCGCTCGAGGGCGCGCCGGTGGAGTGCGTCGGGAGATCGACCCAGAACTCGGAGCCGCGGCCGGGCTCGCTGCGGAAGCCCACGTCGCCGCCCATCAGGCGCGCGAGGCGGCGGGTGATGACGAGCCCGATGCCCGTCCCCTCGATCGGCCCGGTCTCCTGACCTGCGCGATAGAACGGCTGGAATAGCCGACCTTGCTGCTCGATCGCGATGCCGGGGCCCGTGTCGCGCACGAGCACCCGGAGCTGGGACACGCCTAGCGGGCGCGGATCGCCCTCGACGCTCGAGACCTCGAGCCGCGCGGTGCCCCCAGGGCGATTGTACTTGAGGGCGTTCGAGCCGAAATTCATGAGGATCTGGATGAACCGCGTGCGATCGACCGAGAGCATGGGCACGTCATCGGGGGGGTCGACCACGGTGAGGGCGACGTCCGCTCTCGCGGCGGCAGGCGCCAAGGTCGCCGCCACTTCCTGGAGGGCCTCGCGAACGCCCACCGGCTCCGTCGAGATCGACACGCCCCCCGCCTCGATGCGCGCGAGGTCGAGGATGTCGTCGATGAGGTGAAGCAGGTGCTCGCCGCCCTTCAGGATCTGGTCGACGCGCTCGCGGTGACGGTGCGAGAGGGGCTCCTTCTTGTCGCGACGCAGAAGCTGCGCGAAGCCGAGGATCGCGTTCAACGGCGTGCGGAGCTCGTGGCTCATGGACGAGAGAAACTCGCTCTTGGCGTCGCTCGCGGCCTCGGCCGCGGCCCGCGCCTCGCGGAGCTCTTCGGCGAGCCGCACGTCGTCGGTGAGGTCCCACACGGTCTTGACGATGCCGCCCTCGAGGGTCCTGCGGATCGTGATGCGCAGGCTCCGACCGTCGCGCGTGCGGACGTCGAAGCCCGCGCCGAGCACGCGGCGAATGGCGAGGCCATCGGCGAGGAAGCGCACGCGGTCCGACTCGGACGGGAACGCGAGGTCCTGCATCCACGCGCGCACGGTCTCCTCGTAGCTGCGGCCGATGAGGGCGCCGGTGACCGAGCCGAGCAAGCGCCGATAGACGCTGTTGCAGAGGACGAGGCGCTCCTCGGCGTCGAACAGCGCGAAGGCGTCTTGGGTGCTCTCCACGGCGCTCGCGAGCCGGTCGGCGGCGAGCTTCGCGGTCGCCTCCATGCGGCGACGCTCCGTGACATCGCGAATCGCGGCCGACACGAGCCCCCCGCGACTCGTGGTGACGGGGCTCAAGCTGACCTCGATGGCGAGCTCGCTCCCGTCGGCGCGGCGTCCGAAGAGGGTGAGGCCGGAGCCCATCGGGCGCGCGCCGGGGCGCTCCGCGAACGCCATCATGTGCGCGCGGTGGCCTGCGCGGAAGCGCTCGGGGAGCAGCACCTCGAGCGGGCGGCCCACGAGGTCGGAGCGCGCGTAGCCGAACAGGGCCTCGGTCTGCTGGTTGACCAGCGTGATGAGCCCCGATGCGCCGACGACCACTATCGCGTCGGGGGCCGTGTCGAGCAGGTGGCGGTAGAGCCCCTCGATCGAGGAGGGGCCGAGCTCGTCCGTCACGGAGGTCACCTCAATCACGGTCTGTGTCCTCCGGAAACCTCGCGTGAAACACGGCGCCGGGCGCCCCCTCGTCGACCCAGATGCGCCCGCCGTGGGCCTCGGTCACCAAGCGACAGAACGTGAGGCCCAGGCCGCGGCCGCCCCGCTCGGGCACGCTTCCGGCCGCGCCGGACTGCACGAACGGATCGAAGATCGACTCGCGGAGCTCCTCGGGGACGCCGGCGCCGGAGTCGGCGACGCGCACCTCGACGCCGCCATCGTAGGGCGCGACCTCGACCGTCACGCGGCTCCCGCGGGGCGCGTGCCGGACGGCGTTCTCCACAAGGTTCGCCAGCATGCGGCCGGCGAGCTCCGCGTCGGCCCACACCGTGGCGGTCTCGATCTTTGGGACGAGGGTGACATCGCGCTCCCGCGCCGAGATCTCCAGCTCGTCGCACACGTCGGCGACCAGCGCCGCCACGTCGACCTGCGCCTTCGAGGGGGCGAGCTTGCCCTCGTCGCCCTTCGACACGTCAAGAAGGTTGACTATTAGCCGCGTGAGCCGCCTCGCCTCTCGCCGAATGTGCCCAGCGGACGCGCGCGCCGACTCGGACAGCGTCTTGTCGCGGAGGAGGAGCTGCGCGTGGAGGTCCATGGCGTTCACGGGGTTCTTGAGGTCGTGGACCAAGAACGCGGTGAGCCGCTCTTTCTGCAGCTGAACGCGCAGGAAGGCTGCGCGCTGATCTCGGAGGAGCTCGTAGTGGGCGCGGAGCTCGGCGCCCGTGCGGCGCAGCTCGAGGGCGGTCTTCACGCGCACGAGGAGCTCGGCCGGTCGCACCGGCTTGGTGAGGAAGTCGGCCGCACCCGCCGACATCGCCTGGTCGAACGTGTCGACATCGCGGAGCGCGGTGAGAAACAGGATCGGGGTGTCGCGGCCACCGGGCAGCGCGCGCATGCGCTCGCACGCGGCGAAGCCATCGACCTCGGGCATCCGCACGTCGAGCAGGACGCAGTCGGGGGCCTCCCGCGCGAAGGCCGCGACGCCCTCTTCCCCGCCCGTGGCGACCACGACCCGATAGTCTTCGTCCTCGAGGGTGCTCCGCGCGAGGGAGCGGTTCGCCTCGTTGTCGTCGACGACGAGGACCGTCGCGGGGCCGGGCGGGGCGATCATCGGGGCTCTGGTAGCACACTCGCGCGCGAAGGATCGACGCTCCACGGCGGCCCCGGGGACCTTACGGCTCGCGCGCTGGCGGCGAGCGATGTATAGAGGGGCCAGATTTTTCCCGAGTAAGGTCGCATGTCTCGCAGTGAACAAAAGGTGGCACGGATCCTCATCGTGGACGACGACGCGAGCGCGCGCGCTGCGTTGAAGGCGTTCCTCGGCGCCGAGGGCTACGCCGTCCAGGAGGCCGAGGACGGACAAGCGGGCCTCGACTGCGCAGCCACCAGCCCCCCCGACCTCGTCGTCACCGACCTGATGATGCCGCGGATGGACGGCATGGCCCTCCTGCAGAAGCTCCGTGAGCAGGACCCTCACCTTCCGGTGCTGATGGCCACTTCCCAGCAGGAGCTGAGCTCCGCGGTGGCCGCGATGCGGGCGGGGGCAGACGACTACCTGACGAAGCCGATCGACCTCGACGCCCTCTTGGTCGCCGTCGAACGCGCCCTCCAGCGAACCCACGTGCGCGTGGAGGCCGAGAACCTGCGCCGCCAGCTCCGCGAGCGCGACGCCGAAGGTCTCCAGGGCCTCATCGGCGCGAGCCCCGCGATGCAGAAGGTCTACCGCGTCGCCCGGCAGGTCGCGGGCTCACGGGCGACGGTGCTCATCACCGGCGAGAGCGGCACGGGCAAGGGAGAGCTCGCCCGAGCCGTGCACACGCTCGGTCCGCGGGCGCAGAAACCGTTCGTCCCACTCCACTGCGCCTCGCTCGCCGAGTCGCTGCTCGAGAGCGAGCTCTTCGGCCACGAGAAGGGATCGTTCACGGGCGCAGATCGCCGCCGCACGGGCCGCTTCGAGCAGGCCGACGGCGGCACGCTCTTCCTCGACGAGATCGGCGAGATCCCGCCGGCGACCCAGGTGAAGCTGCTCCGCGTGCTGCAGGAGCGCACGTTCGAGCGCGTGGGCGGCAACGACACGGTCACGGTCGACGTGCGGGTCGTGGCCGCGACCAACCGCGATCTTGCGGCGGCCGTACGCGACGGAAAGTTCCGCGAAGACCTCTACTACCGCCTCAACGTCGTCCACATCGAGATGCCGCCGCTGCGGCTCCGAGGGGGCGACGTCGTCGTGCTCGCGAACCACTTTCTCCGCAAGTTCGCGCAAGAGAACCGCAAGCGCGTGGAGGGCTTCACCGACAAGGCCCGCGCCAAGCTCGTCGCCTCACGCTGGCCGGGCAACGTCCGCGAGCTCGAGAACGCCATCGAGCGCGCGGTCGTGCTGTGCGAGGGGCCCACTGTGGACGCCGACGACCTGCCCTTCGAAGCGGCGGCCGAGACCCTCGGGGGGCTGCGCATTCCGGGCTCCACGATGGCGGAGATCGAACGGTATGCCATATTGCGCACGCTCGAGGCCGCCGACGGCTCCACCAGCAAGGCCGCGGACCTGCTCGACATCAGCGTGCGCACCATCCAGTACCGTATTCACGAGTATGGGCTTTCGCGCAGCTCGAAGCGCGCGGGCTCCTGAGCCACGCGGCGCGCTCCCTTCGCGGGGCGCGCCGACGCAGCCGGCCCAGACCTCGACCGGCGCGCCGTCAGCCCGCGGACGCGGGCTTCTCGCGCACCACGAACACCGAGCGATCCGCGTGGTTGACCACGCGTGACGCCGTGGTGCCGATGAGGCGATCGAGCCCGCCGTAGCCGTGCGAGCCGATGACGATGAGATCGACGTTCTCGGACTTGGCGACGCGACAGATGATGTCCCACGCCGTACCAATCTCGACGAGCGTGCCCTGAACGAGGTCGGCCGGGAGCTTCGCCACGATGCCCTCGAGGACCTTCTTCGAGTTCTCGATGAGGATCCCGCTGAGGTCGAGCGTGCTCACCGCCCAGAAATGGGCGGGCACCTCGGGAGGCAAGCCGACCGACGTCACGAGCAGCAGCTTCCCGCCGAGCCGCTCGGCCATTCGCGCCGCCTGCTCGACGACGAGCGGGGTGCGTGTCGAGCCGTCCACGCCTACGAGGATTGTCGTCATGGGCACCACTCTACCGAACCGGCTCGCCGAGCGCGAGGGTCGAGAGCTCACGCGCCACCCCCTCGAAGCCAGACGACCGCGAAGCGTGGCAGTCGGCCCCCGCCGAGGGCGCGAGCCCCCCGCGGACGCCTTGCGCGACGCCGACGGCGCCAAGCGTGACGATCGCCACCCCCGCCGCGCGCCTCGCCCACGGTCGCTGAACGAGCCGCCGCGCGAAGCCCACGAACGCGTCGACGAAGAGGAGCCACGGCAGCGCACCCAGGCCAAACGCGAGCATCCCCACGGCGCCCCAGCCTGGTTCGCCGACGCTCGCGCAGACCGCGACGGCCGAGTACACGAGCCCGCACGGCAACATCGCCCAGAGCCCACCGGCGGCGAGCGCGGCGGGCAGAGTGCGGAGCGGGAGCAACCGCCCGAGCGCAGCGCGCACGCGAGCGCCGAGACGCCCCTCGAGCGGGAGGCGCACCTCACCGGCCGGCAGCGCACCGGCGAGACGCAAACCGTAGAGGACGACGAACACCGCCGCGACCACGCGCGCGCCGGCGCCGAGCGCGGGCCACGCGCGCACCCCGGCCGCCCCCCAAAGGCTCGCGAGGAGCCCAAGGACCGCGTACGCAGAGAGGCGCCCACCGTGAAACACCGCGAGCGCGAGCGCGCGACGCGCGCCTCGAGCCTCGAGCCTGGACGAAAACAGGCCGACCAAAGGACCGCACATGCCCACGCAGTGGGTGCCCCCGAAGAGGCCGAGGAGCGCCAGGGCGAGGAGGGTCCGCGGCGTCACGGGGAGTTGGGTCCCAAGAACTGCGCCTGGAGCTCGATGGCCTCTGCCTCGCCCGCGCGCCGGACGTGAAAGCGCACCGGCCTCGGAGCCCCGCGAGGCCCCGTCACGAAGAGCGGGACTCGCCGCGACTCGTACGGGGCGAGGTCGAGCGACGGGGCGGCGAACGTGAGCGTCAGCGGCGCGGCGCCTGGGGGATCGCTCGGGGCAAAGTCGAAGTGCGCCGGCACGTCGGACTTGTTCACGATGTGCACCTCGAGAGTGTTCCGCACCTGATCGCCCACGAGCTCGTAGGGCGGGCCCGAGAGCCGGAGGACGTTCGCGGCGTACGTGGTCCGCTGCCGGATCGTGACCACCGCGACCAAAGCGCCGATGAGGACGAGCGCCCCGTAGAGCGCCATCCGCGGGCGCAGGAGCCGGGTCTTGTTGCCCTCGAAGCCGTTCTCGGAGTCGTAGCGAATGAGTCCCTTTGGGCGACCGAGCCGGGTCATCACGTCGTCGCAAGCGTCCACGCAGGCCGCGCACGCGACGCAGTCGACCTGGAGCCCCTCGCGAATGTCGATGCCCGTCGGACAGACGACGACGCAGCGGTCGCACGACACGCAGTCGCCTGCCCCCTCTGCCTTCACTTTGCCGCGCGCGCGCGGCTCGCCGCGCTGCGTGTCGTACCCCACGATGAGAGTGTCGCGATCGAACAGCACCGACTGCATACGACCGTAGGGGCAAATCACGAGGCACGTCTGCTCGCGGAAGCGGGCGAAGTTGCCATAGAAGATCAGGGTCATCACGGTCGCCCACACGAACGGCGACAGGTGCTCCGCGGGCCCGGCTCGCATCATGGTGACGAGCCCGTCCCACGAGACGAAATAGAGCACGAAGACGTGCGCGACCACCGACGAGATGGCGACGAAAACGACCTGGAGCGCGACGCGGCGCCACCACGCGGGCTCGCTCTTGCTCCGCTCCCCCCGCGAGCCGAGGATGAGGCGCTCGACCGGCCGATAGACGCCCTCCAGGAACACCGTCTGCGGGCAGGTGTAGCCGCACCACACGCGCCCGAGGAGGCCCGTGAGCACGACGATCGTGATGGCGAGGCCGGTCAGCGCGAAGAAGGCCAGATAGGTGTCCTGCGCGCCGAGCGCGAGCCCCAGGATGTGGAAGCGGCGCGACGGGACGTCGAGCCATATCCCCGGGGCGCCGCGGATCTTGACGAACGGGAGGACCAGGAGAACCGCAACGAGGACCGCGAAGAGTACGCGGCGGGCCCGCGTGAACCTCCCTTGAACGTCGGCGGTGACGATGCGCAGGTGGCGCCCGTCCGTGAGGAGGGACGAGCGCCGAGCCTTCGAGGGCTTCACGGGTCCGGCGTGCCCTGCGGCGGCTTCCCGGGCAGGTTCTTGCCGCGGAGCGTGAGCACGTACGCGGTCACCGCGAGGGTCTTGTCGGGTCCGAGCGTGGGGAGCCACGCCTGCATGCCCTTGTCGGGCACGCCCTCCGTGATGGTCTTGTAGATCTTGGCGTTTGATCCGCCGTGCAGCCACGCGCTGTCGGTGAGGTTCGGCCCAATGAGCCCGCTGCCGTCGGGCTTGTGGCAGGCCGCGCACATGGCGGCGAAGGTGGCCTTCCCCTTCTCCAGGGTGACAGGGTCCTTCGACAGGGTGTCGAGCGCCTCCGGGCCGACCGCCCCCTGCGCGCGGAGCTTGTCCGCCTGCGCCGCCGCGATCTGCGCTGCCTCCTTCTCGTACTCCTCGCGCCCGACGGGCGCGAAGTGGAACGTGTGGAACACGAACCAGTACACCCCCGCGGCGAGCACAGTCACGAGGAAAATACCTTGCCACCACTGTGGAGGCGACACGTTCGCCTCCTGGATACCGTCGTAGTCGTGCTCGAGCGGCCCCTCCCACCAGGGCGTCTCGGCGCCGCGCCGCTCGGGCTTCTCGGCCTTGGGATTCTCTTGCTCAGACATCGGACTCGTCCTTCTCGAGAGGGAGGGTAGACACGGCGTCGAACGCCCCACGCTTGGGCAGCGCCGCGCGCAGGACGACGAGGCAGAAGATGGTGAAGAACAGCGCGAGGCCGAACAGCGGGAGCGCGAGCAGTGGGCTCTGCGCGAGGAACGCGAGGGCTTGACTCTTCATGGCTTGTCCGTCTTCTCGGCCACGGGCGCCGTACGAGGAGGGGTCTTCCCGAGCCGCTGGAGATAGGCGATGACGGCGACGAGCTCGGTGTCGGGCTCGGTCTTCGTGCCCAGCGTCGCGAGCTCGGCGGTGATGGTGCGGGCCTGAGCCTTCGCGCTCTCCTCCGCCTTCAGGATGTCGTCGCTCCGATAGGGCACGCCGACCTGCGACAGCGCACGGAGCTTGACGGGGGTCTTCGCGTAGTCGAGCGAGTTCGTCTCGAGGTGCTTGTAGGGCGGCATGTTCGACCCGGTGGTGATGGCCCGCGGATCGATCATGTGCTGGTAGTGCCACGCGTGGGAGTACTTTCCACCGACGCGGGCGAGGTCGGGGCCGGTGCGCTTCGACCCCCACTGGAACGGGTGGTCGTATTGGGAGTCGGTCATGTCCGACGGCGCCCCGTAGCGCTGCGCCTCGTGCGTGAGCGAGCGGATCATCTGCGAGTGGCAGGTGTAGCAACCCTCGCGCAGATAGACGTCGCGCCCCTCCACCTCGAGGGCGGTGTACGGCGCGGCGTTGGCCGAGGCGGCCGCGCCGGCGGGCTTCACGAGGAGCGACGGGATGATCTCGGCCACGCCGCCGATGATGACGGCCACGGCGGCGAGCGCCGAGAAGAGCAGCGATCGGCCCTCGAGGATGCGGTGCCACGAGGCCTCGCCGCGCGCCCTCGCCGACTGTACGGCGAACGCTCCGAGGATGGTGACCGCGATGGCGACGCAGGCGAAGAGCACCCCCGCGAACCCGTTCGCCACGAGGGTGAGCATGATCATCGTCGTCGCGAGCACCGTGTAGATGATCGGCGGCGCGGTCAGCATCTTCACCCAGCTGAGCTCCGGCGGCGAGGCGAGGCGAACGACGGTGACGGAGGTGGTGACGGCCTTGCCCGACCGCGCGGTGACCGCGAGGTTGTAGGCCATGAGGATGAACCCGGTGAGGTACAGGCCGCCGCCCACCACGCGCATCCAGTACATGGGCTTGACCGCGATGAGCGTCTCGATGAACGTCGGGTAGACGAGGGAGCCGTCGGCTGCCAGGGCGCGGAGCATGAGCCCCTGGGTGATGCCGGCGACCCACATCGACACGACGTAGAGCACGATACCGAGAGTACCCAGGTAGAAGTGCAGGTTCGCGAGTCGCGTGGAGTGGAGCTTGGTGCCGTAGAGCCGCGGCACCATGTAGTAGAACATCGCCGCCGCGAAGAACCCGTTCCATCCGAGCGCGCCGTTATGGACGTGCGCGATGATCCAGTCGGTGTAGTGACCGAGGGCGCTGACCGCGCGAATCGATAGCAGCGGCCCCTCGAAGGTGGCCATGCCGTACGCGGTGATTCCGGCGACGAAGAACTTGAGGACCGGGTCGTCGCGGAGGCGCTCCCAGCGGGCGCGAATCGTGAAGAGACCGTTGACCATGCCGCCCCAGCTCGGGGCCCACAACATGATGCTGAACACCACACCGAGGGTCTGCGCCCAGTCAGGCAGGGCGGTATTGAGCAGGTGGTGCGGCCCCGCCCAGATGTACATGAAGATAAGCGACCAGAAGTGAATGATCGAGAGACGATAGGAGAACACCGGTCGATCGACGGCCTTCGGCACGTAGTAGTACATGATGCCGAGCACGGGGGTCGTGAGGAAGAACGCGACCGCATTGTGCCCGTACCACCACTGCACGAGGGCGTCCTGAGCGCCGCCAAAGATGGAGTAGCTCTTCATCGCCATGACCGGGATGGCGAGGCTGTTGACCAGGTGGAGCAGCGCTACCGTGATGATGGTCGCGATGTAGAACCAGATGGCCACGTAGAGGTGCTTCTCGTTGCGCTTCGCCAGCGTCCAGAAGAAGTTCACCGCGAACACCACCCACACCACCGTGATGGCGATATCGATGGGCCACTCGAGCTCGGCGTACTCTTTTCCTTGGGTGAAGCCGAGGGGGAGCGAGAGCGCCGCCGACACGATGATGGCCTGCCAGCCCCAGAAGTGGAACTTCCCGAGGGCGTCCGAGGCCATACGGGTCTTCAAGAGTCGCTGGGTGGAGTGGTAGATTCCGGCGAACACCATGTTCCCGACGAACGCGAAGATGACGGCGTTCGTGTGGAGCGGGCGAAGCCGACCATAGCCGAGGAACGGGTGCACGTTGGCCGGCCACCAGGCCAGCTGGAGCGCCACGATGACGCCGACCAGCATTCCCACGATCCCCCACATGACGGACGCGGCGACGAACTGCCTCGGCAGGTCGTCGTCGTAGGTCACTTTCACCTCGGAGGTCTCGATCTCTGTCGCTTCACTCATGAGCGTCCTCGGTTTCTTCCTTTTCTATCGGCAGCAGCGCCAGGCGGTCGGACTCCTCGAAGTCGCGCTGCTTCCACGAAAAGAGGAAGAGCGCTATCGAGCCGACCACCAACATCAAACTCACGAACACCTGCAAAACTACGACGTCCATATCTTGGCCCCCGCCGAGAGCTCTCTCATGGTGAGCACGATGAGGCCCACCGAGGAGAGCGGCATGAGCACGGCGCAGAGGAGGGGCGACATGTGCCCCGACGCCGCGAGGGCCACCGTCACCACGTTGTAGGCAATGGCCACACCGATATTCCTGCGCACGACTCCGCGAAGCCGCCGCGCCACGCGCAGGGCCCGGCGCACGCCCTCGAAGCCCGCGCCAGTGAAGAAGAAGTCGGCGCGGCTCGCGACGAAGGGGCGATCGACCGCGGGAGTCCCCGAGCAGAGGGCGACCTCGAGCGCCAGGGCGTCGTTGACGCCGTCGCCGATCATCAGCGTCTTGGCGGCGTCGTTGGCCTCGATCCACGCGCGCTTCGCCCGTGGATCGGCGCCCGCGACGACGCGGTCGGCGGGGATGTCGAAGCAAGCCGCCACCGAGACCGCGCGGTCCTCGCGATCTCCAGTGAGCACGAACGCCTCGTAGCCGTCGCCGACGAGCCCCGCCACGTCGCGCTCGGCGCCGTCGCGGAGAACCTCTTCGGTCTCGAACGAGGCGCGCACGACGCCGCGCTCCATGTACACGACGTCGCCGGGATCCGCGGGGGAGCCGGACACGGCGCGCGGCGGGGCGCCCAGGTAGGCCGTGGCCGAGCGCACCCCTCGACCGGGCTCCTCCGTCGTGATGAAGTCGTCGTCGAGGACCGCGTCTTCCCCCACGAGCGCGGCAGAGATCGCCTCCGCCTTCGGGTGCGAGCTGCGCACCGCGAGGTTGTACAGCACGCGCCGGCTCGGGGAGGAGAGCGCCGCGAGGGGGGCCAGATCGCGGAGGACGAGCCGCCCGGTGGTGAGGGTGCCGGTCTTGTCGAACACCACGCGGCGCACCTCCATCGCGCGGTCCAGGAATCCGTCGGCGCGGACGAACAGCCCGGCGCGCCGAAGCCCCGCGTGGGCGAGCTCATAGGCGAAGGGCGTGGCGATGCCCATCGCGCATGGGCAGGTGACGATGAGCAGGCCGCTCGAGACCTCGAAGGCCCGCCACGGACCGGCGTGAAGTGCCCAGAACGCGAAGGTGGCCGCGGCCAGCAGCAGCACGATGACGACGTAGGCGCGGGAGAAGGCCTGCCAGAACTCGACCTGTGCGCGGCCCTCGGGGACGGCGCGCAGGAGGTCGCGGAGACCCGACTCCTCGAAGTCTTGGGCGAGCCGCACCCGCGTCGCCTCCGCTTGGCGGAGGAAGGCACCGGCCGGCACGCGCTCGGCCTCGGCGTAGCGGGCTGGCTCGGGCTCGCCGGTGATCCAGTCGAGCGAGAAGCTCGCGGCGCCCCCGAGCGGGGTCGCGTCGACCGGCACGAGATCGCCCGGCGCGAGGAGGATGACGTCGCCTCGACGGAGCTCGCGGCCCTTCACGATCTCCACATGACCGTCACGCACGCGGCGCGCGAGCAGGCCGTCGGCGCCGTCGCTCTCGAGGAGGTAGGCTCGGTTCTGGCGCAGCACGCGCTCCTGCAGGAAGCGCCCGACGAGCATGAGCGCGATGAACACGTTCAGCGTGTCGAAGTAGGTCTGCGCGCCAGACCTCGCGAAGAAGCCGTGCGCGGACGAGGCGTACGCGAGCCCGATCCCGAGCGCGATGGGCAAGTCGAGGTGAAAGGCGCGCCGCCGCAGCGTGGCCCAAGCCGAGCGGAAGAACACCGCCCCGCCCACGACGACGCTGACGGTGGAGAGCGCGAAATCGAGCGTGTGAAACAGCCGATAGAGCGCCCCTTCGCGGAGCCCCGCGTAGGTAGAAATCGCGAAGATCATGGTGTTCATCGCGATCGCGATGCACACGCCCATGCGCCAGACGAGGTCGTCGGGGGGGCTCTCGGCGCCGCGCTTGGCCGACGAGAAGCGGTAGCCGAAGCGGCTCAGGCCGTCGACGAAGGTCTCGAGGGGGAACGACGGGGTGACCACGAGCTCGCAGCGCCCGGTAGACGGGGTCGCCCGCACGTGACCGGCCTTCGCGTGCCTGCGAAACAGCTCCTGGAAGATCCACACGCACGCGGAGCAGTGCATCCCCTGGACGTCCAGGACAACCTTCGTGAGCCCGCGCGCGCCGCGGAGGGCGACGCCCTCGGCCTCGAGCCAAAGGCGATCCGGGCGGGCGGCGCCCTCGGTCATGGGGTTGCCGCTGCCCAGCTCGTAGTAGCGCAGCAGCCCCTCCGAGCGGAGGAGCTCGTTTACGTTCTCGCAGCCCGAGCAGCAGAACGTGCTCGTGCCGCTCGGTAGTCCGCAGTGCGCACAGGCCCCCGCCCGCCTGTCAGTCGCAGGTATCGGAAGCGCCGACATGGCTGCCCCGCGATCAGAGCTTCTGGCGCGGCGGCGAGACCGGCAAGACGCTGGAGTGGTGGGACTCGTGCTTCGAGTGCTGCTGGCACCACTCCACCTTGCCCTGGCTCGCCTGGCGAACCTCGGCGCACCGCTCGCAAGGCGGCAGGACGTGCGGCGCATTGTCGGACTCCTTCGGCCGCACCACGACGACGGAGCACGGAGCGAGCCGCACCGTGCGCTCCGCTATGGATCCAAAGAACGCCCGGGCGAGCCCGGTCCGACCGTGGGTTCCGACGAACACGAAGTCGGCGTCGGCGGACCGCGCCACGTCCGAGAGTATCGTCGCGGGCTCGCCGACGTTGACGTGCGTGACGAGCGTGACCCCGACGGGCAACGTCTGGCGCTCGACCGTCTCGCGCAGCGCCTCCGCCTGGTAGTCGAGGCGAGCCAGCTGCGCGTTCGCGGCGCCCTGGTCTTCGTCGACGCCCGGCATGAGCGCCAAGGCCCTCACCACGTGAACGGTCGAAGGCGCCAGGCTCGCCGCGTGGGCGATGGCGGCCTCGAGGGCACGGCCCGCCAGCTCGGAGGTGTCATAGCCAACGACGATGTTGCGCTTCAGGGTCATGGCTCGCCATCAGCAATCGGTGTGCCACGGGCGCACGCACGAAATTTCGGCAAAATCAGCGCGCTCGTTGGCCGCGCGTGGAGGACGCCGCAGCGCTTGCCGAGCCCGCGCAAACTCTGCGCAGGGGACCGCGCGAGGGGCGAGCGCGAGCGCACGCGCCGACGAGGAGCGCCGCCCCGGCGCGCCTCGCCGTCCGCTGGCGGGCCGCGGCCCCGTACTTGCAGCGCCCGCGTCGCGCCCGAGACCGCTGAGCTGGCTCGACGGGGATCGGAGGACGCTGTCCACCTGGTCTGGGTCCCGAGCCCAACGCAGACGCCTCGGCCTCGAGACTCACGCTCGCCCAGTCGACCGGTCATCCCACAGTTCATCGCGGCGGGGTCTCCGCTGCGCGCGAGGTCCCTTCTTGTCCATTCAGCTACAGTTCTTCGGCGCCGCCGGTACGGTCACGGGATCTCGGCACGTCGTGTCGACCGCCCAGAGCTCGATCCTCCTCGACTGCGGCCTCGTGCAGGGGCGCCGACTCGACTCGTTCGCCGCGAACCGATCGCTCGGCTTCGATCCGCGCTCGATCGACGCGGTCGTCCTCTCTCACGCGCACATCGACCACTCGGGCGCGCTGCCCATGTTGGTCAAGCTGGGCTACGACGGCGCGATCTACTCGACCGCCGCCACGCGCGACCTCTGCGCGGTCATGCTCCAGGACGCCGCCCGCATCCAGCGCGCGGACGCCGACTACATCGGTCGACTGATCGAGCGCGGGGCGGACGACCTCCAGCGCGTCGAGCCCCTCTATGGCGAGGACGACGTCGTCGCGGCGCTCGATCGCTTCACGGGGTGCGAGTACCACCGCCACGCGCAGATAACCCCCGACGCGCGGCTCTCTCTCCTCGACGCGGGCCACGTCCTCGGGAGCGCCATCTCGGTGCTCGACCTCGACGACGAGGGGCAGAACGCGCGCGTCGTCTTCACCGGCGACCTCGGGCGAACGAACATGCCGATCCTCCGCGATCCGGACGTACCCAGCGGCGTGAACGTGCTCATTCTGGAGAGCACCTACGGCAACCGCGTGCACGCGCCCCTCGAGGCGATGGACGACGAGCTGGCGGTCATCCTCACGCGGACGGCGAAGCGCGGCGGCAAGGTCGTGATTCCCACCTTCGCCCTCGAGCGCGCACAGGAGATCGTGATGGCGATCGCGCGACTCCGAGCGAAGCGCGCGGTGCCGCTCGTGCCGGTGTACGTCGACTCACCCCTCACGGTGAAGATCACCGACATCTTTCGGATGCACCCCGAGTGCCTCGACGCGGAGGCCCGCGCGTCGATCCGCGGCAGCGCGAGCCCGTTCGATTTCGACGATCTCCACTACGTGTCGGATCCCGAGGACTCGAAGGCGATCGACGCGTCGCCAGACCCGTGCGTCATCCTCTCGGCGAGCGGCATGTGCGAGGGCGGTCGCGTGCTCCACCACCTCCGCGCGACGATGGAGCACGACCAGAACGCGATCGTCATCGTCGGCTTTCAGGCGCAGCACACGCTCGGGCGCCGGCTCGTCGAGCGGCGCTCCAGGGTGCGCATCTTCGGGATCGAGCGCCCTGTCAACGCGAGCGTCCACGTGCTGAACGGCTTCAGCGCCCACGCCGGACGCGACGAGCTGCTCGCGTTCGCCGAGGCGGTGCGCGACCGCGGCCCGCTCCGCACCGTCGTCCTCGTCCACGGCGAGCGCCCGGCGCAGGAGGCGCTCGCCGAAGGGCTCCGCGAGCGCGGGTTCCCAGACGTGCGCGTCCCGCAGCTCGGCGAGAGCATGGTCGTGTAGCCCGTCGACTCTCCAGCCGGGCGCGTCCACGATGCACGACGGTCGGGCGCCTTCGACGAAGTGGCGCGCTCGTCGTTCTCGAGGGCGGAACATTCCTTCGCTTTTATTGCGTATTTTGCCCCACTCCCGGCTCGTAGAGAATGGCGCAAATGTCCGTACCGCGCACACCTGCCGTCTACATTCCCCACGGCGGAGGGCCCTGGCCCTTCGTCGACGTCGGGTTCGGTGAGCCCGACTCCTTGGCGCGCCTCGCCGCCCACCTTCGGGGCCTCCGAGGGCTCCCGTCCACGCCACCGCGCGCCGTGCTCGTCGTGTCGGCGCACTGGGAAGAGCGTCTACCCACCGTGACGACCGCAGAGCGCCCCCCCCTGCTCTTCGACTACTTCGGGTTCCCTCCGGCGGCGTACGAGCTCACGTGGCCGGCACCGGGCAGCCCTTGGCTGGCAGGGCGCACGCGCGCGCTCCTCGACGCGGCAGGCATCGCGAGCGCCGAGGCGCCCGAGCGGGGCTTCGACCACGGCGTCTTCGTGCCTATGAAGCTCGCCTACCCCGCGGCCGAGGTGCCTACGGTGCAGCTGTCGCTCAAGGCCGGGCTCGACCCCGCGAGCCACCTCGCGATCGGCCGCGCGCTCGCGCCCCTCCGCGACGAGGGCGTGTTCGTGATCGGCAGCGGCATGAGCTACCACAACATGCGCGGCTTCGGCCGGCGCGAGGCGCGGGCGGCGTCGCTCGCGTTCGACGCTTGGCTCGCCGAGACCGTCGCGCTCCCTCGCGAGCGCCGCGACGCGCGCCTCGTAGAGTGGCGGGCTGCGCCCTCCGGGCTCGAGGTTCATCCGCGGGAAGAGCACCTGCTCCCGCTCATGGTCGTTGCGGGCGCTGCGGGCGACGACCCGGGCTCGGTGCCGTACGCCGACGTGCTCATGGGGGTCCGGATCTCCTCGGCGCGCTTCGGCTGAGAGTTGGGCGCGCTACGTCGGCGTGGTCGAGAGCGGCGCCACCTTCGCGCGGGTCGCGGCGACGTAGTCGGCAGGCGCGAGCAAGATCTGCGTGCCGCGGACGCCCGCCGAGACGCTCACCACATCGAACACGAGGGCCGATTCGTCTACGACCACCGGGAATCCCTTCTTCGAGGCGAGCGCGGTGACGCCGCCGCGGACATACCCCGTGAGCGGCTCCACCTCCTTCAGCGCCACCGGCGCGACCTTCTTGTCCGACATCGCTCGCGCAGCCGCCTTCAGATCGAGCTCGCGCCCCGCGGGCACCACGGCGAAGAACACGCCGGCGCGCTCCCCTCGCACGACCAAGGTCTTCAGGACCTGGGCCTCGGCCAAGCCGATCTTGCGCGCCACGGTCTCGGCCGAAAGGTCCGCGAGATCGACCTCGTACCCGACCAGGGTGTAGCGGATCTTGAGTCGATCGAGCGCGCGCGCGGCGTTGGTCTTGTCGGGCATGCTCCATGTCATAGCCGAGGTCTGCGCCGTGCACGTGGTCCCCCCAAGCGCCGCCCGGAGCGTTACTGTGGTGGCGTGCGTTACGAAATCGATCCGTCCCACTCGACCCTCGAGATCTTCACCTCCGCGGACGGGCTCTTCGCCCGACTCGCCCACGATCTGCGCCTCTCCGCGGTCGCCAGCGAGCTCAGCGCCGAGCGCGCAGACGGCGCGGTCTCGGTGCGAGCGAGGGTGCGCCTCGGCGCGTTGCGAGTCGACGGGGTGATGAAGGACGGCGCCCTCCGTGAGGGCGTGCTGAGCGCCGACGACCGCGCGCAGATCCTCACCAAGATGCGGGCCGAGGTGTTCGGCGGGCAGGGCGAAGAGGCCCACGTCGAGCTCGATGGCCACCTCCGGGGCTCGTCGTTCTCGGGCACGGTGAGGTCGCCCGCCGGCCGCTCCGCGAAGGCGCACGGCACCGCCACGACGACCTCATCGACCCGCGGCGAGAAGGCCGTTGAGGATGTCACCGGGTCCTTCGAGCTGTCGCTGCGCGAGCTGGCCGGCCACGACGTGAAGGGGCCCCTCGGCGCGTTTCGCGTCTCGGATCACGTGCGCGTCGCGTTCAAGGCGCGCTTCGTGGAAGCCTAGCGGACGAACCGCTTGATAATCGAGGATTTTCCACGAGTTGCGAGCCGTGCGGGGCGCGACCAAGGGTCCTGTTGCGCTCGGCGCCTGGGCGCGTCAAGAGAAGCGCTCGGAGAGCGCAGCCACGACGTTCGGGACGCCCAGCGCCGCGAGCGCGCCGAGCACGAGCCCCGCGACGAGCCAAGTGAGCCGGCCTGAAGCCACCGCGCGCGAGCGGCCGGCGAGCGGGAACTCCACGAGGCGCACGGTGGCCGTGTCGGCGTCGACCAGGAGCACGCCGTCCACGTCGAACGCGATCCGGTACTCGAGGAGCTGGCGCCGGGTCGTCGCGGTCTCGAGCCGCGGCGCGAGCGCGCCGGTCTTCACCTCGGCGACGTAGCGCCCGCTCGTGTCCTCGACGACGAGGTCGGCGCGGACCTCGACCCCCACCGGTACGCCGTCCACACCGAGCGGGTAGCGAACTACGGCCTGCCTCTGGAGCACGCGGAAGCCGCGGCGCTCGAGGATTCCCTCTGCGCGACGCTCGCCGGCCGCCCCCTTGACCCGCGCGGCGACGAGCCGCGCGCGCATGCGTCGCTGGTGAAGGGCGAGGCGCGCCGTCTGGAGCAGGGCCCAGGCGACGGCCAGGACCAAGAGCCCGAGCAGCACGGTCACCGGCGCGGTCCGCGGGTCCACCCTCCCGTGGGTAGGCTAAACGTCCGCGCAGGGCCAAACTTCCTGAGGCAACCCGGGACGACGCGGGCCGCGGCGTCGAGACCACACGCCCTCCGCGAGCCGCTCATCGAACCATGAGCGTCGCGTATCCGGACCAGAGCCCCCCGCACCGCCGACCGTCGCGCGGACGCGAAAGCGGTGCTCGCGTGGTCGCGAAGTGGGACCCCCAGCCGGTGTAGATGCCGCGCTCACGCGACTTGACGAGGACTTGGACCGCACGGCTCGCCAGGGGTAGCAGGCCGCCTCCGGCGATTCCGCCGCTCGTTCGGCGGCGCCCGACCGCCGCCGCTGCGCTGAGCGCCTCGCTTGGAGGCCGTCAGGGCCCCGCGACGAGCACCTCGCGGGCGATGCCGTCCGCGCCGTTCTTGCCGGCGGGTGCGCCAGCGCCACCGCCGCCGCCCGCGCCCGCCGGGCCAGGGGCCCCGAGCGTGCCCGTGTTGCCCGACTCGACCAGCGTGGCCGTCGAGGCGCGGGCGATACGCGCCGAGTGCCCCCCGCTCCCTCCGCCACCACCGGAGCCGGAACCGCCCGCGCCTCCGCTCCCTCCGCGCCCGCCGCCTGCCGCGCTCGACGCGCCGGAGCCGCCCGCGCCCCCGCCGCCGCCGGGCTGGCCCACGCCTCCGAGACCGCCGGCGCCGCCCGTCCCGCCCTTCCCCAAGGTGAACACGTTGTTCTCGACCGTGGCAGCACCGCCGCCTACGAGCACGCCGATCGACGAACCCCCCGCGCCTCCGCCGGCGCCGCGCGGGCCGCCCGCCCCGCCGCAGCCGCCGGAACCTCCGCCGCCGCCGCCGTCTCCGATGCAAATGGGCCAGCTGCGCGCCGAGGCGCCGCCGCCACCGCCGCCGCCGCCGCCCCCGCCGTTCCCTCCCGGCAGGCCAGGCTTCCCAGGAGACGAGACGTAAAGGCCATTGACGATCGTGCCGACGGGTTCCCCGCCGTCACCACCGGAGGCTGGCGGCGCCCCCGTGCCGGCGCTCGCGCCCGTGAGCCCGGCGCTCCCGCCGCTCGAGGAGATGCACGCGCTGCCGGACCCGCCGCCACCGCCGGCGGCTCCGCCCGTGCCCGGGGCCCCTGCGGCCCCGCTGCTGTCGGAGCCGACGCCGCCGTTGCCCCCTCGACCCCCGGGGGCCGTACACGATGGCGAGGCGGCGCCCGGCTGGGCGCTCGAGCAGCTCGAGCAGCCTCCGGCGCCGGTGTTCCCAGTCGCGGCGGGCGTCGTGGGCGGCGCGGCGTCCGTGGTGCCGCGCACCCCCTGGTTTCCCGGGCCCAGGAGGAAGACGTTGTTTCGGACGAACAGCCTCCCGCCCGACGAGCTAACCACACGCACGCCGTGCACGCTCTTGCCGTCCTGGGCTTCGGGGATCTTCACCTCGAGGGTGAGGTTCGCCACGTGCATGTCCTCGCGGAGCTCACGAATGAGCACGCCGTCGCCCGCGAGCGGCCCCGTGGTGGGGGCCACTATCGTGGTCGCGATGTCGGTGGTGCCGTGCTTTCGCGAGCGCCGAAACGGGAAGGCGGCGTCGGCCTGGTCGAACCCGCCGTAGAGGCTCACGCCGGAGGGCAGCTCGACCGACTCGGTGTACTTCTCCGCCGAGACACAGACGGGCCTCTTCTTGGTGCCCGAGCCGGCCACCATCACCGCGCGCGCGAGGGTCTTGAGGGGCTTCAGCCGAGTGCCGTCCCCCGCGTCGTCTCCCTTCGACACGGAGACGTACACGCAGGTGGCCACGACGCCGTCGGAGCCGTCGCAGTTGGCGTCTTCGAAAGCGGGGTCGAGCTCGTCGTCTTCGCTCCGCTTCGTGCACCGATACTCACACCCGCAGTTCTCCCCGTCGGTTTTTCCATCGAGATTCCATGTATTTGGCGGACACTGCCCTACGACGCACCCTCCGGGCGGGGGCTTGGCCGCGCCGTCGGCTTCGGGGCCGCCGCCGTCCGGGTCGACCGCGCCGGGCTCCTCCCCCTCGTCGGGCCCGAGCTCGCCCGTAGCGCACCCCACCGGAGCCCCCGCGACGCCGAGGCCGACCACCAAGAACCACCACGCGAAAGACTTCATGTCTGGACGCTGCTCCAAGCCAAAGCGAGAGGCGCGGGCGACCGCCCACACCCCAAGTCTACTCGGCCTTCGTGAAAGAGCCCGCGCGTTCACCGCGGCTCGCAGGAAAGTCAGACCGCGCGGAGCCAGTCGCCGAGATCGCGCTTCAGCGCCTCTTCCGACTGGGCGACGAAGAGCACGCCCTGGTAGTCGGTCGGGTCGAACGGCGTGGCCGCGACGCGATCGAGATCGAAGGGCCGTAGCTCAGCCTCTTGGGCAAAGCGGCCAAGCTCGCCGAACGACGAGAGCAGCCCCGCGCCCACCACGCGGCGCGCCTCGGGCGGACCGTAGACGCCGAACTCGAGCACGTACCAATAGAGCCGAATGAGCGCCTCGGTCTGCCGGGCGTCGGCGCGGAGCGTCGCCTCGCCGAACAGGCGGTTTAGCTCCGCGAAGCCAGGATCTGCCAGCATGGGAGCGTGGCCGACGAGCTCGTGGATGATGTCGGGCTCGGGCGTGTAGAGCGGCGCCGAGTGGTGCCGGATGTACTGCGTCGCGAGAAACACGCCCTCGGCGAGGCGCTCCATGAACTGGCGCGGCGTCACGAGCCCCGCGACCGGCTCGAGGCGGAAGCCCGTGAGAGGCGCGAGCACCTCGTTCACCTCGGCGAACGACGGCACATGATCGGCGCGAAACCCGAGCTGCGGGGCCCTCGCGCGGTAGGTCGGGCAAGCGTACTGCGCGTGCAAGGGCGTGAGGTGCGCGAGCGCGGTGCCCCAGACCGCGACCTCGTGCGGCTCGTAGGCGACGTCGGGCGGCGGCGCCCCCGGCCGGTGCGCGAGCGCGAGCCCCGCGATGCGGTTGCGCCGCGCGCGGTACTCCGGATCGCGGAATCCCGGGTGGTCGCGGTCGAGCTCGACGAGATCAGGCACGCGCGGGGGTGTAGCACCGCGGCGGTCAGGAGAAGTCAGAAGAAGATCGGGTTCGACACCGCGAAGGGCTTGTCGCCCGGGGCGACCGGGGCGAGATCGCGGGCGCCTTTCGCGACGAACACCACGTAGTGCCGCGCGCGGCTGGTCGTGGGCGCGACGTCCACGGTGAGATCGAAGCGCTTCGCCGGGCCCGGGCCGACCGAGGCGCCGAGCGGCATCTTCTTGGCGGTCTCGCCGTCGACGAGCACCTCGAGCTCGGTGGCGTCGACCCAGCTCGCGGCCGACACGGTGACCTTGTACGCACCCGCCTTGTCGGTGCCGCCCGGGCCCGCGCCGCCTGGCCCCTGGACGGTCATCGAGAGGCCTCCCGAGATGACCGAGGCCCCGGTCTTGATGAAGTCGCGCACCGACTCGGGCGTGACCTTGTTGGGGTCGTCGTGCCCGAACTTCATGCAGGTGCGCGGATAGCCGACCTTCGCGCTGCGCCAATGGTGGCTGTCGGAGCTGCCCACCGCCCACGTGGTCTTTCCGGCGTTCAGGAGCGAGAACCACGACTTCACCGAGTCGTCGCGGCTTCGGTCGAAGTCGGAGCTGTTGAACACCTCGATCGCCTCGAACTCCTCACTCCACACGCCGTCGCGGCCCTTCGCGGTGGCGTAGTCGTACACGGCCGCAGAGAAGTAGCCGCGGAAGCCCGGGTAGTTCGGGTGATTGACGATCAGCGCGGGCTTCTCGGGCCGCTCGTGGACGAGCTTGAAGATGTCCGGCGGGGACTTCCCGATCCAGTCGACCGCGCCGCCGTTCTGGGCGCCCGGAATGGGATTGAGCGGGATGACCCCGAAGTGCCCATACGAGAACGTGGTGAGCTCTTCGGACGGGAAGCTCGAGGCCCACTTCGAGAGCCCGAGCTTCGCAATGATCGGCTTAAAATCGATGATCCACTCGTGCTCACTCGAGATAGGGAGCTCCAGGCCCCTCTCCCACCGCGGCGCGCACCTTCATGGGCGCCGTGTCGTCGGAGTCGGCAGAGAAGTTCGAGTGGATATGGAAGTCGGCGCACATGACGCCGGTCGTGTCGACGCTTCGAAGCAGGGTCACCGGCACCTCGGTCACCTTGCCGGCCTCGGCCGTCACGACCTGATCGAACAGCTCGTAGTCGAAGCCACGGGACACGAGCACGCGGTGCGCCCCGGGCGGCACCACGACCTTGGCCACGCCGTCGGCCGGGAACTCCTGGAGGAGCACGCCGTTCGGCTCCTCCACGACGCCCCACGCGACGGGCGCCTTCGCCACCGGCGTCTGCGGCAAGATCTGCACGCGCACCGGGAGCGGTTCGTTCGTGCCCGCCTCTTTCGCGACGATGTTCAGCGTCGCGCCCCGCGCGAGCACGAGCTTCGCGGCGGACGCGTCGGCGGCGAGGTTCACGGCGGGGCTCGTTGCGTAGCCGGGCACGAGCGCGTGGGCCATGGCGGCCTGGGCCGGCAGGCGCAAGGAGAACGCGCCGTCCTTGTCGGCGTGGCCGCGCGAGAGCACCCGCCCGTCTTGCCCGGTGACCACGACGGTGGCGCCGCCGAGCTTCGCGCCGTCGTCGCTCTCGACTGTGCCCTTCACCTCGCGGCGCGCGGGGCCGCCGTTCGCCGCCTGCACCGCCTGGAGCAGCCCGTCGAGCTCCGGCCCGCCGCCGATGACCTCGGCGTAGTCGGTCTCCACGGTCTTGCACGCCTCTGCGGTGAGGCCGGAGCCCTGGAAGTACTGGAAGCCGGAGACCTCGAGGGCGAACTCGAGCTCCTTGCCGGGCTGCGCGATGGCGAAGCTCGTGCGCTCTCCGTCGTACCCGACCCACGGGTGCTTCCCCTTCGGCACGCCGTACCCGCCGCTCTCGGTGAAGAGGGCGGAGCGGTTCGAGTGGAAGAAGCCGAACATCTGCTTGCCGCTGAACGTCAGGTCTTCGGGCCGAGTGTTCATGAACGACAGCCGCAGCTTCACCTTGGAGGCGCCGGGCTCGAGCACGTAGTCGAGCGCGGCCGGGAAGTTGTACTCGTCGGGCAAGAGGCCGCGGAAGGTCTCGAGGAACGGGATGTTCTTCAGCACGCCGGACGAGCGCACCACGGCGGCCTTGCCGTCGGAGCCGTCGGCCAGAACAGTGACGTTCTCGGGCGCCACGACCTGCCGCGAGAGCGCGAGGAGCATCTCGCCGTATTGGCTCACGCCCGTCGGCCGCCCGTCGGCCCCGACGACCTCGATCGCGTTGATCTCACCTCCGAAGGGGTTGTAACCGTCGCTCGCGCGCGCGCCCTCGATGAACACCGCGATCGTGTCGTTCGCCAGGACGAAGTCGGTGTCGACGAGGCGATTGCGCGCGTCGTCGGGGCGCTTCAGCCCGGTCAGGCTACGAAGGCGCCCTGCGCGCGCCTGTCCCGCGGCCTTCGCCCCGAACGGATCGGCGTGACCGTTGGCGTCGCCGCCGGGGAAGCGCTTGGCGACCACCCCATCGCCACACGTGGGCTCCGGCGGCTCCGTCGTGGGTGGCTGCGGATCGCCGACCGTGTCGCTGCCGCACGCGAGCGCGGCGAGGGGGAGCGTAGCGAGGGCGGTGAGGGCGAAGAGGGAGCGCATCTCCACACCTTGCCACGACCATCCGCCCCGCGTCGAACCGAGCGCTGCTGGCGTCTACTGCCACACGACGAGGTACGAGCTCAGCACGATGTTGCCGCGAGCGATGTCGACGGCCTGCCCCGCGTACGTGGTTCTGTACGACAAGGTGTTCACCTGGCCGAGCTTGACGGAGCTCGTGACGTCGACGACCCCGGGCAACACGTCCTGACCAGGGCACCACCCGCCGCGGCCGAAATACCAGGTCCCCAGCTGGTTCGGCACCACGCCCTTGGCGACGTCGTTCGCGCAGCCGAGCGCCGACTGCGCGCCCGGGAAGCTCCGCTTCTGCACCGCGCCGTTCACGCCAAAGAGGTGCTGGTGGTCGCAGAACTCGGCGCAGTTCCCTGCCGCGGCGCCGTGCCCCGTGATGAGCGTGTAGAGCTCCACCTTCTTCGCCGTCGCCGGCACGTCGACTTGAAGGTCGGGGTGCAGGCTGTCGTAGCCCGGGTTCCAGTTTCCCCCTTGCCCAGGGGAATCGCCGAGACCGGCCGCAGGGGCTTCTTGCGGTTGGAGAGGCGGAGAGAGAGCGACACCAGGTAGTTGGTCTTGCGCGGATCGAACTGGCCGTTCGCTCGCCACTTGAAGTGGGTCGCGCCCCCCTTCAACAGCGGGAGCACGCCGGAGATGTCGGTCACCCAACGCCCCTCGCGCCAATAGGTGGTGATCCACCGCGCGAGCTCGGTGTCGCAGCGCCACGGCGGCGGGCCTGCGTCGGTCGCGCCCGCGTCGGTCGCCTCGGGCGGCTGGCACACCCAGAGGTGAGAGAGGTAGTCCCACGCGCCGCACTCGCCGTCGCGGTGGTCGACGCAGTCGGTGGTGAGGTCGGCCTCGAGGGTGTCGAACGCGGCCATCGCGGCGGGCTCGGGCAGGGTCACGTCGGTCTCGAACGTGTCGTACACAGTGCGCTCTTTGGCGAGCGAGACCACCGTCGCCGGCGGCGCCGCCGAGAGCGCGCGCTCGCGGGCCCACTCGAACTCGTAGTAGGTCGGCTCGTTCACGAGGAACGACAGCTTCGGGATGATGCCGTTCGAGCCGAGCTGTCCGAGCATGCCCACCTCGCGGATGCGCTGGAAGCGGTCGATCGCGAAACCCATCGTATCGTACTGCTTGTACGGGGGGCGCGACGCCACGCGCGCCTTCATCATCTCGCCTATCCACCCCGGCACGTCGACGGCGAAGGTGTCTGCAAAGTGCACGCGCTTCGCCCAGTCGCCGTCGGCGGCGTCAAGCTCGGCCTGCCACTTGTCGCGGGCCGCGACCCACCCCGTGTCGCGGCGGAGCGGCAAGAAGAAGTAGTGCACGTGCGGAGGCGACTTCGCGAGCACGTCGCGTACGAGCGAGCCCTTGTAGAGGTTCGTCGAGTACTCGCCGAGCTCGCCCGGCGCGTACATGAGGAAGACGTAGCTGTCTTCGCCGGTCCACTCGCGCTTGAAGTCCCAGTCGCCCTTCGTCGTGGGGATCACGAAGGGGCCCGCCGTGTCTTTCGGCTTGGTGCCGTAGGGGCCGTCGCGGAACGGCTCGACCGGGGGGAGCCGGAAGCAGTCGGCGACGGCGACGCAGTTGCTCCCGGCCGCCGCGAGGCAGCGCGCCACGTCGCGCGCGACGCCGCCTTCACGCCCCTCGAGGCTGCCCGCGGCGCACGCGCTCTCGCACGCGCCGAGGTCGAGTGGAGGGCACGCCTGGCTGGCGCTCGCGCACACCGCGCACGGCGCGACGGCGGCCTCGGGGACGGGAGGCGGAGGGGCCGCCGCGTCGGCAGGGTCGGCCCCGGTGTCGCCGCACGCGGTGAACAGCGCGCCCAGCGCCACGAGGCCCGCCGCGGCGCCGAGCGCCCAATTTCGCCGTTTCGCCATGGTCATTCCTCCGAAGCGTCTCGTTGTCATCTTAGCCCACCGCGGGGCTACGACGGGGGCGGCAGGCGCTGCCACGTCGATGGCGCACGAAGCGATCCGCGAAAAGCTTGCATTTTGACCTACCACTTTCGCTTACATCAGACACGGTACGGGCATGCGCATCCGGAAGCTCGCCCTCACCCTCGCCCTCGCCCTCGCTCCCGTCTTCGCTTCGTCTTCGGGCTCGGCCGACGCTCCTCACTGGGAGCGCGTCACCGACAGCGGCGGCGTGACCGTGTTCAAGCAGGAGGTCGAGGGCAGCCCGGTCATCGCGTTCAAGGGCATCGGCGTCGTCAACGCCCCGCTGGTACGCGTCGCCTCGGTGGTGACCGACTCGAACCGCACGGTCGAGTGGATGGACCGCATCGCCGACGCGCACATCGTCCGCCAGGTGTCGCCGTTCGAGCGCATCGTCTACACGCACCTCAAGTCTCCACCGCTCGTCGCCGATCGCGATTTCGTCACCGACGCGAAGGCGGAGTTCGATCGCGCCAACAAGCGGGTCACCATCCGCATCCACTCGGTCGCCGACCCCGCCGCTCCGCCCACGTCGCACGTGCGCGGCCAGATCCTTCACAGCTCGTTCGTGCTCACCTCGATCGAGGGGGGCCAGAAGACGCTCGTGGTGACGGAGATCCACGCCGACCCGAAGGGCTCGCTGCCGACCTGGGTCGTGAACCTGATCCAGAAGGACTGGCCGTTGAAGACCATCGCCAACCTCCGCGCTCAGTGCGCGAAGGGTGACATCAAGGACTCCGCCGACATCGCGGCGCAGCTCGCCAGCCCCTGAGCCTCCGCGCGCGCCCCCCCCCCCACGCGCGGCGCGGCGCGGCGCAAAGTTCGCCGCGGGCGCCGCCGATCGAGTACCGTGGGGGTGGTGCGCCAGAACGGCGAACGAGGAGGATCGGCTATGCGGCACGGGGTAGGTGGTGGAGCACGAGCGTCGTCGCTCAACGGGGAGCGGCGAGCGCTCGCGGCCCTCGCGATCGTCGGCCTCTCGCTCTCGGGCGGCTCCGCGGCATGCGTCCCCATGCCTGCCTACAACGTCGTCCGCAGCGACGTCGGCACCGAGATGCCGAAGCCGGCCGGCTGCCGGCTCGAGCTCATGCCGCGCCCGCCGAAGCGCCGCCACGAGCAGCTCGGCTTCATCGAGGTGAAGACCTCGCCGGTGCACACCGAGGACCAGTTCAGGGCGCTCGTGGGCGACTCGGTCTGTCAGATCGGCGGCGACGTCATCGTCGCCGAGAAGAAGCACGGCGAGTTCCTCGGCGGGACGATTCTCCGCTACCTGCCCGAATAGCCGTCGGCCACGCCGGGCTCCGATCACCGCGGTCGCGCCTCGCGCAGCCGCGGTCACGCTTGGTGGCGGCTACGGCGGCTACCAGACCTCGCAGCGCTCGCTGCGCACCATCTTCTGGCCCGTACTGCAGTGGAACGCGTCGGCGAACGCGGCGGTGTTGGAGAGCGGACCGTTGACTCGCAGCTGCGGCGGCGAGTGCGGATTCGTCGCTACCAGCAAGCGCATCGCCTCGTCGCGGTAGCTGCCGCACCACGCTTGCGCGAAGCCGAGGAAGAACTGCTGGCGCGGGCTGAACTCGCCCTCCGCCTGCTTCGCGTCCTTCCCGATCTCCTTCTCCAGCGCCATGAGGGCCAGCTTGACGCCGCCCAGATCGGCGAGGTTCTCGCCGAGGGTGAGCTTCCCGTCGACGTGGGCGTCGCCCAACACCGTGTACGCGGAGAACTGCTTCTCCACGCAGGAGGCGCGCTTCACGAACTCCGCGTCGACGGCGGGCGTCCACCACGACTTCATGTTGCCGTCGGCGTCGAACTGGCGCCCTTCGTCGTCGAAGCCGTGGGTGAGCTCGTGGCCCATGACCATGCCGATGCCGCCGAAGTTGGCGGGTGACGCGACGGTGGTCGAATAGAAGGGCGAGCGCAGGATGCCCGCGGGGAAGACCATCTCGTTCAGGAGCGGGTCGTAGTAGGCGTTGATGGTGGGCGGGCTCATCTGCCACTCCGCGCGATCGACCGGTTGACCGACCTTGCGGAGCTGCCGCTGAATCTCGAAGGCTTCCGCGGCCTTCGCGCTGCGGTTGTAGCTCTGGCGATCGGCGGTCAGCCCCTCGTAGCTCCGGAAGGTGTCGGGGTAGGCGATCTTGTTGGCGATCTTGGCGAGCTTGGCTTGGGCAAGCTTTCGGGTCGGCTCGTCCATCCACGCGAGGCCGTCGAGGTTGCCCTTCATGACGCCCTCGATCGCGAGGATGAGCTTCTGCACGGCCTCCTTGCCGCCGGCCCCCAGCGTGCGCTTCACGAACGGCTGGCCGAGCGCCTCGGGGAGCGCCGCGTCGGTCGCGCGCACGCACCGCTTCCACCGCGGCGGGAGGTTCTTCGCGCCCGAGATCGCCTGGCGCCACGCGAAGCCCTCGTCGACGAAGCGCTTCGGGAGCCGCGAGAGCGCGTCGCGCGTGACGTGGAAGCGCAGGTAGGCGCGCACCTTGGCGAGCGGCAGCTTCTTGCCGTCGAGGAGGGCCGAGAGGCCCTTGAAGTAGGTGTCTTGGGCGACGTTGAAGTCAGCCGTCTTCTCCATCCCGAGCTCGGCCAGGTAGCGGTCCCAGCCCAGGTTCGGGGCGACCGTCGGCAGGTCGGCGCGCTTCACGAGGTGGTAGTTCTTCTGCGGCTCGCGCAGATCGGTCTTCGTGAACGAGATCTCGGCCAGCGCCCTCTCGACGGCGAGCACGTCGTCCGCGCTCTGCTTCGCCTTCCCCTTGTTCTCGCCCAGGAGGCCGAACACGTTGGTCACGAACTTCGTGTATTTCGCACGCAGCTCGAGCGCCTTCGCGTCGGTCTTCAGGTAATACTCGCGATCGGGCATGCCGAGCCCGGCCTGGTGGAGGGCGAAGATGACGCGGCTCGCCTCCTTGAAGTCTTGCTCCGGGCCGTAGTCGAAGAACACCGTGGTGCCCGACTTGTGGAGCTTGCCGATCACGGTGGAGAGCGAGCGCACGTCCTTCGCCTGCTCCACGAGCTTGAGATCGGCGTCGAGGGGCTTCGTGCCGGCGGCCTCGATGGCGGCCTCGTCCATGCAGCTCCCGTAGAAGTCACCGAGCAGCTTGGCGTAGGGCTCGTCCTTCCCTGCCCCGCTGGCGTACCCCTCGAGGATCTCCTTCAGCAGCTTCTCGTTCTCCTCGCGCATGACGCTGAAGCTGCGCATCCAGCTCGCCTCTTCGTCGGGGATGGGGTGAGCTTTCACCCACCCGCCGCACGCGAACGAGAAGAAGTCGTCGCAGGGGGCCACGCTCCGATCGAGCGCGGCGAGGTCGACCCCCGACGGGCCCGGCACGACCTTGCCGGGAGCCGGCGTGGCCACCGACGGCGCGGGCTGCGCGGACCCGAGCGCGGGCGGCACGGCGGGCGGCTCGGGCGCGGGCCCGCAGGCCGCGAACAGCAGGGGAAGGAAGAGGCCGGCGGACAGGCCGCGCGCACGGGTGCTCCAGGGCAACATGTGCGCGACGATACATGAAGCGCGTGCGCTTTGCCTCTCGAGTCGGGAGCGCGAAGCCGGCGACGAGCCGCGCCGAGCGCGCTAGCGGAAGCCGAAGCGCGACCAGTCGGTGTACCACTCGGCGTTCGGCCACCGCGTCTTGCAGTAGCCCGCCGGCACCGCCGTGAGGCCCTTCTGGCGGAGCCATTTCTTGTCGAGGGGGCACACGAACGAGCGGTACTCGGCGGCGCTCGCGTCCCACGAGGGGAACACGACGGCCTCGCTCGCCGCCGGGCGCTTGACGCGCGCCTCGTAGCCGGGAAACACGGGGTAGTCGGAGTCGACGGCCTTGCCGCCCCACTGCACCTGCGCGTCGCGCACGAAGACGGGCACGCCGACGCCGTCTTTTCCGGCGGTGCGCATGACGGTGTTCTCCGCGTAGTTGCGGGTCGCCATGTCGGTGCCGATGAGGTGCGCCAGCTCGACGACGTGCTCGCCGTTCATGCGGTTGCAGCCCTTCGAGAGGGGGCCGCGCTTCAGCTTCCACACCTCGCCGAGCTCCTCGCTGGGGGCGACGTCGATGGGGCCGTGGAACGCGTGGCCGACCGGCGAGTACTTGATGAACGGGAAGCCGCCCCACATCGTGGCGTCGGTGTTCTCGCTCGTGCGGAGCGAGGGCGTGAACGGGATCGAGTAGAGCGTCTTGTTGTCGCCCGGCCAGTTGCGGTACGGCGCGTTGCGCGAGGCGTCGATTTTGTCGGTGGCGGCCGTCGCGACGGGGTAGCCCACGGCCACGCGGGTGCGCCCATCGACCGTGGCGGTCCTCACGTAGGCGGGGAGCTTGGCGACATCGTAGCCGCGCGGGAGCAGCCCGGTGACGAGCGCCACGCTCGACTGGAGCGACACCTCGACCTGCGCGTTCTCGAGGGTGGGCAGCGGACCGGAGTAGATCCACTGGACGCTCTTGCCGGTGAGGTCCTCGATGTTCGGGATGACCGCGCCCTCGAGATCGGCGCCTTCGGGGCCGGCGGCCGACTCGGCCGAGCAGCCGGCGAGACCCACAGTGACGGCGGCGGCGGCGGCGGCGGCGAGCCCGCGGAGGAGCCCGCGCGCGAGCGAGGGGCGACGGGCGGCGGCGAGGGGGTGAGCGCGGAGCATGGGCCCTCCATCCCTAGCACCGATTTCGCGTGGCGCCCGCCCCACGGCGGGCTCGACCGCGTCTCACCCGCCCGGCGGCGCGGCTTCGAAACCACGCGACGCGTCGAGCACGCGCACCGCGCCGAGCACGGCGGCGACGACAGTCTCGGTACGGAGCACGAAAGGACCAAGAGAAACACGAGCAAATCCAGCATGTTCCAGAAGTTCGAGCTCTCCGTCGCTGAGCCCGCCCTCAGGCCCGATGGCGAACGTCAGCGGGCTCGACAGGTACGCCTCGAGGCGCGCGCCGAGCGGCTCGGCCGCCAGCGGCGCGAGGGCGAAACGGCCGCCCGCAGGCGCGAGCTCCAGCGCAGCCGCGAGGGACATGGGCCCGGAGACCTCCGGCGCGTCACCCCGGCCGCACTGCCTCGCCGCCTCGTCGCCGATCTTTCGCAGTCGCGCCACCCGGTCGTCGCGGCGCCTCCCCTCGAGGCGCACGACCGAGCGCTCGGCCTCCACGAGCACGACCAACGTCGCGCCGAGCTCCGTCGCGTCGCGCACGATCGCGTCGACCTTGTCGCCCTTCGCGAGGCCCTGGAGCAGCACGAGCGGCCTCGGCGCGACCACGCGCGCCGGCCTGGGCTCGCCGACCACGAGCTCGAGCGAGTCGGGATCGCCGGCAGAGGGCGCGAGCTCCGCGGCGGCCTCGAGGCCTCTCGCGGCGTCGAACACCACGAGGCGGTCGCCCGGCCCGAGGCGGAGCACGCGGGTCACGTAGCGCCAGAGGTCGTGCGGGAGCGACAGGCGACCCGCCCGCAGGCCCGCGAGCGGCGCGCGACGCGGCCTCACGAGGGAGCGCGGAGCACGATCGCGACCCACTCGCCCCGCTTCGGAGCGGCGAGCAAGCGGAGCGGCGCGTACGCGCCGATCACGTCCGCCTCCTGCGGGAGGAGGATGCCCGAGAGCACGAGCAGCCCGCCGGGCCTCACCTTCGCGGCGAGCGCGGGCGCCATGGGGATGAGCACCCGGGCCTCGATGTTGGCCACGACCACGGGGAACGTACCCGGCACGTCGCCGAGGTCGTTCGCGCTCGCGGTGACGCGGTCGGCTAGGCCGTTGCGCGCGGCGTTCTCGGCGACGACGGGGAGCACGTCGGCGTCGTTGTCCGTGCATACTGCACGTTTGGCCCCGAGCTTCAGCGCGCAGAGCGCCAGGATGCCGCTGCCCGTGCCCACGTCGAGCACCTCGGCCCCGGCGAGCTCCGGGGCGTGCTCGGCCAGCGCGGAGCACACGAGCGACGTGGTCTCGTGCAGCCCGGTGCCGAACGCGCGGCCCGGCTCGAGCTCCACGACGTGCTCGCCCTCCTTCGGCTCGTAGGCCTCCCAGGGCGGCCGCACCACGAGGCCCGGAGCGACCGCGAACGGGCGAAAATGCTCCTTCCACGCGTCCCGCCACGCGTCGCCCACCACGTGCTCGAGCCGCGCGCCGAGCTCCGGCGCCAAACCGGCGAGCGCCTCCTGCGCCGCCTCCTCCGTGGAGAAGCTCGCGACCAGGGTGATCTTTCCGCCGGCGTCGGCCCGCTTCAGCGTGGTGTCGTCGCGCTCCTCGACTCCCTCGGCGCCGAGGTCGAACAGCTCGCTCGCGACGAGCTCGGCCGCATCGGGCTCCACCGTGACGTGCAGAAAGGGAAATTGCGGCGCGGCATCGGCGGCCTCGTTGACGGTGGACATGGGCCTACTCCAAAATGCTGACGCTGACCGTCCCCTGGCCAGGCGGCGCCGGCTGGGGCTGGGTGGGGGTGGTGCTGAAGACCCCGCCGAGGGCCAGGCTCCCAAGCACGATGGCCGCGGCGCCGACGACCGCGCCGCCGATCGCGACGGGGAGCACCCACCGCGAGCCCTTGGGCTCCGGCACGGCGACCCGGAGCGGCGCGCTGGAGTCCCCACGGCTGACCACGGCGAGGCCGCCCTTGTCGAGCCCCTGGAGGTAGTACTCCACCAGCGGCGGCTTGACCGCGGACGGGGGGATGGCGGCGCGCACCCCGCGGGCCGTGTCGATGGCGGCGGGCGCCCGCTCGAACGGGCCGCGCGTGCCGCTGCGGAAGAAGAGCTCGACGCGTTCCACGCGGTGGCCGGCGTCGTCGAGGTGCGCGACGATCTCGATCTGCGTGGACCGCTCAGCCTGCGACGGCGACGTGTGGCGCATGCCCACCGGCGGCGGAGGCGGCGCCTCGGCCACGATGAGGCCCGGCCGACCGTCCTGCTCCCAGCGCGCCTTGGTGGCGGCGAAGAAGTCGCGAAAGCGCGGCGACTCGGCGGGAGGCAGCGCGTACTCCGGCTCGGCCGCGAGCAGCCCACGGACGGCGCTCTCCGACTCTTCCTTGCGGTTGAGCGTGATGTAGTTCAGCGCGAGGAGCCGGTAGATCTCGATCTTCTGCGCCTTCGTGTTGTTCGGCCGGAGGAGGGCCGCGGAGAGGATCTGGATCGACTCCTCGTACTGCTGGTCCTCGAAGAGCTGCTGCCCCCGCGCCACGAGGTCGGCGCGTGGCGCGGGCGCCGGCGCGGCGGTCGCGCCGCGCGACTGGGCGAGGGCGCGGCAGGGCGTGGCGAGCGTGGGCGCGAGGAGCGTGAGCGCCAGGAACGTCGCTGCGGGGCGCGTGAGGGTGCGGGACACGCGCGGAGGGTAGGGGATCTCCCCGCGGGGGTCGAGGCCGTTGCGCGCGACGCCACACTCCGCGCGCCGGGCCCATGGTCCTCGGGCTCGCGGCGCGTCGCGACGTCGAGGCGACGCCCCGCACGAAATAGAGTGGACGCGCGCGACGCGAGGAATAGTCTCCTTCGGGGGGCAGCGCAGGGCAGCGCAGGGCAGCGCTGGGCCGGACGCTGTTGCAGCCTACCGAGGGAGGTCGCGTGAGCAAGGCAACCGTAACGAGGTCGGCGGCGTGGGTGGGGGTCCTGGGGTTCGCGCTCTGCTTTGCCCAGCCAGCGACCGCGTCCGTGACGAAGTCGCTCGACGTCCGGGAGGGCTTCTATTTTCAAGCGGGCTCCCAGTCGTCCGTTGGCTGTCTGCGCGCGCTCAAGCTCGACACGACCGAGCTGGAGGCCGACATCGACACCGCGCTCCCCACCAGCGGCGCTCAGGTCAAATGCGTCGCCGTCCTGACCGACTTCGAATGGAGCGCTGCGCCCGCCGATCCGATGGCCATCGGCGGCCGCGTGTCCGTGAAGAACAAGCAAGCCCTCACGACCCTGCTCGCGGCCCGCAAGCCGCACGAGGTCGTGATGCAGTTCGCGATCTACGAGTACGATCCCATGGGGAAGAAGTACTTCCTCGCGGTGGGCTCGAGCGGCACCGACCTCCACGCGGTCCTCGACCCGCAGGGCGCGACGGTGGACCCGACCCCGGCCATCGACGTCTCGGCTCCGCAGAACCACGCCGTCACGTTCTCGTTCAAGCCGAAGGCGACGCCGCAGACCGTGACCATAGGCGCGGCGGTGGGCCGCACGGTCGCCAAGCCGTGGCGGCTCGGCAAGTAGGCGTTCAAGCCGTCCACCACCGACGTACGCGGGAGCTGCGGGCGCCTTACTGGTAACCCTTCGCCTGGAGCGCGAAGAGACGCGCGTAGGTGCCTCGTTTGGCGACGAGCGCGTCGTGGGAGCCCTCCTCGGTCACGCGGCCCCCCTCGAGCACGAGGATGCGGTCGGCCATCCGCACGGTCGGGAACCTGTGTGAAATCACCAGGGTCGTGCGGCCCTCGGCGAGCTCGTGGAAGCGCTCGAACACCGTGTGCTCGCTCTCGGCGTCGAGCGCCGCGGTGGGCTCGTCGAGCACCAAGATGTCCGCGTCGTCGCGCATGAACGCGCGCGCGAGCGCGATCTTCTGCCACTGGCCGCCGGAGAGCTCGACCCCCCCGCGAAACCAGTGGCCGAGCGGCGCCTCGAGGCCACCCTCCAGCGACGTGATCAGACCGCCCGCGCCGCCGAGCTGCGCGGCGTTTCGCACGTGAGGCTCCTCGTGCATTCGCGGGACGCTGCCCACGCCGACGTTCTCGCGGAGCGAGAGCTGGTACTGGTTGAAGTCTTGGAACACCACGCCGAAGCGGGCCAGCAGCGCGCGCCGCTCGGCCGCCGCGCCCGGCCCGTCGCCTGCGAGGACGTCTCGGCCGTCGACCGTCACGCGGCCCTCCGTGGGCGAGTAGAGGCCGGTCATGAGCTTCACGAAGGTGGTCTTCCCTGCCCCGTTGTGCCCCACCAGAGCGACCCGCTCGCCCGCGGCGAGCGTGAGGTCGATCCCGCGCAGCGCCCACTCGTCCCGGCCGGGGTACTTGAAACCCACGCCCTCGAAACGCACGACGGCGCCCCGGCGCTCGTCGGCGGAGCGAGACCGCGGCGCGACCGGGAGCGCGACCGCGCCCGTCGCCCCACGCGCCCCCTCCTCGCCCGCAGCGCGCGACCCCGCGACCTCCGCACCGCCGAGGAACGAGAAGAGGTTCGACATGTACAGGTTGTGCTCGTAGATCGAGCCGAGCGACGACAGCGCCGCCTGGAACGCCGCTTGACCCTGTCGGAAGGCGAGCACGTAGAGAGTCATCGTGCCGAGGGTGAGCGTGCCCCGCGCGGCCAGCAGCGCCACGGTCGCGTAGGTGCCGTAGAGGGCCAAGGTCGCGAGCAGCGACAGGCCGGTCGTCGCCGACGACTTCTTCACCGCGAGCCGCGCGTCCTCGGCGTAGAACGCCTCCGCGAGGGTCTTGTAGCGGGCGAGGAAGAGCTCGGCGAGGTCGAAGAGGCGCACCTCCTTCGCGTGCTCGTCGCTGGCGAGCGCATGCTCGAGGTAGAGGAGCTTGCGCGACTCGGGCGAGCGCCAGTTTCGCAGCTTGAACTGCTCCTTCGAGTACTTCACCTCGGCGAGGGTCGCCGGCACGGTGGAGAGCAAGAGCAGGGCCGCGACCCAGGCGCCGTACCCCACGAGCAGCGCGATGTAGCCGCCCAGCGTAAGTGTATTCTGCACGAGAGTGAACGCGTCGGACACCAACGCGAGGGGCCTCGACGACGCCTCGCGCCGCGCCCGGGTCATGCGATCGTAGAGCTCGGAGTCCTCGAACTCGGCGAGCTCGAGCCGCGAGGCCTTCTCGAGGATCGCGGTGTTCACATCGACGCCTAGCCGCGCCCCGAGCACCTGCCGCACGAGGCCCGCGCCCCGGCTCGCGAGCGCCATGGCCACGACGAAGCCGAGCTCGACCAGCACCCAGCGGAGCGCGAGGGCCTCGCGCCGCGCGACGACCGCGTCGACGAGCTGCTTGCCGACCCAAGCCACCCCGAGCGGGAGCGCGCTCCCCGCGAGCACGAGGGCGAGGTAGCCCCGCGCGAGGCGTGGGGAGCTCCGGTGCACGAGCGTGGCGGTGCGCCAGGCGTAGCGCGCGCTCTCGGCGAGGCGCGCGCGGAGCGGCGCGGGCGCCGGCGGCGCGGCGGGGAGCCGCGGCAGGCGTTTACCTCCGGTAGCGGACTGGGTGCCAGCGGCGTGCGGCGAGCGCGCCACGCTATTCGAAGCGCAGACCGTCGACCGGACGGATGCTCGCCGCGGCGAGCGCCGGGTAGATGGTCGCGAGCGTGCAGATCACGATGGCGCTGGCTGCCACCAGCGCGAAGTCGGCCGGGTTCACGGCGATGGGGAGTCGATCAATGTAGTATACATCTGGATCGAGCCGCACGCCGAACCACTTGAGGCCGATGCAGCTCGCCGCCCCAGAGCTCACGCCGAACACGGTGCCGAGCGTCCCGATGACGACGCCCTCCATGATGAACGTGCGCAGGATGGCCCCGTCGCTGGCGCCGAGGGCCTTCAAGATGGCGATGTCCTTGGTCTTCTCGGTGACGAGCAGGAGCAGCGTGCAGATGATGCAGAAGCTCGCCACGACGGTGATCATCGTGAGGATGAGGAAGACCGCGATCTTCTCGACCTTGAGCGCCGAGAAGAGGTTCTTGTTGATGCCGCGCCAGTCGCGCACGCGGAGCTCGGGCCGCGCGACCACCTTGTCGAACGCCGCGAAGTCGAAGTCGGCGAGCTCGGGCTCGTCGACCTTCACGTCGATCGCCGACACCTTCCCGCGCATGCCGAAGTAGTCCTGGGCAGAGCCCAGCGTGGTGTACACGTGGCTCGCGTCGTACTCGTACATTCCGCTGAAGAACACCGCCGCTACCCGGAAGCGCTTGGTCTTCGGCATCACCCCCATCGGCCCGAGGTCGCCGAGGGGTGAGATGAGCGTGACCTCGTCGCCCACGTAGACGTGGAGTGTCTTCGCGAGCTCACGGCCGACCACGATCCCGGGGCGGACGGGCGGCGGCGGGAGCTTCTCGCGGGTGATGGGGTCGAGATCGAAGCCGAGCAGCTCCGGCCCCTTGGTGTAGGGCTCGCCCCCCGGCCCGCGCCCGATGATCTCGTTCTCGTCGAGGTGGAGGAGCGCCTCCGGCTTGTCGAGGTACTCGAGCTTGCCGAGCTCGATGTTCGCCGGCAGGTCGATGACCTGGCCAATGGTCTTCGTGTCCACGCCTCGAACGACGACGCCGGCGAGGTTCGAGTTCGACGTGATCATCACCTCGCCGTACAGCACGGGCGAAGCGCCCACGACGTGGGGCGCCTTTCGGATCCGCTCGAGGAGCGCGTCGCCGTCGGCGAAGGGCACGAGCGACTCCTGGTCGACGACGATGTGGGCGTTGTTGCCCAAGATCTTGCGCTTCAGGTCGGCCGAGAAGCCCCCCATCACGCTGCTCGCGTCGCACAGAGCGCACGAGCTGATGCTGACCCCCGCGATGGACAGCACGCTGATGACCGAGAGGAAGCCCGACTTCTGCGAGCGCACGTGGCGCACCGCGACGAAGAGGCTGAACGCGCGCTTCTCGAACAAGTCGAAGAGCACCGGCACGAGGATCGCGAGGCCGGTCCACAAAAACACGAGGCCGCTCGCGAGCGCCCCCGCGCGCACCGCCGCGTCCTTCAGCGACCACGCCGACCCGCGCAGCACCGGCAGCTGGGTGGTCCAGTAGGTGAGGCGCACGAAGCCAATCCCCGCCGCCGCCCCCAGCAGGGCCACCACGAAGCGCCCGCGGTGGCCCGCCCGCAGCTCCGCGACGCCTCGCCACACGATGAGGAGCGAGGCGACCGCGACGAACACGAGCAGGCCGACGAGCCAGGGCGTCACTCAGCCCTCCTTGCGCAACAGGGGGAAGAACACCACGTCGCGGATCGACGCCGAGGAGGTCAGCATCATCACCAGGCGGTCGATGCCCATGCCGAAGCCCGCGGCGGGCGGCATGCCGTGCTCGAGCGCCCGCACGTAGTCGGCGTCGTAGTCCATGGTCTCCTCGGCGCCCTTCTGCTTCTTGCTGACCTGCTCCAAGAAGCGGGCTGCCTGGTCCTCCGGATCGTTCAGCTCGCTGAAGGCGTTGCACAGCTCGCGCCCGTGGACGAAGAGCTCGAAGCGGTCGACGAGCTCGGGGCGAGCGTCGTTCTTGCGCGCGAGCGGCGAGGTCTCGAAGGGGTAGTCTTTCACGAACACGGGCAGGCTCTTGGCGCCGTCGCTCGAGCGGTAGTCCTCCGGCAGAAACGGCTCGCAGAGGTACTCGTAGCAACAGAAGAGGCGCTCTCCGTCATTGTCGCACTTGTCGAAGCCCTTCCGGAAGTTGCCCCAGTCGATCTTCTTGGCGCGTGGCGAGCTCTTCGACCAGGCCTTCATGTGGTCCACGAAGCCCGGCGCGAGGAGCGCCACGAGCCCGCCACCGCTGGCCTCGCCGGCGACGGCGTCGCGCCACTCGGGGATCTCCGCGGCGAGCGCGCCGCGCCTGACGGCGTCGGCCATGGGCACGCGCGCGAAGGGTTCGTCGAACGTGAAGGGGCGCGCGGCCTTCCACGCGGCCTGCGCGTCGGGCATGGCCTCGGCGAGGGCTGCGTCAGCGCCGCGGAGGAGCACACAGGTGAGGTCCATCAGGTCTTCGTACGTCGCGTACGCCTGGTAGAACTCGAGCATGGTGAACTCGGGGTTGTGCCGCGTCGACACTCCCTCGTTGCGGTAGCAGCGACCGATCTCGTAGACCCGGTCGAAACCGCCCACGAGCAGCCGCTTCAGGTAGAGCTCGGGCGCGATCCGCATGAAGAGCGGCATGTCGAGCGTGTTGTGGTGCGTGAGGAAGGGCTTGGCCGCCGCGCCGCCGATGAGCGTGTGCATGGTCGGCGTCTCGACCTCGAGGTACCCGGCGTCGTCCAGGAGGCGACGCACCGCTCGCACGATGAGGCTGCGGGCCCTGAACACCTCCGCCACGGCCGGGTTGGCGACGAGGTCGACGTAGCGCTGCCGGTAGCGGGTCTCCACGTCGGAGAGCCCGTGCCATTTCTCGGGGAGGGGCCGGTACGCCTTCGTGAGCAGCCGCAGCCGGGCGGGCTCGAGCGAGAGCTCGCCGCGCTTCGACGCGGTGAGCGTGCCCTCGGCCTCGATGAAGTCGCCGAGATCGAGGTCGTCCAGTTTCGTGTACTCTGCACCCAGTTGAGCCTGATCGCACAACAGCTGGAGCTCGCCCGAGCCGTCGCGGAGTCGCACGAAGGAGAGCCCACCGGTCGAGCGCAGCGCGAGCACCCGCCCGCGCACGTGGAACCGCGCGTCTGCGGCGAGGGCACGCACGGCCTCCTCTGCGTACTTCCCCCCGTCGCCGCGGGCCGGCGCGAGGCGCGCGCGCAGCGCGCCGAGGGCGAGCGTGCTGCCGCCTAGGCGAGGCGCCGAGTCGTTCGCGAACGGGTTCTCTCCGCGCTCGCGGAGGCGCGCGGCGGTCTGCTTGCGACCGTCGATGATGGCCTGCTCGGACGAGCCCGTGGCAGACGTCGCCGACGTGGCGGGAGCAGCGGGGGCAGCGGGCGCAGCGGGAGCGGCGGGAGGAGCGGGAGGAGGCGCGGACATGGGCAGCCGAGACTCATAGTCGCCTGCGGTCGCGCGGTCGAGTGGCGTCCGCCGACCGAGCCCGCCAAGGCCGGACGTGGCGCCCACAAAACGGCGCCGCGCGCCGCCCTGAGGACGACGCGCGGACCGAGGTCACGCCGGAGAGGCCGACGCGGCGAGATCCTGCCCGGCCTCAGCCGTGGGCCGCGACCTGCATGATGATGTTGATGATGGTCGACACGAGGCCAAGACCGATGGCGATCATGCCGAGGATCTTGACGATGCCGAACTTCGCCTGAGCGCCAGCGCTGTCGCCCTGGTCCGCGAGTCCCTTGCCCTGGAAGAAGAGGACGAGGCACGCGATGCCGAGCGGCCAGCAGCAGAGGCACGAGGCGATGGAGAGGACGAGCGGCATCGTCGTGTCGACGCTTCCGCCACCGCCCATCTGGGGGGGGCCGCCGAAGCCACCGCCCGGAGGGCCGCCGAAGCCCGGGGGGCCGCCGGCCGGAGGACCGCCGTACCCACCGCCCGGAGGGCCGCCGAACCCGGGAGGGGGCGCGCCGTAGCCGCCGCCGCCGGGAGGAGCGCCACCGGGAGGGGGACCACCAAAGCCGGGAGGCCCGCCACCAGGAGGAGGACCGCCGTACCCGCCGCCGCCAGGGGGAGCCCCGCCGGGAGGGGGACCGCCGTAACCTCCACCGCCCGGAGGACCATAACCACCCGCCATATTCACGATTTCGTTTGATTGCATTGGCTGCACTCCTCCTCTGGCAGCTAAGTCGCCGACCTCAGGGACCTCAGGTTCGCACAAACCTCCGCGACGCGAAGAGAGAAATGCACATCGGCGCCCTTCCGCTCGACGATTCCGTCTGCTTGACTTCTCGCATCGTGCCGCTAGCGCTCCCTCGCTTCCCGTTCCTGCCGCGCGCGCTCCTCCTGGGTGCGGGGCTCGCAGGCATGGGTCTGCTCGTGCTCTTCGGCTTCGCGCGCTGCCCCGTCGCGCAGTGGCTCCACGTGCCGTGCCCCGGCTGCGGGATGACCCGATCGGTGGAGGCCCTCGCCCACTTCGACCTCGCGGGCGTGCTCCGCTACAACCCGCTGGGGCCGGTGCACGTGGCGCTCTCTGCGTGGATCATCGCGCGCTCGATGTACGTGCTCGCGCGCGACGGCAACCTCGGGGCCTTGGCCCACAAGAACGAGGCGACGCACATGATGTACGCGTTCTTCGCCCTCCAGGTGATTCAGCTCGTGCTGTGGGGGCTCCGCTGGTTCGGTCTCTTCGGCGGCCCCTGCCCGGTGTGACCCACGCGCCTTGCGTGTATTCTACACACGACCCGTGAGGCACCCGTGTCGAAGCGGAGCGATCAGTCGCGCTGGAGCTTCTTCATCTCTTCGATGTCGAGCGCGTCGCCGAAGTACACGAAGACGTTGTCGATGAACCCGGGGAACGAGACCTTCTTCGCGCCGTCGCGCGTGGCGGTCGCCGCCGCGTTGCCGACGGTGAAGCGGGTCTGCGCGCGTGAGAACGAGCGGCCCGGGTAGTCGACGCACTCCATGAGCGTGACCTCGGTCGCCTCGGTGCCGCGGTAGAAGCACATCTCGAGGTCCGCCGTGGGTTCATACGTCATGGCGACGAACGTCCACTCGTCCTCCAGGAGGTAGTTCCGGAGGCTGCCCTTCTTGCCCGGCAGGGCTTGGCCAACGGACGCCATCAGGCTCGTCTCGGAGCCCTTGTTGAACCCAAACTCGAACATGGGCATGCCCCCTACCGGGCCCATCGAGACGATGCGCAGGTTGTCGCGCTCCGCTCCGGTCTCCGAAGAGCGGCGCACCCAAGCGGCCACGGTGAGGCGCTCGACGGGGACACCCGCCGGCACGGCGTCGGTCGCGTCGTCGATGTCGATCGCGTTGGCCGAGGGCCCGCCCATGCGCGCACGCCAGAAGTTGGGCTGCGGTCCAAACGCGCCACCCGGCGTGTTCGCGAAGTCGCTGGAGGCCCCGCGGTACACCGCGCGCTGCGTGAACGTTCCCTCGTTGCGCGTGCACGTCGGCGAGTTGAACGCGAACTGGCACAAGAAATTCAACTCGAAGCGAAGCACGATGCGGGGCGGCACGTTCGTGGGCGGCGGACGCGCGTCGCCCGAGGCGTCGGCGCCCGCGTCGAGGAGGCTCAGCGCGTCCACCTCGGCGTCGCCAGGGCCGCCGTCGGGCGGGTCGACCGGCGTAGGATCCGTGGGGGTGCCGGTAGGGCGCGCGGTCACGGTTCCCGTGGCGCTCGCGAGCGGACCGGCGTCCCCCCCGGCGGTGGCGCCGAGATCGCCGAAGCTCAGGCCGCAACCCAGTCCGGCGATGGCGAGAAGACCCCAGGCGAGCGTCCGTGTTTTCACCCGGCGACTGTAGCCGAGGGTCGCGGCTCGGGCGAGCGCCAAACGGTCACGCTCAGGCGACGAACGAGAGATCCTCGGCCTCGGTGGACAGGCCCCGCTCGGCGAGCCACGCGGGGTTCAAGAGACGCTGCTGGTACCGCGCGGCCCCGTCGCAGAGCAGCGTGACGATCGTCTTGCCCGGCCCGAGCCGGCGGGCCAGCTTCACGGCGCCGACGCAGTTCAGCGCTGCCGAGCCGCCGACGAAGAGGGCGTCGCGTCGCGCGACGAAGTGAAGCATCTTTACCATTTCGGCGTCGGTGCCACGGAGGGCGCCTCGGAGGCGGGCGCGGGCGAAGTTCGCGGTGATGCGACGGATGCCGATGCCCTCGATGATCGACGAGCCGACCGCGTCGAGCGTGCCCTCGTTCACGTGCGCGTAGAGCGAGCTGCCCTCGCAGTCGATGAGCCAGCTCTGGGCGTCTGGCGCCCGCTCGGCCAGCTTGGCGCTGACCCCCGCGAGACTGCCTCCCGTGCCCGCCGAGGCGACGAAGCCGTCGATCCTGCCGTCGGTGTCTCGGAGCAGCTCCTCGGCCGTCGTGCCGTAGTGCGCGTCGAAGTTCGAGGTGCTCTCGAACTGGTCGGCAAAGCACCCTCCCCGCTCCTCGGCCCGGCGACGGGCCACGTGGTAGTAGTTGTCTGGGCTCGCGAACGGCGCGGGCGGCACGAGCTCGAGCTCGGCGCCGAGCGCCCGCAGCGTGTCGATCTTCTCCTGCGACTGGTTGTTCGGGAGCACGATGAGGAGCGGGTGGCCGAGGGTGCGCGCCACGAGCGAGAGCCCGATGCCCGTGTTGCCGGCGGTGCCCTCGACGATCAGCTGCCCTGGGCGGAGGCGCCCGCCCTCCCGCGCGCCGCGCACGAGCCCGAGCGCCGTGCGGTCCTTGATGCTGCCACCTGGGTTCAAGAACTCGGCTTTTCCCAGAATTTCGCAGCCGGTCTCGCGGGAAAGGCTGGGGATCCGCACCAGCGGAGTGTCTCCAATGAGCCCCAAGAGGCCCTCCCGCAGCTTCGCTCCAAGGTTCATCCGCCCACCCTAGCGCAAAAGTTGCGCCAGGCCGCCTGCACGAGAGCGCGAAATGTGTCTCGTCTTCGGGGCCAAAACGGTCTACAGAGGGCGCGCCATCTCCGAGGAACTTTCGCCCGGGCGCCTCTGCAGTACGCGCTCTGCCCCGCGCATCGGAATGGCGCCCAAAAGTATCAGGAGGAGCATACGTCCCATGAAGAAGCTCGGTCTCGCCTCGCTTGTCATCGTCTCGGCCGCCATCGCGTTCGTCGCTTGCGGCGATCCCCCGCCGCCGGTCGTCCCCCCCACCCCGTCGGCTGAGCCGCCGCCGCCGCCCCCGCCGCCGCCCCCGCCGCCCGTCAGCGCGTCGGCCTCCGCGTCGGCCGCCCCGGTCGAGCCCCCGAAGCCCGCCGTCCCCGAGAAGAAGAACATCGTCGACTCGGCCGTCGAGGCCGGCAACTTCAAGATCCTCGCGGGCCTCCTCGGCGACGCGGGCCTCGTCGACACCCTGAAGGGCGCTGGCCCCTTCACCGTGCTCGCCCCCACGGACGAGGCCTTCGGCAAGCTCAAGGCGAAGGACCTCGAGGCCCTCAAGAAGGACAAGAAGAAGCTCGAGGCCGTCCTCAAGTTCCACGTCATCGGCGCGAAGGCCATGGCGGAGGACGTGAAGAAGATGAAGGACGCCGCGACCCTCAACGGCAAGAAGGTCACCATCAAGGTCGAGAAGGACGGCAGCGTGATGGTCGGCAAGGCCAAGGTCACCAAGGCCGACATCGACTGCTCCAACGGCGTCATCCACGTGATCGACACCGTCCTCATGCCGCCCGCGAAGTGACGCGAGCGACCTGACCCGGCCTTCGGGCCCCTGACGACGCCGGCGCCTCGCGCGCCGGCGTTGTACTATTTTGTCGGCCTCGCGATGGCCTTGTCAGCGCGCGACGGACGATCGATCCTTCGAGGCGTGTACGACCGAGCGCAGGCGACTACGCGGCGAGCGCGCGCGACCCGCGACCACGCGTCGCGGCGTGGTCGCGGCGGCCGCGTCCGAGCGTGAGGCGCGAGATCCTCCACATCGACATGGACGCGTTCTTCGCGTCCGTCGAGGAGCTCGACGACCCGAGCCTCCGCGGCAGGCCCGTGCTCGTCGGCGGCCCTGCGCGGCGCGGCGTGGTCGCGGCGGCCTCGTACGCCGCACGCGCGAAGGGCGCGCGCTCCGCGATGCCCATGAGCGAGGCGCTGCGACGCTGCCCGGACGCCATCGTCGTGCCGCCACGTCGCGCGCGCTACGCCGAGGTCAGCGGCCAGATGTTCGAGATCTTCGGCCGGTACACGCCGCTCATCGAGGGGCTCTCGCTCGACGAGGCGTTCCTCGACGTGACCGCGAGCCGCGCGCTCTTCGGCGACGGGGCCACGATCGCCGCGGCCATCCGCGGCGCCATCCGCGCCGAGCTCGGCCTCACCGCCTCGGCGGGCGTCGCCGAGTGCAAGTTCGTCGCGAAGATCGCGAGCGACCTCGACAAGCCCGATGGGCTCGTCGTCGCGCCACGCGGCGCCGCGGTGGCCGAGTTTCTCGCGCCGCTCCCCGTCGAGCGCATGTGGGGCGTGGGTCCAAAGAGCGCCCCGCGACTGCGCGCTCTCGGGCTCCGCACGCTGGGCGATCTCGCACGCGCGGCCCCGAGCACGCTCGCGCTCGCCCTCGGCACGGCGCCCGCGCACGCCGCCCGCGTGAGCCGCCTCGCACGGGGCGAGGACGACCGCGCCGTGGTGCCGCACGGCGAGGCGCGATCGGTGGGGTCCGAGTCCACCTACGACCAAGACCTCGTCGGCCGCGCGGCGCTGTCGCGCGCGATCCTCCAGCACGCGGAGATCGTGGGGCGGCGGCTCACGGCGACTGGCCTGTCCGCGCGGGTCGTCACGGTGAAGCTGAAGCTCGCGGACTTCACTCTGCTCACGCGACAGCGCTCCCTCCCCACGCCGGTGAGCGACACGCAGTCGCTGCACGAGGTCGGCGCCGCGCTGCTCGAGCGCTTCAATGTGGACGCCGCCCACATTCGCCTCGTTGGGCTCTCGGCGTCCCACTTCGACGACCACGGGGGCACGCGGCCGCTGTTTCCCGAGCTCCTCGAGCCGGAGCGCGCGCGGCGCGAGCGCATCGAGGCGCTCGTCGGCGCCGTCAACGAGCGCCACGCGGGCGCTGTGACGCGCGCGTCGCTGCTCGAGGCGCCGTCGCGCGGCGACGCCGCGGGCAAGGGCGTCGAGCTCGTGCGGGAAGAGCTCGCGCGCCTCGTCGCCACGAAGCGGCGCCAGCCCTGAGAGAGATCCGCGGGGAGACGAGGGTGGTCGGAGGGACGACACTTCTGTATGGTCCGCGCCATGATGCCCCGCGCCTCGTCGCCGCCGGACGCCCGCACGCGCGCACGCGCCGCGCTCGCGCTGGCGCTCGCCGGGCTCGCCATGACGCTCGCCGCCTGCAAGCCGCAGGAGGGCAAGGCCTGCCGCACGGAGGCGCGCGAGACCTGCACGGGCAAGACCGAGGCGCTCGTCTGCCACGACGGCAAGTGGGAGCGTATGGCGTGCGGCGGCCCCGCGGGCTGCCAGAAGGTGGGCAGCAACGCCCAGTGCGACCAGTCGATCGCCTCCGAGAACGACGCGTGCAACCTGCCCGACGACGTGGTGTGTGCGCCCGACGGGCACGCGATGCTCGAGTGCAAGCGCCACAGGTGGGTGCGCACGGCGAGCTGCCTCGGCGCCGGCGGCTGCGCGCTCTCCGGCAAGAAGGTCAAGTGCGACAACAGCGTGGCCTCGGTGGGCGAGGCCTGCTCGAACGCCAAGGACTACGCCTGCTCCTCGGACCACAAGGTCGAGCTCGTGTGCAAGGACGGCAAGTTCGCCGTCTCCTCCACCTGCCGCGGCCCGAAGGGCTGCGCCGTGGTCGAGGGCGGCCCGGGCGACACGCAGGGCCGACGCATCCTGTGCGACGACACGCGCGCGCAGCTGAACGACCCGTGCAACAAGGCGCAGAGCTACACCTGCGACATGGACGCCAAGGCCATCTACGTCTGTCACTCGGGCCACTACGTGCTCGACGAGGCGTGCAAGGGGCGCCTCAACTGCCGCGTCCTCGGCGCGAAGGTCGGCTGCTTCTAGTCCCCTGGAAGCGTGATCCCTTCCAGAAGTCGCGCGGCTCGGCCTCTCGCCACAAGGGAGCGAGGGGGTGTCCCGTTTTCGGCGGCGGTGGGAGGATACTCATGTTCGAGGGTCGGCGTTCTCGCGCGGTCACACCCGAAAGCACTGTCCCCTGAGCGCAAAGCGCCGTCTCCACCGCGCGGAACGACGTCCGAGTTGAGGACGGGCCCGCCGCCGCCGAAAACGGGGCACCCCATCGCTCCTCGGCATGACACCGAAGACCCGACTTCTGATACGAACCACGACTCCAGGGGACTAGAGCGCCGCCGAGGGTAGACTCGCCCCATGAAGCTCACGGCCATCGAAGGGAACCACCAACGCCTCGACGGCGGGGCGATGTTCGGCAACTGCCCGAAGGGCATGTGGGAGCGCTGGGCACCGCCGGACGACAAAAACCGGATCGATCTCGCGTGCCGCGGCCTGCTCGTCACCGAGCCCTCGGGCCGCCACGTGCTCCTCGAGACCGGCATCGGCACGTTCTTTCCGCCCAAGCTGCGCGAGCGTTACGGCGTCGAGGGCACCGAGCACGTGCTCCTCGCCTCGCTCGCCGCGGTGGGGCTCCGGCCCGACGACATCGACGTCATCGTCCTCTCGCACCTGCACTTCGACCACGCCGGCGGCGCGCTCGCGCCCTTCGAAGAGGGGTTGCCGCATCGCCTGGCGTTTCCGCGCGCCGCGTACGTCGTGTCCGAGGGTGCGTGGGGGCGCGCGAAGCGACCGCACGCGCGCGACAAGGCCTCGTACATCCCCGAGCTCACCGCCCTGCTCGAGGAGACCGGTCGGCTCGAGGTCGTGAGCGGGAGCTCCTCGTCGACGCTAGGTGCAAACTACACGTTTACGTACTCCGAGGGGCACACGCCCGGGCTCATGCTCACGCGGGTCGCGGGCGGCGCGCGGCCGATCACGTTCTTGGGCGATCTCGTCCCTGGCGCGGCGTGGGTGCACCTCCCCATCACCATGGGCTACGACCGCTACCCCGAGCTGCTCATCGACGAGAAGGAGCGCGAGCTCGGGCGCATCCTCGCCGAGGGCGGCCTCGCGTTCTACACGCACGATCCGGCCTTCGCCGCGAGCGGACTCTCGCGCGACGAGCGGGGCAAGTTCTCCGCGGTGGACCTGCGCGCGACGCTCGACTGACGGCCTCGACGGCGTGCCATGGCCACGTGGCCCGAGCGACGCCGTGCGCGCAACGGCGCAACGGGCCGCTACGGCTGCCCCTTCACGCGCGTGTAGATGAAGATGACGAAGATGGTCGCCGTGGCAGCGACCGACACCCACGTCCAGTCCTTCTGGGTCATCTTCACCTCCCAGTGCGGCGCCGTACGCTTCACCGCGCCGTAGTAGGCGCCGCAGAACCCGTAGTAGACGAACATCATCGGGTGGTAGGTGAACGACAAGAAGAAGATGCCCACCAGGATGCCCGCGAACGACGTGATGAGCGCCACCGAGAACGGGTAGAGGCGCGGATCCATGCCCCACGGCGGGCGGAACGCGACCTCCCACGGGATCTTCACGCTCGACCACACGAGGGCGAACCAGAGGATGATGCCGGGGAGCCCGAGCTCGGCCGCCGAGAGCAGGTACGAGTTGTGGGCCGTGATGAAGTAGTTCTCGATGAACTGGTTGTGACCTAGCCCGAAGATGGGGCTCTGCTTGAAGAAGTCGGCGCCGTCGTAGAGCGCGCCGAGGCGCTCGAGCGACGAGGCCTCGGCGTCCTCGCCCGAGCGACCACCGAGCAGGAGCACGGGCGAGCCGCAGACGCCCGCGACGACGAGCCCCTTGAGCCCGTATTTTCGCAGAAAGTACACGCCGAAGATCGCGAGCAGCACGAGGATGCCGCCGCGTGAGCCCGTGAGTATGACGCAGTAGAAGACGACCCCCAGCGACACGGCGATCAGGAGGTTCTTGGTCTTGCTCTGCATCACGCTGTAGAGCGCGAACATGAACGTGAGCCCGGCGCCGATGAACACCGAGAGCTCGTTCGGATCGGAGAGCGTGCCTCGCCAGCGCGCGCGGCCGTTCGCGACGCTGAACGTGCCGAACAGGCCGGGGCGCTCGCACTCGTAGTCGTCCTTCGGGTCGCGGTCCTCGCGGCACTGGTAGCTGTCGAGGCAGTCGCGGCCGTCGGGCTCGCCCTTCGACTTGTCGTGGGCCTCCGAGCGATCCTCGCCCTCGGAGATCTTGATGCACTGAAACTCGCTCCGCCCCTGGTAGATGCCCGCGCCGCCGAGCGCGAGCGACACGAAGAGCATGGCGGTGCCGAGCCCCTTGTAGCGCTCGTAGGTGCGGGCCGAGTAGCAGATGATCGTGAAGTAAATGACCGGGAAGAAGAGCGTGACGGTCATTCCCGCGATCGGCTCGGGGCCGACCTTCACGACCGTGCAGATGACGTTCCACGCGACGTACGCCAGCATGACGGGCCACTGGGGCGAGCCGAGCTTCAGCTTGTTCGTGGCCAGATCGATGCCGATGCCGACCACGCCGAGGCCGATGGCGATGTAGAGCAGCTTGAACGGCTCGAGCGCCGGAACGCACTCCTGCGGGCGCACGAACAGGACGATGATGAGGAGCGCGGCTCCGACGACGGACAAGGTTCAGCTCACGGAGTGGAGGGCTCGGGGGTGAGGCCGAGCGAGGGATCGAGGGGCGCGAGGCGCTCGGGCTCGGCCGGCCAGTCCGGCGAGAGCTTGTACTTCACGAGCCCGACGCCGAAGCCTACCCCGTGTGAGACGTGCACCACGGGAAACATCGCCCACACGAGCGGCACGCCCAGCGGACCGAGCGCGCGCCCGACCCGCACGGCCTCGGCGCCGGTGGCGAGCGCGTACGCCGCGAACGCGAGCGGCGTGAAAGGTTGCAGCGGCGAGGTGAGCAACATGGCCGCGCCCGACAGGGTGACGAGGAACGGGATCGCGGGCCGGATCGACAAGAATTTGCCGCGCTTGAGCAGGGTGCGGGCGCGGCCCTGGCCGTACTTGTAGTACTGCTTGGCGAGGGCCTGGAAGCTACCGCGCGGGAAGTAGTGCACGACGATGTCCTTCGAGAGGTACACCTTCCCGCCACCCTCGATGATGCGCTGGTTCAGCTCCGCGTCCTCGTTGGTGACGGCCTTCGGATCGTACATGCCCATCTTCTCGAACACGCGTCGGCGGAACGCGCCGAGGAAGACGGTGTCGACGAAGCCCTCGCTCTCGGGCGAGCGGTACTTCGCGCCGCCGACCCCGAGCGGGCTGTCCAGCGCGGCGCAGAGCGCGCGCTGAAAGAGGCTCTTGGCCCGGGCCCGCTGCGCGCCACCCACGTTGTCGGCGCCGCTCTCGCCGAGGACCCGCACGCACTGCGAGACGTAGTCCTGGGCGTACTCGCAGTGGACGTCCATGCGCACGAGGATCTCGCCGCGCGCGACGGCCAGGACCCCGTTGATCCCGGCGGACTGGATGCGCGCGGGGTTGTCGATCACGCGGATGCGCGCGTCCTCGGCGGCGAGGCGCGCGAGGATCTCGCGCGTCGCGTCCATGCTCATGCCGTCGGCGACCACGAGCTCCAGGCGATCTCTCGGGTAATCCTGCGAAAGTACAGTCCTAATGCAGGACTCGATGTACGCCTCCTCGTTGAGGCAGGGCATGGCGATGGTCACGAAGGGCTGCAACATTCCGTTTCCTTCCAACGACGAGCTTTGCCGCTTCCCGGAGGCGGCCGGAAGTATGATACGAGGAAACCATGCGTCTCGTCTCACTTGCCATTCTCGTGGGCGCTCTCGCGCTCGGGGGGTGCAGCAGCACCCGTACCTACAACTGGGCAGCGGAGCGCGCCGCCGGCTACAAAATTGGACCTGGGGACGTGGTCCGCATCAGCGTGTGGAAGCACGACGAGATGAGCCAGCAGGTCACCGTCCGGCCGGACGGCGCGATCTCTCTCCCGCTCATCGGCGACATCATGGCCGAGGGAAAAAACGTCGACGAGGTCGCGGCCGACATCGGCAAGCGCGTCACCAAGTACTTCGCCGATCAGCCGCCGATCACCGTGCAGGTCGCGGAGGTGCGCTCGTACAAGATCTACGTCGTGGGCGAGGTTCAGCGCGGCGGTGAGTTCACGCCGAACCACCAGGTCACGGTGGTGCAGGGCCTCGCGCTCGCTGGCGGCTTCACGCGCCTCGCCGCGCCCGACGAGATCGTCATCGTCCGCCGCGACGCGCGGGGCGAGCGCCGCATCCCGTTCAGCTACGGCGCGGTCGTGAAAGACAACCAGCTGCAGCAGAACCTCATGTTGCAGACCGGCGACACGGTCATCGTCCCGTAGCGACGCGCGGTGGCCGGCTCGCGAGCCCGGGCCTCGCTTCGGCTTCCGCCACTCGCCGCCGCTCGCACGACGGCGCCGGGCGCCCTCCCCGCCTTGGCCACGTAAGCCCGCAAGCCCCGGAGCCCGCGCCCGATGTTCGACCTCTTCCGCTCACCCAGGCGTGTCCTCGTCTTCCTCTTCGAGCTCGTGCTCGTGGGCCTGCTCGTGGTCGCGGCGGGCGTGATTCGGCTCGGCGTCCACGACGGCCTCAGCTACGGCAACGTCGTCAAGCGCGCCATCGTGTTCGCGATCATCCTGCAGGGCGTCCTCTACTACGCCGGGTTCTTCGATCCGCAGTTCGTGCGCCAGCCGCAGCAGGCGTTCTCCAAGGTGTTGAAGGCGCTCGCGCTCTCGACGCTCGTGAACGTGCTCGTCTACTACTTCCTGCCGCGCTTCGAGATCGGCCGCGGCATTTACCTCTCGTCGGTCGCCCTCGTGGCGGTGGTGCTCCCCGGGTGGCGCATCGTCTACGACTCGCTCACCGACAGCGCGGGCTTCCGGCGCAAGACCCTCATCGTCGGTGTGGGCGGCCTCGCCAAAGAGATCGCCATGCTCATCCGCGACAACCCGAGCACGGGCCTCGAGCTCGTGGGCATGCTCGGCCGCGATCGCGCCGCGATCGACGAGGAGCAGGCGGTCATCGGCACCTACGGCGAGCTCGCCGAGGTGGTGACTCGCGAAGGCGTGGACCTCGTGCTCGTCGCCTACCCGGCGCGCCGCGGCACGCTGCCGGTCGAGCAGCTCCTCGAGATCAAGTTCCGTGGCATCGAGGTCGAAGAGGGCGTCGACTTCTACGAGTCCATGACCGGCAAGATCTACGTGCGGGAGCTCAAGCCGAGCCAGCTCATCTTCGCCGAGGGCTTCACCGCGCGCGTCACTACGCGTCGGCTCAAGCGCATCCTCGACCTCGTCTGCGCGGTCCTCGGCCTCATCCTCGCCGCGCCCATCATGGCGCTCACGACCATCCTGATCCGCCTGGAGTCGAAAGGTCCGATCTTTTACAAGCAGGTGCGCGCGGGCGAGTTCGGGAAGCTCTTCACGATCATCAAGTTTCGCAGCATGCGCACCGACGCCGAGAAGCACGGCGCGCAGTTCGCCAAGCAGAACGACGATCGCATCACCCGCGTGGGCGCCTTCATCCGCAAGACACGCATCGACGAGCTGCCGCAGCTCTGGAATGTGCTGAAGGGCGAAATGAGCATGGTGGGCCCGCGCCCGGAGCGCCCCGTGTTCATCGAGCAGCTCGAGCAGCAGGTGCCGTACTTCAAGCAGCGCCTCTACGTGAAGCCCGGCGTGACCGGCCACGCGCAGGTGCGGTGTGAGTACGGAGCCTCGGCCGAGGACATGCTCCAGAAGCTCGAGTACGACCTCTATTACATCAAGTCGTATTCGGTGCTCTTCGACCTCTCGGTGATGCTCGACACGGTGAAGGTCGTGCTCTTCCGTATCGGCGCGCGCTAGCGGGGGCTTAGCACGCGCGCGGTCGCGTCGCCTTCGACGCGTGCACACTGCATGGGTGTGCTGTCTCTGTGCTTCGAGGGAGCCCCTGCCCGAAGTCGGCGGCGGCGGCGCGCGAGGACGGCGGCGGCGCCGAGCCCGAGCCCCACGAGCGCCCCGGGGGAGCTGCCCGTGGGAGCGCCCGTGGCGGCGCACCCGCCGCCGTCTTGAACGACGAGGGTCTGCGGCGCCGGCCGGGAGGCCCCTGGCCCACCGTCGGCGGTGGGCGCGCCCCCGTCGCTGACCGCGCCCGCGCCGCCATCGCCGCTGGGCTCGGGCGTGCCCGCGTCGGGGACCGTGGGTGTTCCCTTCGCGGCCTCGTCGCACACGCCGGGAAGCACGCCGACCGCGATCCACGCGCACTCCACCACCGCCACCTCGGCCGCGCTGAACTTGAGCGCTACGGCCGCGGTCTTCGAGGCGGTGGCCGCCGCCTTGAAGTCGGACGTCGACATCAGGTACTTCGTCTCGACCTCGTACCAGAGCTTCTCGGCCTTCTCCCAGCCGAGCCTCCCGCCAACCACCACCTTCGAATACGGGTTGGTGCCGCCCATCGTCATGAGGAACGCGGCGTTGTTCGGGATACCGGAGTTGATGTGCACGCCGCCGTTGTCTTGCTGCGTGTTGACGAACTCCTTCATGTGCGAGGGCTGCCCCTTCGCCCTGGGGTTCGCGAGATCGCGAATGGGGCCGGACGCCCCGATGGTCTCCCCGGTGAGCCAGTTGTTCCGGTCGTCGGCCTTGTAGGTGTGCTCGATGAACGAGGAGAAGATGTCGGAGATGGCCTCGTTCAGCGCGCCCGGCTGCCCTTGATAGACGAGCTTCGAGGTGCTGGTGGTGATGCCGTGGGTGAACTCGTGCGCCACCACGTCGAGCCCGGCGGACAGCGGCTTGAAGCGCGTGGCGCCGTCGCCGTAGGCCATCTGGGTGCCGTCCCAGAAGGCGTTCTCGTAGTTGTTGCCGAAGTGCGCGGTCGAGATCATGGGCGCGTTGCGCCCGTCGATGCCGGAGCGGTTGAACTTGGTCTTGTAATAGTCGTAGACGAACCCGGCGAAGAAGTGCGCGTCGACCGCGGCGCCCTTGCCGCGCGCGACCGTGGTGTCCCACGTGTTGACGGCGGTCGAGCCGACGATCGTGCCGGGCAGCGACTGCGTCGTGGCGGCCGTGTGGGTGCGGATCTCGGCGGGGCGGGTCTTGTCGACCATCGTGAACGACCCGCCGTTCTCCGTGACCTCGAAGGTCTTCATGTCGCCGAGCACGCCGGGGCTCGTGGCCTTCACGGTCTCGAGATCGTCGAACGCCTCGAGCACCGCGCCGGTGATCGCGTCGAGGGTGACGTCGAGGACGGCCGCCGTGGTCGCGCTCATGGCCCGCGCGACGTGGTGCCACGCGAGCCGGGCGGGCGCTCCAGGCGTCGCAAAGACGACCAGCTCGGGACCGGCCGCGGCCGGCCGGACATCCGCCCGCGTCACATCAGGGACACGGGCGAGCAGCTCCGCCTCGACCCGCACGGCCGCCGCCTGCGCAGTGACGACGGGCACCGTGGACGCGAGCCGCACCCCGCGGACCACGTGGGCGTCGAGCGCGACGAGCGCGCCATCGTCGTCGAAGTGCGCGAGGACCTCGCCGCCGCGGACGGGCACGCCGCCCTCCACCTGCTGGAGCCGCACGTGCGCGCCGCTCGCGCTCACCTCTTCGCTCACCACGCGCAGCGCCCGGGGCACGTCCGACGGCTCGCCGATCGCGAGCAGCTCGCCGTGCTCGGCGAGGAACGAGACCGCCTGACGACCTGGCGTGCCGCCGCTGAGCGCGGCGCGGGGCACGCGCCCCTCGAGGTGGCGCACGTTGCCGAGCTCGGTGGACACCTCGACCTTGAACGGGCCCCCGTGCGCCCCCTCGAGGGCCTGCGCGTGCTCCTGCTCGAGGCTCGCGGCCGCGCTCACGAGATCGTCGGCGCCGGCGCTGCAGCCAGCGACCGCGGCCGACGCACCCACGGCGAGCGTGAGCAGGACGCCGCGCAGGAGGCGGTGCGGGGCGAGGGGGCCGGTTCGTCGAAGGCGCAGCATCGCTTCAGCGAAGCAACATGCGAGCCACGAGGCAAGCCGGCCGAGACCCCGGGCGAGCGCGGACGCGCACGCGCGGAGGCCATGTTGTGGCGGTTTTTCGCCGGTGCGCGCTTCGGTGGAAGCGTGCGGCGATGTAGGCCGACGGCCTTTCGTATGGATCGAACTCGATCCATGTCTGGCCCGCTCCCGCCTCACCCGAAGCTCGCGCGAGAGCTCGGTCGTCGAGGTCAGCCCGTGGGGCGCGGCGGCGAGAACACCGAGAGCGGCGGCGGCTCGGTGACGTCGGTGGTGAAGAACCCCGAGAGGCCGAAGAACACCTGATGCCGGAGCAGATCGGGCGCCGCCAGCGTGCCGGAGAAATTGACGTAGCGGTTCGAGTACCCCCCGAGCGCCCCGAGCCAGTTGGTGAGCCTGTAGCGCACGAGGGCGGTGACGCCCGCGAACGTGAGGAACGCCTCGCCGTCGTTGTTCGGGCGGAGCACGGCGCGGCTCACCGTGCCGGTCATGAGCACCGCCACGTTCCGCAGGGTGGCGTGAGAGGGGAACGGGACGCCGCCGATCAAGCCGTCGATCGAGGTGGTGCGCCCGTAGCCGATGCGGGGGTTCGCGGCTCCGAACACGTAGCCCGCGCTGAGCTGCGCCTCGAAGGTAGGCTTCTGGTAGAGCACCTCGCCGCCGGCTTGTGGGCTCACGATGAGCGAGCGATCGTCGGGGTCGAGCGCGTTGGGATCGACCGGGGTGCCGGGCACCGGCGCCGGCGTGGGCACCGAGATCGGCGGGGGCGTGCCGACCGCGACCCCGCCGCGCCCCGTGACAGAGAGCGCCTCGCTCGCGAAGTACGTGGCGCCCGCGTTCACGCGGCCGACGTGCACCGAGAAGTCGCCGCGACGGACGGGGACGTTGCGCGTGAAGTCGAGGAAGAAGTTGTTGTAGAGCCCCTCGTATTCGACGTCGCCGAACACGCGCGCGCTCTGGCCCACGTCCTTCAGCACCGTGCCGGAGGTGTTGAGCTGCACGTAGTCGAGGCCGCGGTGGAAGAGGCGGCTGCCGTCGGACAGCAGGCTCGGCTCGTCGCGTAGGGTGGTGCTCGCGGTGGCGCCGACGACGTGCACGTACCGGGTGGTGGGGCTTATCTCCTGGAGGAGCTGGAAGGTGAGGTTCGACAGCGTGAACGTGCGCTGGACGTTCGCGGGGTCGACCTGGAACAGCGCGCCGTCTTGCTGGCGCGACGAGTTCAGGGTCTGCACGCTGGAGAACGCCCGGATGGCGAGGCGCGTGCTCCGTCCGAGGCTGAAGCCGCCGCCGTAGAGCCCAAGGACGCTGCCGTCTTGAGGGAGCGCGGGCCCATTGTCGAGCTTGTAGTACTGCTGCCCGAGCACCTGGAGGCTGAGCTGCTGCGGCTCCTCGCCCTTGCCCCAGAACTCGAGCTCCACGCGCCCCTCGACGGCGTTGTACGCCGCCGGGTGCGGCGTGACCGGGCCGTTCTCGACGTCTTGGGTCTGGATGACGTTGCTGTTGTAGCCCGCGACGAGCGACGCGAACGTGGTGATCTCGGTGGGGCGGTGCTGGACCGGGCGGCCCTCCGGATCGAGCAGGCGCGCGCCTCGCGCCCCGCGGGACGCGGAGCGCTGCTGGGCCCTCAGCACCTGGGCGGCGGCCTCGCGGCGCTCTTCCTCGGCTTGGGCCGCGGCGCGCGGGTCGAACTGCTCGTCGCGCGTGGTGCGCGGATCGATAGGGAGGAGCCCGGTGCCCTCTGCGAGGGTCGTGCTGCTCGTGCGCGGATCTTTCGGATCGGCGAGGGTCGCTGGCGTGACTGGCGCGCCGCCCACCCCGCCGGGCGCGGGCGCCTTCGGGGGAGGCGATCCGGCGCCGGGCTCCGCGGGCCCTTTCGCCGCGGGCTCCGTGGCCTTCGGCGCGGGCGGCGCGGGCTCGGGCGCTGCGGGCCTCGGCGCTGGCTGAGCAGGTGGCGCGGGCGGGGCGGGCTCAGCGGGCTTCGTCGTGGGCGCGCGGGGTGGGCGAGCCGGCGGCTTGGCCGGCTGGGCGAGCTGCGCGAGAAGAAGAAGCCACATGGTGTTCGGGAGGCGGCGACACCCTGTGCCCCCGACTTTTCCCGATGTTGCCCCACCTTGGAGCGGACACCAACCGAAAACCCGTGGAGGGGGGAATTTGGCGGTCGCCGATCGGCGCCGAGGTCGCCGGGCGGGAGTCCCCTTTTATGCGGGTGCGCGAGGTCGTAGGGTGGTCGCGTGCGAGTCGTCGCCGTCACCCAAATCTGGCCGAACAGCCTCGAGCCGCTCGAGGCCGCCTTCAACCGTCAGCAGTTCCGTGAGCTCGCCAACCTGTGCGATCTCGAGGTCCTCGCCGCCGTCGCGAGCTTCCCGCTGGCGGGCGTCACCGGGCAGCCGCCGCGCCCCGCGAAGCTCGCCGCCCTCCCGGGAAGTGAGCTCGTCGCCGGAATACGTACGACCTATCTGAAGCAGCTCTACGTGCCCAAGGTCGGCGTGCCGATCGCGGTACCGCTCTACTTGGCGTCGGCCGCGCCCCATCGGGCGCTCCTCGCGTCAGCAGACGTGATCTTCGGCACTTGGGCGTACCCCGACTCGTGCGCGGCGGTGCTCCTCGCGCGCATGCTGGGCAAGCCGTCCGTCGTGAAGGTCCACGGGTCCGACCTGAACGTGATCGCCAAGCGGCCCAGCGCGCGCGCGGTGCTCTCGCGGGTGCTGCCCCAGGCCCACGCGCTCGTGTCGGTGTCGGAGCCGCTCTCGGACGAGCTCGCCCTGCTCGGGGTGGACCGCGCGCGCATTCACCTCGTCGGCAACGGCGTCGACGACGGGGTGTTTCGGCTGCAAGACAAGGCCGAGGCCCGGCGCGAGCTCGGCGTTGGCGTCGATCGTCGCGTGGTGTTCTTCGTCGGACGGCTCGAGCCGGCGAAAGGCATCGACGAGCTCATGACGGCGTGGGACCAGGTCGCGCGGGACGAGCCCTCGGCCACGCTCGTGCTCGCGGGCGACGGTGTGTCGCGCGTCAAGGTGGACCAGTGGGCCCGCGGCCACGGCGACGGCGTGCGCGTGCTCGGCGGTCAACCGCTCTCGGCCATCGCGCGGTGGCACGGGGCGAGCGATCTGTTCACGCTGCCGAGCTGGCGCGAGGGCACGCCGAACGCCGTCCTCGAGGCGCTCGCGAGCGGGCGGCCGGTGGTGGCCACGCGCGTCGGCGGCATCCCCGACGTGCTGCGCGATCCGGAGGCCGGCGCGCTCGTGCCCGCGAAAGATCCGGCCGCCCTGGCCGCGGCGCTCACGGCCGCGCTGCGCAAGCCCTGGGACGCCGAGGCGGTGCGCCGCACGGGCCCGGGCACCTGGCGCGAGAGCGCGGCGAAGCTCCACTCGGTGCTCGAGGGCGCGCTCCGCGGCTATTCGCGGCGATGATCTTCGAGCCCGGCGCAGCGCCGGGCTTCGCGCGAGGCCCCCCGGGCTCTCCCTGCTCCTGCCCGGCCTGAAGGCCGGCCGCTACGCGAGCAGCGCCTCGGCGAAGGTGGCGGCGAGGCCCATGATGGTGTGCTGCGGGTTCACGCCCAGGTTCGTGGGGATGACCGACGCGTCGGCGACGACCAGGCCCTCGTAGCCGTGCACCCGGCCGAGGCCGTCGACCACGCTGCGCTTCGGATCGGTGCCCATGACGCAGCCGCCGAACAGGTGGCTCAAGATCGCCACGTATTTTCGGGGATCGAGCGGCGCGTCTTTGAGAGTGTCGATCTGGTCGGCCGCGAGCTTGTAGGGCATCCCCGAGATGCCCGGGAGCACCGCCTTCGCGCCCGCCGCGACGTGCTGCTTGGCCACGAGCCACATGCCCTGGCGGAAGCGCTCCATGTCGGCAGGATTGAGTGTATAATGCACCACTGGATTACCAAGCAGTGACGAGGTGATCTTCCCCACTGACTCGGCGCGCACCGCGTGACACCACATGGCGATGTGTCGGTATTCGGAGAGGCGCCGCATGAGCTCGACTCCCCCGCCCGAGAGGCGACTGGCCACGAGCTCGAAGGGTATCGCGAGGGTCTCGAGCTTGAGCCCGGGCTCGTCGCGGAAGCCGGTGCTCGCCCACCCCTGCGTGGCGCCGAGGTTCATGTCGACCGGCTCGTCGTAGCAGCCAAACACCCCCGTGCCCGGGTGCGCGCGGAAGTGGGCGCCGAGCGCGGGCAGGCGCACCCCCGAGCGCATGAGCAGCACCGGAGAGTGGGTGACCGAGGCCGCCACGACGACGCCCTTGCGCGCGCGCACGTCGAACCGAGTCCCCTCGCGCCGCGTGCGCGGGTGCACGAAGCGGCCCGAGACGCCCACCGCGCGGCGGCCCTCGAGCACCACGTGGCTCACCGGCGCAGACGAGAGCACGAGCCCGCCACGGGCGAGGGTCTCGGGCACGTAGTTCAGGTTCGTGCTCTGCTTTTTCAGCGAGCGGCAGCCCTGGAGGCACTGCCCCGAGCCCACACACCCGGCGACGTAGCGCCGCATGACGTGCGACTCCTTGAACCCCAGCGCCTCGGCGCCCGCGATGGCGAGCAGGTTCGCGCGCCCGAGCGCCGCGGCGGGCACCTCCTCGACCGAGAGCTCACGCTCGATGCGCGCCTGGTGCGCGCGCACCGGCCCCTCGAGCCCGGTGACGCCGTGCTCGCGCGCCCACTGGGCGAAGATGTCGCCCGGCGTGGGTACGCAGATGGCGCTGTTCACGACGGTGGTGCCGCCCATCGTGCGAGCCTGCACCACGGGCCAGAGCGCGCGGCCCATGGTGACCTGGGCGCCCCAGTCGTCCATGAGGTCGCGCATGCCGCCGTACACCGAGTGGGGATAATGTTCGGGATCGCGCCACGCGCCGGCCTCCACGAGCGCCACGCTGGCGCCGCCGCGGGCGAGGGTGACCGCGGCGGTGGCGCCGCCCGCCCCCGAGCCCACGACCACGTAGTCGACCTCCGCCTGGAAGTGGTGCTCCTCCTTGCTGCGATAGGCCACGTGGCGCCCCGAGGGAGGCGTCGCTCGCAGAGGCGCGTGCCGAGCGCTCACTCGGTCCTCCAGGTGTCGGGATCGGGGGGGAGCGCTCGGAGGCCGAGGCGCGCGCGCACCTCGGCGCCCTGGCCCCACGCGAGCCCGGCCACGAGCTTGAGCAGGAAGATCGCCTGGCGCACCACGTAGCTGTCGGTCTGGGCGATCGCGTGCGCGTGCTTGTCGCCGAGGCGCGGCGAGAGCGCGAACGCGGGGACCGGCACGCCCACGGTGAACACGGGGGTCAGGTGAAACACGATCGCCCCGAGCACGACCCCGAACCACACGAGGGGCGTGGTCTCCTCGCGGTAGCGCTCGAGGAAGGCGTCGAGCCCGCAGTCTTCGGCGCCCGGCAGCTCGTCGGTGCGGGGGTAGAGCAGCACGATCGCGGACCGCACGAGAGCAAGCACGCGCCGAGTCTAGCACCCCCGTGGGCGTTTCACGCTCCTGGCGAACCGAACGGGGGCACGCGCCCGCGCGGCGCGAGCCCCTCGAGCCCCGAGTCGAGCGAGCCGTGAGCGAGCCGTGCGATAGTGCCGGCATGCGCGCGCGCGATCTCGGCGTCACCTCGCTCTTCTTTCTCTCGGGCACGAGCGGGCTCGTGTTCGAGGTCGTGTGGCTCCGGTACCTCACGCTGGTGGTTGGCCACACCACGTTCGCCGCGAGCGTGGTGGTGTCGGGCTTCCTCGGGGGCTTGGCGCTCGGAAGCTATGTCTTCGGGCGATGGGCGGGCCGCGTGTCGCGCCCGCTGCGGGCGTACGCGGGGCTCGAGCTCGCGACGGGCCTCTCGGCGCTGGTGTTCACGTGGCTGCTCCGCGACGCGTCGCGCCTCGCGGCGCTCTTGGGCGCGCCGGGCGGTGGCCCCCTCCCCGTGCGCGTGCTGCTGGCGGTCGCCCTGGTGGCGCCGCCGGCGTTCGTCATGGGCGGCACCCTGCCGCTCCTCACGCGCTTCGTCGCGCGGGAGCTGCCGGAGGTGGGGCGGCGCTTCGGGCTCCTCTACGGGGTCAACACGCTCGGCGCGGCGACCGGCGCGGCGCTCGCGGGAATCTGGGTCATCGGGGCGTACGGGGTGTGGCGGGCCGCCGCCGCCGCCGCCGCCGTGAACCTGCTCGTGGCAGCGGTCTCCTTCGCGGTCTCGCACAGCGTGGAGCGCGCTCTTCCCGAGGCCGAGGCCGGCGAGGCCACCGCGACCGAAGACGCCAAGACCGACGCGACCGACGCGACCGACGCGACCGAACCGCCTCCGCTAGACCGCGCGGGCCGCCTGTTCGTCGTCGCGTTCGCGGTCGCGGGGTTCACCTCGATTGGCTACGAGGTGCTCTGGTTTCGAGTGATTGGCATGTTCGTCCACTCCACGTCCTATGCCTTCTCCATGTCGCTCGTGGCCTTTCTGCTCGGCCTCGTGCTCGGCTCGCTGCTCTATTCCACGCGGCTCGCGGGCCGCTACCGGGACGTCGACATCTTCGCCACGGCGCAGCTCTTGCTCGCGTTCCTCGGGCTGCTCTCGATGGTCCTCCTCGGGCACTCGGGCGCGCTCGGCGAGGGGCTCCGCGCGCTCCTGCCCGGCGAGGGCACGCACATCGCCCGCATGCTGCTCCACGCCGCGATCGTGATGCTCGTGCCCTCCACGGTGATCGGCGTCGTGTTCCCGTGCGTGGTGCAGCTCACCACCACCCACCTACGGGCGGCCGGGCGCACCGTAGGTCTGCTCTATTCCGTGAACACACTGGGCGGGATCGCGGGATCGTTCGTAGTGGGCTTCGTGGCCATTCCGCTCGTGGGCACTCAGTGGTCGTTCGTGGCGATGGCGGCCGCGAACGCCGCCGTCGCGGCGCTCCTCGTGCGGTCGGACCCGGGCGCCGAGACCCGCGTGAGGGCGCGCACCTACGTCGCGGCCCTCGCGCTCGCGCCGCTCTCGCTGCTCGCCGTGCCGCCGGGCTGGCTCGTGGGGCAGTGGCTGAGAGGAACTCCAGGCACGCCGCTCGACGTGAAGGAGGGGCGCGACGGCGTGGTGGCCGTGCTCTCGCACTCCTACGAGGAGGACTGCAGAGGCAAGCCCGACTGCCCCGCCGAGTGCGCGGCGAAGCCGTGGAGCTTCCGGCAGCTCAAGTTCGGCTCGGTGTCGTACGCGACCACCTCGGTGCTGGGCCGGCGCTACATGACGACGCTCGCGAACCTGCCCATGCTGAGCCACCCGGCCCCCAAGGACGCGCTCCTCGTGTGCTTCGGCACGGGGACCACCGCCGGCACCTTCGCGGGGTACGCCGAGCTCGGCTCGCTCACGATCGTCGACGTGAGCCCGGAGGTGTTCGCGGCGGCGCCCTACTTCGAGTCCGAGAACCACGGCGTGCTCCGCGATCCCCGCACGAAGGTGGTGCTCGACGACGGGCGCCACTTCCTCGCTGCGCACCCCGAGGCGCGCTTCGACGTGATCTCGTTCGAGCCGCCGCCGCCCATCTCCGCGGGCACCGTGAGCCTCTACACGCGCGAGCTCTACGCGCTCATGGCGGCGCGCCTCCGCCCGGGCGGCCTCGTCACGCAGTGGATCCCGATGCAAGAGCAGTCGGACACGCAGAACCGCATGCTCGTGCGGAGCATGCTCGAGACCTTCGCCGACGTGTCGCTGTGGATGCCGTCGATGAACGAGGCTGTGCTCCTCGCCTCGAGCGAGCCCGTCGCGCTCGACCTCGCGCGGTGGCGCGCGCGGTGGGAAGAGCCCCGGGTGCGCGAGACGCTGGCGCGCTCGGGCTTCTCCGGGCCCGCCGCGCTGCTCGGCACGTTCGTGGCCGATCGGGCGGCCCTCGAGCGCTACGCCGCCGGCCACGCGGCGGTGACCGACGATCTCCCGGTGGTCGAGTATCCGCTCCAGCGGCGCGTGCCGGCCTTCGACGTCGCGACGCTGTACGCCGACCACGCGAGCCCCCTCGACCACGCGGTCTCAGTGCGCGACGAGGAGCGCGCGCGGCTTCCGGCCGAGCGCGCCGCGAGCGAAAAAATGGCGCTCGCGGCGCGCGAGCACTTCGCGGGCCGCCGCGCCGCGGCCACCGCGCTCGTGGGGGAGGCGGAGGCGCTCGCCGGCCCCACGGCGTACACGGAGCTCTTTGGCCACTCGCTCTACCCGTGTGTGCTCCGCGCAGAGCGCTAAGTGGCATAGAGGCGCGACCGGCGAGCGCGTCCGCGAAACCTTTGACGGCCTGCTAGCGCTCCCGCGGCCTCGATGGGACTCTGCTACCCTCCCCGTGATGCGCGACGACCGAGCTCCGGCGCCCTCCTCGTACGGGCCCGCGGGCCCGATGTCGGCGGCCGGGATCGGCGTCCCTCCTCCCCCGGCGAGCGGCCTCGCGGCGTGGCTCCCGGGCCTCTGGGTGCTCCGCCACTTCCAGCACGCGTGGTTGCGTGACGACGTCGTGGCGGGGCGCGGGCCCGGGGCTGCTCCCCGGCGGGCGCTCGCCGGGCGGGGCGCGGGGGGGGGGGGGGGGGGGGCGGGCGGGGCCGGGGGGGCGGGGCGGGCGCGGGGGGCCGGGGGGGCCGGGGGGGGGGGGGGCGGGGGGGGCCGCGGCCTGGCTCGGCGACGGCGGCTGCTCGGATCGCGCGGGCTGGCCGGCTCGCGCTGTTCACGGCCCCTACGCCGGCCCGGGGCGCGCGGCCCCCCGGCCTGCCCTCGAAGCCAGTGCAGGTTACATGAATGGGATGGGCCTCGCCGTGCTCGTGGCGCAGCTGCCCAAGCTCTGCGGGTTCTCGGCGGGCGGCGACAGCGTCCCCGAGACGGCAGCGCTCTTCGTACGCGGATGGCTCGCGGGCCGCGTGAAGCCCGAGGCCGTGGTGATCGGCGGCGCCTGCCTCGTGCTCATCCTCGCGCTCCGGGCGGTGGCCCCCAAGCTCCCGGGGGTGCTCTTCGCGGTGGTCGGCGCCACGCTCGCGGTGACGTGGCCGGCGGGCGCGCGCGCGGGCGCGGTGCCCCTCTGCCGTGCCCTCTCCGAGCTCGGGGATCTGGCCCTGGCGGGCGCGGGCATCGCCCTCGTCTCGTTCGCGGACACGAGCGTGCTGTCGCGCACGTTCGCCGCCCGAAACCGCTTGGTCGTCCGACCGCAGTCTCGGCCCGGCGCGGCGAACCTGTCGCGGGCTTCTCGCGGTTCCCCATCAGCAGCAGCTCGTCGCGCACCCCCGTCGCCGAGTCGGCGGGCTCGCGCACCCAGCTCACGGGGGTGGTGGGGGCCCTCGCGATCGTGACGCTGCTCGTCGCCGCGCCGTCGCTCCTGCGCAATCTCCCCACCACCGCCCTGCCCAAGCGGCGTCGCGCGTGCGGTCTTCTATCGCCGCCGCCCGGCTGTCGATCGTCGCGTTCCCCGCGGTCGCGCTCGGCGCCCCTCAGGCGCGCCCCCTGTCGCTGCGCTTCATCCGCCGCGCGTGGCTCACACGCCCACGGCGTGAAGGGGCCCCAGGGGCCCGACCGCGCGCCAGGTGCCGGGGCTCATGCTCTATCGGTGGGACGCCCCGCTCTTCTTCGCCAACGCCGACACCTTCCGGGAGCGCATCGTCACCGCGGTGGACGACGCGGAGGGCGGCATCCTCTGGGTCGTGGTGGCGGCCGAGCCCACACCGACGCGACCGCCGCCGAGATGCCCCGAGCCCGCCGCGGGCGAGCCGCTGCGTTCGCGCTGAAGGACCCGGTCAAAGACCGCCTGGAGCGGTACGGCCTGGGAAAGAAGATAGGCCACGAGTTCTTCTTCCCGACGATCGGCGTCGCGGTGAGGTCGTTCCTGGAGCGAAACCAGCTCGAGTGGACCGACTGGGAGGAAGGATCCAAGCCCGGGGCCGAGCCGCCTCCAGCCGTCAAGGAGTGACGTCGGCGCAGCAGCGGAAGCCGGTCGAGTAGTCGTGGTACGTGTAGCCGTGCGCGCTGGTGCGGTACGCGCAGCCGTCGCCGTGCTGTGAAGTGTCCAGCCAGTAGCCGCCCTGGAACGTGCCGTTCGGATCGGCGGTCCACTCGTGGAGGTTGCCGACCATGTCGAAGGCGCCGAGGTCGTTCACGCAGTCGGGGGAGGCGCCGGTCTTCGCGACGCCGCCCTCGAGCTGGTTGTTGCGGGGGTCGTTCAGCTCGGCGAGGCCCCAGCCGCGGCTCATCGTCGCGGCGTGGTAGGTCAACATGGGCGTCGCGCCGTGGTCGTGGCACTTCCCAGGCGCGCGCACGGGGCCGTACGGGTACGCGTAGCCCTCGCTGCCGCCGCACGCCGCGCGCCACTCCACGGGCTGGCAGAGCCGCTTGCCCGCGGCCGCGCACGCGCGCTCCGCCTGCGAGGCGCTGATGTAGCCCTGCGGGACGACGCCGGCCACACTCTGTGCAATGTACACGCTTCCCGCGACGGGCGTGTGGTACGGCGAGTGCGGTCGGAGCGTGCCGTCCGGGAGCCGCTCGACGAGCGAGCCCTCGTATTTGTCGACGCAGAAGCGCGAGGCGAAGCTCACCATGTCGGCCGGGCACCGCGCCCCCGGACGGGCGGCGGGCAAGGTGCCCTCGGCGACGGGGTTCAGCCGGGACGGGACGTAGGTCGCGATGGCGTGCTCGACCGAGCCCGGGCTCCCCGCCGGGACGCGCCGGCGCGCGCCGGAGAACGCCGGCTCGAGGGCCGCGCGCGCGGCGGCCACCTGCGCGCGGCACGCGGGCGGGGCGCTCTCGGGCGGCGCGGCCTCCACGACCGACGCGGGCCCGAGGACCGCGACCATCGCGAGGCAAGCGACGACGCGAGCGCCCGCCGAGGCGACCTGGGTGCGACGCGAGGCCATGCCCTGTCGGTAGCACCGCGCGGCGGCTGCGGCCAAGCGGCGAACGCCGGCGGGGGAGGGGCGTCGTCTCGGTAGGGGGGAGGCGGCGGGCCGCGGCCGGCGCGCACGGCCCGCGTCTCGGCGGAGGGCGCGAGGCGCGCCCTGAGGGGGCGGGGACACACGCGCTCACACCTCCCCACAACCCCGCGTTCCCGGTAGCCTTTCCGCCGAATCTCGGGCAAAGAGCCACGATGGACGCCATTCGAGTTCGCGGCAGCGCGACCCCCCTCCGCGGTCGAGTGCGGGTCAGCGGTGCGAAGAACGCTGCGCTCCCCATCCTGTGCGCGACGCTCCTCTCGGACGGCGAGAGCCGCCTCCGCAACGTGCCCCGCCTCCGCGACATCGAGACCACAGCCGCGCTCCTGCGCTTCATGGGGCGCGACGTCTCGGTCGCCACGCCGGAGGTGATCGTGGCGGCCGGGAGCAACGTCCGCCCCGAGGCGCCCTACGAGCTCGTCAAGCAGATGCGGGCCAGCGTCATGGTGCTCGGGCCGCTGCTCGCGCGCTTCGGCCGCGCGAAGGTCTCGCTCCCGGGCGGCTGCGCGATCGGCGCGCGCCCCATCGATCAGCACCTGAAGGCGCTCGAGGCGATGGGCGCGACGATCCGCCTCGACCGCGGCTACGTCATCGCCGAGGGGCCCGGCGGCGGGCGGCTGCGGGGCGCGGAGGTGGTGTTCGATCTGCCGACGGTCACCGGCACCGAGAACATCATGATGGCCGCGGCGCTTGCCAAGGGCACGAGCGTGCTCGTGAACGCGGCGCGCGAGCCCGAGGTCGAGGAGCTCGGCCGCATCTTGAACAAGATGGGCGCGCAGGTCTCCGGGGCGGGCACCGACGTCATCGAGATCACCGGGGTCGAGCCCGGCGCGCTCGCGCCGTTCGACCACGCGGTGATCCCCGACCGCATCGAGGCGGGCACGTACATGATCGCCGCGGCGATGCACGAGGGCAGCGACGTGGTGCTCGAGGGCGCGGAGTGGGACGACCTCGAGGCGCTGTCGCTGAAGATGCGCTCGGCCGGCGTCCAGGTGACGGGCGAGGGCCGCGACATTCGCGTGCGCCGCGCCGGCCCGCTCCGCCCCGTGAACGTCACCACCGCGCCGCACCCCGGCTTCCCCACCGACATGCAGGCGCAGTTCATGGTGCTCATGTGCTGCGCGCAGGGCGAGAGCGTCATCACCGAGACCATCTTCGAGAACCGCTTCATGCACGTCCCGGAGCTGCAGCGCATGGGCGCGAGCGTGGCCCTCCGCGGTCACACGGCGGTCGTGCAGGGCGTGCCCCGGCTCTATGGCGCCAGCGTGATGGCGACCGATCTGCGCGCGAGCGCCTCGCTCGTCGTCGCGGGGCTCGTGGCCGAGGGCGAGACCGAGGTGCGCCGCGTCTACCACCTCGACCGCGGCTACGAGGAGCTCGAGAAGAAGCTCTCCGCGCTGGGCGCGGACGTCGCTCGCGTGAAGGGCGCCGAGGGCTGAGCTCGGGCGCTGAACCTCCGTCACGCCCTCGCGACGCGGAGGCGCGGCGCTACGTGAAATCGCGCGGCCCGCAGGAAATGCGTTAGCCTCGCTGCGACATGAGCTTTCTGCAGCCCGGGAGCGTCTTCGGCAAGGATTTTCGCATCATCCGGCACCTGTCGTCGGGCGGCATGGGCTCGGTGTTCGTGGTCGAGCAGCTCTCCACCGGGAAAGAGCGCGCGCTCAAGGTGATGCACACGGAGTTCTCCACCGACGAGGCTCACCGCACTCGGTTCGAGAGCGAGGCCCGGGTGTCCGCATCGATCGAGAGCGACCACGTGGTGGAGGTGCTCGCCGCGGGCGTCGACGCCGAGTCGAACATCCCTTGGCTCGTGATGGAGCTGCTCCGTGGCGAGACGCTGGACGACCACGTCACGCACCGCGGCCCCATGACCATCAGCGCGGTCCGCGAGTGCGCGAAACAGCTCCGCCACGCGCTCGAACAGGCGCACCTCCTCGGCCTCGTGCACCGCGACCTCAAGCCCGAGAACCTGTTCCTGGCGAGCGCTCGCCGTGAAGACGTCCCGTTCACCCTGAAGATCCTCGACTTCGGCATCGCCAAATGGGCGCAGGAGGCCAAGGGCACGCTGAAGAACTCGCAGATGCTCGGCTCTCCGCTGTGGATGGCGCCCGAGCAGCTCCAGACGGGCGCGCTCATCTCGCCGGCGACCGACGTGTGGGCGCTGGGTCTCATCGCGTACTTCCTGCTCACCGGCACGCACTACTGGGCGACGGCGAACAGCCCGGATCCGAGCATCACCGGCCTGCTCATCGAGATCGCGAGCAGCCCGATGACGCCCCCTTCGGAGCGCGCGGCGCAGTTCGCGCCGCGATCGCCGGTGCCCGAGGGCTTCGACGCTTGGTTCGCGCGCACGACCCACCGCACCATGTCCGCGCGTTTCGAGCACGCGGGCCCGTGCCTCGAGGCGTTCATCGCGCTCATCGAGGAAGCCCAGGGCGCGGCCGCCACCACGCTGCCGATCATTCCGCGGGCGGAGCCCTCGTTCGGCGCGTCGCTCACCGGCGCCGAGGACCCCGAGATGCTCCTCCGCATCGCGCGGGTCTACGAGCTGCGCGACACCGACCGACCGCGCGCCGTCGAGGCGTACCGCCGCGTCCTCTCGGTGGCGCCTCGGTCCCGCGAGGCATTCGATGCACTCTGCACGCTCCTCGAGAGCATGTCGCGCTGGGACGAGCTCGCCACTTTGCTCGCCGACGAGGCCGCCGCGGCGCGCGCGAACGCGACCGGGCGGGTCGCGGCCGCCCTTTGGCTCCGCCTCGCGGCCGTCCGCCGAGCGCACCTCGCCGACCCCGAGGGCGAGCACCAGGCGCTGCTCGCGGCGTTCGACGCCGAGCCGCTGAACCGCGCGGTGACCGCCGCGCTCGTGACGAGCCTCGCCGCGCGCGGCGATTTCCTCGGCGTCGAGGCGCTGCTCGCCCGCGCGCGCAGCGCGGGTCAGACCGGGCGCTTCCTCGACGAGCTCGCGGGCGACGCGGCCTCCGCACGAGGCGACCTGGCGAGCGCCGAGGCCGCCTACGGCCGCGCGGTCGTGGACGACGTGGGCGACGTGGCCCCCGCGAACGAGAGCGAGCTCGCCCTGCTCGCGAAGCTCGCCCGAGTGAGCGGCGGCACCGGCTCCACCGCCGCGGCCGAGGTGCGCGCGCGGTGGACGCGCGTGCTCGAGGTCGACCTCATGCACGCCGAGGCCTGGGCGGCGCTCCTCGCCCTCCTCGGCGAGAAGGGCTCGCCGACCGACCTCCGCATGGTGGCTGACGCGGCGGTGACCACTCTCGGCGACGCGGCCCCCCCGAGCGCGCGGGAGGTGCTCGGGAAGCCCGCACCCAAGGCCGCGCCGCTGTCGATCCACACCGACATCCTCCGAGCCCTCGCGGACGGCGAGCTCGGCGACGCCGAGGCCACCCGCGCCGAAGTAGCCGCCGCGCCACCGCGGAGGCCGCTCGCGTCGTTCGGCCTCAGCCTGAAGGAGCTCGTCGACCCCATGACGAGCTCGAGGGCGCTCCTCACGAAGGCCATGCCCATCTACCGGCAGCTCTCGGCCGCGAGCGCCGCGCTGGACCTGACGTCGAGCCGCAAGGTCTACTTCAAAGAAGGCCAGGGCGGCTTCCAGCGCCTGTGGAGCGAGCCTCCGACGGTCGTCATCGGCGCGGACATCGCGGCGTGGACCCCCGACGAAATCACCTTCGCCGCGTTCGAGTTGCTGGCGGGCACCCGACCCGAGCTCGAGCTGCACCTTGCCTTCCAGCAGCTCACGTCGCCGAGCGAGCCCTCCGAGGGCGCACGTCGCTACCTCGTGGCCGCGGAGCGCGTCGCAGCGCGCCTCGGCCTCCTCGCGGCGCGCTCGCTGCTCGCGGCGGCCCGACCGCTGGCCGCCCGCGGAGGTCCTCACGTGCTCGCAGCCACCGCGTTGCAGGCCGAGCTCGCGCTCTTTGTCGCTTCGGGCGCCGCCGCGAAAATCCTCGCGCAAGCGCTGGACGGCTGAGGTGCCTCGGCTTCCCGGCCCGGCCGAACTTTGTGGCGAGCGCGCCGTCATGTCGGCTACGCTCCCGTGCGAACTTTCCACGAGGCCCGCGAGGGTGCCGGCCTCGCTCAGCGCCAAACTTCACGCAGGGTCTCGATGATTTACGAGTCGATGTATGAAGGACTCCGCGATGCCTGCGCGAACTTCGATTTGCGCCGAGAGCGGCTGGCGAAGTCTGCGATAGAGCGCTGGCTCGAGCCCGCGGTCGGCCCCTCGCTCTCCAGCGACAAGCTCATCTCGCACATCATCGCGGACGCCATGCTTCGCCGCATGGACCACCGCCTCGTCGAGTCGAAGAACATCTACCTCGAGAGCTTCGACATCTCGCAGATCGAGCTCTTCTACGCGATGACGAAGGGGTACCCGCAGGTCCCCAAGGCGCACGACATCGCGAACCAGTACCTCGTCCACGAGCTCGCGCAGCACGAGCGCGCGTCCTTCGTGGAGATCGGCATCGGGCGCGGGCTCCAGGTGAAGGGCGTGATCGAGCGGCTCGCGCAGGCGCCGGGCAAGCTCCGCGACCTCACGGTGCTCGCCATCGACCCCGACGTGGGCAACCTCTCGGCGTCGCGGGCGCTCCTCGAGGGGCTCGGGGACCTCCCCTTCGCGTTCCGCGTGCACACGAAGGAGGGCCTCCTCGAGCGGTTCGACCGCGCCGACTTCGCCGATCTCGCCAGCACCGCGGGCGAGGTGTGCGTGATGAACTCGGCCTACACGATCCACCACACGGTGCACCCGCTGAACAACCAGTCCCTTCGGACCGACCTGTTCCGGTCACTGCGCGAAGCGTTTCGGCCGCGGCTGTTCACCCTCGTGGAGCCGAACGCGAACCACGACACCGAGCACCTCGGCTCGCGCCTCCGCGCGTGCTTCGAGCACTTCGGCACGGTGTTCGATCTCGTCGATCGCTCCGGTCTCACGCCGGAGGAGAAGTTCGTCATCAAAGAGAAGTTCTTCGGACGCGAGATCCGCGACATCTTCGGCACGAGCGACGCCTTCCGATGCGAGCGACACGAGACCGTCGACTCGTGGCTCCTCCGCCTGGTGAAGTCCGGGTGGGAGCCCTACGGCGAGCTCGGCACGATCGACGTGCGACTGCCTACTTACTGCTCTGCCGCGGTCGACGATGGCCTCGTCCGTCTCGGCTATCGCGGCCTGCCTCTGCTCGCCGTCTTCGCGTATCGCGGGAGCCACCTCCAGGGAAAACCATGACCGACAGCGAGAGCAGCGTCCCCCTTTCGGCGCAAATGCAGGTGCACGGAGCGCTCATGGTGGGCTTCGCGCAGGCGTGCGTGAACCTCAATATCGTGGCGGGCCGCGACGCGACGAACTTCATCAAGGAGCTCCAGATCAACGACTGGTATCCGCTCACCGAGTGGGAGCGCCTCCAGGAGCTGGTGGTCCGCTCGTATGGGAACGTCGACCCCATCATGGTGAAGGTTGGGATCGCCATGATGACGGGCTGGTACCACTTCGGGCCGGGCAAGGGCATCGTGCGCAAGGGTGTGAGCTTCCTGCACTTCCAGACGGGCTCCGGTGGCTTCGCGAGCGTGGTCCGCGGTCCCGAGCGCGTGGTGGGCTCGTTCGAGCTCGAGCTCTTCGACAAGGCGAACGGGCGCGCGGTGGTGCACTCGACGACGCCGTTCAACCGAAAAATGGAGTGCGGGGTGCTGATCGGCGGCATGCTGGCGCCAGGCGACATCGACTACATCGACGTGCGGAACGACGAAGATCCGAACCACCTCGTGGTGGAGTTTCACTGATGAGCACCTCACCGCTGACACTCGAAGACGTCATGTCCCGTGACGACACGGAGCTCCTCAGCCGGATCTCCGAGAAGGAGCTCACCCGGCTCTACTGGAAGTTCCGGGGGCTCGCCAAGACGCTCGAGCGCGACACCGCGTTCTGGAGCTCGACCAACGAGAACCTGAAGGTGGCGTACGAGCAGCTCGACGAGAAAGAGCGCGAGCTCGCCGCCGCCTATCACATCATCCGCGAAGACCTGGAGGTCGCCCAGAGCGTGCAAGCCGCGCTGCTGCCGCGCATGTTCGCGACCATGGCCTCGGAGCTCGAGCTCAGCGTTTACCACAAGCAGCTCACCGAGGTCGGCGGCGACTACTACGACTACTTCCGCACGGCCTCCGACCGCTACGCGATCGGCGTGTTCGACATCTCCGGCCACGGCGTGAGCTCCGCCCTCGTCATGGCGTACTTGAAGGCGCAGTTCATGACCATCATGGAGCGCCTGGAGGACCCGGCGGAAATCGTGGAGTGGGTCAACAAGGCCTCCTTCGAGTTTCTGCGCGAGGTGCGAAAGTACGCGACCGTGAACTTCGTCACCTTCGCAGAGGAGTCGCTCACCTACGTGTGCGGCGGCGGCTACGGGCTGCTCCTCGCGGCGAGCGGAGAAGAGTACGACCTCGAGAAGCGCAATCACTTCCTCGGGCTGCGCCAGAAGCCCTACGTCGAGACGCAGCTGCCCTTCGTGGTGGGCGACCTCCTCGTGCTCTACACCGACGGCATGGTCGAAGCGCAGAACGCGGACGGCCGCGACTACACGGTCGCGCGGCTGAACGGGCTCATTCGCCAGAACCGCGCCCTGCCCACCGAAGAGATCGTGCGGCTCTGCGTGGAAGACTACCAAGCCTTCCGCTCCCAAGACTCCGACGACATCACGCTGCTGGTCGCGAGGAAGACGGCATGAGCCCCGAAGCATCGACACCGCTCTCCGAGCTGGACGAGCGGACTCTCGCCACAACGACCACCCGCCTGCGACTCACCGTGGGGCCGCTCGACCACGTCACCGGCGATCTCGCCGGGCTCGTCGGCGAGCACGCGCTCCAGCTCCTGGGGATGTTCTACCCGAGGAACGTGGCCCGGAAGGCCAACGTGGTCGTCACCGAGCTGGTCACCAACGTGTTCGAGAACATCTACGACCCCAAGTCGAGCTTCGATCTCGAGCTCGACGCCGGCCCCACGGGGCTCGTCATCGGTGTACGAAACCAGGTCACGCCGGAGCAGTACGCGAAGGTGAAGGCGCGCGTGGACCTCATTCGAGACACCCCCGACCTGCGGGCCATGGTCGCGAACACGATACGCGAGCGACGCAAGGAGCGACTGAAGGGGGGCCTCGGGCTCATGCGCCTCGCTCAGGAGAACAAGTTTGATATCGGCATCGCGTATCAGGACGGGGCCATGACTGTGACGGCGACCTACACGGCGGTGCAATCATGAAGGTCATCACCTTCGGCGAGATCGTGGACGGCGGCGCGAGCGTCTTCCACTCGGTAGCGACCCTCGATGCCCGTTCGCTCAAGCACCGGTTCGAGGGCGTCATTCGGGTCGACAACCCGTATCGATTCTTGAAGAGCCACATCGACGAGCTCGGCGTGAAGCTCCAGGATCTCAATCTCCAGGAAATCATCATCGATTTCACGGACTTGCGATTCTGCAACTCGAACGGGTTCTACGTCATCATGGACGTCGTCGAGGCGCTCTACCTCGGCTCAGGCGACGCGAAGGTCATCGTGCGGCGCATCGACGACGACGATTGGCAGCGGGAGACCCTGCCGATCCTCCTCAACGTCGACGACGAAGCCATCGGCCGACGCACGAGCTTCGAGAACGTCCGCGAGGCTTAGCAGCCCGTTCCTTCCCGTCGAGCTCCGCCGCCGCGATCCCCGCGCGGCAGGAGTTGCGATCGGTCAAGTCTAGGGGCGCGGCGTTTCCCTCAAGATGTTTGGAATGTCCCGGATGTCCCGCTTCACCGCGGCGCTCGTCGCGCTCGCGCTCGCGCTCGGCGCCAGAGAGTCCCTCGCCGCCTGCCCTGTCGGGCTCGCCGTGAAGGTGGACAACGACCTGCCAGGCAGCGGCTACTCGGAGGTCAAGCCCGAGAACTGGGAGAGCCACAACGTCGACGCGTGCCACGGCACCTACCGCTACTTGAGCCAGTACATCGGCGATCGGACGCGCAAGGGCAAGGCCATCTGGCAGCCCAGGATCACCGTCGCGGGCTTCTACGAAGTGACGGCGAGCTACCGCGGCTCGGTCAACCGCACGAATGATGCAGACTACACACTCTACGACGACAAGGGGCTCGTCACCCGCGCGAGCGTCGATCAGTCCGCGAGCTCCGGCTGCACACGAAAGGCGGTCGGCACGGCGTTCTGCGCGGTCGGCGGGGCCTGCCGCCTCGTGCTGGATGGGGACGACGGGAAGAGCGACGCCGCCGACGAGGCCACGTTCGTCCTCAAGGCGTGCGAGGTGCCCGACGCGGGCGTGCCCGACGCGGGCGTGCCCGACGCGGGCGTGCCCGACGCGAGCATGCCCGACGCAGCGACTCCCAGCCAGCCCGACGCGGGCGTGCCCGACGCGAGCATGCCCGACGCGAGCCGACCCGAGTCGCGCGAGGCCGGCACGGACACCGGGCCGCCGCCCCCCAACGGAGCTGACGCGTCATCGACGCCTCGCCCGCTGGGCGAGCCGCGAACGCTCGCTCCGCCCGACGATGAAGGCGGGTGCAGCAGCAGTGGCGGAACCCGCGGAGCGCCAGCGGGGTCGGCCCTCCTGGTTGGGAGCGCCCTCCTCCTCGGCTCGCGCCGCAGGCGTCGCTGAGGGCCGGTCCCGTCGTCCTCGCTCCTCTCGGTCCAACGGAGCTGGCCCGGAGACCTCACGAGGCTCTCCTCACGAGGGCGTGAGCCAGACGTCCCGACCATCGACCGGGCCGTCGAGGGGTGGACGTTGCATTCGCCCGAGCTCGGCGACGCGCGCCCATGGGGGCGCGACGGCGCGCGCCATGCCGAGGTCGCTGGCCCCGAGCGTCACCACAGCGCGGCCGAGCGAGGCGACGCGAGCGTGAGCCTCGGATGGATCGCGGACTGCCACGACGGAGAGGTTTCGCCCCGGCGGAAACAGGAGCAGCGGCGCGCCCCCGTCGAGCTCGGGGACGGCCACGAGCGCCCCTGCCGGGCCCTCGTGCACCTCACCGACGAGGAGCGCCGTGTCGCGCGCGCGGAGACGCTCGGCCCGCTCGGCCGCAGAGAGCGCGCCCGCGGGGACGTGGGTCTCCCACGAGGCGAGGGCCGCCGCGAGGGCGGCCGCGAGATCTCGCGCGCGCGCGGGCTCGCCGATCGACAGCGCGATCCGCGGGCTCAGGCAGCCGCGCTGGTCGAACGCGACGAGGTCCTCCGCGAGCGCGAGCGCGGCGGGCTCGAGGGGAGCCTCCCTAGACACCACGGCCACGCCCAGCCCCGCTCCGTGCGCCCACAGAGGCAGGCCGCGCTCGCGCAGGATGGCGCGGAGGCTCTCGTCGCGGCCGTACGCGTGCACGACGGAGGCCCCGGCGGCGTCGGAGAGCGACTCGACGAGCGTGACGTCGGGAGCGCCGAGGCGCTCGACGAGCGCAGCGGCGAAATGAGGCTCCCGGCGGGAGGGACGCACGTACACGCGGGGCGACGCGGCGCAGGCCAAGCAGAGGGCGCGGAGCGAGGCGGTGAAGACGTTCGCGGAGAGCACGACGGCCACGGCAGCTGCCGGGCGGACGGCCGCGAGGAGGCGCGCGAGCTCGTCGGGCCTGACCTCGCGCTCGAGGCAGCGCTCGATCCCGAACCGCACGCCCTCCGGGGAGAGGCCCGTGCTCTCGACGAGGCGCCGCTCCAGGCGCGGATCGGGGCGAGCCGCCAGGTCGGCCGCGACACCGACGAGCGCCCGCACCCGCGCGGCCGCACGCGCATCCGCGTTCACGGCTCGCTCGCGCCGCGAGCGCCGCCGAGCAGCTCGTCGATCGCGATCGAGCAGCCCCTGGGTGGGGCGAGGGGCGAGCGCCCGAGGAGCGCGAAGCCGCCCTCGACGCGCCGCACCTGGTCTTGAGTCTGCACCGCGAACGCGCTGTCGACGTTGAGGAGGTCTTCGATGCGCGCGAGGCCGATCTCACCGTCAGGTACCGGGCAGAGCGACTCGGGGTCGACCGGCACGACGCGGGCCCAGGGAGGCTCGATGTACACCCCGTGCGGCGTGCCCGCCGCGAGGAGCGTGCCTTCGTAGAACTGGCTGGAGAGCTCGGTCATGCCGTATTCGCACACGACGGCGCGCTCCGGCAGGCCGAACGCGCGAGCGAGCGCCGCGCGGAGCTCGGCCGCCGGGATCTCGCGCGAGCGCCCCTTGAAGCCGCCCGTCTGCATGAGCCGGCTGCCCGGCGGGAGGTGGAGGGCTCGGTCGCCGATCGCGTCGAGCAGGTGCACGAACGCGAAGCTCGTTCCGAGCACCACCGCCGGCTCGCCGCGCGCGGCGAGAGAAGCCACCCGCGCCTCGAGCGCATCGACCGCCACCTCCACCGCTGCACCGTCGCGCGGCGCGCCCAGGAAGTAGGCCTCTGCGCCGGCGAGCGGGGCGCAGAGCTCGGCGACGAAGCGGGCCAGCATATGGCCGAGCGAGGAGTCGGGGGCGAGCGCCGGCGGCGGCGCGAGCACGATCGCGTGCGGCGGCGCGCCAAGGCCCGCGAAGAGCGCGTGGCGACCAAACGCGACGGCGCCGGCGTCGTACGTGCGCGTGTGCCGCATCGCGTGCGCGCCCCGGGCGCCGCTCGACGTGCCGCTGGTGCGGAACGTGATCGTCGCGGCCTGCGGCGAGAAGCTTGCAAGATGCATGTGTCGAAAGGCGTCGGTGGGCACCGCGGGCAGCTCGTCCGCGCGGGTCACGCGGGCGAGGTCCACGCCGCGTGCGCGGCCGAGCCGCGCGAGCCCTGGCACACGCGACGCTTGGAAACGCGCGAGGTCCACCGCGAGCGCGTCGTAGGGCTCAGGTGACGTGCGCCTCTCGGTGAACGCGCGAACGAACGCCTGAGCGCGCGTGTGGAGGCGCTCACTCTCGGGATCGCGCAGGCGCTCGCTCGGGTCGTCGTGGAGCTGGCCGGGTGAGCCCATCCGCGCGGCGACTCAGTACCCGCGGCGGGCGAGATCGAACGCCACGTTGCGGTAGAAGCGCACGTGGTCGAAGCCGGTGCGCCGGTCGTACGTGTCGTCCTTGATCTGGCCCACCTCGTCGAAGTGATCCGCGGGAATGCAGCCACGAAAGTTGCCGTACTTCGCGCTGTCGACCGTGGCCATTCCGTCGTTCGGGATGAGGCTCCCGCCGTGCGCGACGATCGCGGCGACCGGGACGAGCAGCGGGTCCATGACGTCACGCCGGTAGCGGTAGGTCTCGAGCCTGTCGCCGCAGGCCGGGTAGTCCTTCCAGTTGCGGACGCCGCCCACGTTGCTCACGCCGGCCCACGACTGGTAGTACACGCGCGCGTCGTCGCGGTTCCGGGCGTTGAAGCTCTCGGAGCTCGACTCGGCCAGGGCGGTCAGCGCGGCGCGGATATTGGAGTCGCGCGCGAGATCGGCGCTGGTGAAGGTCATGCCGAACGCCTTGAACAGCTTGTTCAGCGCGTCGTCCGACTTGGTGGCGTCGAGCACGTTCAGGCCGACGTCGGCGATGTGGCTGCCGCGGTGGGGCGTGGAGACCGTGGTGAGCGACGCGACGCGATCGCCGTAGCCGAGCTGGGAGATGAGCACGCGGCAGTCGAGTCCGCCCATGCTGTGCGCGACGAGGTTCACGCGGCGCGGATCGCAGCCCGCGGTCGTGCGGCACTGCTCGAGCGCGGCGTCTACGTGCTTGACCAGCTCCTTCGCGCGGACTTCGGGCGAGTTGAACGGCTGGACACGGCCTTCGACCACGAGGTGGCCGTCGCGGCGGAGGGCGTCGGCCACTCGGTGAAACGCCCACACGTTGGTGAACGAGGGGCTCGCCGAGTCCGTGCCCATGAAGCCGTGGGCGAGCACGATCGCGTGCTTCGCGGGGCGACCGGAGGGGACGGCGCCTTGCACCGGAGCGGGGCTCAGCAGCGCCTGCTCTTCGGTGAGCTCCGACTCGTCCGGCTCGGCGTCGCTCGAGGCCTCGGCCGAGCAACCCAGCCCCGCGCCGCCCGCGCCGGCGGACCCGAGGAGGAGGCACGAGGTGAAGACCCCCGCCAACACACGCCCCACGCCGCGTCTTTCACCGCTCATGCCGACCTCCCGAAACGGGCAAACCTAGTGCAAACAGTGCGCGCGCGCCGCGAAATTCTGCCGGCGGGACCGCTCACGGTTCGCGCGGGGGCGCGTGGGCGGCCTGGAGCGCCTCCACGAAAGGCCCAATGCGCGCCTCGGGGAGGGTGAGCGGCGGCGACAGCGTGAGGACATCGCCCGACACGCCTCCCGTGAGCGTGAGCCAGCCGCCCCGGAGGAGGCGTCGAGAGACCGCCAAGGCCCTCGCGGCCGAGCCGAGGTGGACGCCCAGCATGAGCCCCCGCCCGGTGACCGTGAACCCGGCGGCGCGCAGCGCGCCTTGGAGCGCGGCGCCGACGCTGTGTGCGCGCGCAGGGAGCCCGAGCCGCTCGATCTCGGCGAGCGCCACGAGCGCCGCCTCGCACGCGGGAGGCGCGCCGAAATGAGTCGCGGTGTGGATCGCCGCGCCGCCGTGCGCGCCCCACGCCTCCATCGCGCCGGCGCTCCCGACGCAGGCCGAGATGGGATAGCCCGCGCCCAGCCCCTTTCCGAGGCACACGAGATCGGGGGTGCACTCGGACAGCGACGCGAGCCACGCCCCCGAGCGGCCGAGGCCCGTCCAGATCTCGTCGGCGGCGAGCAGCGCGCCGAATTCTGTGCAGAGTGCACGCAACTCGCGCAGAAAACCGGATGGCGGCTCGAGGCACCCTCCCCTGCCGAGCAGCGGCTCGACGAGGACGAGGCCCACGTCGCCCGCAGCGAGCGCCGCGCGCACCGAGGAGAGGCTCCGGTCGAGCTCGCCGGCGCCGCGGACGTCGGCGCGCGGGTACGGTGCAAACGTCACGCGCTCGCCGAGCTGGCCTGCGAAGGGTGCCCGGAACGCCGACGAGAGCCCGCAGGCCGCGAGCGGGCCGTGCGAGAGCCCGTGGTAGGCGCCGTCGAAGGCGACCACGCCGGGCCGCCCGGTCGCCAGCACCGCGGTCTTCATGGCCGCGGTGACCGCGTCCGCCCCGGAGAGGCCGAGCAGCACGCGCGCGCCCTCGACCGGGTAGAGCGCCGCGATGGCCTCGCAGGCGCGCACCTTCGCCTCGGAGGGGAACACGTCGCCGAGCGCGAGCGGCAGGCGCCCGAGCTGCTCGACCAGGGCGGCGGTGAGCGCCGCGGGCGCGTGCCCGAGAACGAGCGCGCCGAAGCCACCGACGAGATCGACGTAGCGATTGCCGTCCACGTCCCACACGAGGTCGCCCTCGCCGCGCTCGAACACCACGGGGGCCTGCTCCTCGCCGCTCGAGGCGCCGCGGGCCGCGCGGCGCGCGTCGAACGCGGGGCACTCGCGCGCGGCGAGGCGCGCTCCAAGCTCCCGCGAGCGCGGGCCGGGCACGGCCGTGCGGAGGAGCGGCCCGGCGTGCGGGCTCACGGTTCGGCGACGACGACGCGATTTCGGCCGCCGCGCTTCGCGTCGTAGAGGCGCTCGTCGGCCTCCTTGATGAGGTCGAGCCCCGTCTTGTGGCTCTCCCGGAGGCGCGCCAAGCCGATCGACACGGTGACGGGGATGGTCTCGTTCTGGAAGACGAAGCGGGCCGCCTCAACCCGCTGTCGCACGTCGTGGGCGAGCTGCGTCGCGCCCTCGAGCGTGGTCTCCGGGAGGAGCACCGCGAACTCTTCGCCCCCGTACCGCGCGAAGACCTCGTCGCGTCGGATGCGCGCCTGCACGAGCCGCGCGAGCTCCTTCAGCACGTGATCGCCAGCCAGGTGCCCGTGCGTGTCGTTGATCTTCTTGAAGTGGTCGATGTCGAACATGATGAGGCACATGTCGCGCTCGTGGCGCCGCGCCCGCATCATTTCCTTGTCGAGAGACTCGAGCAGGTAGCGCTTCACGTGCGCCTGCGTGAGCCCATCGATGATGGTCATTCGGTAGATTTCTTCGTGGTACTGGGACTCGACGTCCTGCCCCGACAGATACTTGAAGATCGTGGGCCCGACCTTCACCCGGTCGCCGTTGGTCAGGGCGCACTCGCGGACGATCTGGTCGTCGTTCACGTAGGTGCCGTTGGTGGAGCCGTCGTCCACGGCGTGCCACGCGGAGCCCCGCTGCTCGAAGTGCACGTGCCGGCGCGAGACCGAGTCACCCTCGAGGACGATGTGGTTTTCCGGCCCCCGGCCGATGCGGAGCGGGCTCATATCGAGGACGAAGCGCTTGCCGAGGAGCGTCGGCTCCTTCGTGTAGATCACGACCAGACAGTCGCCGCCGCCAGGACCGAGGTCCCCCGCGGGCTTCTGCACGATGGCGGTAACCCTCGTCTTTTCGTCGCCGTCGCCGTTCAAAAGAGCCCCTGCTGCAAGACGCAGCCCTCCACCTCCGACGGTACCCCGCATCGCGCGCCGTGGTCAAGGCGCCCGACCCCGCGCTCGTCGCCGCTTTTTCCAGTCTTTCCGCGAAGAAGCGGTCTACATGCACACACACGGTGCTTCACTGGGCGCCGGCGCCGGCGACGAGCCACGCGAGGCGATAGCGCAACGTGCCGGGCAGACCGACCCGGTGCCGGAGAAGGGCGACGGGGCGCCCGCCGAGCGCCGCCACGTCGAGGAGCGGTCCTTTCTCCGTCGCGACCCACACGTCGAGCCGATGGATGGCGCCGAGCGCGGCCGCGCGCGCCTCATCGGCCGGCGCGAGGACGCCGTGGTTGCCGAGCGCCAGGGTGATGCGGGGGGCGCTCCCGGCAGAGGCGAGCGCCTCCACGACCCGCGTCGGGCGGCCGATGGCGGTGGCGAGCCCGTAACGCAAGCCAGACAGCGCCCCGAGGTCCCAGGCCCCGCGGACGAGCTCGAGCGACTCGGCCGACGGTAGCCCGACGACCACGGTCGCGTCGGCGCGAGCGCCGAGGACCAACGCGAGCGGGCCGAGCCCCCGCGAGGGCGCGGGAGGACGCGCGAGCACCGAGAGGCTCCTCGCGCCGCGCGGCGCCGCGCGCCCACCGTCGAGCACGAGCGCACGCGCGCCTTGGGCGACGGCGAGCGCCGCCGCGTGCGCCCGACTGGGCCCAACGAACACGGTCGCGCCCTCGACGTGCGCGAGGACGCGCGCCGCGACCACCGCCTCGTCGCCCACGAGCCGCGCGGAGGTGCTCGACGACACGTGGACGGCGTCCGTGGCGGCGCCCCCGTAGCCGTGCCCGACGAGGGCGGTGGGTACGCCGAGGCTGCAGAGGTGCTCCACGCAGGCGACGGCGACCGGCGTCTTGCCGGAGCCGCCGAGCAGGGCCCCGAAGACCCCGACCGTGGGCGCGCGCACCGGCAGCGCCACGCGCCGCTGGGACCGCGCGAGCACCAGCGGCGACGTGAGCGCCTCGAGCGCGAGCCCTGCGACGCCCCCCTCGTCGAGCCACGCTTCGACCCGCCGTCGGGCGGTGCGTTCGAGGTGGGCGCGCGACGTCACCGCCTACCGATAGCCGACCCGGGGCCCGTGTTCCACGTGCGCCGCGGGAGCGCCGCACGCGCCGCACACGGCGGTGCTACGCTTGGCTCGTGGGGGCGGCCGACGACGCACGCGCGGGAGGCGCGCGGGGGTTCTACGACGCGATCGCGGGTCGGTACGATCGCGTGTATGCTGCACGTGGACGCGAGGCGGGGGCGAGGCTCGCGGAGGTGGCGGCGTCGCTGCCGGCGCGCTCGCGGGCGCTCGTGCTCGGCGTCGGGACGGGCCGCGAGCTCACCTCGTTGCTCGACGCGGGCCACGCCCCTACGGGCCTCGACTTCTCTCCCCGCATGCTGGAGCACGCGGGGCGACGCGCGCGGCCGGTGCCCCTCGTGCTCGCCGATTTCTGGCAGCCGCTCCCGTTCCCGTCGGGCGCGTTCGACGCATGCGTCGCGCTCCACGGCACGCTCGCACACCCGCCGAGCAAGGGAGCCATCGCCTCGCTCGCCGCTGAGCTGGCTCGCGTGCTGCGCCCCGGCGGGGTGCTGGTGATCGAGGCGCCGAGCCCCTCGTGGGACGCCGGCGGGGCCCCAGGCGAGGCCGACGACGACGGGCGGGCGGTCGCGCGCTTGGACGCCGAACACTCGGTGGCGGAGGACCGCGTCGCGAACGTGGCCGTGCCCTTCATGACGCTCGCCGCGACGAGCTGGGAGGCCCTCCTCGCGCCGTCGTTCCGCGCACGAGCCACCGACGACGGGCGCGAGATCCGAGTGATCGCGAGCGCGGTGGCGCCTAAGCCGGGCGCTTGAAAATGAAGTAGACCTCCTTCGAGTTCCCGCCCTTCTCGCGATCGAAGCTCGAGACCAACTCCCAGCCGTCGGCCCCCAGGGCGTTGAGGCGGCCCTCGAACTCCAGCTTCTCGATGTCGAGGACATCCATGGTGAGGCGCCGATAGGTCCAGATCGTCATCCCTCGAGGGTAGCCAAGAATGGCGGGAGGGTCGAGGGCCCTTCAACGCGCGCGAGGTGCGAGCACGCTCGACGTCGCGCGAACGTCCGCGCGGCGCGTGTGCGCCTGCGAGTGCTACGTTCGCTGGCGTGAAGGCACGTCGATTCCCGTGGAGCTTCTTGGTGCGGTCGCTCTCCCTCGCGGGCGCCATCTCGCTCTCCGCCTTCCCGTCCGGGGCGCGCGCCAACGGGAGGTTCCCCGCCACGAACGCCATCGTCGTTGCGCCGCGCGACCCGTCGTTTCTCGTGCTCCGCGCGACGTATGGCGTGCTCTTCTCGCGCGACGCGGGGAAGACGTGGGACTGGGTGTGCGAGCAGAGCCTCGGCTACTCGGGCATCGAGGATCCTCCCATCGCGCTCACCGAGCGCCCGGTGGTCGTGGGCGCGATGTTCGGCGGCCTGGCGGTGTCCGACGACCAGGGCTGCTCGTTCGCGCTCCGCAAGGGGCCGCTCGACAAGCGCGTGATGAACGACGTCACCGTCGCGCGCGGTCGCCCCCGCGAGGTCCTCGCGCTCTCCTCGAGCTACGCCGGCAGGGGCGACGCGGGCGGCGACGCCGGCGGGAACCTCTACACGTCCACGCTGTTCGTCAGCAAAGACGAGGGGCTCACGTTCGCCTCCACCGGCGCTACGCTCGACCCCACGGTGCTCCTCGAGACCGTCGAGGCGACGGAGAGCGATCCGTCGCGGGTGTACCTCAGCGGAGCGCGAGAGGGCGCCTCCGGCATCGAGGGTGTGCTGCTCATGTCGGTGGACGGCGGCGCCACCTTCACCGAGCGCCGGGTCCCGCTGGTCGCCGGGGAGCGCGCGGTGTTCATCGGAGCGGTCGATCCGAAGGACCCCGATCGGCTCTACGTGCGCCTCTCGGGCGGCCCCGACTTGGCCCGAGGGAGGCTGCTCGTCTCCGACGACGGCGGGAAGGCCTTCCGCGAGGTCTGGGCGTCCGACGGCCCGCTCACCGGCCTCGCGCTCTCGCCCGACGGCGCGCGCGTGTACGCCGGGAGCGTCAAGGACGGGCTCGTCGTGGCGGACCGCGGCACGCTCGCCTTCGAGGCGCGCGCGAAGGTGCAGGTGCAATGCCTCGCCACGGCCGGCGACCGGGTGTTCGCGTGCTCCAACGAGCGCAGCGGGTTCGTCGCGGGCGCGAGCTCCGACGACGGCCGCACCTTCGCGCCCCTGCTGCGCCTCGCCGGCCTGCGCGGGCAGCTCGCCTGCGGCGCGAGCTCGACGACGGCGGTCGAGTGTACGAAGAACTGGCCGCGCCTCCGGGACGAGCTCGGTATAGGCGCCGACGGCGGCGCGACGAGCCCCGCGCCGCCGTCGCCCGCGGCGCCCCCGCCGCCCGGCGACTCGGGCGGTTGCGACACGGTCGGCCGACGCGAGGTGGCGGGCACGGCGGGGGCCGGGGTCCTCGCGCTCGCCGTCGCGCTCGGCGCGCGCTGGGCTCGCCGTCGCGCGCGGCAGGCGCCGTAGCCCAAACGGCGCGCGCATCGTGCACAGTGGCGCATCGTGCCCGGGCAGGGCGCGCCCCTCGTGGCGCGCCTTCAGCGTCGGCGGCGCCGAAGAAACGTCTCCAGCGCGCTGACCACGAGCGCGTGCCGGATGACCCCCTCGTCGAGGAGCGCGGGGACGTCGGCGAGATCGACGAGGACGACCTCGAGCTCCTCGAGCTCGTCGAACTGCTGCGCCCCGGAGGGCACCGCGCCGTGCGCCACGAACGCGTGGCACACGTTCCCCTGCATGGCCGGGTTGGGGAGCACGGACGTGAGCGGCTCGATCGACGCGGCCTCGTACCCCGACTCCTCGCGGAGCTCGCGCACGGCGGCCTCGAGGGGGGTCTCGCCGGGGTCGATGACGCCACCTGGGACCTCGAGGCTCATCGCGCCGGTGCCGAAGCGGTACTGCCAAACGAGGACGAGCTGGTCTTCGGGCGTGATGGCGATCACGTTGCACCAGTCGTTCATGCGGAAGGTGTTCACGTTCATGCGCGGCTGGCCCGCGCCGTCGACGATCGCGTGGCGCTCGACGCCGAACACGCGGTACTCCGCCACGAGCTCCGTGCGGACGCGCGACCAGGGAGCGATGGTGGGGCCCTTGACTCGCGGGTGCATGCCGCCGCGATAGGCACTTTTTGGCCGGGGTGCAAGGTGGTACACGACGGGCGTGGCCAAGACGGACAAGAACCCGGGCGAGAAGCTCGTCGTCAAGAACCGTCGCGCGACGTTCGACTACGACATCGACGACGTCTTCGAGGCGGGCATCGTACTCGTGGGCTCCGAGGTCAAATCGATGCGGGAGGGGCGCGTGGAGATCGTCGACGCGTTCGCCTCGGTCGACCGCGGCGAGGTGTGGCTGAAGCAGCTCCACATCGGGCCGTTCGAGCGCGCCGCTGCGTTCCCCCACGACATCCGACGCGCGCGAAAGCTGCTGCTCCACAAAAACGAGATCGTGCGAATCGAGCGCGCGCTCACGCGCGAGGGCTACACCCTCATCCCGCTCCGGCTCTACCTCAAGGAGGGACGGGTCAAGGTGGAGGTGGGCCTCGCGCGAGGCAAGAAGCTCCACGACAAGCGCGCCGACATGGCGAAGAAGACCGCCGACCGCGAGGCGCGGGCGGCCATCGGCCGCGGGAGGAAGGGCGCATGAGCGAAGACACGGGCGCGGCGGCCACCTCGACCGACCCCACCGCTTCCTCGTGGCACCTCGCGTGGAGCCGCGGCGGCTTCGCGCGGTTCGTGAAGGTGTCCGACACGGCCCTCACGCTCTCGTCGACCGTGCCCTCGCCGCCCGGCTCGCGCATCGACGCGACCTTCGTCGACGCTCCCCAGCTCGGCTTCCGCGTGAAGATCCACGCCTCGCGGCGCCAGCCCGACGGCACGTTCGTCCTCGAGGGGCGCCCGATCGATCTCACCCGCGAGGTGCGCGCCCACGCGCTCGCGCTGATGGCGGCCCCGCCCCCCGCGGCGGGCTAATCCGCGCGCGCCCCGACTCCAGGGGCGTGACCGCAGGTTCAGTCGCCGTCGAGCGCCATGGTCTTGTGGTCGCCGACCTGGATGGCGGAGAGGTCGGAGACGTTGGACAGCTCGCTCCAGAGGCCCCACGCGCGGACCGTCCGCTCGAGGTACACGACGCGCTCCGCGCAGCGCGCGATGGCCTGAAGGTTGTGCGTCACCAACACGGCGGCCATGGTCTCGCTGGCGCTGATCTCCGCCATCAGATCGACGATGGCGGCGCGGCCGCCCACGTCGACGCCCGCGGTAGGCTCGTCCAAGATGAGGAGCGCCGGCTTGGTCACGAGCGCACGCGCGAGGAACACGCGCTGGGTCTCGCCGCCCGACAGATCGCGCATGGAGGCGCCCGCGAGGCGGGCCGCGCCGCAGCGCTCGAGGGCAGCCATGGCCACGTCGCGTTCGTGCCTGCGAATGACGAGCGGCCACCGCCCTCGGAGGTTGGCGACCACGACGTCGAGGGGAGTGGCGGGGAAATCGCGATCGAACGCCTTGCGCTGGGGCACGTACCCCACCTTGGCCCGGCCCTCGGCGACCGGGAGCCCGGCGATGCGGATCGAACCCTTGGTGGGCGTGAGCAAGCCGAGCACGCACTTGAGCAGGGTGCTCTTGCCGGCGCCGTTCGGGCCGGAGAGGCAGAGGAACTCGCCCACGGGTACGTGGAAGGTGACGTCCTCGAGCACCGCGCGCTTGCCGAACGACACGCTCACGCCTCGCACGTCGAGCGCGCGGGGCCCCTCGTCGGGCGGACGCGTGCCGTGAAACGTCGTGGGCTCGAGCCGCCGCGAGGCGGGCCCACGAGGGCGGTCCGAGAGCGACGAGGGCGGTCCCGCGCTCACTTCTGATACTTCTCGAGCTGCGCCACGTTGAAGCGGAGGGTCTTCTCGTAGCTGTCGGTCTCGGCGCCGCCGCCCACGGGGTCGAGCACCCCCAGCGGGACCTTGGCCTCGTCGGAGAGCACCTTCGCTGGCCTCGGGTCGAGCTGCGGCTCGCTGTAGAGCGCGGGCACCTGCTTGGCCTTGATGACCGTCAGCACCTTCTGCACGTAGTCGCCCGTGGGCGTCGCGCCGGGGAACGGCTCGATGACGGCCAGCACCGTGAGCCCGTAGCGTGCCGCGAAATAGCCGAAGCTGCCGTGGAAGGTGACGAAGCCCTTCTTCGGGAGCGCCTTCGTGCGCGCCTCGAGCTCCTTGTCGAGCGCCTCGAGAGAGTCTTCGAGGGCGGAGGCGCGCTGGCGGTACGCGACGGCGTGCGCGGCGTCGAGCTTGGCGATCTCCTCGGCGAACGCGCGCACGATGAGGCGCGCGTTCTGCGGGTCGAGCCAAACGTGGGGATCGAGCGCGCCCTTCTCGTGGTCGTGATCGTCGTCGTCGTCCTTCCCGCCGTGTTTCTCGCCATGATGGTGAGCCTCTTCCTCGCCGATCGCCTCGAGCTCGACCTTGCGGGTGGGCACGCGATCGCCCACGCGGAGGAGCTTGGCCTTCGGCGCGGCGTCCTTCATGAGGCGCTCCATCCACGGGTCGAGCCCGAGGCCCACCATCACGCCGAGGCTCGACTTGGCGACCTCCTCCACGTCGTGAGGCGTGGGGTCGAACGTGTGCTCGTTCTTGCCCGGAGGGAGGAGCAGCGAGACGTCGGCGTCGGGCCCCGCGACCCGCTTCACGAGGTCGTACACGGGGTAAATCGACACCGCGACGCGGGTCTTTCCCGCGGGTCCCCCGCCGCAGCTCTTGCAGCCGGAGAGCGTGAGGGAGCACACGGCCGCGAGCGCGAGGAGCAACGTGAGCGCGGGGCGAGCGAGGCGGTGCATGAGGGCAGAGCCTATGCCACGGCGCCCGCGCTGGGCAGGGGGAACGCGCACCATCCGGCGCGGCGCCCACGCGCGGGGATGTGATACCCTCGTCGTTCGGGGTCTATGCTCGACTACGAGATACGCGGCGCGCTGCCCTCCGACGAGGAGCAAATCCTCTCGGTCGCGCGCCACCTGAATACAGTCAACTTACCTGACGACAGGGAAGGGGTGCGGCTCATTCTGGACGCCGCGCACAAGAGCTTCACGGGCGCCACGAAGGACCCGAAGCGCCGCGAGTACGTCTTCGTGCTGGTGGACAAGACCCAAGACAAGATCATCGGCACCTCGATGATCTTCGGGCAGCTCGGGCGCCGCGAAGCGCCGTACATCTACCTCGACGTGATCGACGAGGAGCGGTACTCGCAGACCCTCGACAAGCACTTCAAGCACACGACGCTCTCCATCGGCTACTCGTACGACGGACCCACCGAGATCGGCGGGCTCGTGCTGCTCCCCGACTACCGGCGGGTGCCCGAGCGCCTCGGACAGTTCGTGTCGTACGTGCGCTTCTTGTTCATCAAAATGCACCGTGAGCTCTTCCGCGACGAGCTCCTCGCCGAGCTTCTCCCTCCCCTCGAGAAGGACGGCACGTCGCATCTGTGGGAGGCGCTCGGCCGGCACTTCACCGACATGACCTACGCCGACGCCGACCGACTCTCGAAGCGCAACAAGGAGTTCATCCGTGCGCTGTTCCCCGAGGGCACGCTGTACGCTTCGCTCCTGCCCAAGCTCGCGCAGGAGGTCATCGGGAAGGTGGGCGCGCAGACCCGCGGCGTCGAGAAGATGCTGCGGCGCATCGGATTTCGGTACGCCGAGCGGGTCGACCCGTTCGACGGTGGCCCCCATTTCACGGCCCTCACCGACGAGGTGACGCTCGTGCAGCGCACCGAAAAATCCCGCATTTCGAGGCTCGTACCGGCGAGCGAGCCCACGAAGACGCGCGCCCTCGTCGCGCGTCACCTGGAGTCGGCGCCGTACTTCCGCGCGGTGCTCTCGCCGGTGCGGGCGGGCCCCGGCGACGAGGAGTGCGAGATCGGGGCGCTCGCCGCCGAGCACCTGGAGCTCGCCGTGGGCGACGACGCGTGGGTGCTGCCCCTCGACTGACATGGTGACCCGAAGCGCAGCGCCGGCCGACGAGGAGGGAGGGGCGGAGGAGCTGGAGCTCCGCACGGCCGACGGCGTGTCGCTGCGGGCGACGCTCCGCGAGCCGCCGATCCTCGCGTGGCCCGCGCCGCGGGGCACCCTGGTGCTCGCCCACGCCGCGTTCGCGCGGCGGGTCGAGTGGGAGCGGCCGCGGGGCCAGGGGCTCGCGGCCCGCCTCGCGCGGCGAGGCTATCGGACGCTCGCCTTCGACTTTCGCGGCCACGGCGACTCGCCGAACGGCGCGCGCGGCCACGGCGACTCGCCGAGCGACGGCTACGACGCCTTCGTGCGGCACGATCTGCCCGCCGTGGTCGCGTGCGCGAAGGACCGCGGCGGGCGCGTGGTGGTCGTGGGCCACTCGCTCGGCGGTCACGTCGCGCTCGCGTCGCAGGGGCTCGGGCTGCTCGGCGCCGACGCGGTGCTCGCGGTCGCGGCCAACGTGTGGCACCCCACCTTCGAGCCGTCCCTCGCGCGCCAGGCGCTGAAGCGCGGCGTTGCGACGCTCATGACCGGCCTCACGCACGGGCTCGGAGGCTTCCCCGCGCGCGCGCTCCGCGTCGGCAGCGACGACGCGCGCCCCTCGGCGGTCGGCGCCTTCCTGCGCACCGCGCGCGATGGCTCGTGGCGCAGCGACGACGCGCGCGACGACTACCTCGCCGCCCTCACGCGCGTGGACATCCCGGTGTGCGCGCTCCTCAGCGAGGGCGATCGCCTCGCCTGCCTCCCCGAGAGCGGCCGGCGCTTTCTTGCGCGGACGCGCGGCCCGCGCGCCTCGTTCGTCGTCGGTTCGACGGGCGGTGCCCCCGCGCCCGACCACATGGCGCTCGTGACGGCGCACCACGCGGGCCCGTGCCACGAAGCGTGGGAGGCCGCGCTCGCGTGGCTCGAGGCAGAGCTCGAGCGCGCGGCGTCGTAGGCGTCGTACGGGAGCGCGTTTGGTCGCGCCCTCGCCTTCGACGCGCGCGAGACAAGTGGGCCGATTCGTGATGGAATATGGGGCTTGGACGATCGCCTGAGCTCCCCCTCCGTCGCCCGAAATCGCGACCCGATCTTGGAGGTCCTGGCGCCGCTGTGCTCCGCGCGACGGGCGGCGCAGGCGGCAGACGCTCGCGAGGAGCCGGTGCGGGTGCTCGAGCTGGCGAGCGGCTCGGGCGAGCACGCCGTGCACTTCGCCACGCACCTGCCGCTCGTGACCTGGCAGCCGAGCGACCTCGACCTGGCGAGCCTCGCGAGCATCGACGCGTGGCGGCTCGAGGCCCGCGCGACCAACATCCTGCCGCCCCTGCGCCTCGACGCGACGGACACCTGGCGACTGCCCGCGATCGGCGACGGCGCGCGCTTCGACGGCCTCGTGTGCATCAACATGCTGCACATCAGCCCCTGGGAGGCCACGGTCGGGCTCTTCGAGAACGCCGAACGCGCCCTCGCCCGCGGCGCGTTCGTGCTCCTCTACGGGCCGTACCGCCAGGGGGGCCGGCACACGGCCGAGAGCAACGCGCGGTTCGACGCGAGCCTCCGCGTGCGCGATCCGCGCTGGGGCGTGCGCTGCCTCGACGACGTGACCGCGGTCGCCGCGGCCCGAGGCTTCACGCGCGAGCGCGTCGTCGAGATGCCGCGCGACAACCTCTGCGTGACGTTCAGGTCGACCGGCGAGCGCGACGAGCGCGACGAGCGCCCGCGCGGCGCCACGGAGGGGTGATGCGCGTCGTATCCTACAATGTGCGATACTTCGGCCACGGCACGCGCGGCGTCGCGAGCACCGAGGGCGGCATGCGCCGCATCGCCGCGGCCGTCGCGAGGCTCGATCCGCTCCCCGACGTGCTCATGCTCCAAGAGATCGAGACGCGATCGCTCCGGTCGAACGCGCTGCACTGGGGCCGCGGCGCCCCGCAGATCGAGACGTTCTCCAGCGTGCTCGCGGCCGAGCTCGCCCTGAAGCGCACGACGCTCGACGCGTACGCACCTCACTACTTCCCGGCGCACGTGTACGGCCTGAAGGCGAGCCCGGTGTACACGACCGGCCTCGCCATCCTCGTGCGCAAGAGCCTGCCGGTTCTGCACGCCAAGGCCGAGGACATCACCCAGCGCGAGGGCTACTGGTTCCCCTCGCTGAAGCAGACGCGGCTCTGCGCGCACGTGCGCGTCGCGCACCCGAAGCTCGGCGAGATCGATCTGTTCAACACGCACCTGTCGCTGCCGCAGGCGTTCTCGCGCCAGTTCTGGCGACGCGGCGACAAGATGGGGCACGGAGAAAACCAGCTCGCCGAGATCGAGGCGCTGCTCGCGTTCGTCCGCGCCCACCGGGGCGGAGGAGGCCTCGTGCTCGCGGGCGACTTCAACGCGGCGCCCGGCTCACCGGTCATCCAGCGGGTCTCGGACGAGGGACTGCGGCACGCCCTGACCGACCTCCACGGCCTCGACGAGGCGGGGCTCAAGGCGTTCCCGACGGCCGGATTCATGCACCTGCGCATGCACATCGACCACGCCTTCACGAGCCCCGAGCTCGTGTTCCACGAGCTCCACGAGACCTTCCCGTTCGGCAAGCGCGAGGGGCACTTCTGGGGGCTCTCGGACCACATGCCGCTCGTCGGCAGCGTGACGCGCAAGGAAGCCGCGACCGAGCCGCAGGGAGCGCGCGCCGAGGGCTGACTCGCTCGCCACGCTCGAGCTAGGTCGCGCGCGCCTTGACGCCGCGTCGCCGGCATACGAGGAAGGAGCCATGTCGCTCCCCGAACCCGTCAAGGCGCAGATCGAGGCCGAGCTCGCGAAGAGCAAGGTGGTGTTGTTCATGAAGGGCAGCAAGCACTTCCCTCAGTGCGGCTTCTCCTCGCAGGTCGTGCAGATCCTCACCACAGTGGGCGTGCCCTTCGAGACCGTGAACGTGCTGAAGGATCCTGCGATCCGGGACGGAATCAAGGTCTACGCGGAGTGGCCCACCATCCCGCAGCTCTACGTCGACGGGCAGTTCGTCGGCGGCTGCGACATCGTGAAGGACCTCTACGCGTCCGGCGAGCTCGGCGAGCTGCTAGGCGCGGCCCCGAAGGAGGCGCCCGCGCCCCCCACCGTCACCCTCTCTGACACCGCGAAGCGAGCGATCACCTCGGCCGACGACGGCTCGGGCGACACGCTCCGGCTCGAGGTGAACGCCGAGTTCCAGTACGACCTCTACTTCGGGCCGAAGGAGACGAGCGACGTCGAGACGACGGCGAGCGGCGTCGTCGTTCGCATGGATCGCGGCACCGCCTCCCGCGTGAACGGCCTCCACATCGGCTGGGTGGAAGACCAAGGCGGCGCCTTCAAGATCGACAACCCCAACGAGCCGCCGCGCGTGCGAGGGCTCTCGGTCGAGGGCCTCCAGGCGATGCAGACGCGCGGCGACGCGTTCGAGCTCATCGACGTGCGCACCGACGGAGAGCGCCGCACGGCGAAGATCGAGGGAGCCAGACACCTCACGGAGGAGACCGAGTCCGCGCTGCTCGCGCTGCCACGCGACACCGTGCTCGTGTTCCACTGCCACCACGGCATGCGCAGCCGGAGCGCGGCCGAGCACTTCCTCCGCGAGGGCTTCCGGAAGGTGTGGAACCTCGAGGGCGGCATCGACGCGTGGTCCCTGAAGATCGACCCGAGCGTGGCGAGGTATTGAGATGAGCGAGCACCCCACCGACTTCCAGGGCAGCGTCCTCGACGCCCTCCGAACCAGCATCCAAGGGGCCCTCCCCGACGCGCAGGTGGAGGCCTCCGGCGGGGGCGGCCATTACAGCCTGGTCGTCACCTCCACCGCGTTCGCCGGCAAGGGTCCGGTCGACGCGCAGCGCCTCGTGTACTCGGCGATCGCCCACCTCATGAAGGGCGATCGCGCGCCCGTGCACGCCGTCGACTCGCTGAAGACCAAGGCGCCCCGCTGAGTCGGCGCGTGACCGTGAGTGGCCACGAAGGGACGAGCCTTCCCGAGGCTCGATCGCGCTTCAGCGGCGGGTGAACACCACTCGGAAACGGTTGGTCCACCCGCGCACCGGATCCCCATTGGCGTCGAGGGCGGTGACGAACATCTCGCGGAGGGCGCACTTGGCTGCGGCGTTCGCGAAGCCCTGCGACGGCGCCGCCATGATGAAGACCTTCGCGGGTCGGCCGTTCGGGAGCACGTCGGCCTTCGCGTGGACGACGACGGAGCCGTCGAGGTCGGCGTTCTCGCCCTGGAACGCGAATGGGCACTTCCAGTGGCGGTCGCCCCCGAGCGACGCGATGCGCGTCAGGTCGTTGCCGCCGCCACCCCCGCCCGCGCCGTCGCCCGCGCCGTCGGGGACGCCGTCGGCGCGCGCCATCGCGTCGTATACGGGCCTGGGCGACGTGGCGGCGCTCTGTGACACGCCGCCCGCGTGCTTGGAGCTGTTGCCGTGCACGATCGGGACCGCGCTCGCGGCGGTGTCGAGCGCGAGGGTGGGGCCCACCTCGGCGGCCTGGGCGGCGAGCCAGGGGAGCGGCACGGCGTGCACGACCGGTGGCGCGGGGCGTTGGCCCGTGGCCGTCGACCGGGGCACCGGGCCACGACTTGGACCGATGGCGCCGGTCACCCGAGGCGCTGGGGAGACCTTCTCGCCTTCGTCGAGCGAGGTGTCGATCCACTCGACACGCCGGGGCGCCGCTCCCCCCGCCGAAGCCTGCGGGAGGGCGAGCCACAGAAACGCCGCGTGGAGCACCGCGGAGACGAGCACCGGGCGTAGCGCTGAGCTCTCGAGCGCCCGCGCAAGCGGGCTGCTCTCGTCGCGCAGGTCGCGCAGGTGGCTGGGCGGTGTCGACATGGGCTCCCCTCCGTGCCTTACAGACCTGCAAGGAACAACCTTACAGACCTGCAAGGATACATGGGCCGACCCTCCGCGCAAGGCGCCCCACGCGCATTCCTGTGCCCTCCCTGGGGAGGCGAGGCACGACCTTCGCCCGTGGGGGTCGCCCCGGCTTGGCCGTCCCCTTCGGTCTCCTTCCTCCGCGCGGCTCGAGGGGGCCGGGGCGACCTCGGAGAGGAAAGTCGCCGCCGGCTCATAACGGGGCCGCGCGGCGGCCACTCACGAGCAGACCATGACGCTCCCCTCCGCGCCCCCCGCCGATCGCAACCCCCTCCTTGGCTTCGCGGCGGCGCTCGCCGTCTTCTCCGTTCTGCTCTCTCCTGCGCAGGCGCGCGCCGAGTCGGTGGCGTTTACGCTCATGGCGGGGCCGAGCGCCTACGCGACCAGCTGGCGCGGCGACTTCGGAGGTGGCGGGACCCTGCGCGCCGGGGCCCGCTTCGCGCGCGTCGTGGCGGTCGAGTTTCAGGGGTGGGAGAGCTATGCCACCGTCGATCATCGCATCAACACGGGGCTCTCGCTCGGAGTCGCGGGGTATGTCCCGTTACGGAGCGTTCGCCCGTATGGGCGCGTATTTGCCATTCACCAACACGAGGAGTCCCTCGTGTCCGTGGAGGACGCGCCCGGCGGCGTCGTGCTCGGCGTGGGCGCTGGCATTCGACACCGCGCAGGCGGCGGGCTCACCCTCGGGGTCGAGGTACCGCAGAGGCTCCTCGGACGAAGGCTCGAGCCGGCGCTCACCGTGAGCGCGAACGCGAAGTGGTTCCCCGACGCGCTCGGTCCACGATGGGTATTTGGTGTCGACCTCGGGATCTCGCTCAAGTTCATCCCGGGGGGCGCGTGAGGATTGTTGCGTGTCTGGTGGCCGGCATCGCCTTGGTCACCGGGTGCAGCGGCGCGACGACGATCGACGAGCGCGCGTGCCCGCCAGGAGGGACGGCCTACACCTACGAGAACTTCGGGAAGGCCTTCTTCACGACCCACTGCACGACCTGCCACGGCGGCGCGAACGCCTACTCCTCGCGCTCGTTCGCGTCGGTCGAGTCCATTCGCGGCTCGCGCGAGCGCATCTTCGCGAACTCGGCGGCCGACAACGAGGCGATGCCCCCCGGCCCGAGCGGGCCTCCGCGCGCGGAGCGTGACGCCCTCGCGGAGTGGCTCCGGTGCGGGGCCCCCTGACGCTCCTGGGAGAGGTTCCAGCTCACCGGAGGCGCCGCGCCCGCGCTCGGTCGAAATCGGCGAGCGGGACCGGCTCACTTCAAGAACGTCGCGAGCCACGCCTCGACGGCGCTCGAGTCGACGTAGCCGTCGATGCTGGCGCCGGGCCTCACGACGTCCGGGCAGGCGGGGGTGCGCGACACGAAGCGCTTCGTCGCGACGAGCGCACCGGTCCGGCGCTCGTAGACCGACACCTCCTCGTCGTGGAGCAGGCGGCTCATCCCCACCACGTTGCCCGTCTTTCGGCTTCGGTACGAACCGCACGAGAGCGAGCGGATCGTGGTCTTCTCCGACGAGACGAGGTCGAGATCGCCGATCGTGGCGGCCGTGCCCAGCACCTTGCTCCCGAGGATGGAGTAGACCACCAGCGACCGGTTGGCGCTCGGGCCCGCGGTCTCGCCGGCGAAGCGGACGGGCCCCTTGGCGATCGTGCCGAGCTGCGTGTTCACGAAGCCGAGGGCGCGGCCGTCGCGCGGCAGCTTGCCCTCGAGCTTGGTTTTGTCGGCGAACGTGATCGTGATCGGGACCTCGAACTTGTACTTGGAGCGGCCGTCCCCGAGGATCGAGGTGGGCGCAGAGCGGGCGCGCTTCGAGAAGTCCAGGGTGGTCGTGAGCTTGGGGCCGCCGGAGGGGAGCGTCTGCCCGTCGATCTCGACCACCGTGCCGGGGTCGACCTCCAGCTCGAGCCGTGAGCTGGAGCTGTCGAGCTTGCCTCGGCAGCGCCGGCTGCCGCACGACACCGAGTCGCCTGTCACGGTCACCGCCGCGGGCCAGTCGAAGAGGAAGGGCCCTGAAGACTTCTTGACCTTCTTCGCCTCCGAAGGGGGAATCAAGGTCAAGTAAATCAGACCTTTTCCGCCGGGCTTCGAGGTCACCTTGTCGAGCGGGAACACCACCTTCGCGTCGCCGGAGGCCGACGCATAGGTCGACTGGTCGAGGTATTCGATCCGCGCGCCGGGGGTGGTTTGAAGGCGGAAGGTCATCGTGGCGCGGCCGTACGTAGGCGTGTTCTCTTCGAAGGAGATCACCTCCGCCTTTGCGGGCTTCTTGCACCGCGGACCGCAGATAACACGGAGCGCACGGGCCGATGTAAATCATCGGACTGGCCCTGTCCCGTAGGGCACTACGGCGAGCGGTTCCGGCCTAAACTCGCTACGCAGCTTGTCGCTGCGCGAACGGCAGTCGTGCTAGCTAGTCCCCTGGAAGCGTGATCCCTTCCAGAAGTCGCGCGGCTCGGCCTTTCGCCACAAGGGAGCGAGGGGGTGTCCCGTCTTCGGCGGCGGTGGGAGGATACTCATGTTCGAGGGTCGGCGTTCTCGCGCGGTCACACCCGAAACCACTGTCCCCTGAGCGCAAAGCGCCGCCTCCACCGCGCGGAACGACGTCCGAGTTGAGGACGGGCCCGCCGCCGCCGAAAACGGGGCACCCCCTCGCTCCTCGGAATGACACCGAAGACCGGACTTCTGATACGAACCACGACTCCAGGGGACTAGCGGACCTGGGCTGGAGGAGGGGTGAGTTTTGCCGGGTGCTCGCGCACGCGGCCCCCCGAGTCGCCGCCACACGCGGCCGCCAGGGACAGGAGGAGCATCGCGGCCAAGCCCCGCATGAGCCACCGCCTCGAAGAGCGCACCACGAGTCTACCCCATTCCGAGACTGAGGGCTTGTCGGCCGGGGTACTCCAATCCTCCCCGACGCGCTCGGTGTGTCCACCGTTGCCTTTCTGGAATTCTGGGTACGGGAACGCCCGTCACCCTCAACTGCGTCGGCTCGCTGGTCGGCTGCAGCTACCCGGCTACCACCCGGCGAGAGCGCCGCGAGTATCGGACGGAGGTCGTGACGCACTGGCGGCTGGTCGCGGCTCCCTGACGGGCGCGAGCGCGCGGGCACCACGCCCGCGCGAGTCGGGCCGCCGCTACCGCTCGAAGAAGAGTCGGCCGCTGTTCGCGCCGAAGCTCACCACGGGCTCGGAGGCGGTGGGCGTCGTGTCGAACACGCCCGCCGCGTAGTTGACAATGCGCAGGTCGGTCCACCGGAAGTTTTCGTGGGTGTTGAGCTCCCAGATGGCCTGGAGATCGGCGGTGGCCGTGGGGTCTATCGTGAGGTCGATGGGGGGTGCTCCCGCACGCGAGCGCGAGGCCGGCGAGGCTGGCGAGGGCGGCGGAGCGGAGAGCGAGAGAAGAGCGCATCGAAGGGACCTCCGGGCGGGAGCCTACCGTGGACGCGCGACCTCGGGGGACCGTTCAGCGGAGCATGTGGCGAGGGGTGAGTGCGCACGCGCGAGGCTCACCCGGGGCTTCGAGCCGCACGCGCACCGGTCGCGCGCGCGCGCAGCATTTGCCGCCCTTCGGGCCACTCGCCGCGGCGACCGCGCTCGAGTTCCAGCGCGCGCGCACGGGTTGCGTGGCGGCACCGGCCGCAGCCCAGCCGGGTCTCGCCTGGCTTGCGACTTGCACACACTCGGACATGGCGTTCCAAGGGCGATGTCCGACGTGGCTCGGGGTGGCGGCGATGGGAGCGATGGTGTGGATTGGATGTGAGCCGCCAACGCCCTCGGCCCCGCGCAAGCCGGTGGAGACGGAGATCGTCGTCGAGGCGCCGCTCGACGCCGTGTGGGACGCCACCGTCGAGTGGTTCGCCACGCGAGGTCTGCCGATCAAGAACATCGACAAGACCTCGGGGCTGCTCGCCACGGAGCACGTGATGCCGACCGCCCAAGCCGAGACCGTCATGAGCTGCGGCACCCCTGGCCCGAACCCCAACGGCAAGGTGGAGCACGCCGATCACCGGACGCACTTCAACGTGTTGCTCCGCGCACAGGGTCCACGGCAGACCAAGGTCACGGTGAACGCGTTCTTCGACTGCCTCGTGAACACCTATGAGAACGTCGGCCTGTTCGGAGGGCAGGTGCGCCTCGACTCGAGCGTGCGCCACAAGTGCGGCTCCACGGGTACGCTCGAGCGCTCCATCCTGTCGCGCTTGGAGAAGGTGAAGACCTCGCCGGCGACGGACGCTGGGGCAGCGCCCACCGCGGCGCCAAGCGCCGAGCCGAGCGCGACGCCATCGGCCACGCCGAGCATGAGCGCGTGCACTACGGACGCCGAGTGCCGCGGTGGTCGCGTGTGCCGCGCCGGGACGTGCACCAAGCCTGCGTGCGCCAAGGACGTGGACTGCCCTGAGCCCCAGATCTGTGAGAGCGGGGTGTGTCACGCCCAGAAGCCGTGAGCGCCTCGAGACGCGGGGATCGCGCGCCCTCGAAGCGTTGATACGCTCGTCGCCCACGGCCGCCACCGCACCTCATCGACCTCGAGACGCACCTTCCCCCGCTCCCGTCGACGTGCTGCCAGAAGGGCTATGGCCTGCTCTACCACCCGGTGGAGGAGGCCCTCTGGATGCTCGACTTCTCGGGTTCGCTGTGGCGCTACCGACACGAGACTTGGTCGCTCGTCTCGAGCTCCGAGCAGCTGATGCCCGAGGGGTACTCGCAGCGCTACTCTTGGGGCTTCTACTTCTACTGGGACGGCGCGCTCGGGACGCCGGTGTGCTTCGCCACCGGATATGTTCGCCTATTCGCCGCGCGAGACCGGCCGATGGCCTGCCCATTTGCTCGTGCTCGAGAAAGGGGAGCTCCGAGAGCGGCCCGTCACGTCCCTCCACGCGTGCGGCGGCATGGCGCACGATCCCGATCGCGACGTGACGTACGTCTTCGGCCCGTGGTTCGGCGACGGGACCCTGCAGCGCACCCTCGGGACCTACCGCGCCGGCACGTTCGCGCCCGCGGCAGGTGCAGTCGCGGGCGAGCGGCCCTTCGCGGCGCCCGGACACCTCTTCGGAGACACCGGGCGCTCGGGGCTCTACTGGCTACGGGGGACGTCTTCCACGAGGCCACAGGCAGAGATGCTCCCGGTCGCGCCGCCGAGCGTCGCGCAGGGGACCACCCGTGCGGGCCTCCACGCGGTCGGGAGCGACGGCGCGATCGCGCGTGTCGACTTCGACGGCGAGGCGTTCACGCAGCGCACCCCCGCGCCCCGCGGCTTTCCGGCGCGCGAGTCCACGTGCCTCGGCGCGGACTACGAAGGCGATCGCCTCCTGCTCGTGAGCGGGGTGCCCTCAGGATACGGCCCGTTCCCGAAGGACGCTTGGCTCGCGGCGAACGGAGAGTGGTCGAAGCTGACCCTCACCGGGACGGCGCCGGCGCTCACGGAGGCGGCGCTGACCTACGACGCCGCGCGCGCGGTGTGGATCCTCGCGAGCGGCCGCGACAAGGCCTACAGGAGCGGCACGAAGACCTTCGAGACCGACGAGAAGAGGTGGAAGTCCTACCCCTCTCGGTTCGTGGACGCGGAGGGGCAGGAGACCGGCGCGACGCACGTGGGCCTCATGGTGCACGACGCGCCCACGGCGCAGACCTTCGGCCTCGCGGGGCACTACGCGATGGATCGCGTCTACGTCTACGAGGGCGAGGGCGTGTGGCGACTCTTGTGCGATACGCCGGCGGGTGGAGCGTTCGACGTCACGACGCGCACGCTCGCGTGGCGAGAGGGAGCGGGCGTGACGACGCTGGACGTGGGCTCGCTCCTCGACGCTCGCGCGGCGTCTCGCCACGCCCTCGAGGACGAGGCGACGACGCAGGACAAGGGCCGCAGGGTGCAGGGCAAGGGCGCAGCGAAGCGCTCCGCGGAGCAACCCGACCGCTCGGCCGCCTCGCCGAGCGCCACCGGCACGCCCGACGCCGTGTGGCTGCGCTACCAGGACGAACGCACCGACAAGGTGTGGTTCGCTCGACGCGAGGGCGCGGCGCTCACCGTGCGCTTCGGCAAGCGAGGTGGCACGCTTCAGGAGAAGACCACGGAGCTGAAGACCGAGACGCTCGCGCAGAAGCGGCTTGGGTCGCTCGTGCGCGAGAAGCTCGGCAAGGGCTACGAACATGCCCCGGAGGGCGAGGCCGTCGCCGCGCTGCCGGGCCGCCGCGCGTTCCACCTCTCCCACACCACGCGCACCAAGAAGGGTGATGCGGAGGACGTGTGGGGCGGCGTCCCCTCGGGCGTCACCGCGCGCGAGTGGCCCGTGTGCGCCGAGTGCAGCGCGCCCATGATCCACGTCGCGACGTTCCACGCGCACGCGGACGGTTTGCCGCTGGTGAAGCACGCCGCGCTCATGGCGTTCGTGTGTGGCGGCGAGATGTGCGAGTGCTGGGACGCGGAGATGGGCGCGAACAAGGTGCTCTTGCGCACGGCGAAGGACCTCGCAAAGGGGACCCTGGAGGCCCCGCCAAAGGGCGCGGAGGTGGCGAAGGCGATGGTCTTCGCCTACCGCGACATCTTCGAGGTGGACGCCGAGCTCGAGCCCGACGCCGCGGGCCCGGAGACGTGCGACAAGATCGGTGGGTACCCCGGGTACCGCCAGGGCGACGAAGTTCCCACGTGCCCGACCTGCGAGGCGCCGATGGGCTTCGTCGCCCAGCTGAACGAGCACGATCTGAACTTCACGGGGGGCGGAATGGCGTACATCTTCCTGTGCCGTGAAGAGCACTCGGTCGCGCTCTTCATGCAGCGCTGAGGGCGCGCGCGCGGTCGTGCCGTCCGCACCGCGCACGCGGTGAAGGCTGCGGAGGGACGCGGCGCGGCGTCGAACGCGGCGCGCTCAGGGCTTCGTGCAGATGGGCGGCGCGCCGGGCTGGAAGCTCGACAGGTCGAGGCAGCCCCACTTCTCGGGGCACACGCTCGGGTTCGCCTTGCAGCCTGTCGCGGTGCAGTAGCCGCTCGACCTCCCGGGCATGAGCGCGCAGTAGCTCGCCGCGCCGCTGCAGCCGGTCGAGTCGGTGCAGGTCGCGCCGAACGAGCCGCTCGCGGCCCCGCCCGAGGGCGAGGGCGCGGGCGCGGCGGTCCCGAGGGGCTCGCCGAAGACAAAGAGGCAGCTCGTCGTAGGGAGCCCGACGTCACGGAGCGCCGTGAGCTGGTAGGTCTTCCCCTTCACGAGCGAGGGAGCGAAGCCTTCGGAGGGGGTGTCCTGGTAGGAGCCCGCGGGCGTGGTGCCGTAGCGCAGGCCGCTCTCCAGGGCCTCCGCGCTCGGGAGCACGTCGAGGCGCCACACCGTGCCCTGCGGACGGTCGAGGTTCGGGGGCACGCCCGGGTTCTTCGACCCCGCCTCGAGCACGTAGAGGTACCGCGCGGTGCCGCCCTTGAAGAGCACGCGCCCCTGCGGCTCGACGCCCTCGCCGGGGCCGCACGCCGTGGCCGGGCGCACGCTGTTCTCGTAGATGGGTCCGCCGAAGGGTGGCACCGCGCGGGCCTGCGCCTCGGGGATCCGGCGGCGCGCGAGCTCGGCGTCGACGAAGCGCTTCATGCGCGGCGTGTCGGTGGTGGGGATGCCGGTCGCGCTCCTGTCGAAGCCGTGGTTCGCCGCGGCGGGATACGCGCCCAGCACGGAGGAGTCGGCGAGGCCGGCGAAGAGGGCGAGCCCGGTGTCGGAGAGGGTGTCGAGCCAGAGCGGCTCCGCGGCGATGTCCCACTGGGCCGGACCGCGTGGCGTGATGCGGCTGTCGTGGCAGCACGCGCAGCCGGTGGCCGCGATCTGCGATTTCGCCCACGCGAGCTCCCCCATGAACGCGGCGTCTTTGAGGCGCGGGTCGGACGCGGAGGGGACCTTCGCCGGCTCGCGCGGGTAGTAGGGCCGCTGGGTTCGCACGACGTCGCAGGAGGCGTACTGCGAGAAGCTCTTCTCCGGCTGGGTCGCGCCGGCGATCGACACGGCCGTGCAGACCTTGCCGTCGGGCCCGGCGGACTCGCCCGCGAGCGGCGGCCGGCAGTCGAGGAAGGGAGGGATGAACACCCCAGGGAGCGCGTCCTCGACACGGGTGACTGGCGTGATGTCCGAGCGGTGGGTGACGGGCTCGGGCCCGCCGTCCGAGGCGGCTTCGGAGCAAGAGGCGAGCGCGGCCAAGGACAGGCAAGCGGCGAGAAATGCGGCGGACTTCATGGACGACACCGTACACGCTCGGCGCACCAATGCAACATGTTTGTTCAAGGTTATCCAAAACCATATGCAAACCGTACATGCGCCCAGGGCTCCGGCCACCGGGCGAGGGGCCCGGCCATCGTTTCGGCACCGGGCTGGCCAGACGGGTCTTGCCCGGCTCCTGCGCGTGGCCGAAGCTCCTCCCCCCATGTCCCCTCGCGATCTGCGCCTCCGGTTCCTCACGGCGCTCGGGCTCCCCGTCGCCACGCTCCTCGCGGCGGGTTGCAAGAAGACCCCCGTCGCGCACGACGCGGGGCCCTCGCCGGCGCTCACCGCGACCGAGCCGGCGCCCACCTTTCGGTCGGGTGAGCCTGCGCGCGCGGCCGCGATGCAGGCCATGGCAGCGACGCTCGGACCGGCTCCGGCTGCGCTCCCCTCCTGCGAAAAGGATCAGTTCCCCGAGACGGTCTGCGGCTTCGCGGAGGCCATGGATGCGCCGGCGCCGACGCCGGACGCAGGCGCGACGCCGGACGCAGGCGCGACGCGGGACGCAGGCGCGGCTCGACGCAAGAGCGCGGCCCGCCCGTTCGAGAGCTGCGGGCTCACCGGTGACACCCTCGCGGCCACCGGCGAGCTCAGCTGGGGACAGACCCTCACGGCCACGGTCGCCTCGCAGCACTCGTCATGGAAAGCCCACGATCCCGCCAACGCGAGCTTCAGGCTGGATCCTCTGAAGACCCGAAAGCAGCGTATCGACGTGGCGGGGACGCGCGCGCGCGTGGAGGTCGAGCAGCCCCCGGTCGTCGTGGCGAGGTACGCCAAGCTCGACCCCATGCGCGCGTGTTGTTACTCACGCTGCAACCCGCTCGTGGTCGCCGCGCCGACACGCTCCGCCGCGCCGACACGCTCCAGCGCGCCGCCAGCGGACGGCAAGTGGGCCTCACGGAGCGTCTGCTTCGAGCCGCCTCCCGGCGGCACGACGCTCCCCGCGCCTGGCGCCCGGGCGTGCCCGGCGGGGGTCAAGCTCGGCATCGGCCCGGAGGACGACGTGGCGCCGGCGATCGTCCCCTCCAACGTACGCACCGCGACGGGAGGTCCCATGTGCTGCTACGCCGCCCTCGCGCCGCTCCCTCCCTGTAGCGAAGCCTCGCTCGGTGAGGAGTGTTTCGGTCAGCGCCCCCAACACGCGAAGGGCCGCCCCATTCGCGAAGGTGGCGTGCTCGTCGTGGCCCCCACGGTGTTCTCCCCGGAATGGCAGGGGGCCGTCGCCCCGACGCTCGATGTCGACGGGTTGGCTCTCGAGGTGCGTGCGCGGCTCGCCGACGCGTGGACGCGCGACGCGGCGATGGAGCACGCGTCGATCGCCTCGTTCGCGCGCCTCGCCCTCGAGCTGCTCGTGCTCGGGGCGCCGCCAGCGCTCGTCGACGCGGCGCACGTGGCCGCGCGCGACGAGATTCGTCACGCGCGGTTCGCCTACGGGGTCGCGTCCTGGGCCCTCGGGGCGCCGCTCGGGCCCGGCCCCCTGCCCGTCTCCGCCACGCCCGCGGCGACCACGCTCGTCGCGCTCGCGCGTGAGACGTTCGCCGACGGGTGCGTCGGCGAGACGCTCGCGACGCTCGAGGCGTGGGCCGCGCGAGACGGCGCGGAAGACGTCGAGATCCGCGCGGGACTCGAGCGAGTCGGCGACGAGGAGGCGGCGCACGCGGAGCTCGCGTGGCGGGTCGTCGCGTGGTGCATCACCGAGGGTGGTGCGCCGGTGCGCGCGGCGATCGCGGAGCTCGCGACGCCCCTCGACGCGGAGGCTCGCGGTCCCCTCCCCGCGGCCCCCCCGCCGGAGGCCGCGGACGCCCAGCTCGCGCGCTTCGGCGTGCTGTCCGAGGGCGAACGCCAGCGACTCCGCCAGCGCGCGCTGCTCGAGATCGTGGGGCCGTGCGTGTCCGCCCTCCTCACCGCGGGGCGGAGATCTCGGTCGACCGAGCACGTCGAGCCGCACGAGCCCGCGTGACGCGCGCGCCGCAGGGGCCGCGTGCGCGACCCGGCCTCGGTCACGCCGGCGCGTTGTTCGCGGCGTAAATCGAGGCGAGAAGCAGTAGAAGGAGGCGGCCGTGCCCCCTCGCCTCGCCCCTCGATCGACGCCTCTTCGCGCGCTGGCCTCGGCCCTCTGCGCGCTGCTCCTCGGCTGCCCTCGCCCGCCCGCGCCGTCCGAGCCGTCCGCTCCCACGCCGGCGCTCAGCCCTTCGGCCGACGCCCCGGAGCCCGCGTGCGCCGTGGTGCCCGCGCCGCGCGAATGCCGCGTACACCCGGGCACGGTGACGCTCGCCGGCGCGCCCGAGGTGCGCCTCGTGCCTGGCTGGGCGAGCGAGAGGTACGAGCTCGACACGCGGGAGCCTCGGCCACGCATCCGCGCGGGCGCTCGCGCCGGAGTCTTTCGCGCCGAGACGACGCTCGCCCAGCTCGCGCCCGCGGGGGTGGCCCCGAGGCGTGTGATCGAGGACGAGCCCGCCTTCCCATGGCGCGGCCTCCTCGTCGACGTGGCGAGGCATTTCTTCACGGTCACCGAGCTCGAGCAGCTCGTCGATCGCATGGCGCTGCTCAAGCTCGACGTCCTGCATCTCCATCTCTCGGACGACCAGGGCTTCCGGCTCGAGCTCGACGGGCACCCCGAGCTAGCGCGCCGCGGCGCCTTCCGGCTCGAGGCGGGCCGGAGCGTCGGCGGCAGCTACTCGAAGGGCGAGCTCGCGGCCCTCGTCGCGTACGCAGAAGCGCGCTTCGTGGAGATCGTCCCCGAGATCGACCTGCCGGGTCACACGGGGGCGATCCTCGCCTCGCACCCCGAGCTCTCGTGCACGGGCGGCCCCTTCGAGGTGCCGAGCACCTGGGGCATCTTCGACGACGTGCTCTGCGCAGGGAACCCGGCCACGCTCGGCCTCGTCGGTGAGGTCCTTGGCGAGGTCGCGGGACGCTTCCCCTCGCCGTACCTGCACGTCGGAGGCGACGAGGTGCCCGCGACGCGCTGGTCGGCCTGCCCGAAGTGCCGCGAGGCCATGCGCGCCGCCGGGCTCCGCTCGCCGTCCGAGCTCCAGGGGGTCTTTACGGCGCAGGTCACCGAGCGGGTGCGCGCGCGCGGCAAGATCCCCGTCGCCTGGGACGAGGTGCTCGAGGCCGGCGCTCCCGCGGGCACGGTCGTCATGGTGTGGCGCGCCGGCGACGCCGCGGAGCGCGCGCTCCGCGCCGGCCACGACGTGGTGCTCGTCCCGAATGACCACGCGTACCTCGACGCGAAGCAGTCAGGACGAGCCGACGAGCCCGGCTCCGACCGCGTAGTCTCATGGGCCGACGTGGCCGCCTTTGCGCCCGAAGCCGCCCGGCGCGCCGAGGGCGCACGCGGCCGCGTGCTCGGCGGGCAGGCCGCGCTGTGGACCGAGCACGTGGGCTCGCTCGCGGACGCCGACACGCTGCTGTTTCCGCGCCTGCTCGCGGTGGCCGAGGCCCTTTGGAGCGCTCCGCGGCCTCCACGCGAGGACCTCGAGCACCGCACGCGCGCGCTGCTCCCCCTGCTCGACGCGCGCCACGTCGGCTACTTCGTGGCGCCCCCCGAGCTCCCCGAGCGCCGGGTCTTCCTCGAAAGCACGACGCTCGAAATCCCACGAGCGCCGCTCTACGGTGGGCGCGTCGACGTGGCGCTCGACGACGGGGCGTTCACCCCGTTCGCCGCGCCGCTCGTCCTCTCGGCGTCGACGCGCGTGCGCGCCGTACGGGTCCTGCCTAGCGGACGCCGCAGCGGCGTGGCCGAGGGGCGCGTGGTGCGTGAGCCCTTGGGCCCGGCGCGACCGCGGCCGCTGGGCGGGCCAGGCGTGCTCTACGACTACGTCGAGGGGGAGTTCGCGCGGGTGCCCGTTCTCCGCCAGCGCGACCCGAACGTGTCCGGCTCGCTGCGAACGTTCAGCCTCCCGCCCGCGCGGCGAAGGGAGCACTACGCGCTCCGCGAGCGCGCGATCTTCGTGGCCCCGGCGGACGGCGTCTACACGTTCACGGTGACGAGCGATGACGGCGCGGTGCTCCGCGTCGACGATCGGATCATCGTCGACAACGACGGGCACCACGCCCCGCGCCCGCGCGCTGGCGAGGTGGCGCTCGCCAAGGGAGCCCACGACGTGGAGCTCGGCTTCTTTCAGGGCGGGGGCGGCGACGCGCTGGCGGTCGCGGTGCGATCGCCCGACGGCGCGATCCGTGACCTCGGGGAGCTCTGCTTCTTGCCTCGATGACGTGGACCACCTCGCGCTCGGAGGTTCGGCGCTCGATTCACTCCCGTCGGTCCGCAAATCAACAATCAACAGGCCGCTCATCTAGCGCGGGGCGACCACCGCGTAGACCGCACTCCCGAGCAGGTAGAAGACGATGGCGTAACACGGGCCGGTCACGAGAAATACCCGCTTCGATTGGGTCTTCGAGAGGCGCGCACCGAGCAGGACTGGATAGAGCGAGCGAAGTACCACGTAGAGGAGACCTAGCCACGTGGCGTGGGTTGGAGACACGAAGACCGCATGCAGCCACATGGACAGCAGAAAAGGCACCATCTGTTCTTGGGTGTTCGCCACCGCGCGGTCGGCCGCGAGCATTCGCGCGTCCTGGCCGAAGTAGCGATCGAAGGTCTCGCCCCGGGCCGCGTATTCGGCGAGCAGCTTGTATTTGGTGCTGCGCTGGAGACCCAGCAAGAGGGTGTACCAGAGTCCGAAGTAGGCGGCCGTGACGACGACGGGACCCTTGTACGCTGCGAGATGGGCGGCCAAACTCATGGGGCTCCTGGGACGGGAGCCGCAGCCCCGCGAGCGACCAGTCTACCGGACGGCCGTGAGCAGGACACCGGCGAGGAGCGCCTGGTCGAGGGGGCGGGCTCGCCCCGGCGAGTCCCTGCGCGATCTCGAGCGCGGGATCTGCGCGACTTTGGGGTCGCAGGAGTCGTCGACTTCAGCGCGGAGTGTGCCACTTCGGTCGCCGGGTGCGGCGACATCGGGTCCGCCCTCGCCCCGAACGGCAGCATTTTCGCTCACTTCGCTCATGCCGCGGGCGCCCTCGTGGCGGCCCCTGGCGGCACGTGGTTTGCTTTGCCGGTTGCGCGCGACGGTCTCGCGCCGCACGGGAGGGACAGACAATGAAGAAGGAAGCGCTCCGCCTCACGATGGTCACGTTCGTCGCGCTCGTCGCCTCGGGCTGCCTCGCGAAGATCGACACGACGACCACCCTCCCCGAAGGAGGCGCCGAGGGCGGCGAGCCTCCCGTGGGCTCCGGCGGCGATCCTGGAGCCGGCGGGGGCGCGGCCCCCGGATGTTGGCAGAGCTCGAGGGACGCGCCGTCCGCGACCGGTCCGAGCGGGCGCGTCGGGTCCTGCTCCCTCTCCGGCACATGGGACTACGAGGTCACGTTCTCGGGGCCGAAGCAGCCCAAGCAGGTGTGGTCCTTCGACGCCGAAGGGCGCGCGGTGGGTGGCCCAGCAGGGACCAACCTGTGCGCGGGCTTCCCGTGGTCGGGCAACTACAAGCTGAGCGCCGCCGGCTTCGAGGCGATCAACATCCGGGGCAAGGGCGCGCCGAGCTGCAGCTTCTCCGGCAAGACCACGTTCACCGTGGAGTTCTCGGAGGACTGCAAGAAGATGACGCTCCCGCGCATCGTCACGGACAGCTGCACCGGCGGCGCCTTGTTCTACACGGGGACGATGGTCCGGCGCGACTGACCCGAGGCCGCGGACCTCGGAGGACCACCCCGACCGGATGCGGATACGCTACCACTCGGGGGTGCCCCTCAAGTTCTTGGCCGTCCGCCCGCTCGCCCGGCTCGTCGCGCTCTGCACGTTCGTCGCGCTGCTCCTCGCGGGTCGCCCCGCCGCCGCCACCTTCTCGCCACCCCCGATCACCGGGCACGTGACAGACACCGCCGGCAAGCTGTCGCGGGACGAGCGCCTCGCGCTCGACAAGAAGCTCGAGGACTACCGCCGCTGCTCGCTCCACGAGGTCGCCGTGCTCGTCACCGGCTCACTCGACGGCGAGACCATCGAGGACGTCGCCTTCAAGACCTTCCGCGCGTGGAAGCTCGGCCGCAAGAAGGAGGACGACGGAGTGCTCCTCGTCATCGCTCCCAAGGAGCGCAAGCTGCGCATCGAGACCGGCAAGGGCGTCGGCGGCGCGCTCACGGACGTGCAGAGTGCACGTATTCTCGCGGACAAGGTGAAGCCCCATCTCAAGAACGACGCGACCTTCGCCGCCATCGACGAGGGCACGACGGCCATCGGCGCGGCGCTCGGAGGCTGCGCGATGAGCGCGGCCGACGCGGGGGCCATCGCGGCGACGCGCGCGGTGCCCTCGAGCGGTGGCAGCGCGCCCCGCTCTCACGAGCCGAGCGGCACGCCCACGCCGTACGCACCGACAGAGCCCACCGCACCGAGCGCGCCGACTCCGGACTCGAGCCGCGACGACGTGCGCTTCGTGTTCGTCTTCGTCGACGTGGCGCTCGCCGCCCTCGGCCTGGTCGCGCTCGTGGTCTATGCGGCCTTCCGTGACCGGCGCCTCATCATCCCGTTCCCGTTCGCCTTCGTGGGCGCGGGCTTCGTGACCCTCGGCGTGGGGACGGCGACCGGCTCGGTCCTCTACGGCCTCGCGGCGTCCCACCTCACCTTCCTCAGCATCTACCTTGGGCTCTGGCGCTGGGTGCGCACGATCCACAAGGCCCCCATCCGCCCAGCCGCGAGCGGTTGGGGAGGCGCGGACGGGGGCGGACTCTCGTCGTACGGGGGCTCCTCGGGCTCGGCCAGCTCAGGCGGCGGCTATTCGGGTTCGGGCGGCGACTCGGGCTCCTCGGGCGGCGGCGGCTATTCGGGCAGCGGCTACTCCGGCGGTGGCGGGGAGTCCGGGGGCGGCGGCGCGAGCGACAGCTATTGAGGGCGTGGCTCGCCTTCAGGCTCCTTTCGTCGGATCGCCCTTCTCGCGATTGCGCCTGACAGCCTCGCGGACGAGCGCGACGATGGGCTCCTCGCGCACCTCGGCGAGCGCAGAGAGCGACATGTGCCGCATGCGCGCCCCATCGCCCGTGAGCAACCCCGCGGGATCGGCGAGCTCCGCGCCGCGCCAGAAGCCGAGGTTGACCGAGCGCGCGAACGCCTTGATGTGCGCGAACGGGCCGCTCAGCTCGTAGACCGGCTGGCCCCACTTGATCGACTCGCTGGCCTCCGGCGCCGCGCGCCGCACGATCTCGCGCAGCGAGGTCACGACCTCCTTCTGCCAGCCTGACAGACCGCCCACGTAGTCACCGACGGTCTTGCCCGCGGTGCGCGCGGACAGCGACTTCTTCGCGGCGGCAGGCTTCTTCGCCTCAGTCGCCTTCTTCGCCGCCTTCTTCGCCTCAGTCGCCTTCTTCGCGGCAGCGGGCTTCTTCGCCTCAGTCGCCTTCTTCGCGGCAGCGGGCTTCTTCGCCTCAGTCGCCTTCTTCGCGGCGCCGGTCTTCGTCGCCGTGGGCTTCTTCGCGGCAGCTGGCTTCTTCCCCTCAGTCGCCTTCTTCGCGGCAGGCGTCTTCGCGGTGCTGGCCTTCTTCGCGGCGGTGGGCTTGCTCATGCCTCCATGATGCGACCGCGGCGGACGGCCCGACAAGATGCAAGCGCGCCCTCTCGAGTGAAGGAGGTACGACATACGGTGGGGTCACTCGAAGGTCGCGACGTCGATCGACGAGAACGTCTTGCCCGCGCCGTTGATACCGCCGACCGAGTACATGCTCCCGGCGAAGAACGGCGTCTGGTGCACGTGCCCACGCGCCGACGGCAGCTTCGCAGGGAGGGTCTCGAACGTGAGCTTGCCCGCGCCATCGAAGCGCCCGCGGAGCACGTCGTTCCGGAAGGTCGCGCTACCCTCGAGTCCTCCCAGGACGTAGACGCCGTCGCCCACGAGCTCGGCCGCCGTCACGCTGCGCGGGAGCGCCAAGGCTCCCGCAGGCTCCCAAACCAGCTTGCCTTCGGGCGTGGGCTTCGCGCGAATCACGTCGGCGAGGGGCTCGTGTTTGCCCGCAGGATCGCCCCGGAGGCCGCCGAATAGGTAGATGAAGCCTTGGCGCTCGAACACCATGCCATGGCTGCGATCGGCCGGGAGCGGGGCGAGCGCCTCCATCGGGCCGGTCGTCCCGTCCGCGAGAACACGCATTCGGGCGACCTCCGCGACGCTCGTGCCCGTCTTGTGGCCCCGCCCGCCTGCAATATACACGTATTCGCCGAGGACCGCAGCGTGGGTGTGCATCACGCCCACGGGGAGGTTCGGCCCCTGGGTCCACCCTTCGATGCGCCCGTCCGCGCCGAACTTGGTCGTGTACGTCGCGGAGCTGATCGAGGTGCCCGTCGTCCCGCCGACGAGCACGAGCACATCGCCCACGCGCACGAGCGAGTGCCCCGCGATCTTGAGAGGGAGCGAGCCCGCTTCGCCGAACGCCTCGAGCCCGCCGTCGCCGCGGATCTTCGCGCGCACGACGTCCGAGAACTCGCCCTTCCAGCCCGTCGTCCCGCCCGTCACGTAGAGGTACGGAACCCCACCGACGACGAACACGTGCGTCGTGTGGTGATCACGCTGCGAGCCCAGGTCGACGTCGGAGCGCGTGAACCCGACGAGGGACGCCGTGCACACCGAGCCCTCGAGCCTGAGCCCCTTCGCGCACGGGGAGGCAACCGCGGCGTCTCCCGCGTCTGCGGGGGAGGCGGGTTCTCCCGCGGGTGCCGGCGGCGGCCCCGGCGAGCACGCAGCGGCGAGCACGAGCGCGAGGGCAGTGAGGGTTATCCGCGCGGAGCTTCGCATTCGGCGAGCCCGCGCGGCCAGCGTGGCAGACGTCACGCCAACGTGGATCGTGCTCAAGCTCACGGCGGCCCTCCGGCGTCACTCGTCACCCACTCAACCCAAGTTTCCCACGATGGCGAGCACGTGATCGTCGTGCCGGAATCCACCACGCAGGAGAAGGCCCCGCCGCTAGTGAGCCCACCGCCGTCGAACGGTCCGGCCTCTCGGAGCTTGGCGAGGAACTCGTCTGGCACCGCGCACGAATACACGGGTGTGCCGCACACCTCCGCGCAAACCTCGCGCAGTCCCGGCGACCTCCCCCCGTCCGCGTACTGCGTGGCCGACAGGGCCGCGACGACTACACGACACGCCGCCTCCGCCGTGGCCGGCACGGGAACGTTCGGCGGGCGCGCCGGAGTGACCGTTCCGACTTCGGTTTGACCGCCGCACCCCAGGAACATGGCGGCCGCGACCGCCGCGCCGAGGGCGAACGTCCCCAGCACCGCTCCGAGCGGTGCAGCCGCTGACCGCTCCCTTGTGCGCTTCGTGCAGGTGCTCATCGGCCGGCGTCCCGAAAACACCCGCGCTTCACGAAGGAAGTCTCGACCGCCTCGAGACACGTCCCCTGCTCTGCGCACGGCTTCGTCAGGCAGGCGGCGGCGGCAGCGCCCGCCCCAGCGTAGGCGTAGAGGCCCGCTGAGCAGTAGTCGTCGTCGAACCCACCTCGGCATTCGGCGACCTTCTCGAGGCAAGCCGAGACATAGTCCCGCGCGGACTGCCCGCCGACCGCCTCGCCCGCTTGTGCCAGACAGGCGTCCTCCCCGCCGCACCCTGGGCCCCCCCAACATTTGACGAATACGTCGAATGCGGCGGCGGAGGTATTGCGCGCGAACTGGCACTTATCGCTCTCGCGGCACGTCACGGGCCCGTTTGGGCACGCTGCACGCGAAGCCGCCGCCTGGCAAAACTTGTCCTCCGCGCTGGCTTTGCCGTCCGAGCCGTCCGAGCCCCCTGCGTCTGGGAGAATCGCGGCGTCCAGCGGCGCCGCGTCGAGGTCGGTGGCCGCGTCCGCGGGTGTGACGGCCTCAAGGACGGTCTGACCGCCGCACGCGACGACAGTCGCGATCACCCAAGTCCAAGCAAGTGGTTTCATGTCTTTCCTCATTCCCAAGGCGAGATCGCCGCCCACTCATGGCGCGCGGATACGGTCTTGATCACGGACCCGGAGTCTCGAGGGCACGACGTGCTCGTTCGGCCGCGCCACCCTCCGGAAAACGAGCGAGATACGAGCGCGCCGCGCGACGCGTCGCCGCGAGGTCGCCCGAGGAGGTGTAGGCATCCATTCGAAGCGCTGCGGCCTCCGGGGCGAGCACGCCTCGTGGAAACGCCTTGTCGTATCCATCGAGCGCTCGCAGCGCCCCGGCGGGGTCGCCCGCGACGATGCGCGCGCGCGCCAAGTCGACCTTCGCGGTCTCCTCGTCGAGGCGCGTCCGTAAGGGAGGGCTTGCGCGACGTGGAACCAACGGAGCGAGGCCCGACACCGATGCAGAGGCGATGGGCGGCCGCGTATCCGAAGGTGACACCGCGGTGACGGTGGGTCGCGCTGCGCTGGGCGAAGGCCCGTTCTCCGGCGGCCCCGGGAGGGTGGCGACGGGCGGGCACGCGCTGGGCGCGACGCTCGCGATCCGGTTCGGCGTCACCGTCGGACTGGACGTGGTCGTGGGGAGGTGTGCTTGTCGAGCGGCGATCGCCGCGACGAACACGGACGAACCCGCCATGAGGGCGACGGCCACCTTCGCCGCGAGCGACATCGCGGCGAGCTTGCCCCCGACCGCCGCGCTCGTGCCCACGGCGCCGGCGCTCGCGGCCAAACCCGTGGCGCCGTGGGTCGCGACGGAGGCCACGGCTCCGGCGCCCCCCGACGCGGCGAGCGGCCCAGACACGGTCGCGCCGGTCGCGCCGGTCGCGCCGGTCGCGCCGGCCGGTGCGACGCCGGCGGCGACCCCAGCGCCCGGCGCGGCGACGCTCCCGAGGCCAACCGCGGCCGGCGCCGTGGTCGTCGCCGTCGCCGACGCCACGGCGGCCCCGACGCCGAATCCGAGCGCGGCCGCCGCAGCGCGCCGAGCGGCGTCCGTCGGGCGATCATGGTCCGCCGAGCGGAGCACGGCGACGTCGAGGGGAGAGCGCGACGGATCCTCAAGCATGCGGCGGATCTCGGTCACGGGGCGCCTCCGAATCGGCTCTTGAGCGCGCTCATCGTCTCGTCGGAGGGGGGGCGGGGGGGGGCCGGGCCCCCACGCCCGGGGGCCGGGGGGGGGGGGGGGCGCCCGGGGGGCCCCCGGGGGGGGGGGGCCCGCCGGGCAGGGAGGGAAAAGCGGCGGGCCGGGGGGGGGCCCCGGGGGGGGGCCCCCCGGGGGGCGCGCCCCCCCGCGGGGGGGGCGGGGGGGGCCGCGGGGGGGGGGGGGGGGGGGGGGGGGGGGGGGGGGGGGGGCGCCCCCGGGGGGGGGGGGGGCGCCCCCCGGGGGGGGGGGGGCCCCCCCCCCGCCGTTCCAAAAAAAAGGGGGGGGCCTTTCCCCCCCCGGGGGGGGGGGGTTCCCGGGGGGGGGGGGGGGGGGGCGGGGGGGGCGGGGGGGGGGCCGGCGGGGGGGGGGCGGGGCGGGGGGCGGGGGGCGGGGCCGGGGGGGGGGGGGGGAAACAAGGGGGGGGGGGGGGGGGGGGGGGGGGGGGGGGGGGGGGGGGGGGGGGGGGGGGCCCGGGGCGCCGGGGGCGGGGGGCCGGGGGGGGCGGGGGCCGGGGGGGGGGGGGGGGGGGGGGGGGGGGGGGGGGGGGGGGGGGGGGGGGGGGGGGGGGGGGGGGGCCCGGGGGGGAAGCGGGGGGGGCCCCCGGCGGAACCCGGAGAAGGAGGCCGGGGGGGGGGCGGGGGGGAAAGGGGGGGGGGGGGGGCGGGGGGCCTCCCCCGGGGGGGGGCCCCGCGGGGGGGGGGGGGGGGGGGGGGGGGGGGGGGGGGGGGGGGGGGGGGGGGGGCGGGGGGGGCGGGGGGGGGCCGCCCGCCGGGGCGGCCCGGCGCCCCCCCCGGGGCGGGGGGGGGCGGGGGGGGGCCCCGCGGGGGGGGGGGGGGGGGGGGCCCCCCCCCCCCCGGGGGGGGGGGCCGGCCCGGGGGGGGGGGGGGGGGGGGGGGGGGGGGGGGGGGCGGGGGGGGGGGGGGGGGGGGGCGGGGGGGGGGCAGGGGTGGCGGCGGGGGGCGGGGGGGGGGCGGGGGGGGGGGGGGGGGGGGGGGGGGCGGGCGGGGGGGGGGGGGGGGGGGGGGGGGGGGGGTCTCGCCCCCCCCCCCCCCCCAGGGGGGGGGGGGGGGGGGGGGGGGGGGGGGGGGGGGGGGGGGGGGCGGGGGGGGGGGGGGGGGGGGGGTGGGGGGGGGGGGGGGGGGGGGGGGGGGGGGGGGGGGGGGGGCGGGGGGGGGGGGGGGGGGGGGCGGGGGGCCGGGGGCGGCCCCGGGGGGGGCCCCCCGGGGGGGGGCGCCCCGGCCCGGGGCGGGGGGCGGGGGCCCCCCCCCCGCCCGGGCGGCGCCGGGGGGGCGGGGCGGGCCGGGGGGGGGGGGGGGGGGGGGGGGGGGGGGGGGGGGGGGGGGGGGGGGGGGGGGGGGGGGGGGGGGGGGGGGGGGGGGGGGGGGGGGCCTCCCGGGGGGGGGGGGGGGGCTTTCCCCGGGGGGGGGGGGGGGGGGGGGGGGGGGGGGGCGGGGGGGGGGGGGGGGGCTCCGCCTTTTTTTCGGGGGGGGGGGGGGGGGGGGGGGGGGGGGGGGGGGGGGGGGGGGGGGGGGGGGGGGGGGGGGGGGGGGGTTTTGGGGGGGGGGGGGGGGGGGGGGGGGGGGGGGGGGGGGGGGGGGGGGGGGGGGGGGGGGGGGGGGGGGGGGGGGGCTTGGGGGGGGGGGCGCCCCCCCAGACGCAAGTAAAGCACGAGGGCCAGCGTCGCGGTCGGGGTCACGAGCCCAAGCTTCACCGGCGGCATCCAGCGCCAAGTCGAGGCGAGCCGTCAAGGGTTCACTCGCGGTGGCCGCGGACGGGGCGCAGCCCGACCGGCGTCCTGTTCGGGTGCTCGAGCGGGCCCGTGACGACGCCCTGTTCGCGCAGGAAGAGGGCGAGCTCCGGCATCGCGAGGTCACCGCGACGTCGCGCCGGAGGGACCGCTGCTTCGCGAGGACCACGGGCCCCATGCCGCCCTCGCCGAGCAGCGGGGCCATCTCGAGGTCGTCTGCGCCCAGCGTCACCGCCCGCGGGTCGTGTGGCGCCACGGGACCGTCCTCCCGAATGCGAAGAAACGCGGCGTGCGCGCCCATGGCCACGCCGGGAAAGGCCACCACCGCGTCGCCCACACGAAAGCGCGTGACGTTGGCGCCCACGGCCGTCACCACTCCGGAGCACTCCGTCCCGAGAATGGGCTGGCGCGGGCCGTTCCATCCCATCGCGAGACGCATCAACAGGCCCATCCCCGCGCGCCTCACACCTGCCCTACGACGGCTCTCCCTCGCGCGACACGCCAGGATGGCCCCGAAGCGGCGAACGAAGGTCGATGGCGCGCGCGCCGAAGGCGAGGTCTCGCCATGAAGCGGTGGTGACGGGACCGCGCCGGCCCCGAGGCCCGCCACGGCCGCGGACCTCGGGGCCAGAGCCGCGTCTGCTACGCGTCGCCCTCCGATCGACGGCCAGGCCGCACGGGCCCCGTCGCGATGATCGCCTGGCGCAGCGTGTTCGCCAGCTTCTCGTCGGCGAGCACGGCCTCGCGCGAGCGCTCGCGGCCGTTCCCGAGGGTCGACCCCGCGAACGACAGGTGATTGCCGCTCTTCTCGAGGAGCCCCCTCGTGAGGCCGAGGTCGACGAGCTCGGCGGCGCGATCGACCCCTTGGCCATAGCGAATCTCGAACTCGGCCTCGGTGAAGGGCGGCGCGCATTTGTTCTTGCAGATCTTCACGCGCGTGCGCCCACCCACGAGCTCGTCGCCCACCTTCACCTGCCCGATGCGCCGCACGTCGAGCCGCATCGACGCGTAGAACTTCAGCGCGTTGCCGCCGGTGGTGGTCTCGGGGCTGCCGAACGTGACGCCGATCTTGTGGCGGAGCTGGTTGATGAAGAACAGCGTGGTGCCCGTGCGGTAGGTCACGCTCGTGAGCTTTCGCAGGGCCTGGCTCATCAGCCTCGCCTGGAGCCCGAGGTGCTGATCGCCCATGTCGCCCTCGATCTCCGCCTTCGGGGTGAGCGCGGCCACCGAGTCGATCACGACGAGGTCGACGGCGCCGGAGCGCACGAGCATTTCGGTAATCTCGAGCGCCTGCTCGCCGGTGTCGGGCTGCGCGATGAGCAGCTTCTCCACGTCGACGCCCACGCCCTTCGCGTACGCGATGTCGATCGCGTGCTCGGCGTCGATGAAGGCGCAGACCCCGCCGGCCCGCTGCGCCTCGGCGATGGCGTGGAGCGCGAGGGTCGTCTTCCCGCTCGACTCGGGACCATAGACCTCCACGACCCGCCCGCGCGGATACCCCCCGACCCCGGTGGCGAGGTCGAGCGCGAGCGATCCTGTGGAGATCGTGGTGACGGGCTCGATGTCCTCCGCGTCTCCCAGGGCCATGATCGCCCCCTTCCCGAACTGCTTCTCCACGCTCGTCACCACGCTCTTCAGCGCGCGCATCTTCTCGGCGACCTGCTCCATCATCACGCACTCTCGCTTTCGGTTTGGACTCGGTTTCGTATCGGTATTGACTCGGGTTGCGTTCGATTGGCGCTCAGAAGAAGTGGGGTGTGCGGCGGCGACCCGCGGCTCCCTCCGGACCAGGACGCGTCACGCGCCGTGGGGCGGTGTGGGTCCGCGGTCGAGGGCGCGCGCGGCGATCGCCTCGGCGACGTGCGGGGACCTCACCGCCGTGGCCCCGTCGAGATCGGCCACGGTGCGCGCGACGCGCAGCACCTTGCCGTAGGCCCGCGCGGAGAGGTTCAGCTTGCCTATCGCCATGGACAGCAACCTCGCCCCCGCGTCGTCCGGCGCGGCCACGCGCTCGAGGTCGGAGAGCGGGAGCTCGCCGTTGCGAGGAGCCGTCACCTCGCCCGCCTCGTAGCGCGCCGTCTGGACGCCTCGCGCCACCTCCACGCGCGCCCGCACGAGCGCGCTCGCCTCACCGCCGCCCGCGCGCCCGAGCTCCTCCACCGGGACCGGAGGCAGCACCACGTGCACGTCGAGCCGGTCGAGCAGCGGCCCGGAGAGGCGCGCGCGATAGGCTCGCACGCGCTCGGGTGTGCACCGGCACCGCCCCGTGCCGTCGCCCAAGTGGCCGCACGGGCACGGGTTGGTGGCGCCGACGACGATCGGCCGCGCGGGGAACGTCGCCTTGCCTTGCGCCCGCGACACCGTGACGACGCCGTCCTCGAGTGGCTGCCGGAGCGCCTCCACCGCCGCGCGGCGGAACTCGGACAGCTCGTCGAGGAAGAGCACGCCGTGGTGCGCGAGGCTCACCTCGCCCGGACGAGGCATGTCGCCACCGCCCACCAGCCCGACCTCGCTCACGGTGTGGTGCGGGGCGCGGAAGGGGCGCTCCTCCGCGACGCGCTCGAGGCCGAGCGGCATCGCGAGGCTGTGGATGGCCGTGACCTCCACCGCCTCCTCGTGGGTGAGCGCGGGCAGGATGCCGGGGAGCCTGCGCGCGAGCATGGTCTTTCCAGCCCCCGGTGGCCCCACGAAGAGCACGTTGTGGCCCCCCGACGCGGCCACCTCGAGCGCTCGACGCGCCGTCGCCTGCCCCTTCACCTCGGCCAGGTCGTGGTGCGCGAGGGTGATCCGGGCGGGCGACACCTCCGGCGCGCGCGGCAGCTCCGCCTCGCCGCGGAGCGCGCCGACGAGCTCTGCGAGCGAGGCGACCGTGCGCACCGAGATGCCCCGCACGAGCCCCGCCTCGCGCGCGTTCGCCTCCGGCACGATCGCGACCTTCACGCCGCGGCGGCGCGCGCCGAGCAGATGCGGGAGGACGCCGCGCACGGGTCGGACGGCGCCGTCGAGCGATAGCTCGCCGAGGAGCAGCATGTCGCCCGCGACGTGCTCGGGAAGCACGCGGAGGGCCGCGAGCGTCGCGACGGCGATGGCGAGGTCGAAGCCGCTCCCGTTCTTGCGCAGGTCGGCCGGCGCGAGGTTGACCACGATGCGACACTCCGACGTGTCGACCCCGACCTGCGCGAGGGCGCTCTTCACGCGCACCCGGCTCTCGCGGACCGAGGCCTCCGCGAGCCCGACGAGCTCGAAGGACGGCACGTTGCGAGATGCGTGCACCTCGACCCGAACCGGGTGCGCGTCGAGCCCCACGAGGACCGCTCCCATGACCGTTGCCAGCATGAGGCAGGCCTTTGCGCGCGCCGTGCCACGCGGGCACCCAGACAATTCTTTGTAATTTCAGGGGTTTTTCAAGGAGGGTGCTCGTCCTGGCCGTCCCCACGGCGTCCGCGGACGGCCGGTGGCGCAGAGGCGCCGGTCGGCCGAACACTGGCGCTCGAAGCGTCACCCCCAAGGGGCCCGCGCTCGACACGCGGAGAATTGTTGATATTTTTATGGGTGGAGCCGAGCCCGCCGGACCCTTTCTTGCCCCGTTTCGGCAAACACCGGGTATTCTGCACGCTATGGGGAAGGAAGCCCTCCGCGTATCCACGGTCCTCGCCGCCTCGCCGCAGGTGGTGTACCGCGCCTGGTTCGACGCGAGCCAGCACGCCGCGTTCACGAAGCACTCGGCGAAGCTCGACGACTTCATCGGCGGCAAGTTCACCCTCCGCGATGGCAAGATCACCGGGCGCAACATGGCGCTCGAGTTCGGCCGGCGGCTCGTGCAGTCGTGGCGGAGCGCCGACTTCCCGCGCAACGCGCCCGACTCACGGCTCGAGGTCGTCTTCGAGTCGGTGGGCGCCGGCACCCGCATGACCGTCATGCACTCCGACCTGCCCGAAGGCTTCGGCGAGCCGCTCCGCGCCTTCTGGGGCGAGGCGTACGGCGCGCCCATGACCGACTATTTCGGCAAGTTCGCCACGCTCCTCGCCAACACCCCGCCGAGCCAGGCGGTGCTGCCGCTCGACGACGGAGACGACGACGCCACAGAAGAGGCGCCGCCGCCCAAGTCGAAGCTCTCGGGGAAGGCGAAGGCCCGCGCCAAGGCCCGCGCCGCCCGCGAGGCGCGCGAGAACGCGCTCGCCGCCGAGCTTGGTCACCCTGAACGAGTGTCGAGCCCGCGCGCGTCCGCGAAGGCGAGCAAGGCCAAGGTCGCGCCGGAGTCGAGGGTCAGCGAGAGCGCCCGCGCGCGCCCGGTCAGCGCCCCCGAGCCCAAGAAGGCCACGCTCAAGTTCCCGAAGGACGCGCCGAGCGCGGCCAAGGTGCGCCCGAGCGCGAAGACCGCGAAGAGCGCGCCGCCCTCGGAGAAGAAGCCCGCGAAGCCCGCGACCAAGAAGGCCGCCGCGAAGCCCGCGACCAAGAAGGCCGCGAAGCCCGCCCCGAAGAAGGCCGCCGGCGCGAAGGCCAAGCCGAAGAAGGCCGCGAAGCCCGCCCCAGAGAAGCCGGCGAAGGCCCCGCGCGCGACCACCACCAAGGCGCCCAAGGCGCGCAAGTCCGCGACCGTGGCCACGGCCAAGAGAAAGCCGAAGGCGCCCACCAAGTTGAAGCCCAAGCCGAAGGCCAGGCGCGCGTAACCAGGTACCCCACGTACCCACGTATCCACGTATCCAGGTATCCAGGCGAGGTATCCAGGTAACTGGCCGCGGCTATTCGTGCCGAAGGGCCGTGATGGGGTCGAGCCTCGACGCGCGGCGCGCGGGGAAGAACCCGAACGCGACGCCCGTGGCGGCGCTCGTGAAGAGCGCGAGCCCGAGCGCCACGGGGTCGAGCGCCATCTTCCAGTCGAGCGCGCGCGAGAGCCCGTAAATCGCAGCGCTCCCGAACACCGTGCCCGCGAGCCCACCGATGAGCGACAGGCCCACGGCCTCCACCAGAAACTGCGTGCGAATGTCACCTTCGCGCGCGCCGATCGCCATGCGAATGCCGATCTCGCGCGTACGCTCGGTCACGCTCACGAGCATGATGTTCATCACTCCGATGCCGCCGACCACGAGGCTCACCGCCGCCACGCAGATGAGCAGGATCGTCAGCAGGGAGTAGATGGTCTCCTGCATCGCCTGGAACTCTTTCTGCGTACGAATGGCAAAGTCGGGTTCGCGGTCGTCGGGGATACGGTGCCGCTGACGCAAGATGGAGGTGATCTGCGCCACGGCGCGGTCGGTGGTGTCGGGGCCGCTCGCGCTCGCGAAGATCATTCCGGTCTGACCGGGCGGCGTGCGGAGGATACGGGCGCGCATGCTGGCGATCGGCAACAAGATGAGGTTGTCCTGATCGCCACCGAACGGGGCCTCGCCCTTGGTCTCGAGCACGCCGAGCACCGTGTACGCGTAGCGCCCGATCCGCACCGTGCGACCGACGGGATCCACGCCGCCGAAGAGATCCTTCGCCACCGTGCTCCCGATGACGATCACCTTGGTCTTGGCGAGCTCGTCGTACTCCGACCACGGCTCGCCCCGCGCCACTTTCCAGTTTCGCACCGTGAAGAAGGGGAGGGTCGCGCCGATGATTTGCGTCGAGGTGTTCTTGTCGCCATACACCACCTGCCCCCGCGAGCGCAGCGTGGGCGCGTAGGCCAGGACGCTCACGGCCTCGCGCCCGATCGCGCGCCCGTCGTCCTCGGTGAGCCTCGCGTGGCCCCCCGTGGCGGAGCGCGCGCCCGAGGCGTTCGAGGTCCCGAGGGATGATGATGATGACGTTGGAGCCCAGGCTCGAGATCTGGGAGCCGACCGACTCACGCGCGCCGGCGCCGAGGGCCGTCACGGTCACGACCGCGGCGACACCGATCAGGATACCAAGCACCGTCAGCCCCGCGCGGAGGCCGTTACGCACGATGGCGCGCAGCGCGAGGGTGACGCCGACGAAGAACGGCTTCATCAGTCGCTCCTCAGCGCTTCGATGGGGTCGAGGCGCGCGGCTCGGCGCGCTGGAAAGAAGCCGAACGCGACCCCGATGACCGCGCTCGTCGCGACGGCGATGACGATCGCGCGCGAGCCGGGGAGCAGCTCCCACCCGAGCGCGCGACCGAGGCCGAAGACCGAGCCGGCGCCGGCGACGATGCCGAGCGCGCCGCCGATCAGGGTGAGCACGACGGCCTCCACGAGGAACTGGAGGAGGATGTCGCTCTCGCGCGCGCCGATCGACATGCGAATGCCGATCTCGCGAGTGCGCTCGGCCACGCTGACGAGCATGATGTTCATCACCCCGATGCCGCCCACGAGGAGGCTCACCCCCGCCACGCCGAGGAGCAGCGCCGAGAGAATGGAGGCGATCCCCTCCTGCGCCTTCTGGAACTCGCGCTGGGTGTTCACCACGAAGTCGGGCTCGGCGCCTTCACCGATGTGATGTCGCTGCTTGAGGATCTCCTCGACCTGGGACTTCGCGCGCGTGGTGACCTCCTCGGTGGCGGCGCTCGCGAGCAGCATGTCGACGCGGCCCGGCGAGGTGCGCTGGATGCGCCCCCGGTAGCTGCCAATCGGCATGAGGATTCGGTCGTCTTGGTCGTCGCCGAACGTGGAGGTGCCCCGCGCCTCGAGGACACCGATGACGCGGTACGGAGACTGGCGAATACGCACGACGCGCCCCACGGGGTCTTGTGAGCCAAAGAGCGCCTCGGCGACGGTCGCGCCGATGACGCAGACCTTGGTCTTGAGCAGCTCGTCGGTCTCGGTCCACGCCTCGCCGTTGGCGACTTTGTATTTGCGAATCGGGAAGTAGCTCAGCGTGGTGCCGACCGCGAGGGTGGCGGCGTTCTTGTCGCCGTACACCATCTGAACACCCGTGGAGAGGAACGGGGCCACGTTGCTCACGCTCACGGCCTCGCGGGCGATGGCGCGGCCGTCGGACTCGGTGAGGCGGCCGAGGCCCTTCGCGCGAGCCCCCGACTGCTGCACCGCTTGGGGGTTGATGAAGAGCCCGTTCGAGGCGAACCCCGAGATTTCCCCGCCGACCTTCGCCGAGGCGCCGTCGGCGAGGGCGGTGACGATGACCACCGCCGCGACGCCGATGAGGATGCCGAGCACGGTGAGCGCCGAGCGCGTCTTCTGCCGAACGATGGCCGTGAGCGCGAGGCGCACGGCGTTGAGGAAGAGCGACAGCACCCCGATACCCCTCAGCGCCTCGGCGCGAACACGGTCATGAGGCCGTACAGCACGAGGGCGCCGACGAGCGTGAGCCCACACGCCGCGCCGGCGAAGCGGAGGCCCGCCAGCGCGCCCGCCTCGCGTACGGCGATCTCTACCGGCTTGGGCACCGAGGCCACCGCCACGACGCCGCGGAGCAGCAGCAAGAACGCCGAAAAATACAGCGCCGCGCGGAGGCGCTGGTCGCGCGTGAGGGGCCGCCCGAACGACCGCTTCCCGGCGCGCGCCCCCGCGTACGCCGCCGCGACCACGGCGAACACGAGCGGCACCGCGCGCACGTCCTTCGTCATGACGTAGGTGTTGTACAGGGAGCCGAGCATCGCGCCCCCTAGCGCGCCCGCGAGCATCGTGAAGAAGAACCCCGCGGAGAGCGGCGGACCCCGGCGCTCGCCCCGCGCGGCCGGGTCGGCGTCCTCCGCCTCGGGTTTGGAGGCCTCGGGCGGCGGCAGACGCGCGAGCTCCGCCTCCGCGTCCATCGGCGAGTCGTGCGCCACGTCGCTCACGATGCGGCCGTCGCGGAAGGTGATCACCCGCGAGGCGCACGCCGCGATGTCGTGCTCGTGCGTCACGAGCACGATCGTAATGGACTGCTCACGGTTCAGCTTCTGGAGGAGCGCGAGCACCTCGAGGCTGGTGCGGGTGTCGAGGTTGCCGGTGGGCTCGTCGGCCAGGAGGAGGGGCGGGTCGGTGACGAGCGCGCGCGCGATCGCGACGCGCTGCTGCTGGCCGCCAGAGAGCTGGTTTGGCGTGTGGCCCATGCGGTCGCCGAGGCTGACGAGCTGCAGCGACCGCTGGGCGCGCGCCCGGCGCTCGGCGCGACCGACCCCGCGGTACTGGAGGGGCAGCTCGACGTTCTCGAGCGCGGTGGTCCTCGCGAGCAGATTGAACCCTTGAAAAATGAACCCTATCATGCGGTTACGCACGATCGCGCGGCCGTCGTTCGTGCGCGCGCCGACGTCGACCCCGCAGAGCTCGTAGGTGCCGTGGCTCGGCCGGTCGAGGCACCCGAGGATGTTCATGAGGGTCGATTTCCCCGACCCGCTCGTGCCGACGATGGCCACGAACTCGCCGCGCATGAACGTGAGGTCCACGTCGCGGAGGGCATGCACCACGCTCTCGCCAGACTCGTAGTCCTTGGCGACCCCGCGGAGCTCGATCAGCGGCTCGGCGACGGGGGTCATCAGAACGGCTTGCCCTTGCGCTTCTTCTCGTCGGGCTCCGACTCGTCCGTCACGACCTTCGCGCCGTCGTCGAGCCCGGTGACCTCGGTGAACACACCGTCGGTGACGCCGACGCCGACGATCTTCGCCTCCGCCTTCTCGTCGCCGGGGGTGTCGGAGACGAGCACGTGCACGCGCGCTTGCCCTTTGGGGAGCGGCGCCTCGGGCGGGCGCGGCAGCGCCTTGCCGTTTGGGCCGAGCTCGGGCGTCGGCTTGAAGCGGAGCGCCGCGTTGGGCACGCGCAGCGTTGCCTTGGCCTCTTTGGTCTTCACGGTGATGGTGGCCGTCATGCCTGGCCGGAGCTTCTCCTCCGGGTTCTGGACCTCGACCACGGCCGAGTACGTGACGACGCCCTGCACGTTGTTCGGGGAGAAGCGGACCTGCTGCACCTTCCCGTGGAAGATCTCGCCGGGGAACGCGTCGACGACCGCCTCGACTTCCATCCCCTCGCGGAGCTTGCCCACGTCCGCCTCGTCGACGTCGGCCAGTACGCGCATGCGCCGGAGGTCTTGCGCGATGACGAAGAGGACGGGCGCCTGGAACGACGCGACGACGGTGGAGCCGGGCTCGACACCTCGCGAGATGACGATGCCGTCGACCGGCGAGTAGATCTTCGTGAAGCTCTTGTTCGTGGTGGCCTGCGTGAGCTGCGCCTGGATGGCGCCGGCCTGCGCGGTCGCCGCCGCGACCTGTGCCTTGGCCACCTCGTACTGCCCGCGCGCGGCGTCGAGCTCGCCTTGGGACGCGAGGTTCTCGCGGTGGAGGCGCTCGACCCGGTCGAAGCTCGCCTTCGTGGCCGCGAGGTTCGCGCGCGCGCTCTCGCCTTGGGCTCGCTGGGCGAGCAGGCTCGCCTGCGACTGGCTCACCTGCGCGTCGAACACGGTCGGGTCGATCTCCGCGAGGACGTCCCCCTTCTTCACGACGCTGTTGAAATCGACCGGCACCCGGGTGACCCGGCCGTTCGCTTGAGCGCCCACGTTCACCTGAAGGAGCGGCTGGACGGCGCCGGTCGCCTGCACCTTCTCGCTCACGTCGCCCCGGCTCACCGCGGCGGTGAGGTAGCGCGGAGGGGGGGCAGGCTTGTTCTTGGCTCGAACGACGAGGCCGACGGCGACGAGCGCCACGAGCGCGAGCACGACCCCGAGGCGGCGCAGCCACACCCGGCCGCCCTCCTCGGCGGCGAGGGCGCGGCGGAGCTCGTCGGTGGAGGCAGTGGCTGACATTTCGATCGCGACCTTCCCGGCTCGTCGGGGGCGCTCGAGGCCCCCCGAGTCACCCCGAGAGGGCACGAGTCGGCCCCGAGTCAAGCATCGGGGCGCATCCTAACGCTTCCCTCCGCGAGCGGTAGCGCGGCGTGCGGACCCGGGCCGGCCTCGCGCGGAAATTCCGAGCGTCCCGCCCAAGGGTTCCGCTCACTTTCTGTCAAAGGTGGCGTGGAAGCGGTATGGTCCCTCGGTATTTTCGCAGCAAGCGGCCCCGCGTGGGTGTCCGCTGGCGCGCGACCCCGTGTGACCCAGCCCCTCGCCCCCGAAATGGCTTCGAACAGACCGCCCCCCACGTCGGCGCTCACGGACCGTGAGCTGCTCGACCTCGCCAAAGCCGGAGACGCTCGCGCCTTCGGGCAGGTCGTCCGGCGCCACCAGGCCCGGATCCACCGGCTCGCCGTCCACATGGTGCGCGATCGCGCGCTCGCCGAGGACATCGCGCAAGAGGCCTTCTTGCGGGCGTACAACGCGCTCGAGCGCTTCGACGGGCGGAGTGAGCCCTACACCTGGATCTACCGCATCGCGGTGAACCTCTCGCTGAACGCGATCCGGTCGCGCAAGTCGTCACGAGTGTCCGGCGAGGACGACGACGCGCGCCTCGACGCGGTGCAGAGCGACCGGCCCGACGGCCGCGATCCCCAGAGCCAGACCGCCGGGCGAGAACAATACGTCGCGCTCTGCGAGGGCATCGACGGCCTCTCCGAGACCCTCCGCACGACCCTCGTGCTGGTCTGCATCGACGGGGTGTCGCACGAAGACGCAGCCGCGATCCTCGGCGCGCCCGAGGGCACCATCGCCTGGCGCGTGCACGAGGCCCGTCGCAAGCTCAAAGAGTTCATGGTGTCTCGAGGCTTTGGCCCGGAGAGCTTCCCCGGCACCTCTGGAGCAGGAAAATGAGCGTTACAGATCACGAGCGAGACTGGCTCGACGACGCGCTGGCCGCCTGGCCAGGCGCGCTTCGCGCCGACGACGAGCTCGACGCGGCCGCCGCCGAGGTCGAGCGCCGCATCGCGGCAGGCGAGCGTGGCTCGACCGTGGCCGCCATGCCGGACGAAAAAATCTTCGCATCTCCCGTTGGACAGTCGCCCGAAGAGAGTCATAACAACGCCGCCTCGAGCGCGGCTCATAGCAGCACGACGAGCGCGGCGCCCGCATCACGTGGGGCGCGTGGAAAGTCGGAGGAGTCGATGTCGATGTCGTCAGATCGTGAGCGAGACCGCCGTAGTTTGCAGGAGCTTGCCAAGCTCGCCAACGCAACCCCTGCCCCGTCCTCGGTCAAGTTCGACGTCGGCCCGCTCTCGGCGCCGCTGTCCAGCTCGTCCCGGAAAGACGAAGACTCGGGGCTCGTCAATCTGCAGGCGTTCGCGCCAGCGCCGGAGCCCGCTCCGGTCTCCGCGCCGCCGCCGGCCTCCGTCGCGCCCGCGTCTGCACCGCCTGCGTCGGCGGGGCCGTCCTCCGTCGCGCCCGCCAGCGCCGCCCCCTCGTCGACCGACGCCGCGGTGGTCTCGGCCGCGGTGGCGTCGACCACCGCGCCGGCGCCGACTCAAGGAGCAGCGGCCGTGGCCGTCGCCAAGCCTGCCGAGAAGGAGTCCGGCAACGGCAAGCTCCTCGTGATCGGAGGGTTGTTCGCGGCCGCCGCGCTCGCCGCCGGCGCGTTCTTCATGATGAAGCCCAAGCCGGCCGAGCCCGTCGCGATGAACACTCCGGTGGAGACGAAGGCCCCGGACAAGCCCGCGGCCCCGGTCGCGGCGCCCACCGCGGCTCCCGCGGCCACCGAGACGCCGACCGAGCACACCACCACCGCGGCCAAGCCCGTCGCGGCCGTCAAGGGCGCTGGGGCTGCGTCGGGGGGCGCGGCCAAGGTCGATCCCAAGGAAGAGAAGAAGGAAGAGAAGAAGGTGACCGCGGCGGACCTGCCCCCCTCGAGCGGCGCGCCGGGCGACCTCGGCGCCGCCATGCGCGTGGCCGCGGGCCCCGGCGCCCAGACCGCTCACGAGGAGAAGCCGACGGGCCCGCAATTCGCCGCGGGCAGCGTGCCCCAGAAGCCGTCCCAGGGTGCCGTCACAGGCGCGCTCGGCGCGGTGCTCGGCGCCGCCCGCGCCTGCGTCCAGCCGGACGACGCGGTCTCGCGCGCGACGGTCACGTTCGCGTCGGCCGGCAACGTGACGAGCGTGAGCGTCTCGGGTGGCGCGGCGGGCAAGCCCGCCGAGGGCTGCATCAAGGCGGCGCTCATGAAGGCGAAGGTCTCCCCGTTCGCCGAAGCGTCCTACTCGACGCCGGTCACCATCCGCCACTGAGCGCTCGGGCTCGCTGTCGAAGGCTCGGGGTCTCACCTCGAGCCTTCGGGCGTTTTGTGGCGGCGTTCGCCGGGGCGCAACGCAACCGCGCAACGGCGATGCTATGCTCGCGGCGAAACGCACGCTGCCCATTGGCCCCGCCGCGTGCCCATCGCCGATCGTGTGGCGCGTGTACGGATCGCGCCACACCTCCGAACACGGGGGCCGACACGAGGTGAACGGTGAGTACCCAAGATCGTAAGTTGCCCTCCCTCGTCGCCACCATGGCACCCGTGGCGGTGGCCGCGTCGCTGCTCGGAGCGGCGTGCCTCAGCTGCTTCGTCGCGGGCACGCTCGTGTCCACTCCCGATGGCCCCCGCCCCATCGAGTCTCTTCGCGTGGGCGACCTCGTTTGGAGCTACGCGCTCGCCGAGGGACGTCCGGTCGCACGCCCGCTGATCGCGATCCACACCGCGCTGGTGCGCGAGGCGCGGCGCGTCGCGCTCGACGACGGTCAGGTCATCCGGGGCGTCACCCCGGAGCATCCCGTCTTCTCGCCTACGACGCGCCTCTACTTCCCGGTCTCTCGGCTCCGTGAGGGCGATTCGGTCGCAACCTATCGCGAGGGCGCAGAGCACGCGCTCGCCACCGTGGCGAGCGTCGTCGCCACCGAGGTGCCCACACCCACGATTCAAGTGTTCAATCTGAGTGTCGGCGGCGAGGACCAGAACTACTTTGCCGACGGGGTCCTCGTTCACAACAAGAGCCCCGAATGCACGGCCGAGACGTGCTCTTCCTCTGACTCGGCGGCCCCCGACAGCTCGGTTCCCGACTCCACCTCCCCGGACAGCTCGGCTCCCGACTCCGCCTCCCCTGACAGCTCGGCTCCCGACTCCGCCACTCCCGACAGCTCGGCTCCCGACTCCGCCACTCCCGACAGCTCGGCTCCCGACTCGGGCGCAGAGGGCGGCGCGACCTGCGGCGCGTCAGCCATGGGCCAGGCCGTGAGCATTTTTCCGTCGGGCAGCAGCCTCGTCGGGGGCACGCTCACCTACGAGGGGTGCTCTGGCTCGTTCACCCTCGGCGCGACGCCCGCGTGGAACCTCACGGTGGCGGCCGTCCCGAGCTTCTTCCGGTTGCAGGTCCCGGGCTTCCACACGAGCTACTCGGCCGAGATGAACCCGATCGTCTTCTCCGTGCCCGCGCCGATCCCCCTCCAGGCCGTCGGCGCGGCTCAGCTGGCGGGCTACGACGCCACGAAGGCGCACGTCGTGGTGTCGATCGGGGCCGCGTCTGGCGCGCGTGCCAGAAGTCGGGCAACACAGTCTCGCTCCCGGGGCACCCCGAGGCGGTCGTCACGTACGTCAACAGCGACGGCACCGACTCGGCGTCGACGTCGACGCAGCAGAACGGGCTCGCCTGGATCCGCGGCATCACCCCCGGCGCCCCCGTCAAGCCGGCGTTCGTCTCGGGCGTGGCGGGGTGCACCCCGAACCTCGCCTTCAGCACCGGCAACGTCAAGCTCGCCGCCGACAGCGTGTCTGTGCTGAACGTCGAGATGAAGCCCTGAGCACCGCCCTGAAGGCGAGGGCGCCCGTCCCGAGCGGGACGACTTGACACCGGACCCCGCCCCAGCTACTCACAGCGGCCCCGTGAGGTGCGCGCCGTGAGCGGCGAGTCGCCGAGCGCTCACCCAGAAGAGGAATCCATGGTTTCGTCCACTCAGCAGTTCGAGCGTATTCGCAAGCGGAAGGCCACCACCAACGGCAAGCGAAACAAGCGCGAGCGCCGCGCGTCGGGCACGCCCGTGTTCGCGATCCACCCGGCCGGCTACGACGCCGCCGCCGCCGACGCGAAGCCCGCCGTCAAGGCCTGAGCCTACGAGCCTCGCACGCCACCGGGCGCTCCCTTCGGGGGCGTCCGGTTTGGCATTTTGTCGGCATCCTGGGGGCTGTGCCTTGTCAGGCCAGGGCCACGCCGACCCCGTACGCGGCGAGCGCGGCGATCCAGGCGATCGCCATCAGGCCGTCGCCCGTCTCCCACGCGTAGAACGGCGCGAGCGGCGGCACGAGCAGCGCGAGCACGCCCCGCTTCTTGGAGGCGCGCGCCAGGCGCGCGGCGACCACCACGTGGACGCACGCCAGCACGATGAGCGCGACGAGCAGATAGATGCCCAGGGCCCGCTCGTTCAAGGCAAGCCCTCGCCTCGGCCTCGCCTTCGACCTTCGTTGGCCCCTCCGGGCCTCACTTCAAGGTTCATGGCAAGCCCTCCCCTTCGGCTCGGCCTCGCCTTCGACCTTCGTTCGCCCTTCCGGGCCTCACTTCGAGGTTCATGCCTTCCTCCCTTCGTTCGGGCGGCACAGACACGCCGCTCGCCGGTGGCTCGCTCGCGTGTTCACGGCGTGGCCTCGGCCGGCGCGGGGGCGCGCAGGAGCTTGCTCCAGCGAAGCGCGCTGCCGACGAGGATCGCGACGATGAAGACGAGGAGGGTCGAGGTGAACGCGATGTTCACGAGAGCGCGACCGCGCAGGTCGGGGTTCGCGAGCATCGGCACGTAGAGCACGCGAATGCTCTCGACCCCGGCGGCCAGGGTGGTCGAGCCCACGAAGCAGAGCGGGAGGAACGTGACCAAGGCGTAGCGCTTCCGCGGCGCCTCCCGCAGCAGGATCGTGGTCGCGACGGCGAGCGCCGTGCATGCGAGGAGCTGGTTGGCGACGCCGAACATCGGCCAGAGGGTCTGGATGCTACCGGTCAGGATGAAGTAGGTCCACCCGCCGACGATGAGGCCCGTGGCGAGCACCGCCCCGGTCTTGCTCGTGGAGGCGCCCAGCTCTTGCCGCGCGCGCGCCAGAAACTCCTGCATGAGGAAGCGGCCGATGCGCGTGCCCGTGTCGATGGTCGTGAGCACGAACAGCGCCTCGAACATGATCGCGAAGTGGTACCAGTACGACACGAGGCGGCTCATCCCTGGGAGCCCCGCGAACACGCGCGCCATGCCCACGGCGAGCGACACCGCTCCTCCCGTGCGCGCCGCGACCACCTCGTCGGCCTCGCGCGAGAGGGCGGGGAGGTCCTTCACCGTGAGCCCGAGCCTGGCGAAGTCGGCGTCCTCCAGACTGGTCGCGCGCGGCGCCTTCGGATCCACACCAAAGCCAAGCTCGGCGAGCGCGGGGCTCGACAGCGCGAGGGCCTTCGACGCCGAGACGCGGCGCCCGGCGAGGACGTCGAGCGGGAGCGGCGCTCCGTCCTTCGAGCCGAGCAGCTCCCAGTCGTGCTTCCCGAACTTCGACTGCGCGCGCTCGAGGTCCGCGCGGCTCCGCGCGAGGCCGGCGCCGTGGGTCTCTCGGCTCGCGACGACCGCCACCTGCGGATCGGTGTTGATCGCGACGTAGTCCTCCTGGGGCATCGCGCAGGCGGCGATCAGCGCCGTGATGCCGACGAGGCCTTCCATCAGCATCGCGCCGTACCCGATCGCCCGCGCGTCACGCTCCTTGTCGAGCATCTTCGGCGTCGTGCCGCTCGCGACGAGGGCGTGGAAGCCGCTGATGGCGCCGCACGCGATCGTGATGAAGATGAACGGGAAGAGCGGACCTTTGACCACGGGCCCGCCGCCGTGGATCGCGGCCGTGACGCCGGGCATCTTGATCTCGGGGTTCACCACGACGACGCCGACGACCAAGAGCGCGATCGTGCCGATCTTCAGGTAGCTCGAGAGGTAGTCGCGCGGACACAGGAGCATCCACACCGGCAGGACGCTCGCGACGAAGCCGTACGCCGCCATCGCGAGGGTGAGGGTCGTCTTGGAGAGCTTCAAGTGCTCGGCGTAGGCCGAGTCGCCGACCACCTTGCCGAGCCCTAGCGCCACGAACAGCAGCACGACGCCGAACACGGAGGCCTCGCGGATCCCGCGCGGCGAGCCCCCGCGCACCTTGTGGATGTAGAGGCCCATCGCGAGCGCGATCGGGATGGACGAGCCCACCGTGAAGACGCCCCACGCGCTCTCGGCGAGCGCGCCCACCACCACGTTGCCGAGCCCGGCGAGCGCGATGACCACGATGAACAGGATGCCTAGCGCGGTGACCACCCCGAGCCCGGGGCCGAGCTCCTCGCGCGCGATCTCGGCGAGCGAGCGCCCCCCCCGCCGCACGCTCGCGACCAGGATGACGAAATCGTGCACGGCGCCCGCCACGCACACGCCGATAAGTATCCAGAGGTACCCGGGAAAGAAGCCGAACTGCGCGGCGAGGACCGGGCCGATGAGCGGGCCGGCGCCCGTGATCGCCGCGAAGTGGTGCCCGAAGAGCACGACTCGGTGCGTGGGGTGGAAATTCTCGCCGTCGTCGCGGGTGTGGGCCGGGGTCTCGCGCGTGTCGTCGAGGCAGAGCACCTTGGCGGCGAGAAACGCCGAATAATAGCGGTAAGCGACGGCGAGCACCGCCAGCGCACCGAGCATGAAGACGGCGGCGTGCATGGCGCCGAGAAATACCACGCGGAGCGCCCCAGGACGCCGTCACTTCGCGAGAGCCGCGGGAGCCTTTGACGAACGCCCTTCGCCTTGCGAAGCTCACCGGATGCGTCATGTCCACGCGCCCACGGCGGCCCTCGCCGCGGGCCTCGCGCTCTCGCTCGCGCTCACGGTCCCCATGGCGCACGGCGACGACAAGCCTCGCACGATCGCGCCGAACGAGATCCGAGAGGGCATGAAGGGCTACGGGCTCACCGTGTTCAAGGGCACCACGCCCGAGCGGTTCGACGTGGAGGTGGTGGGCGTGCTCCACAACTTCCGGCCGTCGCAGGAGCTCATCCTCGTGAAGACGCCGCACCCACGCCTCAACGTCACGAAGAACGTACGCGGGATGAGCGGCAGCCCCATCTACTTCGACGGTCGTCTGGCCGGCGCCTACGCGTACAGCTGGGCGATGTTCCAGGTGGAGCCCGTCGCCGGCGTGACCCCGATCGCGCCCATGCTCGCGGAGCTTCGCCGCCCGATCCCGCCCGGCTTCTGGCCGCTCGAGGGGCAAGGGCCGCTCCCGCGCGCGGCGGCGGCGGCGCGCCCCGCACCTCGACCCCACGCCGAGCTCGACCGCCCCGCCGTCGACTTCCACGGTGAGCCCGGCCACTACGATCTGGCGCAGCACGCCACGCAGATGCACGCGCGGTTCGCGCCCGATCCGTCCCGGCCGCTCCGCCCCGCGGCGACGCCGCTCATGCTCGGCGGCGTGGGCGACCGCACGGCCGCGAGCCTGCGTGGCGTGTTCGGGCCGCTCGGCCTCGATCCGATGCAGGCGGGCGGCGGCGCGGCCACCGTCGACCCGGCGGCGCCGCAGCACTTCGTCGACGGCGGGTCGCTCGGCGTCGTGCTCGTGAGCGGCGACGTCTCGATGATGGGCCTCGGCACCGTCACGCACGTCGAGGGGTCCCGGGCCGTGGGCTTCGGACACCCCATGATGGAGTCGGGCACGACGGCGCTCCCGACCGCGCTCGCCCGGGTCTTGTGGATCTTCGCGAGCGATCAGCACTCGTCGAAAATAGGTGAGATCATCCGCCCGCTCGGCACGCTCGTGCAGGACCGCATGAGCTCGGTCGTGCTCGACGAGCGCATCGCGCCGCCAATCTTTCCACTGTCGGTCGAGCTGCGCGGCGCCGTCGGCGCGCCGAAGACCTCCTGGCGCACGCAGGTCGCCGAGGACCGATTCATGAGCCCTCAGCTCGCGGCGGCCGTGTACGGCTCGGTGATCGAGGCGAGCACCAACGAGAAGCGCGACGTGACCTGGAAGCTCACCTCCCGCGTGACCGTGAGGGGGCGAGGCACCCTCGAGCTCGACGACTTCGGCGTGTCTTCGGGCTCCATGCCGGACGCCGGCGACTTTCGCGGCGCGCGCGTCGTCCGCTTCCTCGGCGACGTGCTGAACAACCCCTGGGAGCGCGCGTCGATCGAGCGCGTCGAGAGCACCTTCTCGGTGGAGTACACGAACGACGTCTGGCGGCTGCGCGGCGCCGAGGTCCTCGACCCGGTGGTCGACGCGGGGCGCTCGGCGAGGGTGCGCGTGCGCCTTCAACCCAACTACGGGCCCGAGGTCACGCGCGTGCTCGAGGTGCCCATGCGCGAAGATCTCGCGGGCAAGGAGGTGACCCTGGAGATCGCGCCGGGCTACGGCGTGTCGCCGGAGGTGGCGGCCCCGCGCAACCTCGCCGACCTCATCGCGAACGCGGGCCGGCAGCACCTCCTGCCGAGATCGCTCGTCGTGCAGCACGTGGTGGCTTCCCCGGGCGTGGCGTTCGAGGGGCACGTGGCGCCCGAGCTGCCGGGCTTCGCGCTCGATCTGCTCCGGCCCCAGTCGAGCGACGTCGGGCCAGAGGCCGTGCCGTCGTATGCGCGCGCCGTCTTCCCCACCGAGAAGTACGTGGAGGGCAGCGAGCGGGTGAAGGTCAACGTCCGGCGCGTGCTCCGGTAGCGTAGGCCGCTGCTTCGTAGCCCGCGGCCCGCGGGGCCCGTGTAGACTCTCCGAATGCTCGCACTCCCTTGGCGGCTCGTCGCGGCGAAGCCTGTCGCGCTTGACCGCTCGAACGCCGTGAGATCGCCGTCGCGCCGCTCGCGCTCGTACGCCCTCCGGTCTCTCGCCGCCGTCGGCTGGCTCGCCGTGGCCACGCTCTCCACCCGCGACGCGGGCGCCGTAGGCACGCGCGCGTTCTCGCTCGACAGCCTCGAGAGCCTCTCGGGCGGCGATCTCAAGGGCGTCAGCGTAGGGTCGGATGGCCAGGTGCGGGCGGGCCTCACGCTCGGGTCGGCGCCGCTCGGAGCCGACGCGCAGGGCACCTTCTCCGCCCTCGCGCTCCGCGACGGCAGCGTGCTCGTGGGCACGAGCCCACGCGGGAAGATCCTCCGCGTCGTGGGCGACACCGCGGAGCCGTACGCCGACACCGAGGCGCTCGCGGTGACCGCGCTCGCCGAGCTCCGGGACGGCTCGGTCATCGCCGCCACGATCCCCGACGGCAAGCTCTTCAAGGTGACCCGCGGCAAGGTCACGCCCTTCGCGACGCTGCCGGGCGCCAGCTACGCGTGGGCGCTCGCCGTCGACACCGCCGGCACCGCCGTCTACGTCGCCGCCGGTGGCCCGGAGGGGAAGGTGTTCCGGGTCAGCGCCGGCGGGCAGGTCGAGACGCTCTTCAAGAGCACGGAGCGGCACATCGTGTCGGTCGCCGTCGGGAAGAACGGCGAGATCTTCGCGGGCTCGAGCGGGAAAGGTCTCATCTATTCCATCAAGGGCCCGGGCCGGGCCGAGGTGCTCTACGAGCCGGGCGGCCAAGAGGTGAAGGCGCTGGCCGTCGCGACCGACGGCACGCTCTTCGCGATCGCCAACGAGTACAGCTCGCCGCCAGAGCCGCCCCGCAGGAGCGCCGTGGCCGCGGGGCGCCAGCCCGCCGGTCCCACGACGGGGGCGCGGCCGAAGCCCGGCAAGGGCACGCTCTACAAGCTGGACCCGACGGGCCGCCCCGAGAAGCTCATGGCCCACAGCGAGTTCCACTACGACTCGCTCTCGCTCGACGAGCGGGGACGGCCGCACGTGGGCACGGGCGCGGAGGGGCGCGTGTACACGGTCGACGACGCGCACGTCGTCACGCTCGAGGCCGACACCGACGAGCGCCAAATCTCCTCCGTGTCGATCGTCGGAGGACGCGGGTTCGTCGTCGCGAGCGATCCGCCCGTGCTCCACCGCGTGCTGGGTCAGGGTGGCGGCGACGCCGTGTGGACGAGCAAGGCGCTCGACGCGGGCATCCGGGCGCGCTTCGGGCGGGTGACCTGGCACGGCGGCGGTCGGCTCGAGATCTCCACGCGGTCGGGCAACACCCAGGCGCCCGACGAGACCTGGAGCCCGTGGAGCGCCGCGCAGACGAGCGCGTTCACGGTCGCGAGCCCGGCCGCACGCTTCGTGCAGGTGCGGGCCCGGTTCACCGATCCCCGCGCGACCCTCGAAGACCTCAACCTGCCCTTCCTGACGCAGAACCTCCGGCCGGTGGTGCTCGACGTGAGCGCGACCCCGAAGTCGGCGCCCCCGAAGGAGCCGCGGTCCGGGCTGCCTGCCACCGGCGGCGAGGCCCCCAAGCACGATCCGAAGCTCAAGATCTCGTGGCGAGTCGACAACCTCGACGCCGATCCCCTCCGCTACCGCGTGAGCTTCCGCCGGGACGGCACGACCACGAGCTTCCCGCTCACCCAGCCGAGCGAGGTGCTCACCAAGACCGAGTACGAGTGGGACACACAGGCGCTCCCCGAGGGGCGCTACCGCGTCGCCGTCGAGGCGAGCGACGAGCTCGCGAACGGACCGCGCGATACGCTCCGTCACTCCAACGAGAGCAGCGTCGTGGTCGTCGACAATACCCCGCCGCAGCTCAGCGATCTCGCGCTCGTCGGGCGCCGGCTCCGGGCACGCGCGACCGACACGGTCTCGAATATCGCCCGGGTGGAGGTGGCGGTGGACGGCGACACGATCTTCCGCCCGCTGGGCGCGGCCGACGGCGTGTTCGACTCGACCAGCGAGGGCGTCGACGACGACGTCTCGTCCCTCGTGCCCGCCGGCCGGCACGTCGTGACCGTACGCGCCTACGACGCGGCCGGCAACGCCACGAGCCGCGCGCTGGAGGCGAAATAGGCCACGCGCGACCTCGCTGCGCGACAGCGAAGTCATGCGCCGCGCCGCTGCGGCGACCGCGCGGCGACGGAGATTGGCCAAAGGCCGTGAGGTCTCCTACACTTACGAGGTCGCCGGGCGGGGGCTCGACTTCGGCACGCCACATGAATATGCACCTTCGACCCGCATGAGCGCCCCCGCCTCACCGACGCCCCGTCGCCACGCCCAAAGGCGGCTCGGCGTGCTCCTCTCGGCGGTCGTGACGCTGGGCATCTGCGCGGCGGTGCCTGCGTGCTCGGTGCTCGCCCAGGGCGACTTCCGTCCCGACGGCGAGACGCCCCCGCCCGAGGTGATCCCCACCGGCTCCGTACCCGCGAGTGACGCCCGGGCGGCCGACACCGCACCGCCTCCCACGCCGTACCGCGGCAACCCGCTGTGCCGCGCGAAGAAGGACGAAGGCTGCTGGCCCGACGACGGGAGCGCCGGTTGCAGACCCGACGACGGGGGCGCGTCGAAGACCGACGCGGGCACGCGGGAGACCACGCTCACCTGCCGGGTCCACCAGGACGGCCCCGTCTGCACGCCGGTCGGCGCCATCGCCGATGGCGACACTTGCACACGCTCGGCCGAGTGCGGGGCCGGCTCGGACTGCGCGCTCCGCGCCGACGGAACGGGGCAGTGCCGCCCCTACTGCTGCGGCGGATCCTGCGAAAAGATGGGCTCCCCGGCGGGGGGCGCGACCTTCTGCGACGTGGCGCAGCTGGCAGAGGAGTCGAAGCTGAAGGTGCCGGTCTGCGTGCCCGTCCGCGCGTGCAAGCTGCTGAGCGCGGGCGAGTGCAAGGTGGGCGAGACCTGCGCCGTGGTCACCGATCCGGGCGTGACGAGCTGCGTCCCCACGGGCCCCGCGCAAGTGGGCGAGCCGTGTGACGAAGCGCGCTGCGCCGCGGGACTGAACTGCCTGGGGCGCCCGGGCGCACGCAAGTGCTTCCAGCTCTGCCGAGTGGGACAGGCCGCGTGCGGCGAACGCCTGCAGTGCAAGACGAGCTCGCTCATCGGAGACGCGGCTTTCGGCATCTGCCAGCCGCCCTGACCCGCCGACTCGCGCGCACCGCGGGGCCAACGGCCCGTGGCCAGTCCCCGGACGTCCCTGACGCCCGGCGCTGACGCTTCCGGCGATAAATCGGCGTGCCTCGCAGGCGCGCGCGGCGGGCACGAGCCGTGCGTACGACGTGCGGCGGAGAGGCCGAGCGCGGGAGCGAGCGATGGACGAGACCACGGAGCGAAGGACGAACGGGCGAGGGCGCGACGGGCGCGTGCTGACGGCATGCAGCGAGCTTCGCCGCCGAGAGGTCGACGGCCTGTCGGACGCCGAGGCGCTCGCCGGCGTGCTCGAGGGCGCGCGGGCGCTCGAGCGAGCCGCGAGGCTCCTCGACGACCGTGGTGGCCTCCGCGGCCTCACGAGGCTTGGGTTCGGGGAAGCCGTCGAGCTGCTCGGGGCGCGCCCAGCCAGGCGTCTCGTCTGCGCGCTGGCGCTCGGACGCCGCGTACAGGCGAGCCTCGACGAGCCTCGACACCACGTCGACGACAGCGCGGCCGTGGCGCGGTGGGCGCGCGGCCGGCTCGCGTACCTCGAGCACGAGGAGCTCTGGCTCTTGGCGCTCGACGGGCGAAACCGCGTCCTCGCCGCCCGGTGCCTCGCGCGGGGGGGCCCGCACGCGCTGTCGCTCGCCCCGAAGGACGTCCTGATCCAGGGGCTCCGCGAGAACGCGCGCGCCCTCGTGCTCGTGCACAACCACCCGAGCGGCGACCCGGCGCCCAGCGCGGCGGACACGAGGTTCACTCGCGAGGTGGCCGACGCGGGGGCGATCGTGGGCCTACCCCTCCTCGACCACGTGGTGGTCGCGGGGGAGCGGTTTGCCTCCGTGCCCTTTCCACCGCCACGCGCCGTGACGCCCACGCAGGCGACGCCCGGCGAGGCTCGGGTCAGGTGAGCGAGGCGCGGAGCGGGTGGCATCGCCCCACGTAGCCACACGCGATGGCCTCGCAGCGCGGCAGGCTCGCCCGCGGGAACACGCCAAGCCATCGAGCCTCGGCGAGCGCAGACACCGTGTCGGCGACGCGCGCTTCGAGGGCGCCGCGCTCGGCCTCGGGCAGCCACACGGGCTCACCGGGCTCACCGCCGAGGAACACCACGCCGGCGCGCACGACGACCGCCTCGGGGAAGAGGCGACGCGCGGCGAGCGCGTAGAGCTCGAGCTGCAGCTCGTACGGGAGAAGAGCGGGACCTCGAGCGCGCTTGTAGTCGACGACCTCGAGCTCGAGGCCGACCCGGCCCGGGCGGGCGACCACGAGGTCCATGCTCCCGCGAAACAGCGCGGTGCGCCCGCTCCCGACAGGCAGGTGTACGGCGAAGGCGTGCTCGCGGTGCACCGTAGCGCCGCGCGCGACGCGCTCGGTGAGCCACGGTCCCGAGACGAAGCGCGAGAGCCGCCGGGCGATGGGCGCGTGCCGAGGATGATCGAGGGGCACGCCCTCGCGCACGAGCCCCGCGGAGATGCCCGCCAGAGACCGCGGCTGGCCGAGGAGCGCGAGATCGAGCCGCTCGAGCACTCGGTGCATTCGCGTGCCTTCGGACTGAGCGTCGACGCGCGCGGTGGGGTCGGACGGCGCTCTCTCGGTGGGCACCCCGACGGGCGGCCCTTCGCGGGCGGTGGCGCCCTTCGCCCCCCGAGCGAGGTGGGCGTGCTCGGGTAACCCCAGCAGATGCACGAGCTCGAACCTCCGCGCGCACAGGTGAAAGTCTTGGAGCGACGTAGGCGCGATCGGGAGCGTGCGGAACCTGCCGGCCCCGGCGACGCCCGAGGCGACGACGGGCTCCTCGGGGAGCGACGCGAGCGACGCGAGCGACGCGAGCGGCGAGACGGTCGCTCCCTCTCGCGACGGGAGCTCCACGTCCTCCACGGCGAAGGTCGCGGCCGCCGGCCCGATGACGAGGTCCTCGAGCGTCGCCGCCCCGCAGGTGGCGTGCGCGTCCCCGAGCGTCTTCTTCGGCGCTCTCCGGGCGCCCACGGGGAAGAGCATGTGGGACGCGCGGGTCATGGCGACGTAGAGCAGGCGGCGCCGCTCCGCCCGGTCGCGTCGCTGGCCCATCGCGCGGGTGCGCTCGTAGGCGGGCGAGTCGAGCACCAGCCCTCGAGGGTGCGCGAGACGCGGCGCCACGTACACGCCGCGCGCCGTGCGCTCGATGCCGAACGATCCACCGCCCGCGCGCGAAGCGTCGACGAGCGCGCCCATCTGCGGGACGAAGACGACCTTGAAATCGAGGCCCTTGCTCGCGTGGACGGTGAGGAGGCGGACCGCGTCGTCCTCCTCCGAGAACGCCGCGGCCTCGCCCTCGTCGTCGGTCCCGCCCGCCCGCGTGAGCACCCGCGCGACCAGCGCTCGTGGATCGTCGGCCTCGTCGGCCATCGACAAAAACTTACGCACATTCAACACTTTAGACCGACCACGAGGCAGCGACGAGAGGATCTCTTCGAGGCGCAACGTGCGGACGGCCTCGCGGAGCGCGCTGCCCGCACCGACGCGCGGCAGCAGGCGGCCCAGCCGCTCGACGACCTCGACGACCTGCGCGACTCGCGGGCGCTCGCCTTCGTGAATCAACGCCGCGCGCGTCCCTTCGAGGAGCGCCCCGTCGACCCGCCGGAGCCCCTTCCCGCGCTCGGTCATGCCCACCAGAGTCTCGTCGCTCACGGCAGCGAGTGGACCGCGCAGTACGGTGAGGGCCGCGAGGGCGTCGTTTGGGTCGAGCAGCAGGGCGAGGAGAGCCGCGAGGTCGAGCACCTCGCGCGCCTTGTAGAAGCTCTTCCCCGCGAGCACGTACGGGACGTTCACCTCGGCGAGGGCGTACGCTTGCTCGTCGAGCATGTCGTTCGTGAGGGCGAGCACCGCGCAGTCCTTGTAGCGAGGAGACGCTCCCGCCGGCAGCGCGCTCGGGCGCCGGCCCGACGTCAGCTCTTGAATCACCCGCGTGACGACGCGCGCGTCGTCACGCCGCGTGGTGGAGCCGCGCTTGGGCAGGGGAGGCCTGAGCCACACGGTGGGCGGCTGCGCGTCGAGAGGCGACGGCGCGGGCGGCGTGGACGGCGCGAGCAGATCCTCGATGTCGGGCGAGTACTCGAGTTCAAACAGCTCGCGCTTGTCGACCGCGTCCTCGAAGACGCGTGCGGAGAAAGCGTTGATGAACGACAGGAGCTCCGGCGAGCTCCGCCGGTTCGTGCGCAGCGGAAAGAAGTCGGCGCGCGGTTCGGCGGGCGTGTAGACGGCCCCCTCGTCGACGCGGAGCTTCTCGCGCGCCGGCTCGCCCGCCAACCCGACGCAGAGCTCGGCGAACACGGAGACGTCCGCGCCGCGGAAGCCGTAGATCGACTGCTTGCGGTCACCCACGACGAAGAGCCCGGTGGGGCGCACGCCCGCGACGCCCTCCGCGACGCCCTCCCCAGGCGGCGACGCCCACAGCAGCTCGAGCAGGCGCTTCTGCAGCCGCGAGGTGTCTTGGAACTCATCGACGAGGAGCACGTCATAGCGAGCGCCGATCTCCTCGGCGACCTGCGGATCCGACGCGAGGAGGCGCTCGAGGGCCGCGAGCAGCTCTCCGAAGCTGAGCCCGTCCGCCGCCTCTCGGGCGGCGTCGAGCTCGCGCTCACAGGCACCAAGGAGCGCGAGGAGCTGGCGGCCCGCGAGGGCGAACTGCTCGCGGGCCTGGTACGCAGCGAAGACCGCCTCGAGCTTCCCGCTCTTGCTGTTGCCCCGGAGACCCTCGAAGAATTCGCCGAGCGCGACCTCGTCCGGGTCATTCTTCAGCGAACGAACGGCGGCGAGCTGCGCGAGCACCTCGCGGGCGGCGTCGAACGACACCCGGTCGTCGAGGGTCGCGAAGGCGCGCGCGGCCGCCTCGTAGCGCGGCAGGTGAGCGGCGCCTCGCACCCGGGCCGCGAGGTCGAGCCACCGACGCTCGAGCACGCGCGCGTCGTCGGGAGCGAGGGCGAGATCGCGCACGCGCAGCCCGAGCTCTTCGAACGAAGCGAACGTGTGCGCCAGCCGGG